>NZ_JAAZQP010000002.1:0-663256 GCF_012275435.1 Rhizobium sp. SG741
GCGGCGGCAGAACGACAAAAATCCATGCTGTTGTCGATGGTTGCGGCCGTCCCATCGCAGTCGAAATAACCCCCGGACAACGTGGCGACGCTCCCATCGCCGCCAACCTGCTTGCACCCCTGCCGCCCAGCCGTTTATGCGCAGCCGATACTGCCTATGACAGCGATGCCTTTCGCCGCTTCCTCATTCAGCGAGGAACCTGCCCCGTCATCCCAAACAATCCAACCCGCAAACGCATCCAGCCTTTCGATCCGCAGGCCTATAAGCGAAGAAATATCATCGAACGCATGTTCTGCCGTCTCAAGGACTGGCGCCGCGTCGCAACACGATATGACAAGCTCGCCATCAACTTCGCAGCTACATGCTATATCGCTGCCACCATCATATGGTGGGTTTGATTGAGTCTCCACCCTAACCCACGGGAATGGCGACCAGCGCCGGGTCGTCGGCCGGCGGCAAGGGCGTCAGCGGAAAACACGGCTCACCGATTACCTGAACGCCGATCCCGAGCACGCTCACCTGTTCGACATTCGACTTGCTCACAGTCGTGGTCTGTGGAGCCTGCATCAGAAGAGGTCCCAGGAATGCGTCGTTGCGGCTTTTACGCCTGTGGCAAACATTCAATTTACAGCCGCTTCATTTGCGGATATATATTGTCCTTAATAAGGAGCATCGGCGCCCCGCCGGCATCAAGTGAGCTAGAATGATCCTCAAAAGCCAGGTCGAGTGGGCGTTGCATTGCTGCGCTATTCTCGCAGGTCTGCCGCAAGGGCGGTATCTTTCCACGAAAGCCTTGGCCGAGCTCCATGGCCTGCCGAAGGAATATCTTTCCAAGGCGTTGCAGAGCCTATCCCAGGCATCGCTGGTCGAGACGACGCTTGGGCCGAGCGGCGGTTATCGCCTGGCAAGACCGACTTCGGAGATCAATTTTCTCGATATCGTCGAGGCGGTGGAAGGGAAGTCGCGCACCTTCACCTGCTCCAATATCCGGGCAAACAACCCCTGCCGTCCGAAAGATTTCTGCGACAGCAAGCCCTGCTCGGTTGCACGCGTCATGTGGCAGGCCGACGAGGCTTGGCGCAACACGTTGAAGAGCGTTAGCCTCGCAGACCTCGTTGAGACCCTGTCGGAAGACGTCCCGGCCGACATCTGGAAAAACACCTTCGAGTGGGTTTTGCAGCGCGCCGGGTAAGACATCCATGGCCTGTTTCAACGGCCGAAGATCATTCGCATCGCCTTCAGCATCCTCAGCGTGCGTCGCTCCCGCTCATGCGGCAGCGCGTGCTCTGGCAGATGTCCGGTGTGCCGCGAAAGATGGGCGGCGATCTCCTCGGCAAGAGCGGGGCGCGCTGCAAACAGCGGTTCGAAGGCTGGCTGGCCGATGTCGTAGACCGTCACCCGCGTCAGCGCCTCCAGCGTGAAGGCCTCTTCCATGCCGGCTAACAGGCCAGTTTCGCCGAAGTAGTCGCCAGGCGAAAGCCGTTTCAGCTCCCGCCCCTCCTCGCGCATCACCACTATTCCTGCGCGGATCATCATCAGCGACGGCAGCGTCTGCCCCTCCTGCGCGATCACATCGCCCTTTTGGAATTCGCGCGTGACTGCCGCGTCCGCCAGGCTCTCCTGTTCTTGCGGTGTCAGGCTTGTAAAGATCGGGATCGCCCGGATGAGATCGAGTGGCGCCACTTCCGGCGGCTTCGCCGCCTCCTCGCTCGGAAGTGCCGCCACCACGGCGGTGACGGCCGGCGGCATGGCAAGCAGCAACCCGGCCGACTTGCAATGACGATAGAAGAGATCGATGACCTCGTTTCTCGCCCGGATGCGCACGGACGAACTCGTCACGCGAAACTGCAGCTCGATCTCCAGCGCGGTCGCATCCACGCTCTTCAGCGCCACGAGGGGCGGCGGCTCGCGGAGGATGGTGTTGCAGCCGGCAAGAACCGTGCACATCACATCCTCGACGATCGAAGGCATTTTGGTCGGGGCGACGCGGAACGTCATGGTGACGAGATGCGTCTCGTCGGGCTGGCTGACATTGGTGAGCGCAAGCTTGGCCAGCAGACTGTTCGGAAGGATGGCGATATTGTTGGCGCCGGTCAGGATGTGGGTGGAGCGCCATGTGCTGGCGATCACCCGCCCTTCAATTCCGTCGCCAAGCGCGATCCAATCTCCGAGTGAATAGGGCCGGCCGATTGTCAGCGCAATGCCGGAGAAGACGTCGCCGAGCGTATTCTGCAGGGCAAGGCCGAGGACGATCGCTACCACGCCCGAGGTCGCGACCAGCGTTCCGATCGGCACACCGAAGACGAAGGCGAGAACGGAAAGGGCGACGCAGAGATAGACCAGGCCGACGACAATATCCTGTAGCAGGCGAGCTTCGCGCGGGCGCCCCTCCAGCACCAGATAGATGCGTACGAAACCGATCAGCGCCCACGAGAGATGCAGCCACCAGAGGGATTTCGCCAGGATGACGTTGAGCGAACGGGCATCGTCGGTGCCATAGCCCTCGAAACTGTTGGGGGCGATCTTGCCGTTGAGAAGAATGGCAGTCATGACGCCGAAGAAGATGATCTGCACCACGAGCCGGGTATAGGCCGAAGCGCGCGGGATCAGATGCCAGACGAGGATTCCCGCAAGGCCCACGCCGATCAGCGAGGTAAGAGGTGAATTGGCTACCACATCGGGAAGCAATTGCGACACAGCGAGCTCCTCTCCTGCGCTTCAAAGAACGCCGCACCCACGCAGAGCCAGTGCGGCGCGCTTTCAGCACTCACTTCTTAAGGGGATAGGTGAGCTCTTTCTGACTGGTATCGACGACGAAGACGGCCAGCAGCTTGGCGGGCGCGGTCTTGCTGTCATTGG
This sequence comes from Rhizobium sp. SG741, assembly GCF_012275435.1. Lineage (NCBI taxonomy): Bacteria > Pseudomonadati > Pseudomonadota > Alphaproteobacteria > Hyphomicrobiales > Rhizobiaceae > Rhizobium > Rhizobium sp. SG741. Next base: position 2,860 of record NZ_JAAZQP010000002.1, read on the forward strand.
CGCTGACGCCGTGGCGGTCGCCCGGCATTTCGGAAAAGCTTTCGCCAGCCTTATAGACTTTCACCGGGCCGTCATTGACCTGGCTTTTGATCGCTCCTTCAAGAACCGTGGCATAGATGAAGGCCGAGCTCGGATGGGTATGACCCTCGGAAAAGCCGCCCGGCCCGTATTCCACGAGGATGCCCTTGATGCTCTTGCCGGGAACGTTCGGCAGTTCGTGCTCGTAGACGAGGCTGACTTTGGCGGCGTGGTTGTCGTCTGCCTTCGCAGCGCCTGCGGCGGCGAGCAGCATGCTGAGTGCGATAAGTTGCGTTCTGAACATCTCGATCTCCTTTTGGTGAATAGCATGCCAGGCAGCTAAACCGCCGGGCACGCGGGGTTACATCAAAGATTGCAGTTCACTTCGGCTGGCCGGCCTTGGCGAACCATTGCTCGAAGGTGATGTGGCCGAGGCGCGGATTGTTGTCGGAAACGAGCGAGCCATCGTTCAGTTTGGCGCCGAAGTAGCGAGCCTCCGGATCTGCCTCAACCTTACGGGCATCGCCCATTGCTTTCAGATAGCGGGCAACAAGCTTGTTCAGCCGGACGCGCTCAGGCCCCGAGATCTCCAAAATCCCATTGATCGGCTCGGCTGTCGCAACGGCGGCCATATTGTCGGCCACATCGTCCGAGGCGATCGGCTGGACGTAGGCTGGCGACAGATGCACGGTGTCTCCGATCGTGCCGGACTGGGCGATGCCACTGAGGAATTCCATGAATTGCGTCGAGTGGACGATCGTATAGGGAATGCCGGCCCCCCGGACGATCTTTTCCTGAGCGACCTTGGCCCGCATATAGCCGCTGTCAGGTATGCGATCGACGCCGACGATGGAAAGCGCGATGTGATGCTTGACGCCGGCGGTCTTCTCGGCGGCAAGCAGGTTGCGGCCCGAGGTCTCGAAGAATTCGAGCACGGCCTTGTCCTCGAAGGACGGCGAGTTTGCGAGGTCGATGACGACGGAGGCTCCGGCAAGCGCTTCAGCTAGTCCCTCGCCGGTGATCGTATTGACGCCGGTGTTTGGAGCGGCGGCAATGACTTCATGGCCTTGCTTGCGAAGGCGGTCGGCTGTCTTTGAACCGATCAGGCCGGTTCCGCCAATGATAACGATTTTCATAAGCTTCTCCATTCGCGGCCGCTCAGCGCGCCGCATTGTCCATTCGTTTCTGGATGGTGGTTGTGGATTCAGGCCGCGTAGATCTTATCGGCCAACAAGCGTCAGTAGTCCCAGAAGGCCGGTACCCAGCGAAAGGCGTCGCCATCGACCGCCACCCGACCAACGGAGGGGAATGGCAGGTGAGTGGCTACCAGCTGCTCGCCAGTCGCCGCCAGTTCCTGCAAGAGACGGATCCGAACGCGAGCCGCCTCTTCGGGGTCGTGTTCGAAACCGTTAAACCAGTCGGGGTGGTCGAACCCGACCGTGAACACGGCGTCGCCGGCAAACGTCAGCCGATCGCCGCCGGATGCCAGGCGGACCACGCTGTGTCCGGGGGTGTGGCCGCCGGTGCGATGGACAACCACCCCAGGCGCCACCTCGTACTCATCATCGAACAACCGCAGTTGGCTGCCGTACTCTTTCGCGAACCGCTTGGCGGCCAACCGAAGCGCATCCGGGAAGCCTGGCGGCATGGAGACATGGGTGAAGTCGGGCGCCTCCCAGAATTTGACCTCGGCGGCCGCGACGTGAATCCGCAGGTCCGGACGCAGCCGGTCCTTTACCCCGTCGACGAGCAGCCCGCCAATGTGGTCCATGTGCATGTGGGTAAGCACCACGTCGGTTACGGACGCAAGATCGATACCGGCGGCCTCCAGTCGCTTGATCAACTGCCCGGCCCGCGGCAAGTTCAGGTTCGGGTCCAATCCCAGTCCAGCATCGATGAGTATGGTCTGCTCGCCGCTGTGCACCACGACCACGTTCAGCGACCAGTCGAAAGCGTCCGGCGGCAAGAACATGTCGTTCAGCCAGGCCGCCCGGACGGCCGGGTCGGCGTTGTGCGCCAACATCGTGGTGGGGAGCGGCAGCACTCCATCGCTGATCACCAGCACCTCGATTTCGCCGACGCGCACCGCGTAGCGTGATGGAACCAGCTCGTCCTTGGCTGGCTTACCGGGATGGGAGATAGTGTCTACGGTCATGTCTGTCTCCTGTGGAACACGGTCTTGGAACCGGGCAGGCCGGTTACACCGATAATGACGGTTGTCGTAAGATGTCTTCTGTCGCAGCTGCCCATACGGACAGGCATCGTTTGATGGGTCCTCGGGCGAGAGGCTTAGTTCAGGCCGGCCTTGTCGAGACCATAGGCCTTGTCGGCCGAACCGGGCACGGCCTTGAAGGCGATGCTGGCACGGTTCCAGGCGTTGATCGCCATCACGAGGAAAGTGAGATCGGAAATCTCCTTTTCCGAAAGCTGGCCGCGCACACGCTCATAGATTTCGTCCGGCACGCCGCCTTCCGGCAGCTTCGTCAGCGCTTCCGTCCATGCAAGTGCCGCGCGCTCGCGGGGCACGAACAGGTTGGATTCGCGCCAGATGGCGATGTGGTAGAGGCGCAGTTCGGTCTCACCGTGGATCTTGGCTTCCTTGACATGCATATCGAGGCAGAAGGCGCAGCCATTGATCTGCGAAGCGCGGATCTGCACGAGATCGTGAATCCTGTCCTCGATCACGCTGTTCTTCAGCGCCATGCTGAATTCCATGAATTTCTTGAACAATTCGGGGGACTGTTGGGCATAGTTCAAACGCTGGGTCATCGTCTCTCTCCTATTAAGGATATTCTCTATCCTTATGGATACAAAATATCCGTAATTGCTGGACTGTAAAGCCTTCCCGGCCTATGCTGCGTGCATAAGGCTTATGTCGAAAAGTATGGGGGACAGCGAAATGGATATCGTTTCGGCGTTGCGCACATTTCTGCGGGTAGCGGAAACCGGCTCGTTTTCCGCCGCAGCCGCCGATCTCAATCTGACGCAGCCGGCGGTATCGCGGCAGGTTGCGGCGCTGGAAAAACACTTCAATACGAGGCTTCTGCACCGCACGACGAGCGGCCTGTCTCCGACGGCGGAAGGCGAGCGCGTACTGCCGATCGCGCTGCGGATCTTGGGCAATGTCGACGATCTTGGCGACGCCCTATGCCCGGATGGCACGCGCACATCAGGCAAGGTGAAGCTCGCCCTGCCCGCTCCCCTCGGCCTTCTCCTCAGCGACCGGCTGGTGGACCTGCTCAGCGCGCACCCGAACCTGTCGCTCGAACTCGCCTTCCGGGAGCAGGCCTCCGCTCTCATTGAAGAGGGTATCGATCTCGAAGTACGCATCGGCGCCGTGGCCGACAGCAGCCTCATCTGCCGCCGTATCGGCTGGACGACGGCATTCCTCGTCGCAGCTCCGTCCTACATCGCTCGGCGCTCGCCGCCGAAGGTCCCTGCCGATATCTCAGCCCATGACTGCATCTGCTACGCCAGGGGCGGCCACGGCCGCGCCTGGCTTTTCTCCGATGGATCCGAGGATATCGCGGTGCCGATATCGCCGCGGCTGGTGGCGGACAATGCCCTCTCCATTCACCGCGCCGCCCTTGCGGGTGCCGGCCTTGCCATCCTTTCCCACATCATCGCCGTGCCGGATATATACGCCGGCCGGCTGATCCACTTGATGGAGGACTTCCCCCCGGCAAGGCTGCCGATCTACCTCGTCTACCCCTCGCGCCGGAACATTCCCCAACGCGTCAAGATCGTCCTCGATTTCCTGACCGCCCTCATCGATGCCGATCCCTCCATGTCGGAGCGAACCACCACGACGCCCTGCGAGACGCCGCATATGCCGGCGGCATGACTGCACCGTGGAAGGGCTCGCCTGGCCATCGGAAAGAAGGACTTGGCGTTTGCGTTCATGACGCTGTCCCACTCGTCCTCGGAGGTTTCGTGGACTGACCTCGAAATGATGAAGCCTGCGTTGCTGACCAGACCGTCGACAGGCCCAAACTTGCTCTCTGCGAAATCATAGATGGTGTTCACATGGTCCGATTTCGTGACATCGCCAGCGATCGAGGCCACCTCGTCTGCACCACTCGCCGCGAGCTCCAGAACGTTGGCGACAGATCCGTTACGCAGACGCGCGCGCCCGTTGCTGCGAGCTTGCTGACGACCGAGCGACCCACGCCGCCGGCAGCGCCCGAGACCACGATTGTCCTGCCAGCCAGATCCAATGGCATGATGCTTCCTTCTCCCACCTAAACGCCTGTATTTGCCGCGGCAAGTCGCTGCGGATTTGGTCGAAAATCAACACACGTCTCGTCCGTATGTTCTGACAGGCGTTTCGCATTTTTGCGCCGCCATTGTTCAGGCGTCTGTCAGGCTCTTGCGGCATGTCATGGAAACTTCACAGAAGGACGGGCTGAAAGAGCAATGACTGTATTTCGCAAGGTGGCCCTCGCCGCCCTTGGCGCCATCGGAATTCTGGGCGCGAGTTGCGCGGCTTATGCTGGCCTCCTGCAGGCCACCGGTAACTTTCATTCGGTGATTGATGGCCAATTTTACCGCTCGGCTCAGCCAACGTCCGATGAGCTCATCTCCTACATACGGACACACGGAATCAAGACAGTCATCAATCTGCGCGGAACACATCCAGGTGCTGCGTGGTATGACGATGAAGTCACGACGGCTCGTGGCCTTGGCATAACGCATATCGATTTTGGTATGTCGGCTTCGAAAATTATCTCGCCTGAAAAGGCGCAGCGGCTTGTCGAGTTGATGGCCTCGGCCCCGAAACCCATCCTTATTCACTGCCTCTCGGGTTCTGATCGCAGCGGTTTGGCCGCAGCACTTTATGTCAGGAAGATTGCCGGGTTGGATGAGGCCAGAGCTGAAGAGCAACTATCCTTCTATTATGGGCATGTGGGCATACCCGTAGTTTCAGCGGCCTACGCAATGGACAGGAGCTGGGAAGATGTCGAGGCTCAAGACAAAAAGCAGGCGCAGGCCGAGCTTGTAAACGGTGCCACTGTGCGATAGCGACGGAAGCTGAGCGGCGACTTTTTTGAAGTGAATGCGTCCAGCAGGGCGTCGATGGTAGCTCGCAGGCCTTCGGCACGACCGAGAGACGCATCAGGCTGGTCTTGTCCGCTGCCCATCCAGCAACGTCGCTGGCTAGAGATACCCCTCGGGCACGCTGGATCATCGGCAACAAGAGAAAATTGAGATCGGATAATATCGTGCGACAGGTTCAGGCTCTTGGGGCCACACACAAGCACACTGTCATGCGCCTTTTTGTCGTTGGCATGATATGCGCGCTTCTCGATTTTATGGCTTTCGTGGTGCTGATCCGAGTTGGCATCGACCCGATGAAAGCTCACGTTCTGAGCTTCGTCTGTGGTGTTCTCTTATATTTTGTCTGCATCGCGACCGGGATCTTGGCGCGGATCGATCCCGCTGTGGACAGCAATTCCAGTTCGCAGCAGCTGGCAATTTTCCTCTTCCTGAGGCTTTTGACGCTCAGTCTGAGAGGCGGAATCTTCGTTGTCGCAATGACAACCCTCAATCTTCCGGTCGTTCTTTCCGGCGCCTCCGTGGTGCTTGCAAGTGCTGCCATTGGTTTGCTGGGCGACACGCTTTTCTTATGGCCGACCATATCCATTGAAAGGCGAAAGCTGTTCGCGGCGGTTGGCCTCATCATCTATCTTCTTTCACTTCGCCTCGTATTTCTCGGTTTCGCCAACCTTCTGCCTGAAGAGGCCTACTATTGGAATTATGCGCAGCATCTGGACATCGGTTATCTTGATCATCCGCCGATGGTCGCGTGGTTGATCTGGCTGGGAACCATGCTCTTTGGAGATAACGAGTTCGGTGTTCGCGTCGGCGCATATATCTGTTGGCTGTTGACCGCCGGTTTTTCCTTCTATCTCGCGCGGAATCTCTTCGATAAGGCGACGGCAATAGCGTGCGCTCTGCTGGTTGCCGTGCTCCCATTTTATTTTTCAACCGGCTTTCTGATGATGCCAGACGCGCCGCTGGCTGCAGCCTGGGTGGCCACGCTGTATTTTCTGGAGCGAGCTCTCCTTGGTGAGAAGCGTCTTGCCTGGTTCGGGGCTGGCCTGTCGTTTGGTATAGGCCTGCTGTCGAAGTATACGATACTGCTATTGGGGCCGGCAGCGTTGCTGTTCGTTTTGATCAACCCGAGATCGCGCCGCTGGCTTGGTCGAAGAGAGCCATATCTTGCCGCTGCAATCTCGGCCCTGTTATTTTCGCCAGTGGTTTACTGGAATGCAACGCACCAATGGATGTCCTTCGCATTCCAGGGGTCGAGACGCGTGGGTGAGGCATTTCAATTCACTTTGCCATCTCTCATCGTCAGCGCCGCTGTTCTATTGACCCCCACCGGCCTCATCGCCGCGGCCGCCAGCCTGAAGGAAAATGTCTCTGCACTCCGATCGCGACCAGGCACGACCAGAGCGCTTTTCATTCTCCTCTTCACGCTTATCCCGCTTAGTGTGTTTGTTCTCTTCAGCCTTTTCCATGAGAACAAGCCGAATTGGACCGGCCCTCTGTGGCTCGCGGTCCTTCCCTTCGTCGCATCCGTGCTTGCCCGAGCGGCAGGAGAAGAGCGGTGGCTGGGACGGCGCCTGAGACGCGCATGGATACCGACGATCGGAATCACAACGGCTGTTTATGCGGTGCTTTTTCATTACGTGGTTCTGGGTTTACCCGGGATCGGCTACATTCATAACATCCGCACACTACCGGTCGCGTGGAGCGAATTCGGCGAGGCGGTCGGCGCAATTGAGGCCACGGTAGCCAAGGAGAATGCAGCTCCCGTCGTGCTGATCGGTACGGACAACTACTTCCTTGCCAGCGAAATGGCCTTCTATGCGCGCCAAGCACAACGCATTCGAGACAATTCAATAGGGCTGAGCGCCATTGGCGGCAGCAGTCTGATGTATGACGTCTGGCATCCGGCCAAAACAGTGCGAGGAAGTACAGCAGTGCTCGTTTCCCTGAAACGAAACGAGTTGGAGCAAGACGACATCCCTCGATACTTCTCGCGTCTGACCGACATTCAAGAGCAGGTCGTGCGAAAGAACGGCGTCATCGTCGGGAGCTTCTATTATCGCGTGGGTTATAATCTTGGTGGTTGCGAGAATGCAGGCATGCAGTGCGCCTCGTCGTCGGGAGGCTAAACATTTCCTGCGCCGGCTACATGTGCTATGGGTGGGTAGGTCCCAAACTTCGACGCGAATTCAGAGTATTGTCAGGTGATCGTGGCATATAGGCGATATCGAAGTCGCTCCGGCGTCATGGCGGGCCAATGGGCGAGGAAGATTCGTGGGAGCAAATTGGCTTCATGAGCCGCTGAAGCGGTCGCATGTGTTCGGCTCGAACCTTCCGCGAATTCGTCGACAGGACTCGCTCTTCCCTCCAAGGAATATTAGACCCATATGACTTCATCTCGTTTGGCTCCCATCAGCGCATGGCCTGGGGATTTGGCAATCTTAAAGGGCGAAATCCCACGGCAGGAGGGCTTTGAGCTCTCCATCGTCATACCGACCTTCAATGAACGTGAAAACATCGTCCCGCTCATCGAACGCCTTCGGGCTGCGCTTGTCGGTATCGCATGGGAGGTGATTTTCGTTGATGACGATTCAAGCGACAAGACCGTCGATGTTGTGCGAAGCCTGTCTCTAACCGATCGGCGTATCCGAGGGATCCGGCGGATTCATCGGCGCGGGCTTGCCGGTGCTTGCCTAGAGGGCATTCTCTCGACATCGGCGCCTATAGTTGCCGTCATGGATGCTGATCTGCAGCACGATGAAACACGGCTGGTAGCCATGCTTGCCATGATGCGCAGCAATCGGACCGATCTGGTGGTTGCAACGAGATATGGCGGGGAAGGCTCGTCGGCTGAGGGGTTCACTGGCGTCCGCCAAGTGGGAAGTCAGATGGCCATCCGGATTGCAAGGCGTCTGTTGAGAATCGAGACGTCCGATCCGATGAGCGGATTTTTCATGGTCAAACGCGCGCTGATCGACGAGCTTGCTCCGAAGCTCTCGCAGCAAGGCTTCAAGATCCTGCTGGATATTATTGCGTCATCGCCCGTTCCCTTGAAAATTGGGGAGATTTCATACGTGTTTCGGCCGCGGATTCACGGCGAGAGCAAACTGGATGCATTGGTGGTATTCGAATATCTTGGGCTCCTCGTCGCAAAATGGTCGGGCGATATTATTTCCTCGCGAATGCTATTGTTCGGCTTGGTCGGCCTTAGCGGTGTTGTCGTTCACCTGACTATCTTGCGGCTGCTGCTGCTGGGGGGGCTGGAGTTTCCAGTCAGCCAGGCTGCCGCCATGTTGGCCGCAGTCGTCTCGAATTACACGTTCAACAATGCCCTCACATATAGAGATCGACGCCGCCGCGGCGTGCGATTCCTGACAGGCTTGATGTTGTTCTCGGCATTTTGCAGCATTGGAGTTCTCGCAGGGACCGGTGTGTCGTCACTTTTTTACAGTCGGGAGCCGCAATGGTGGCTCGCCGGCCTGGCGGGAGCCGTCATTGGTGCAGGCTGGAATTATATTACCAGCTCCATGATTACCTGGCGGCGAGCAGGCTGATTGGAGGCTTCGGCTTAATCCGGACAGGGACACAGAACGAGCGGAGTTGTGGACCTACCTATGAGAGCAATCGACAACGCGATTTCGTGCCGGGTTGCCACAGCGGCGGTACGACATTGACGATGGTCGGAAGCGCCAAGTGTTTGCGGTGCAGATGAAACAGGTGAGCGATCGGGCCTATTGATTGCTAACCCCGGGTCATCTCTGAGGTTCTAGGAATAGGCCGCATCATGGAAATCGATCTCCAGGCGTTGCACCAGGCCGAAAATCATGCTCAGACGTTTGCGCTCGGCGGCATCCAGCGTCTCGCCGGCTTCGTCCAGCACGGTCTTCAACCATCGCGCCTGCGCCTCGAATGCCGGTTCGGCGTGGAGCGCAACCCATTCCTTCAGAAGCGGATCGTTGATCGTGCATCTGCTGGCGGTCTTCGACCAGGTCCAGTACATCCATTCGGCGGCAAACATCGCCGCAATCGTATCGAGGAAGCCGCCATTGCGCGCGATCGCCAGCATCCCGTCGCGGAAAGCGGCGACATCCTCGCGGCTGGTGTCATAGCTGGCCGGATCAATGCCACGGACGACGAAGGTCTTTTCGAAATAGGCGATCTGCTGATTGGCTAAAGCGTCGAGCACGCCGATCAGCCAGCGCTTCTGCGCCATCGTCTCCGCTTTGGCGGTGGCATAGGCGAAGATCGCGATCGCGGTATCGACAAAGGCGCCTTCGAAAACCAGATAGCGCTCGAAAGCTGCGACTGGCAGTCGATCAGCCTTGATGTCCTCGACAAATCGATGATGAACCATGGCATCGAATATATCGCGGTTTTCTTCGAGCATCTGGTCGGAGAGGCTTTGCGTCATGATTGCTCACGCCTCCAGGCCGGGCGCAGCAGCGGCCACAAAAGCTGCGACGCGGGCTGGATCGACTGGGTTCCACCAGACACCCCCCTCTTTCAGCGAGGAGGCGACAATGACGCCGTTCGTACGCTTGAGGATTTCAACGATATTGTCCTTGGTGACGCCGGATCCGACGAGCAGCGGCAGATGCGTTGCCGCGCCGATTTCCTCGATCTCTTCAATCGTCGCGCTATTGCCCGTTCGCTGGCCGGTGGCAATCACCACGTCGGCATCGAAGAAGGCAAGATCGCGCGTCAATTCATCGATCGTCCGGTCTGCGGTGATGGCATGCGCGCCATGCTTCACGTGGCTGTCGGCAAAAACCCTTATATGCTCGGCGCGCAGCAGCGACCGATAACGCATCGCCTCGGCAGCCCGGCCCTCCATAAAGCCCTCATTGGCGACATAGGCATTGGCCCATTGATTGACGCGGATGAAGCGCGCGCCTCCGGCCATGGCAATCGCGAAGGCGGGGATAGGCGCATTGGCAAGCACATTGATGCCAAGCGGCACACCGACGGCACGGGCAATGCGATCCGTGATAACAGACATGAAGGCGGCCGTCTCGTGTCCGATGTCTTCGGGCTTGGAGAAGGGAATATCACCGTGGTTTTCAATGATCAGCCCATGCATGCCACCTTTGACAAGCGCTTCCGCATCGCGCATGCAGGCGTCATAGATGGTGTCCATCGCGGCACTGCGATAACGCGGCGCGCCCGGAAAGGCCGGGCAATGAATCATGCCGATCAGCGCCTTGTCAGTCCCGAATATTTCCCTTATGGCGCTTGAAGCTCTGTCCGATATCAGTTGCATTTCTCTTTCCCTTCCGAAGGTGTGCCATGCGTGCCTATGTCATCGGTAACGTCGCCATCGACGAAACCATATCCGTATTATCGATGCCCGAAGCGGGCGCCTCTATCCTTGGTCGGGAGGAAACCCGCGACCTAGGTGGCAAGGGCGCCAACCAGGCAGTCGTGATGAGCCGGACCGGCCTCTCCACGACGCTCGTCGCAGCTGTCGGCGAGGATTTTCGCGCCCAGACGATCCGCGACCAGCTTGCCGGAGAAACCCTGCATGCCCGGCTGTCGGGCAGTCCTGCCCGCTCCAGCGACTTTTCCATCATCTTCACCACTCCCGACGGCGAAAACGCCATCGTAACCACCACGGCTTCCGCCGAAGCGCTGTCCCTTTCCGAGGCTCTTGCGCCGCTGGACGACGCCGCAGCCGGCGACCTCGTCGTGTTGCAAGGCAACCTCAGCCAGGATGTCACTCGAGGCATCCTTACCGAAGCAAGGCGCCGCGGGCTCACCACGGCCTTCAACCCCTCGCCGCTTCGACCCTACTTCACCGACCTCTGGCCGCTGATCGACATTGCCTTCCTCAACAAAGGCGAGGCGGAAAGCTTGACCGGATCCTCGGGCGAGAACGCCATTCGCCACCTTGCCGAAGCCGGTGTTGCCCAGACCGTTCTGACGCTCGGCGGCGAAGGTGCGATCCTTGCACATGCAAAGCAAATCGTCGCAACCGTCCCCGCGCTTACCACTGACGTCGTGGACACGACCGGTGCCGGCGATACATTCATGGCCATCGCCCTCGCCTCGGCGGCGCTCAGAGACGCCGCGCTCGACATCAGGGCTATCGGCCATGCGACGGCGGCTGCGGCCATTACCGTCAGCCGGCGGGGAACAAGATCCGCATTCCCCAGCCGCCAGGAGCTTGCCGATATTCTTGCCGGCGGCTGAGCCTACGACCTCTCGGTCAGCCAACCGAGAATGTTCTTCCAAAGGCGTCCGTAACCCTCCCATTCGCAGAAGGCCGGCGATAGCCAGTGCGGCCCGATATCCGACGTCCACGCAGCCGTGCGGCCCTTGCCGAATTTGCCTGTGACGAGCAGCGGATGACCGCCTTGGTCGTCCGGCAGGCGGGCAATGACTTCGATGTCGGCCCGTTCCCGCACCTCGACCTCATTGACACCCAGGAGCAGAGGCCATTCCTTCGGCATGCCGGTGACGGTCGCATGATCCGGCTTTTCGATGACGGCCGTGGTCCCTTCCGGGATTTCGACGCGGTCGTCATAAGGCAGGCATGTGACCGGCAGCACATCCTCGACGGCGGTGCGACGCCAGCGGGCCTTGCCGTCAATCCCCTGGAACGAAAAGTAGCCGCCGACCATCAGCAGGCCGCCGCCCTTCTCGACCCAGGCCTTGAGCAGCTTCAGGCGGTTCGGCACGGTCTTGGAATGCAGCCAGACATCCGGTGGCAGAAGAAGAGAATTCGCACCGATATCGGAAAGAATGATGGCATCATAGACATCAAGTCCCGCCATCTCGAAGGGCAGCTTTTCGACCGCTTCGTGGGCGGGCATATAGGTCAACTCATACTCGCTGCCTGCGAGAGCCTTGACGAGCGGCTCGGCGCCGAGATGAAAAGTGACGCTTCCGAATTGGTCGAACCCTTTGTAGTGCGTCGCCGAACTGACCCAGCTTTCGCCGACCAGAAGAACCTTCTTCGTCATGATGTTTCCATTTCTGTCTTTTCTTGATGGTTAGATCGTCGCTTCGAAGACCGAGCGTGGATTGGCGCGCATGAAAATGTCGAGCATCTTGTCATCCAAGCCGTGGCGTTTCAGTCGGGGCAGGAAGTGGCGCAGGATATAGGCATAGCCATTGCCGCCATAGTGCTTGAGCATCATCTTCAGGAAGACGTCGTGCGACAGCAGTATCCGGCCGGCATGGCCCATCTCGACCAATTTGACGATCGCGCGGGCCACCTCCTCATCGCTCGGGCACTGCACCTGCTGGTCGGCATAGAAGAAATCCATGCCGATCATGTCGTATTCGAGGAAGGCGCCGCGGGCGGCCAGCTCCGACTGATAGATGAGATCGTCATGCGACGGGTTCATGTGGCAAAGGACGGTATGCCTGAGATCAGCGCCCTCGGACGAGACGATGTCGAGGACCTTGTGACCCAAACGAAACCAGCCGGGCAAATGCACCATGAGGGGCAGGCCGGTGCGTGTCTGCGCCTGCGCTGCGCCACGCAGCGACTTTTCCTCCTGCGCGGTAAAGTCGGAAGAGACGCCGATCTCGCCGATGAGGCCGATCCTGACATCGGTATTGTCCGCCCCGACCGTGGCTTCAAGGACGATTTCGTCGGCGATATCACCGATCGACATGTCGGCGACCCTTGCCGGATGCGAGGAGCCGAGATAGAAGCCGGCCCCCATGACAATGTTCAATCCCGTCGCCTTCGATATGCGCCGCATCGCCAGCGGATCCCGTCCGATGCCCTGGCAGGTAGGTTCGACGACGGTCTGGCCGCCAAGCCCCGCGAAATCCTGAAGCTCGGTGACAGCAAGCTTTTCATCATCGAGCGTAATATTATGCTTGTTGACGAAGGGATCCTGCCGAAGCTCACTCAAGATTTCCATGCAGACGAAGCCTTCGGCAAGGTATTGCCGTTCGGGCGTCTTCGGCGCATGCCACCAGCAGCGGCAATCGTTGAGGATATGCTCGTGCATCAGCGTGACGCCGAGGTCGGATACCGGAATTGGTCCGTCCACGGTCATTACCATGCCGGAGCGCACATGACCTGGTGAAAGCTCGTCGATCTTCATGTCAGGCTTTCCTCTTGCGGGCGAACCGGAAATTGGTGGTGAAGATGCGAGTGTTGAGCCAGATGGCGACGAGGATGATCGCGCCGGTGACGATCTGGGTGAAGAAGGGCGAAATATGCATCAGGATCAGGCCGTTGCCGATGACGGCGATGGTCATGGTCCCGAGCACCGTGCCGATCATCGTCCCACGCCCGCCCATCAATGACGTGCCCCCGAGGACGACCGCCGCAATCACCTGCAGTTCGAAACCGACGGCGGCATTCGACGAGCCGGAACCGAGACGCGCCGCGATCAACAATCCGGCCAGCGCGGACGCAAGGCCCGATACCAGATAGACCGAGGCAACGATCCATTTGGCGGGCATGCCGACACGGCGAGCCGCCTCCATGTTGGAACCGACCGCCACGATCTGCCGGCCGTATTTCGTGGCCGCAATGACGACATAGCCGACGACCGCAATGACGATTGCGATCAGCGCCGGCACCGGAAAGCCCGCCAGTTCGCCGCGCCCCATGTAGAAGAAGCCCGGGACGTCATTGATGGGGATCGAATATCCCTGCGTCAGATAGAGCGCCACGCCGCGCAGGATGGAGAGCCCGGCCAGGGTGACGATGAAGGCCGGAATGTCCTGATAGGCAATGAACCAGCCCTGCAGCAGGCCAATAATACCGCCGAACAGAAGCATGCCGAGCGACACGATGGGCCAGGGCAGGCCCGTGGCGAGCGTGATCGCGGCAACCGCATTTATGAGCGCCAGCATGGAGCCGACCGACAGGTCGATGCCCCCGGTGACGATAACCATGGTCATCGCGATCGCCACGATGAGAATGGGGGCGGCCTGACGCACGATGTTGAGAATATTGCCGGCGGTCATGAAGGTGGTGGTCGTCAGCGAAAAGAAGACGAGGCAGGCCAGGAAGAAAAAGGCGATGGATAGAACCTGGGCATGCTCGCCGAAGAAATCGGCCAGCGGCGAACCCTTGGCGCGTTCGGTATAGAGGGTCAATGTCCTTCTCCCCCGACGATGAGCTTAACGAGATCCTCGAGATTGGTCTTACCGATATCGCGCTCGGCGACCTTGGTGCCCTCGTACATGACCGCGATCCTGTCACAGACCCTGAAGAGATCCTGCAGGCGATGGGTGATGAGGACGACGGAAACGCCTTTGGCCTTGACCCGATTGATCAGGGAAAGGACCGCCTCGACCTCAGCCACTGCCAGAGCCGATGTTGGCTCATCCATGATCAGAACCTGCGGATTGAAAGAGGCAGCGCGCGCAATCGCGATCGCCTGGCGCTGGCCGCCGGACAGTTTCTCGACCTTGGCCGAAAGGCGCGGAATGCGGATTTCCAAGGCATCCAACATCCCGCGAGCCTCGACCAACATTCTCTTGCGGTCAAGAAACGGCCCCCTGGTCAGCTCGCGCCCGAGGAAGAGATTGCCGACGACATCGATATGATCGCAGAGGCTTAAGTCCTGGAAAACCATCTCGATATGGCGGTCGCGAGCGTCCGCCGGACCGGAAAGGCGGACCTCTTCGCCGTTCAATGAAATCGTCCCCTCATCCGGCAGATAAGTGCCGGAGATAATCTTGGTAAGCGTTGACTTGCCTGCGGCGTTATCGCCCACAAGGCCGAGGCACTCGCCGGGAAAAAGATCAAGATCAACGCCGCGGAGCGCCTGATGCGAGCCGAAAGTCTTTCGGATGCCCCGCAAGGAGACGGCCGGCCTCGGCATCGATCGGCCGGGAGGCTGCGAGGAGGCTTGCGCCTCCCCGGCTCCGGCATGAACAGGCCGATTCTCTGTGATCATTTGAAAACAGCCCGGTACGGCTCGACATTCTCCTTCGTCACGATCGTGATCGGCACGGAGATGCTTTTTTGGACGCTGCCGCCGGACGTCAGCTTGGCAAGCGCTTCGACAGCCGCCTTGCCTTCGCCTGCCGGATCCTGCTGAACCACGGCAACAACATAGCCCGCATCGAGGCCGGCGATGGCCTGCGCGGTGAGATCCCAGCCAAACACCTTGATGCTTCCTTGCTTGCCTTGGCTTTGGACGGCGGCGATCGCTCCAAGAAGAGCCGGTTCGCCGGTCGCGTAGATTGCCGTCATGTCGGGATTGCCGGTGATGAGATTTTCGGCGGCAGCCAGCGCGTTATCCTGGATATTCTGGCCATCGACAACGCCAACCGTCTCGATCCCATCACCCTTGATGGCGTCTTCAAAGCCTTTCTGACGAACGTTCTGGATATAGGAGTTCAAGGCGCCGACAATTCCGACCTTTGCCTTGCCGCCCATGTTTTTCTTCACGTAGTCGAGGAAATGGGCGCCGATGTCGGCACCTGCCTTGCCGTTGTCGACGCCGATCTGCGATTTCTGTGGGCCTTCCGGCAGGATAGCGTCAATCGCGACGGTTGGAATACCTGCGTCGGAGGCCAGTTTGACGGCCGGCATGATGCCGTTCACGTCGATGGCGACAACGATCAGGCCGTCCACTTTCTGCTGGATATAAGTCTCGATGGCGCTGTTTTGCGCCGCGGCGTCATTGTTGGCGTTGAAGATGACCAGCTTGTCGCCCGATGCATCGGCCGCCTTCTGCGCACCTTCGTTGATCTGGTTGAAAAAGAGGGCCTGCTGGTTGATCTGCACAAGCGCATAGGTCTTGCCCGCGGCATGAGCAAGCGATGCGCTCATGGCGACACCGGCAAGGGCTGTGAAAGCGAGCGCGGTATTGAACGCCCGACGTCTGATCTGTTTCATCATGTTCTCATCCTCTGGTTTCGTTATCTTTGCTTATTGTTACCGTTGCTTATTATGGGTCGACGGCGGTGCAACGGAGTTCCGCACGACGATTTCGACCGGCACCAGTTCCTCGGTGGCAAGCACCTCGCTCTCTTGCCAGTTTGTTTCTAGAAGAAGGGATAGGGCACGCCGGCCGATGGCACGCACCGGCTGGCGGATCGCCGTCAAAGGCGGTGCAAAGAGATGCAAGGGGCTGACATCGTCGAAACCGATGATCGACAGATCATTGGGAATGGAGATGCCGTGTTCGCGCAGCACTTCGATCATGCCGATCGCGATTTCGTCCGAGCTGGCAAAAATGGCCGTCGCAGGGGATCCTTCCTCAAGGAAGCGCCGTGCCATCTCCCGGCCGCAAGCGACCGTATATTCGCCGCTATAGCGCCGGATCGAAAATGCCTCGCCAAACCGTTCCTGCAGACCGCTGCGCAATCCATTGAAGCGGCGCTGCGTGCTGATCATCGCGTCGGGGCCTCCGACAAAAAGCACGTTACGATGACCGAATTCGGCTAGGTGACGGCCCGCGAGATAACCACCCTGCAAGTTGTCGGAAAAAAGCTTGGGCACCATCGCGAGCGGCACGTCTTCGTCGACAACGATGACCTTCCCGGTTCGATTGATGAGTGCCGCCAGTTCGCCGTCGTCCGGATGGTTGGTCACGAAAACAAGGCCGTCGACATGATTATGCTCAAGCAGCCGAAGATAGGCGACTTCACGCCCGGTGCGATTGAGGGTCGCATATAGCGAGACCGCAAGGCCCAGATCATTGGCTGCCTCCTCGACGGCGGCAACCATGGTGGCAAAAAAGGGATTCGCGATGTCGGGGACGACGAGCCCGATCGTATCGGAACGGCCACGGCTCAAACGACGCGCATGAGGGTTGGGCTGATATTTTAGCGCGGAGATCGCTTCGTCGATGCGTTGCTTGGTTGCGGCCGGCAGATCGAGTGACCCATTCAGCATGCGCGAGACGGTTGTCACCGATACCCCGGCGGCTTTCGCCACATCTTTCAAACCGGGAGCTCGTTCATGCGCCATTGTCTTGTAAACCGCTTTAGTAAATCGCTTTACTAATCCTGTTTGACAATCGCGGATCTGTCAAGCGCCGCACTGCGTGTTCATTCGTTGACAAACACGGCGTGTCCGTCGGCCAAGCATTCCAACTAATGGATTCATTGACTTAGGTGTTCGCTCCACGCCGCTCGACGGATGCAGCATAAGCATCAAGGAACTCACCTATTGAGGGTCGAACACCTTGCTCACCAATTTGAAGGGGCTGGCGACCGTGGCTCCCGCCGCGTCGAAAATGAAGGCGCCGACCTGTCCAGCGGATCTGCGGTTGGCCGGCTCATCGAGCGATGCCAGTTGCGGATAAAGTTTGGCAAGGCTCACAAAACGATCATGGCCGAGCCCATCGGATCCTTTGACGGATGTGATGTCGATGACCTTAACCCCGAACCTAACTGCCGCTTCCCTGACTTGCGGATCATCGATATCCAGACGTCCTACCCTCGGATGGTTGGCATCAAGAAAGCTGGACGCGGCAAGCGCACGGTCGTCTTTCGAAACTAGCAGGTTTAGCGGTATCTTCAGTTTGCCGATCACATCCATCTGCCGGCGAAAGACGTCGGCATCGATGTCAGGTGCGGCAAGCACGATGCGCAGCTTCGACAGGACATCGTCCCGGCCTTCGAGCTTGAGCTGCCGCACGGTTTCCATGATCAAAAATCCACCCATGCTGTGCCCAAACAGGATGATATCCCCGCTGTTTCGATCAGCCGAGATCGAGACCAGAAGCGAGGCGAGATAATCTCGGGAATAGAGTACGGATTCGCGATCGGCGACGTAGCCCGTCAATGCCCCTTGCGACGGCCATGCGAATAGAATCGGAACCACGTCCATCTTTGCGTCGGCCGCCATTTGCGCCAACCGGAAGAGCGATTCCTGAAATGTATAGTTATAGCCATGGACAAATATGGCGACGGGCCGGTGCCGCATCTGTTGGGTGGCCACATCCTTGTCAAAGACCGGTGCCGTCAGTGTGCTTTGAGAGGTGACAACGAAATCGGTTTTTGCATTCGGCGCACCCTTTGGCCATTCGATCGTCGAAGCCTTGTGAGCCGGCGGGATCGATATCGTATATTTGGTGTAATTCAGATCATCAGCGCGTCCCACGGAAAACCCGTTGTCGTTTCCCTCGTCCTTTGTCCTCGTCGTCGCTGCGTAGAGGGTAACTTCTTGTGTACCGGCGCTCTTTGCCGAGACGACCTTGAGAACCTCAGGCCCAGGACGTCCGGCACATGCACCGAGGATGAGAAGGATGCCAAGCGGGAAAAGCAACCGTGGGAAACGACGAAAGGAGGCGAGAAACTGCATTGTGCTGAAATCCGATAAAATCACTATTTCGTGGATTGTACCGATGTCGGCTGCTCAACAGCTTTGCCGACACCGTTCTCGCTTAGCTTCAGCCCTCTGCTTGGATCAAATCCCATGCCGATGAGCCCGAGTTAGGCCGAGCGACATGGAATTTCCAGCGCACCGCCGTCCGGACCGGCGATGCGCTATGCCTCATCAAGTGTGTGGCACGCCTTCACTCCCATGGGGTGACGTGCGCTTGATCCTGAACCACGCGACATAGAGCGCCGGCAGGAAGAGCAGCGTCAGGACGGTGCCGACCACGATGCCGCCCATCATGGCGTAGGCCATCGGTCCCCAGAACACTTCCCTCGATATCGGGATCAGCGCGAGCGTGGCGGCCGCTGCAGTCAAAAGGATCGGCCGCATTCGATGCTCTGTCGCCTCGATGACGGCTTGCCAGGGGGGCACGCCGCTCTCTCTTAGATGCTCGATCTGCACGATCAGGATGACTGAGTTGCGGATCAGAATGCCGATCAGTGCGAGAATGCCGAGGATCGCCACGAACCCCATGGGCGCATTGCTCGACAGTAGCGCGATGACGACGCCGATCAGTGCCAGCGGGGCAACGGCGAAGACCAGAAACAGGCGGTGGAAGCTCTGAAGCTGGATCATCAGGATGGTCGCCATTGCGAACAACATCATCGGCGCCACCGCTGCGATCGGGCCTTGCGCCTTGCCGCTTTCCTCGACGGCGCCGCCCACGGCGACCGAGTATCCGACAGGGAGGGTCTTTTCGAACTCGGCCACCTTCGGCTCCAGCTGCGTGACGATCGTTGCCGGCTGGATCGCGCCGACGACGCCGGCCTTGATCGTGATCGTGGGCACCCTGTTACGCCGCCAGACAACCGGCTGCTCGAGCTCGTAGCGGAATGTCGCGACCGCTGACAGCGGCACCGATTTGCCATTGGAGCCAGGCAATTGCAGGTTCTGCAACGTATCGATCGATCCGCGTTCCGATCCCTGGGCGCGGCCGATCACATCGACGAGATAGATGTCGTCACGGACTTGCGTGGTGCTGGAGCCCTCGACAATACCGTTGAGCGCCGTTGAGATGTCCTCTGACGTCACCCCAAGCTGCCGTGCCTTGTCCTGAAGAACATCGACCTTGACGACACGTGCGGGCTCATTCCAATCGAAGGTCAGGGCCGCGAGAGAGGGGTTCGTGCCGACGATGCCCGCAAGCTTCTGCGCAAGATCGCGGACGGTCTGAATGTCCGGGCCACTCACTCTGTACTGCACGGGCTTGCCGACCGGCGGGCCGATATCGAGAAGCTTTACGAACGCGTCCGTTCCGGGGAAGGTCTTGTTGAGATAGGCCTGAAGATCGGCCCGAACCTTGTCACGGACGTCCAGTCCCTTGGTGACGATGACCGTCTGGCCGAAGCTGACGTCGGCGGGCTGAACATCGAACGACAACAGGAAGCGCGGGGCGCCCTGGCCGACATAACTGGACCAATGGTCGATCGACTGATTTCCGACCAGCATGTCCTTTTCGAACTGCGCCATCTGGCGATTCGTCTCGCCGATCGAGCTGTTTTGCGGCAGATTCCAGTCGACTACGAGCTCGGGCCGGTCGGAAGACGGAAAGAACTGCTGCTGGACGAAGCCCATTCCGGCGACGGAAAGCCCAAAAGCGGCAACCGTGATGATGATCGTGACGTAGCGGAAGCGCATGGCAAGATCGAGCGCGGCCGCAAAGATCGACGCGAACCTGCCCTTCTTCTCGTGATGCTGCTTCATCGTTTTCGGCAGGATGCTGACACCGAGCAGCGGCGTGAACAGGACCGCCACGATCCAGGAGACGAGGAGCGAGACAGCAATGACGACGAATAGCGTAAAGGTGAATTCACCGGCGGCGCTGTCGTTGAGGCCGATCGGAATGAAGCCGGCGACCGTGACCAGCGTGCCGGTCAGCATCGGAAAGGCGGTGGAGGTATAGACGTAAGTGGCTGCCTTGCGCAGGTCGTCTCCCAATTCCAGCCGCGCCACCATCATTTCCACCGCGATCATGGCATCGTCGACGAGAAGGCCAAGCGCGATGATAAGCGCGCCCAAGGAGATACGCTGCAGCGATATTCCCGAATAGGCCATGACCAGGAAGGTAATCGCCAGCACCAAGGGGATCGAGATCGCCACCACGAGACCGGCGCGAAGCCCGAGGCTGATAAAGCTGATGGCGAGAACGATGACTATCGCTTCGAACAGTGCGCGCGTGAAGCCCGACACCGCCTCATCGACCACGGCCGGCTGATCGGACACTTGATGGACGTCGACGCCGATAGGCAAATCGCCGACGATGACGCCCATCTCCTTTTCGAGGGCCTTGCCGAATTCCAGCAGGTTCGATCCGTCCTTCATGCCGATCGCCAGACCGATTGCCGGCTGGCCGTTGAAACGGAAGAGCGAAGACGGCGGATCGACATAGCCGCGTTTGATCGTCGCGATATCCGTCAGCGGGAAGAAGCGATCGTTGACGCGAAGGTTGATGGCGCGCAGGCTCTCCTCGGACGTGAACTGCCCTCCGACGCGCAAAGCGATGCGCTCGGGGCCCGCTTCCACAAAGCCCGACGCCGTCACTGCGTTCTGCGCTTGCAACGTCGAAATCACAGCTTGCCGATCGATGCCGAGAGCTGCGATCTTGCGGGTCGAGAATTCCAGGTAGATTGCCTCGTCCTGAGCGCCGATGACGTCGACTTTACCGACATTGGGCACAGTCAGGATCTTCGAACGGGCGTCCTCGACCCGGTCGCGCAGCTGTCGCTGCGAGAGGCCGTCGCTGGTGAAGGCAAAGATGTTACCGAAGACATCACCGAACCGGTCGTTGAAGAACGGGCCGACGACGCCGGACGGGAAGTCGCCCTTGATATCGGCGATCATGTTGCGGATGCGCACCCAGGTTCCGGCGACATCCTTCGCTTTCGTTGTTGCCAGGAGGTCGACAAAGACAATCGTCTGTCCGGCGGTCGTGATACTGCGCGTCACATCGAGCGACGGCAGTTCCTGGAGCTTCTTTTCGATGCGATCGGTGACCTGCTTCGTCACATCCTCGGCGGATGCGCCCGGCCATTGGGCCTGGATGACCATCGTCTTGATCGTGAAATTCGGATCTTCCTCGCGTCCCAGGCTGACGTAGGAGAAAACCCCGGCGATGATGAAGACGATCATGAAATACCAGACGAGGGAGCGATGCTCGAGCGCCCAATCGGAGAGGTTAAACGTCTTCAAGGGGTCGTCTCCTGATTAATTCTGACTTGCTGGCCTTCGGAGAGGTGATTGACACCGGCTATCGCGATACGGTCGCCGGGCTTCAGCCCCGACAGAACGGTGACCGGGCTTTCGTCGCCATCCGGTTTTGCGATTTCCACCGAGTGCAGCGAAACCGTTTTTTTCTCCGGATCGACGACCCAGACGCTCGCCTTGCCATCTTTCTGCAGAATTGCCGGTGGCGGGACGGAGATCGTCGGCGAGGCATCGGTCGTTGCCGTGACGGTGACGACCGAGCCGAGCCGGAAGGCCGACGGCGGATTGTTCAGACCGATCTTGATACGCTGCGTGCGGGTTGCCGCCTCGGCTTCCGGAGCGATCTCGCGAACCGTGCCGCTGGCGCGAATGGTGGTGTCGAGCTGAAGGGCGATCTCGAACGGCGAGCCCATCTTCAGACCCTGCATGTCGGCTTCCGGAATATCAACGACCACGTCGCGGAGGTCCGGCTGGGCGACCGTCAGAACGGTATCGCCCGCGGACACCACCTGTCCGACTTCCGCCGATGTCGCCGTGACGACACCATCGAACTCGGCTTTCAACTGCGCATATCCAAGCTGTTCTTCTGCCTTTGCAAGATTAGCCTGCGCCTTGGCAACGGCGGCGCTGGCGGTTTTCTCGGCCTGCTGTGCGCTCTCGAGAGCTGCCTCGCTGCCGGATTTCGCGTCCGCAAGCGCCTGCTGCCGTTGCGCGGTCGTGGAGGCGTTGGCCAATTGCGCCTGGCTGTTCGAAAGATCGGCCTGCGCGCTGCGAACCGCGAGCTGCAGCGACAATGGGTCGATGGCGGCGACGACTTGTCCCTTGGTGACGACGTCTCCAACCCCGACCTCTCTGGCAATGAGGCGGCCGAGTACCCGGAAGCCGAGATCGGTTTGAATGCGGGGCTGTACGACGCCTGCCAGCTTCAGAGTGGCGGCCGCTTGCGGCTGTACCACGACCGACAACAGTGGACGGATTTTCTCCGGTGGAGCATCGGTTTTCTGCCCGCAGGAGGCAAGGGCGACGGCTATTGCGGAGATCGCAATGATCGAGCGTCTATTCATTATTTCGTCTCCGGTGTGGCCGATACCTGCTGCCCGGGCCGGAGGAACTTGCCTCCTTCAACGACGACCAGCTCCTTTGGCTCAAGGCCGCTGCTGACGGCGAACTTGCCCGTTTGATACTCGGCGACATCGATCTTCTTCATCGAGACCGTCTGCTTGGATGGATCGACAACCCAGACGGCAGGTGTGCCGCCGCTCGAGGTCATTGCACTCCATGGCAGCAGGATCGCCTGGCGTGGCTGCGCCGTGAACGTGCCGACGACCACCGCACCGAGCGGCATGCCGTCGCCGCTTTTATCGAGGCCCACTTTCACGCGGATCGTGCCCGTGGCGGAATCGATTGTGGGAGACACCTCGCGAACGGGCACCGATATCCGTTTTTCGGGGCTCGACAGAAGGCTTACCTGAACATCCGCTTTGGACTTTTGAAGGAACAGCGATTCGAATACGTTAAAGACCGCATCGCGCGGTCCGTCATGGGCAAGCGTAAACACCGACTGGGCGGCTTGTGCCACCTGCCCCACCTCGGCATTGCGCGCCGTAATCACACCATCGGCATCTGCCCGCAACTCCGTGAACGAAAGCGCATCCCTGGCGGTCCCGAGCTGAGCCTGCGCCGCGTCGAGCGTGCCTTGCGCGGTCAGAAGCGCTTCCTGCGCCGCGTCATAGCTGGCGCGGGTCGTCACTTGATTTGCGAAAAGACTTTTCTGGCGATCCGAGGCAAGTTTGGCCTGCATCAGCTGAGCTTCGGCCGAATGGAGGCTCGCCGTTGCGACATCGACATCCGCTTGCTGCTCCTGGGGATCGATCTTCGCCAGAACCTGACCGGCCTTGACCTTGGAACCGACGTCCACCGATCGCTCAATGATCCGGCCGCTGACGCGGAAAGACAATTCCGATTGAATCCGCGCCCTGACTTCGCCGGTCACCGCCGTATTGGGGGCATAGCTGGAGAGCTCGGCGCTCACGGTGCGCACTTCCCGGCTGACAGCGGAGTGATCACCGCTTTTTTCGCTACATGACGAAAGAATGGCTGCCGACATCGCCAGCCACATTAGATTTCTGGAAATTCCCATGAAGGCCCCGATCGAACACCGAACCACTTTACGTTTTCGGACAGATAAACTTGACTAACCGATTAGTCAATGAGATGGTTTCTCGTCAGCATTGGAATGCCTGTCGGAGGGATAATGGCGGAGAAAAAAAAGCTCGGGGTGCGTGCGCAGCGAAAGGCTGCCAGGCCGTTGGAGATCTTGGACGCCGCTTTTGAGGAATTCGTTGCTCATGGCTATGTGGCAACCCGCGTCGAAGATATCGCTGCTCGGGTCGGAGTGACCAAAGGAACAGTGTATTTCTATTTTGAGACGAAAGAGGTTCTTTTCGAGGCAATGTTCAAGCACATGGCGGTCCCGTTTGCCGATATAAGAGCTCAGCTGAAGACGCTCACCGGCCCCTACCCGGACCGCATCAAGGCATTCTTCTATTTCTTTTACGAACGGATCGTCCTCGACCGCAGATCGAGAGAAATGCTGCGCTTCATCATATCAGAAGGGTCGCGGTTTCCGCAGGTGGTTGATCGCCACTATGAGGAAACCATCGCGCCAATGTTCGATGCAGCAAGGGAGCTCTTCGAAGAGGGAGTAGCCGCAGGCGAACTGCGGGCTTCTGCCGCTTTGCAAATCCCCGAACTTACCCTCAGTCCTGCGATAATGCTGAGCTTTTGGTACATGTTGTTCGCCGATCGAAAACCTCGCGACGTAAAAGCCTTCATCGACGGACACGTTGACCTGCTTCTCAACGGGATGGTGACACGAGCCGAACGCACAATAAAATAGGGTTCACAGGGTGCCGATTACGCCGCCCGCCACGAGCGCTGAAGGTCGGCAAATGGGATAAGCACGGCCGGTTCCGGAGCTTCTTGAACAAACCCATAGCCCAGCCGGAACGAGAAGCGCCATAAAAGTCCGTTGCAAGTATCCAGCACCAAGCAACCTGCTCCTAGCTTTTCAGCCCAAAGCGCTTTTCAAGCTGTTCCCAGCTTTCGTCCATCGCATAGGTGGACGAAAGATAGGGGATCCCTAAGTGACCATAGAGGATCGATAGCTGCCCTTCCGCCTTTTTCTCGTCAACACCCGCGATTTGCTGAAGATAAATGGCCGACACGAGGCCGGTAGGGTCGGCACCGGTTTCACAATGAACAAGGATCGGCTTTGGTGAATCGCGCAGAATGGCGACTAGCCGGTTGGCCTGCGCTGGTGTTACTTCCTTAGATGGTGGCAACGCAAAATCAATATGGGAGATACCGGCATGCTGTGAGGCACCGATCTCGTCCTTATACCAAAGGGCGTCGCTCCTGCCTCTAAGGTTGATGATGGTCCGGATACCATAGTGCTTCACATAATTGTCAATATCGGCCTGGGAAGGCTGCGCGGAACGATAGAGCTGACCCGGCACCACCTCGTCGAAATTATCCGTAAGCTGGATCGCACTCAGATGCGAGCCGAGAAGCACCATCGAGATACCGGCGATCCAAATAGATGTCTTTAGTAGTTTGATCATGGTCTCATTCTCGTTTCTGCGGAAAATCCAGTATGACGCCGCCCGATGCTGAGGCGAACCGATGCCGGTACTCTTTCTTGATCTTCGCTGCTTGCATCGGCTCTTGCCGTCGAAAGATGCAGGACATCGAAAGTCCGCAAGCTTCGCAGATCATTATGTCCTCAAGGCGGTAATATTCTTACATTTTCGTAAGTATAGCTTGGAGCTCAAGCGCTATCGTAGCCAGTGGTGTCCGCACGGGAACGGCGACGGAAGGAAGAAAGCCGCTGTTTGCGTCTTGCAATATGCGCTTGCGATGATTTTGGGTTCGTATTCGGTCAACGCGTGATGAGATGAATGCGCGATCCCGCAGGTCACTGGTCGATGGCCAGATCCATGTTGTGAAGTCACGCGATTGCCGCAACCAGACTGAGGCCCGGCCCGTTACCCGGAGAGTGCCTGCTGCGTTCTGCTCTATAAAATCGCCTTAGAACCGCTTCGGATTCCTCCGGCCGGATGCCGGGACGTGTGTCTTCGACAAGCACAGTTCCTTGGCCGTCTTGCGCAGGTTGCGACGCTTTTTACGCAAGTCAGCCAATATCACGTCGTCATGGAACTCGACCCGCGCTTTGTCCTCTCCGCTGACGCGCTCTCGCATTTGTACTCGAAGTCGTCGACCGCCGACAAGCTCGTGCCGCTCAGCATGCTGGGCACCCTGCAAACAGGCGTGCCGCCGGTCTCCATCAATCACCAGGGCGATTGAGCGAGGATATCACGGTTGACCCGCACGCCGACGATCATGGTCGCAAGATCTGTCCCGCCGGGATCGGAGATGAAATATTTTGGATCGATCGCCGGATATTCCGTCGGGTCCGCCAAGCGCAGCATGATCTCGCCCCGGCTGTTCGGTCGCTGGAGCACCCAACTGGCGTTCAAGCCCGATCGGCTGCTCCACCGCGCCAAAAATAACACGACATCACCGTCATACAGTTTTCAAGCTTTGCCCATTGACAGACGGCCACCCCGCGGCAATCATTCGTATACAAACGAAGGGCGGCCAAGACCCTTGGGAACAGAGCCTATGAGAATCCTGACAACGCGCGGCTGCGACCGCCCGATTTCGCGTGGCGTCCTGCCATCCTCTGCGGTTGGCGGGATTGTTCCGGGACGGCAGGGAACGACGAGCCCTTCCATTGCTTTCGCGTCAGGAAGGGAGCTGCGGTGAAGACTCGTCCGATCGCTCTTACTGTCAATGGCCACTGCCACACGCTCGACCTGCCTCCCGAAACGCCTCTCCTCTATATCCTGCGCAACGATCTCGGTCTCAACGGGCCGAAATTCGGATGCGGCCTCGGCGAATGCGGCGCCTGTGCGGTGCTGATCGGCAAGCGCGCCGTGCGGGCCTGCACGATATCGGTTGCCGCCGCCGAGGGACGCGCCATCGTCACCCTCGAGGGTCTTGGCACAAAGGACAAGCCGCATCCGGTGCAACAGGCCTTCATCGAGCAACAGGCCGCGCAATGCGGCTATTGCCTGAACGGCATGATTATCGCGACCACGGCCCTGCTCCTGCGCGACGCGCAGCCGGACGAAAGTGCCATTCGCGCAGCCCTCAGCCGCCACCTCTGTCGCTGCGGCACGCATATCGAGATTCTCGCAGCGGCCCGGCGGGCCAGCGAACTGATGGCTGCCCTCCCCTTGTGGGTGATCGCGGAGGATGCGCCATGACCGCACTGCAAGAGACGCCCCGCACCCGCTATCTCGAAGCGGATGAAATCCTGCTGGTGGTCAAGCCTGGAGACGCGCTTCAGCCCGACATTTTCCTTGCCCTTCATCGCGATGGGACCGCAAGCGCCTTCAACGGCCATGTCGATCTTGGCACAGGCATCCGGACGGCTCTGGCGCAGATCGTCGCGGAAGAGCTCGATCTGCCTTTCGAGCGGGTCCGGATGGTGCTCGGCAGCACGACGGCGGCACCCGATCAGGGTGCGACGATCGCCAGCGAAACGATCCAGGTCACGGCGATACCGCTGCGCCAGGCGGCGGCAACCGCGCGGCAATGGCTTCTCGAACAAGCTGCCCTTCGATATGGCGAAGTACCGCAGACACTCACGGTCGAAGAAGGCATCATTCACCCCGAAGCACCGGCCAATTGGTCGATCACCTTCGGCGAGCTGATCGCCGGGCGCCATGAGCGGATCGCCATCGACGTTACCGCGCCATTGAAGCGGGTGGAAAACTACAGGATCGTCGGCAAGCCGCAGCCACGCAACGACATCGCCGCCAAGGCGACGGGGCAATGGACCTATGTCCATGATGTCCGCGTGCCGGACATGTTGCATGGCCGCGTCGTCCGCCCGCCCTATGTCGGCTTCGACCAAGGCCCGCATGTTGGCCATAGCCTGATCTCCGTCAACGAGGCCTCGATCTCGGATATTCCCGGCTTGGTCGGCGTCGTGGCGATCGGCGATTTCGTCGGCATCATCGCCACGCGCGAGGAAAACGCTGCCGAGGCCGCGCGCCGGCTCGAGGTCGTATGGCGCGATCCGCCACTTCTGCCCGACCTCAACAATCCCGAGCAGGCGCTGCGCGACAATCCGGCCAAGAAGCGCATTCTAGCCGATCAGGGCGATGTCGAGCGCGCACTCGAAGGCGCGTCGCCGCGTTTTGATCGCAGCTACGTCTGGCCCTATCAGATGCACGGCTCTATCGGCCCATCCTGCGCCGTTGCCGATTGGCGCCCGGAGCGATTGGTCGTCTGGTCCGGAACGCAAAACCCATATCCGATGCGCCGTGATCTGGCGCTTCTTCTTGACATGCCGGAAGAGGCTGTTCTCGTCGAGCGGCTGGAGGCGGCCGGCTGCTACGGCCGCAATTGCGCTGACGACGTGACCGCCGATGCCGCCCTTTTGTCGCGCGCAGTCGGCCGGCCGGTGCGCGTGCAGCTCACCCGCGAACAGGAGCATGGCTGGGAACCGAAGGGCGCCGCGCAGGTGATCGATGTGCGCGGCGGGCTCGATTTCGAAGGCGGGCCGGCGGCCTATGATTTCGAGACGCGCTATCCGTCGAACCTGTCGCCGACGCTTGCCCTGATCCTGACCGGCAAAGCCTCGAACATCGCGGCAACATCGGACATGGGCGACCGCACGGCGATCCCGCCCTATGCTTTCAGCAATATGCGCATCGCCGTGCAGGACATGCCGCCGATCGCGCGGGCGTCGTGGTTTCGCGGCGTCTCAGCCATGCCGAACAGCTTCGCGCATGAAAGCTATATCGACGAACTCGCCTTCGCGGCCAAAGTCGATCCAATCGAATACCGGCTGCGCTACCTGAAGGATCCAAGAGCGGTCGATCTGGTCCATGCGGTGAGCGCGCGCGCCGGCTGGACGCCGCGCACTGAGCCGGGAACGATGGGCGGCGAAGGCGACCTGCTCTATGGCCGGGGCTTTGCTTACGCGCTCTATGTCCACGGCAAGTTTCCGGGAACGCCGGCCGCCTGGTCGGCCTGGGTCGCCGATGTCGCCGTCAACCGCAAGACCGGCGAAATCGCGGTCACGCGCGTGACGGTCGGCCAGGATTCCGGCATGATGATCAATCCGGATGGCGTGCGTCACCAGATCCACGGCAATGTCATCCAGTCCACCAGCCGCGTGCTGAAGGAGAAGGTGGATTTCTCCAGCACCGCGGTCGAGAGCGCGGAGTGGGGCGGCTATCCGATCATCACCTTCCCGGAAGTGCCTGAGATCGACGTGCTGATGCTTTTGCGGCAGGACGAAGAACCGCGTGGCGCCGGTGAATCCGCGTCGGTCCCATCGGCTGCAGCCATCGTCAACGCCGTCTTCGACGCCACCGGCATTCGGTTCCGCGAACTGCCGCTGACACCCGAACGCGTGCTAGCAGCCCTTGGCGAAACACCTCCCGCACTCGCTCCGCCGACACCGGTCAAGAAACCATGGTGGCGGCGCGGATCGACGCTCGCAGGCGCAGGCGGCATCGTCGCAGGCGTGCTTGCCGGCGGCATTCTCGCCGCCTCGCCCTGGCGCGGGGCCTATCCCGAGATCACGCGACCGGACGCCGGCACCTACAGCGCCGCCACGATCGAACGCGGACGGCTGGCGGCGGCGGTCGGTGCCTGCAATGTCTGTCACACCGGACCGGACGGAACACCCTTTGCCGGCGGCCGCGCCTTCGACACGCCGTTTGGCGTGATCCATGCCACGAACATCACGCCCGACGCCAAAAGCGGCATCGGCGCCTGGTCCTATCCAGCCTTCGAACGGGCGATGCGACAAGGCGTGCGCCGTGATGGAAAACATCTCTATCCCGTGCATCCCTATCCGTCCTTTGCCGGTGCCACCGATGCGGATCTTCAGGCGCTCTATGCCTTCCTGATGACGCAGGCACCTTCTGCCACAAAGACCAAGGACAACGCCTTGCGCTTTCCCTTCAACATCCGGCCATTGCTGGCCGGCTGGAACATGCTCTTTCCCGGCGGAATGACAGTGCCGGCGGACGCAACGAAAGGTGAAGCCTGGAGCCGCGGCGCCTATCTCGTCGAAACCCTCGGCCATTGCGGCGCCTGCCATACGCCGCGCAACGTGCTCGGCGCCGAGAAGAAGGGCGAGTTCCATCTTGCGGGCGGTGTCGCGGAGGGCTGGAATGCACCGGCGCTGAACGGTGCCGGTCTTGCCCCCGTCGGCTGGAGCCAAACCGCTCTCTACGACTATCTGCGCACCGGCACCGCCAAGGGCCATGGCAGCGCCGGCGGGCCGATGGGCGCGGTCGTCAAGGCGCTTGCTCCCCTTCCCGACAGCGATATCCAGGCCATGGCGACGTATCTGGCAAGTTTCTCTGGCCAAACCGAAGACGGTGCGGCCGCGCAGCAAACGACCGCGCTCGCTGCCACAAAGGCGGCCGAGGCGATGGCGGCACGCATCGCGCCGGTGGGAGCAAGGCTATTCGAGGGTGCCTGTTCAGCCTGTCACACCGAAACTTCACCGCTCGGATCGCTCACCTTCAATAGCAACCTGCACGCTGACCGACCCGACAATGTCCTGCTGACGATGATGCACGGGGCGGAAGCTCCGGCGCTGCTTGCCCAGAAGGCAGGTGCCGATGCCGCCGAGATCATGTCCATGCCGGCTTATGGCGAAAGCCTGAGTGATCGCCAACTGACCGACCTCGCCACCTATCTACGCGCCCGCTTCGCCCCCGATAGACCCTCCTGGCAGGAGCTTGGTGCCGCCATCGAACGCGCTCGCGCCGCCCAGCCGATGGATTGAGGTGGGAGCGAATGCGCACGATGGAGGAGGCCGGAAAAATGGAAAGGACTGAGCAGACAGCGCCGGACTGGTTTGCAGCTCCGCAATCCCGTTTCCGTCCAGCCGCCTACTGGTTCTGGCACAGTCTGCCGTCTCCAGACGAGATGAGGGCGCAACTGACGGACTTTCGCGACAAGGGTTACGGCACGATCCTCATCCAGGCGCGCCTTGCACTCCCGCGCTCGGTCTACCTCTCGCCTGCCTTTCTGCAGGCCTATGCGCAGGCAGTCGCGATTATGGGCGACCTCGGCCTCACCGCCGGGCTGTACGATGACTACAACTGGACGAGCGGTCAGGCCGGCGGGCGCACGGTCGAAGGCGCGGACCACTTGCGCGAACGGCATCTCTTCTGGGCAGCCGAAGAGACGCCCACAGGCGAAATCGACGGGATCGAGGCGCCATTCGCGGCCGCATTAGGCCCGGATATTGCCGATTGGCTATATGACGGCGGTGTGCCGCGCTTCGGTGACTGGCAACGCGTCGCCGCCTTGCTGCATCCCGTCGATGCGCCGTCTCCGGACCTGATCCTGGACGTGAGCGATCGGGTTCGCATTGTGGGGACAGACGAGGGCTGCCGCTTCTCTTACGATGGCCAAATTCCGAAGGGATGGAGGCTGACGGTGTTCGCCTCGGCGCGCTGCCTAACCTCTCGGCTCATCAACTATCTTCTGCCGGAAGCCGGCCAACGGTTCGTGGACGTCGGCCTCCAACCCTATGCGGATGCGCTCGGCAGACTGATGCCGAAGCCGCTTGAATTCCTGTTCTTCGACCAGCCGGGTCCCGGCTTCTATCGCTGGCGACAGCAGACCGGCAACCTTGGCAACAGCCCGCTCTATGCGCCGCTGCTGGAAGCCGCGGTCGAGACGGCAAGCGGAACCGCGTTCGGCACTGTGTTGCTGTCGTTGGTGACGGACCTGGGTCCGTCGACCGCACGGCTGCGCTGTCTCTTCTACGGAACCTATACCCGGCTAATGTATGATGGCTTTTTCCAGCCGCTGAAGGCGTTTGCGCGAAGGCATGGCCTGTCCCTGACCGGACATGAGATCCTGCCACATGTCGGCAGCTTCGCGCTCAATGGCGGCTTCTCCTCGATCGACCCGCGGGTCACCCCTGCTGTCGACTTTTTCGGCCTCGACGCATTGCGTGACGAGACTGCCGTCGATGCCAATAATTTCGCGGCACAACTCGCGCCGAAGCTCGGCGATTCCGTTGCTCGCGCCCACGGACGTTCGCGGACGATCGTCGAACTCTACACGACCGCCACCCGCACCGAGCGACGCGGTGCCGGGCAATGGGAGCTGACGCCAGCAACGCTGCGCGCGCAATCGATACGGCTGCATCTGCTAGGCGCCCGCCAGGTGCTGATGCACGCGCTCTACCAGACCGACGGCGACGATGATGACGACAGGCTGTTCGTCAATCCGCGTTTCGACTTCGCGCCCGGCCTGAATTTCGAGCCCTGGTGGCCGCATCATGCCACCATTGCTGATGAGACCGCACGGCTCTCGGCTTTCCTCGAGGATACGGCACCGCTTGCGCCCATTGCACTCTTCTACCCGCTCCACACGGCATGGGCGGAAGGGCCGCGCCATGCACACGCCCGGCATTTCGGCAGATGGTGCGAGGCTCTTGCCGAAAACGGCTGCGACTACATGGTGATCGACGAAAAGAGCCTGATAGATGCCGAGATCCGTGACGGGCGGCTGCATGTCAACGGTCTCCGTTTTGCAGCCCTCGCCCTGCCGGCGGTCAGAATTCTCGGGAGCGTTCGGACCACCCGCATACTCGGCGAGTTTGTTGCCGCGGGTGGCGAGCTGTGGACTTCGGGCGACGCTCCGGAAGGCGCATGCGACGGAAGCTTGTCAATCAGCTCGACAGCCCATCTCGACACCGAACCGGACGCGCAGATGATCACCCAACTGCTGAACAGGTTGCCGGCGCAAGGTCCGACAATATCCTTCTCCGGCAAAATAGGCCGCCACATCGCGAGTGATCGCGAGGATTTTTTGCGCGTTGTGCTCTTCAACGAAGGAAACGACGCGGACGACCTGCTGATATCGCTTGGCGCTGGCATGGAATACGAAATCTGGGACGCGGTTAAGGGGACGCACACGCCGATCGCAACGGCAACATCCTTGAGCATCACCCTCGAGCCGCAACAACTCGTGTGTCTTCGCCTACGCGAAAGTCCGGCAGCATCCGGAGCAATCGCGCCCCTGTTCAAACAACCGAATCCATCGCGTGCGGTGGCTCTCGATCGCGGCTGGACGTTCAGGACATCGGAAGGCGGCGATGCCCTCGCGATCAATGTCGATGAAGGCTGGCAGGTGCAGGGTTTTGCGAATTTCTCCGGCATCGGCCTCTATCGCCTTACATTCGATCTCGACGCCGCCGCCGATATTATCCTGGATCTCCCCTCGGTGGCGACGGCCGTCACGGTTCGCATCGATGGGCGTGATGCTGGCATGCGCTGCTTTCCGCCCTTTCGGATTGCTCTCGGCTGCCTGTCCGCGGGGCCGCACGATCTTGAACTTGCGGTCAGCAACACGGCTGCCAATCGCTATTATGCCGGAACGCCCTATGCCGGCTCGGTCTGGCCCGATGAAAGCGGCTTGACGGCAGCGCCGAGGCTGCTCTTCTACGACCCGTTCAGTGTGAAGGAATGAATGTAATGCCCGGCCATGTCACGATCCCACTTGCCCGCGCCTGGAACAGCTGGTCGTCCCGCCCGGCGGAATTGACCTTCCTTCCGCTTGGCCTGCGCATTACGCCGGTGCTCTATTCGACCCGCGCGCGACGGGCGAGCGCCATCGAACCGCGCCACGATCCCGTCCGTTTCGGCCGCCACACGATCGACAATAGTCTGATCGAGCTCGAAACGGAGCTTGGCGGAACGTCGATACGGTTTCAGGCGAGTGCGTCGGATCCTTTCGCCGTCCGGGGACAATGGGAAGCGCCTCAGCTCGGTGAGTGGGGGACGCGGTTCTGGTTGACGCTGGCCATATCGTCCGATGGCGGCGAAGTGGTTCGCTACGACGCGGAAAAGGGCGCCGCCATCATCAAGATCGACCGCCGCTTCGCGGCCATCGTCACCCGCGCACCGGCAATCCAGGTGACAGGTCACGACAGCATCGATGCCCTGCGCGCCGACTTCGAGACCAACGGCTATTTCTATACCGCGACCCGCAGCGACAGCGCACCGGTACTCGGTCTTCGCTTCAACATGGAAATGATGCGCGAAGGCGCCTACGCCGCTGCGGTCGCCGACAGCGAGGACCTGGCGGTCCTGAATGCGCGCGCCTGCCTCGAAGCGGCCTCCCGACCGGCGCCTTCTCTGCATGACGGACAATTTGCCGGCGCGCTCGATGCCGTGCGCGATGTCGTCGGCTGGAACACGATCTGGGACAAGGTCAACCATCGCCCCTACACCGCCGTCACCCGGATCTGGAACCTCGGCGAGTTCGCCGTCTGGTACAATGATCAGACATTCGCGGCCTTGCTGGCCGGCGTTTTCGACACCGATATCGCCCGCGAGAACATGGCTGCGGCGCTCGCCGGCGCCACACCGCAGGGCAATATCGCCTGCATCGTCACCTCGAACGACGCCTGGGTCGACCGCAGCCAGCCGCCGCATGGCAGCCTTGTTGCCTGGCTGCTGTATCTGAGAAATGGCGAGCGCTCGATGATCGAGGCGAGCTATGAGGCGCTCGCGAGAAATCAGCGCTGGTGGCGAAGCCATCGCGATCCCGATGATTTCGGACTTATCTCCTGCGGCACCAGCGATGTCGGTGAAGGGCTCTATAAAGGGACGATTTTCGGCGCCCGCAACGAGACTGGAATGGACAATTCCGCGACGCATGACGAGGCCGTCTACGATCCCGTCACCCGAACCCTCTCGACCTACGATCTCGGATTGAACTGCGCCCTGGCGCTCGACGCGGAAATGTTGTCGCACATGGCCGCCCTTCTCGGCCGCGCCGAAGAGGCCGATGAGTTCGCGGCACTCGCAGACCGGAGCCGGCGATTGATCCGAGAGCATCTCTGGGATGCCGATCGCGGCATCTTCGCCAATCGCCAGCGCAAGGGCGGCTTCGTCCGCTCGCTGTCGCCGACAAGTTTCTATCCCCTGATGTGCGGCGCGGCGAACGCTGAACAGGCCTCGCACCTCCTGGCATATCTTGCAGATCCCGCGACCTTCGGCGGTGCCTTCGTGCTGCCGAATGCCACGCGCAACGATCCGGCCTTTGCCGAAAACGTCTATTGGCGCGGCCGCATCTGGCCGAATGTCAACTTCATGGTATGGCTTGGGCTCAAGCGTTATCGCTTCGATGCCGAGGCCAGCCATCTGGCGAAGCAAAGCTATGATCTCTTCATGCAGTCCTGGCGGGACCGACGCATCGCCGCCGAGAACTACAATGCCACGACCGGCGAGGCGATGGACCAGGGCGATACCGATCCTTTCTACATCTGGGCGGCGCTGCTTCCCTTGATGGCGGTCGAGGAGCTCTGCGGCTTCGACCCATGGAACGGCTGGAGCCTTTGCAACAACGGTGCTGACGCAAATTTCGGTCCGCTGTTGTCACCCGCAGGACGTATCCATGTCAGCTCGGAAAACGGCGTGCTGACGGTGACGCGCGATGGTGTGCCGTTCCTGTCGACAAATAATCTTGGGCGGTTCACCCATCTCGTCGTCGGGGATGGCTACATTTCCTGCCGCATCGAAAGCGCATCGCAGAGTGCGGCGGAACTGCATCTCGCCGGGATCGATGCAGGCGAGGTCGTGGCGGTGAAACTTGGCGAGATGGATGCCCAATGGCGCGCGGCCGACATCGGTATTGTCGTTGCTCTTCCCACAGCGGACAAGACCCGGGAATTTCACCTATGGCATCGCCGGCAAGTAAAATGAAGCCTAGATCACATCAACTCGTTGCCCGTGCTTGACAAGACAATATCTCCGCATTAATCGTTTGTGTACAAACAAAAAAGAATAGGGAACGACCGAAGAACTTATTTCGCGCCAGATGCGAAAACCTTGGAATTGGCGATCAATTCCGGGATGTATTCTTTCGCTCAAGAAACTATACGGAAATAGGCCGCGTTCCGAGAAAGCCGGCGATTTCCACTTCACTGATACGTATCCATTTCGATATCCGCTAGGACTGCAAGCAAGACGAAGCCTTCACCACCATCGGCAAATGGACCAAAAATCAGACAAAAGGGGAACATCAGGATGAACACCACACGACGTCAAACTCTGGGCCTGATCGGCGCCGGCGCCCTCGCCGCCGCCACATCGTCCCTGTTGTCGCGCCAGGCGCGCGCCGCCACCAAGATCACCGTTCTCAACTGGCAGGGCTACGGCACCGACGAAGCCTGGGCTCTCAAAGCCTTCACCGAAAAGACCGGCATCGAGGTCGTTCACGACTATTTCAGCTCTGAGCCGGAAATGCTGACGAAGCTCAGGACCAATCCCGGCGTCTACGATGTGGTGCTGATCAACAGCGCCCGTTCGCAGCAAGCGGCGAGCGAAGGTCTCATCTCTCCCATCGACTTCTCCAAGGTGCCGAATGCAACGGGCCTGTCGCCCGAACTGAAGAACCATGCGAACCTCCAGCTTGACGGCAAGACCAACGGCGTCTCCTGGGTCTGGGGCATCACTTCGCTTGCCATCACCGAGGGGTCGCCCAAGCCGGACAGCTATGCAGCGCTTGGCGATCCCGCCCATAAGGGCCGAGTCGCCCTGTTCGACGATGCCGTCACCGGCGTTGCGATCGGCGCACTGTTGTCCGGCCAGGACATGAACAATCCGAAGGACCTCGCCGTCGTCACCGAGAAGCTGAAGGCATTCAAGCCGAACATCAAGCTGCTCTGGTCGAGCGAAGACGAATGGAACAAGGCATTCGCCGCCAAGGAATTCGACCTTTCGATCTTCTGGTCGGGTGCGGCCGTCCGCTCCAAGCGCAACAGCAAGCTGCCGGTCGAATTCGTGGTTCCGAAGGAAGGCGGCATCGGCTGGCTGGACAGCCTGTCTGTCCCGGCGACGAGCACCAATCCGGATGCTGGCCTTGCCTTCATCAACTACATGATCGACCCTGACTTCTATTTCCAATGGGCAACCAAGGTCGGGGCGCCGGCTTCGGCCAATGCTGCCGCCATGGAAAAACTGCCGGCCGACGATCTCAACCGGGTGATCCACAAGCCGGAATATCTGAAGACGATGACGATTCAGTCGGCCCTGCCCGACGATCGCCGCGAAGCTTTCAATAACCTCTGGCAGGAAGTGAAAGCCTTCTATGCAGCCTGAGGCAGTTTCTGCATCGACGACGCGCGGACCGGAAGGTTCGCGCGCCCGGCCAGGCATCCCCGGTTGGCTCGCGACGCTGGTGCTGCTGCTGCCCACCTATGGATGGCTCTTCATCGCGGTTCTCCTGCCGCTTTGCACGATGTTCGTGTTCAGCTTCATGAATGCGACACCGATGGGCAAGGCCCCCATCGTCTTCACGCTCAGGCAATACCAGGTCTTCTCCACACAGCCCTATCTCCTGGGCATCGCCTGGACGTCGCTGCTGATGGGTTTCTGGACGACATTTGCCTGTGCTGTCCTTGGTTTCTTCGCGGCGCTGGCGCTGGCGCGCGCCACCATCGGCCGTACGCGCGAAACCCTGCTGATCCTCATCCTGCTGCCGTTCTGGACGAATGGTCTCGTGCGCATCTTCTCCTGGACGATGGTGCTGCGCGAAGGCGGCTTTCTCGACGATGTGCTGCACTGGGTCTGGCCGGGAGCCGGTTCGATCGGCTTTCTCTACACCAGATCGGCAATCGTGGTCGGCCTCGTGCACGGTTATCTGCCCTACATGATCCTGACCTGCTACATAGCACTGGTCACGATCGACGATGCGATCATCGAGGCCGCCGCAAGCCTCGGCGCCCGCTGGTGGACGATCCTCTTCCGCATCCTCATACCGATGGCGGCACCCGGCCTGATCTCCGGCGCCGTGCTGACTTTCGTGCCGGTGCTGGGCTCCTTCATGGAGCCGCGCATTCTTGGCGGCCGTGTCGGCGTCACCATGGGTACGGTCATCGAGGACCAGTTCACCCAAGCCTTCAACTGGCCGCTGGGTGCAGCACTATCCTTCACGATGCTCGCCGTCGTGCTTGCGATCTTCGCGACGTTTTCGGGCGTGCTTCGGCGCGGCAGCGGGGCCGTCGCATGATCGGTCTTGCGCGCTTCTATCTCGCTGCCATCCTGGTCTTCCTCTATCTGCCGATCGTGGTGATGATGGCTATGGGCTTCAACGAGTCCTCGCTCTATGAGCTGCCGTTTCACTTCTCGACCAAATGGTATGTGGCTCTTGCAGGCAACGACCAGCTGATTTCAGCCGGGATCAACAGCATCGTCATTGCCGTCATCACCGCTGTCGTCTCGACAATCCTCGGAACGATGGCCTCGGTGGCGCTTGCCCGGCGAACATTCAAGGGGAAAACGCTGTTACAGCTCATGCTGCTGCCGCCGATCGCCATTCCCTGGCTGATCACCGGAACGGCCATGCTCGTCTTCTTCTTCTGGACCGGTATCGGACGCGGCATGCATGCACTGCTGATCGGCCATGTGGCGCTCGCCATTCCCTACGTGGTTCTCGTCGTCGGAACCGGCTTCCAGACGATCCGGGCCGATCTTGAAGAGGCGGCCATGAGCCTGGGTTCGACACCGATCCATGCATTCTTTTCGGTGACGCTGCCGCTTCTCGCCCCGAGCATCCTTGGCGCGGCCCTCTTTGCTTTCGCCGTTTCGCTCGACCAATTCGTCATTTCCTATTTCCTCGCAACGCCCGGCTTCACCACCTTGCCGGTGCAAATCTATTCGGCGATCCGCAAGGGCTTCACGCCAGAGATCAACGCCATCTCGACGATCCTCTTGATCGGTTCGATGGCCGCCATCCTCGTCTTTGCGATCTTTGCCAGGCCCGGAGGCGTCAGTGACAAACGTTGAAGTATCATCGGTCGCCAAGACCTACGGCCGGACACCGGTGCTGGCCGACATCTCGACGGATTTCACGGAAGGATCCTTCACCAGCCTGCTCGGTCCCTCCGGCTCCGGCAAGACGACGCTTCTGCGCATCATCGCCGGCTTCATCACACCCGACAGCGG
Organism: Rhizobium sp. SG741; assembly: GCF_012275435.1. Taxonomy (NCBI): domain Bacteria; kingdom Pseudomonadati; phylum Pseudomonadota; class Alphaproteobacteria; order Hyphomicrobiales; family Rhizobiaceae; genus Rhizobium; species Rhizobium sp. SG741. Next base: position 41,524 of record NZ_JAAZQP010000002.1, read on the forward strand.
CAAGGTCGCGATCGGCGGCCAGGACGTGACAGAGACACCGGTCTGGGCGCGCAATATCGGCATGGTCTTCCAGTCCTATGCGTTGTTCCCGCATATGACGGTCGCCGAAAACGTCGCCTTCGGCCTGGCGCGGCGCGGTATTCGCGGTGCGGAGGCCAGGCAACAGGTCGATCGCGCCCTGGAAATGGTACGCCTGCCGGGCTTCGGCGATCGCAAACCGAAGCAGCTCTCCGGCGGGCAGCAGCAACGCGTGGCGCTTGCCCGTGCCATGGTCATCAAGCCGAGCGTCCTGCTGCTGGATGAACCGCTCTCGGCGCTCGACCGGCGACTGCGGCAGGAGATGCAGGTCGAACTGCTTCGCATCCAGCGCGAGACCGGGCTGACAACGATCTTCGTCACCCATGACCAGGAAGAGGCGCTGACGCTCTCCGACAAGGTCGCGATCCTCGATCGTGGTCGTATTGTCCAGATCGGCGCTCCTGCGGAGGTCTATGAGCGCCCGAAAACGCGCTTTGCAGCGCAGTTCCTCGGCGATTCCAATTTTCTGAACGGCACGATTGCCAATGGTGGTGTCAGGCTTGCGGATGGCACGCTGGTGCGCTGCCATGGCCCGCTTTCGTCCACAGGCAACAGCGCGACGCTCGCCGTGCGGCCGGAAAAGATGTCGATCCTCCCAGCAGGTACATCGCCCGAAGCGGGCCTCAACGCCTTGGCGGCTCGCATCGAGACTGTGATCTATGCCGGCCCGGCGCTCACCTATGTGCTGGTAACGCCGGATGGAACTTCGCTGAAACTCTTCGCGCAAAATCGCGATGGCACCGTGCTCGCAAGCGGAACGGACGTGACCCTCGCCTGGTCGCCGGACCACACCATTGCCGTCGAGGATTGAAGATGACAGCGCCGTCGCTCACCAATTCCCGCCATATCGTCATCGACATGCAGCGGCTTTTTGCCGAAGAAACGGTCTGGCACACGCCGGCGGTGACCGAGATCCTACCGAACGTGCTTGATCTGACGCACGCCTTTGCCGACCGGACGCTGTTTGCCAAATTCATGGTGCCTGCCGCACCAAGCCACGCAACGGGGCGGTGGCGAACCTATTACGAGCGCTGGTCGATGCTGACGACGGGAACGATGGATCCGGCGATGCAGGATCTGGTCGCCCCGCTCGCGGCCTTGGCTGAGCCTCGGAACGTGATCGAGAAGACCACCTATTCCATTTTCGGCGCGCCGGGTTTTCATGAGCGGATGATCGCAGAGGGTGTCGATACGCTAATTTTCAGCGGCGTGGAGACGGATGTCTGCGTTCTGGCGAGCCTGTTTCACGCGATCGATGCCGGCTTTCATGTCATCGTCGCGAGCGATGCGATCGGCAGTTCGACGCCGCTGTCACATGCGGCAACCCTCGAACATATATTGTCGCGCATGCCCGAGCAGGTCGAATTTCGGACCACGGCCGAGCTGGTCACTGCCGCATCCCACGCTTGAATAGGAAATACTCGAAACCGCTTCTACGGTTTCGAGCCTGATCGATGCGCTCAGCCGACGAAGGCGCGCTCGATGACGAAGGTGGCCGGGGCATTGTTGGCGCCTTCAACGAGACCGAAGGATTCCAGAACAGCCTTGGTATCCTTCAGCATCGCCGCCGAGCCGCAGATCATGCCGCGATCCTCGTCTGGATTGATGCGCGGCAGGCCAGTCTGTTCGAAGAATTCGCCGCTGGTCAGAAGGTCGGTGATGCGGCCCATGCGCGCAAAGGGCTCACGCGTCGTCGTCGTATGCAGACGAAGGCGATCGCCGACGAGTTCGCCGATCAGCGGATCGTCCTTCAGCGCCTCGACCATCTCCGTGATGTAAGTGAGTTCGTCTACGTCCCGGCAGGTCTGGACGAGAACAATCTCCTCGAATTTCTCGTAGGTCTCCGGATCGCGGATCAGGCTTGCGAAAGGCGCGACACCGGTACCGGTCGACAGGAGGTAGAGCCGCTTGCCTGGGATCAGCGCGTCGAGCACCAGCGTGCCGGTCGGCTTCTTGCGCATCAGCACGGTGTCGCCGGGCACGATCTTCTGCAGATGCTCCGTCAGCGGGCCGCCCGGAACCTTGATGGAATAGAATTCGATCTCCTCGTCCCAGAAGGGGCTGGCGATCGAGTAGGCACGGAAAACAGGACGCTCGGCATTCGGCAGGCCGATCATGATGAATTCGCCGGAACGGAAACGGAATTCCGCCGGGCGCGTGATGCGGAACTTGAAGAGCCGGTCGGTGAAATGCCGTACCTCGGTCACCGTCTGCACAAAGACATTGGCGGGCACCGGAAAGGCCGGCGCGGTACTCGCCTGCTGACTGTCGGTGATGACTGCTTCTTCCGCTGACAAGCTCATCCGTTTTCCCTCGTCTTATTTATTTATTTCATTTGTACACGAATGAATTTTATCGCGCAATCCATTCCTTCCACCGAGAACGCGATGTTTTGTCATAATCGAAGACGTAAGGATGGAATCGAGGGTTTGACGGCAGCCGCTCAGCAGATTTTCTGCAGCAGTTCGAGGAACATCATCCGCTCGCCGGAGGTCAGCGGCGCCAATGTCTCCTCGGTCGCCGCGACCGCCGCGCCGACATTCGCGGCGATGACCGCGAGGCCATCTTCGGTCAGCGACAGGACGACCCGGCGCCCATCATTTTGGTCCGGCGCGGTGGCAACGAAACCGCGCTTCACCAGGCGGTCTACGACCCCTTTGACGGTCGCGACATCCATCGCCGTTTCGCGCCCGAGCTGGTTCTGCGAGCAGGGTTGGATTTCCTTAAGCTTCGAAAGCGCCGACCATTGCGTCGTCGTCAACTTGTCGCCGATGGCATTGGCGAAGATCGCGACATGCCGCTGGTTCGCCTGCCGGAGAAAGAACCCGACCTGCCGATCGACATGGTATGCGGGTGCGGCGGATTGTCTGTCTTCATGAGATTTCTGCATTTGTCCCGCCCCGGATCTGCGCATATGGTTGCGATGTGGATAAGCTGTTCCAGATTCAAAAGATTAGAGCGTCATTGTCGGTTGATGTAAACGCTCGAGGTCCCAAGCCTCTACTTTGAACACCATATTTGTCAACGCCATAGCCCGACCGATAACAGGGCTGGTCGCAGGCGGCGGCAAAGTCCATCCAGGCCGACGGCAGCATTTTTGCCAGGGCTCCCCACCGTCGCTTGACAGGACGGAAAGACCGGCTGATACTCATTCGCATACAAATGAAAAATTGGGAACAATGACGGTCAAATATCCGTCCATGGGCTAATGGCAGCACCACCGGACAAGCGGCCGTGTTAAAAGGAGAGTGCCATGGTCAAGCAACGCGTGGAAAGCGTCGCAAACGGCAAGATACGCTGCGATGCCTGTCCCGTCATGTGCTACATCTCCGACGGCCGGTCCGGCGCCTGCGATCGCTATGCCAATGTCGGCGGCGAGCTGATCCGCGTCGATCCGCTGACGATCATCGAGAACACCATTTCCGAAGGCGGCAATGTCGTGCCGTTCCTGGCCCAGCCGGGCGAGAGCGAATGGGACGGCGATATCGTCCACGCCACCAGAAGCTTCATCACCGCCGTCGGCGCCGGAACGACCTATCCCGATTATAAGCCGGCACCCTTCATCGTGTCGCAGCAGGAAAGCGGCGTCGACATGGTGACCGTCGTCACCGAAGGCATCTTCAGCTATTGCGGCGCCAAGGTGAAGATCGACACCGACCGCTTTCTCGGCCCCGAAGCCGCAACCGTGTTGGTCGACGGCGAAGCCATCGGTCACGTCACAACAGGCGAATACGGCTCGCAGATGCTGTCGCTCGGCGGTGTGCACCACCTGACCGGCGGTTCGAAGAAGGAAGGCCGCGTTACCTGCGACGCGCTCTTGAAGCTCTGTAATGGTGAAGCCGTCGACATGCAGGTCGACGGCGGGGTCAGCCTGACCATCAAGGCAGGCGCTGCTCCCGTTATCAACGACGTCGAGGAAAGCCGCATGCGCGTCGGCTGCGGCTCGGCGACCATTGGCATGTTCGCCAAGCAGTGGATGGGCCATGTCGATGAGGTGGTCGTTGTCGACGACCATATCACCGGCGTGCTCTCCGAACACCAGGCGGGACGCCTGCTCGACGTGCCAGCCACCGGCATTCGCATCAAGGGCCGGCGCTCGACGCCCGGCCGTTACTTCCAGGTCGCCGAGCCCGGCATCGGCTGGGGCGGCACCAACATCTCCGACCCCCTGACGATCCTCGGCGATTTCGACCCCAAGACGGCCTGGCCGGGCATGCGCATGCTGATGGTATCGACCACCGGCGAGCAGTACGGCTATTATATTCTCGACGACAATCTGCGACCGGAACTGCAGACAATTCTTCCCGCAGCCTTGCAGGAATCGGTCGAGATCATTGCCGAAAATTGCGAACCGGCACTCACCTCGGTCCTGTTCATCGGCGGTGCCGGCGGCAGCCTGCGGGCTGGTGTCACCACGAACCCTGTCCGCCTGACGCGCTCCGTCAAGGAAGCGCTGACCCATGTTTCCTGCGGCGGCGTTCCGGCCTACGTTTGGCCGGGCGGCGGCATCACCGTCATGGCCGATGTGACGCAGATGCCGAGCAATGCCTTCGGCTACGTGCCGACGCCCGCGCTCGTCGCGCCGATCGAATTCACCATGCGGCTCGATGATTACCGCGCGCTCGGCGGCCATATGGACGCCGTCATCCCGATCGAGCAGGCGCTGGAAATGGCCGAGCGTAGGGTCACACCGATCGGACGCGGCCCCTGGCCGACGGAAAGCAGAAATTTCCGGTGGGGCGGCTGACGACAAAGGGAGCGATAGCATGTCGCGGCCTGTTGCCCGATATCTCGATGGCGATCCAAACGGCCGGCTGCATTTGCAGCACGGACCGATCGACCTCGTCATTGGCGTCGATGACGGCAGTGCTGAACGCAAGGACGAAGCCGAACGGCGCGCCCGTGCCTTCACTGCTGCCATCGCCCGTTTCCAGACCGTCCTTGACGAACTGGTGAGCGAACTGCCCCTGCTTCGCACGGCAGCCGAACTTGCCGGCCCGATGCCCGAGGGCTCGGTTGCCCAACGCATGGTCACCGCGGTCCGGCCGTTTGCTGCTGACCATTTCATCACGCCGATGGCGGCAGTTGCCGGTGCCGTCGCGGACGAAATCCTGGCGGCGATGTTGGCCGCGTTCGACAAGGAAGACCGCCCTGCCCGCGCCTATGTCAACAATGGCGGCGACATTGCCGTGCATCTTGAAAGTGACGCGGAGTTTCATGTCCGTATGGCGCGCGAAGACGGAATTTCGCTCGGCGATTTCGCGCTCCATGCTTCCAGCCCCACACGCGGCATCGCCACCAGCGGACGCGGCGGACGCAGCCTGTCGATGGGCATTGCCGACTCGGCGACCGTATTGGCAGCGAATGCGGCGGCGGCCGACGCGGCGGTCACGATTGTTGCCAATGCCGTCGATCTCCCCGGCCATGCCGCCATCAGCCGGGCACGCGCCATCGATGTCGTCGACGACAGCGATCTCGGCGAGCGCCTGGTCGTCACCGGCTGCGGCCCCCTGACCGATGCGGAAATCGACATGGCACTTTCCTGTGGCCTTGCCAGAGCAGAGCGCTTCATCGCACTCGGCCTCATCGATCGCGCCGGCCTCTTTCTCGGGAACCAGGGCCTGCTCGCCATGCCGACCGCGGCCCGGCCATTTACAGCCTCACCTCTTTCAATCGATCAATCCATGGAGCGGTTTTCCAATGCCTGACGTCAAGATCCGCAAGTTCCTCACCATCGTGGAGGAGATTTATCACGAAGGCGGCAAGCCCGTCGCAAAGCCGCTGAAGCGGGGGGCGATCGTCGCGGTCATCGAGAACCCCTTCGCGGGCAGCTATCATGAGGAAATCACCGGTTTCATGAAGGATCTGGAGCCGCTCGGCCTCGATATGGCAAAACGGCTGGTCGCCGCGCTCGGCGGAAATGTTGCTGACGTCGAAGGATACGGCAAGGGCATCATCGTCGGTCAGGCCGGCGAACTGGAGCACGGCGCCCTCTGGCACGCGCCGGGCGGCTACGCCATGCGCGAAGTGCTCGGCGGCGCCAAGGCGATCGTGCCTTCCTCGAAGAAGGTCGGCGGGCCCGGCACGCGGCTCGACGTACCGGTTACCCATATCAACGCCTCCTATGTGCGAAGCCATTTCGACTCGATAGAAGTCGGCGTGCCGGACGGCCCGCGCGCTAATGAGATGGCGGTCGTGCTTGTCATGACCACCGGTCCGCGCGTCCATGCCCGCAGCGGCGGCCTTAAGGCCGAGGACATCAAGGGCGAGGACGGCCTGCGTTGAGCGCTGAGATCCGCAAGATCACCGTCTTCGTCGAGGAGACACTGACCGAGATGGGTCAAACCATCTCGCCATCCACGCGCAAGGCTGCTGCGGTCGCCGTCATCGCCAATCCCTTCGCCGGCCGTTATGTCGAGGATCTGACGCCGCTGATCGAGATCGGCGCGGAACTCGGCGGCCTGCTTGGCCGCAAATGCGTCGAGGTGCTCGGAATTTCGCCGGCGCAGGTCGAAAGCTATGGCAAGGCGGCGCTGGTCGGTGAGGATGGCGAGCTGGAACATGCGGCCGCCCTGCTGCATCCATCGCTCGGCAAGCCGCTGCGCGAGGCGGTGGAAAAAGGCGCCGCACTTGTGCCCTCCTCGAAAAAGCGCGGCGGCCCCGGCCGGCCCCTCGATATTCCGCTCGGGCACAAGGATGCCGCCTATGTGCGGTCGCATTTCGACGGGATGGAGGTGAGCCTCGCCGACGCGCCGCGTCCGGCGGAAATCATGGTGGCCGTCGCCCTTACCGATAGCGGCCGGCCGCTTGCCCGCGTCGGTGGGCTGAAGGCGTCGGATATCGAAGGCAAGGATGGTCTGCGCTAGGGGCATGCTCGAAGATCGCGCCGCTTGACAGCGGTTCGATCTCGTCCATAAATTCATTTGTATACAAACAATAATGGGAACAGTCGTGACTCAGTCTTTTCCGAATGAACCGTCGGGCCCGACACCTGAACAATCGCAGGTCGCGGGCATCGATGTCGGCGGCACGTTCACCGATCTCGTGCTCTTCGACACGGTCTCCGGCAAGGTCCGTCTCGCCAAGACGCCGACCACGCTCGACAATCAGGCTTTCGGCGTTCTCAACGCACTGGATGCGGCTGAGGCCGATATAGCGGCGCTCGACCTCATCGTGCACGGCACCACCACCACCACGAATGCCGTTCTGGAGCGCAACCTCTGCCGAACAGGTCTCATCACCACACGCGGCTTTCGCGACGTGCTGGAGCTCGGCCGGCGCACGCGCCCGAACCCCTACGGCATGAAGGGCGAGTTTCGCCCGATCATCCCGCGCGACCTCAGGCTCGAAGTTCCCGAACGCATGGATGCCGCCGGCAACGTGCTGATTCCCCTCGACGAGGAAGCGCTCCGCATTGCGCTCAAAGCCCTGGTGGATACAGGTTGCGAGTCGTTGGTCATTCACTTCCTGCATGCCTATGCCAATCCGGCGCATGAGTTGCGCGCCGGCGAGATCGCCGGCGAGATCTGGCCGAACGGCAATATCACGCTCGGCCATGCGCTTCTGTCCGAAAGCCGTGAGTTCGAGCGCGGCGTCACGGCGGCCGTCAATGCATCCGTGCAGCCGCTCCTGGCGCGCTACATCGAGCGCCTCGCCGATCAACTCGCCACCAAGGGTTACAGGCACGACGTTCTCGTCATGAACGGCAATGGCGGCATGGTGTCTGCGCGCCACGTCGCCAAGGAGGCCGCAAAGACCGTCATGTCCGGTCCCGCCTCCGGCGTCATGGCAGCGGCCTATACCGGCCGGCGCGCCGGCATCCCCAACCTCATCACCTATGATATGGGCGGCACGTCGACCGATGTTGCCCTGATCCGTAACGCCGAACCGGCTGTTTCCAACGAGATCGAGATCGAATATGCCATGCCGATCCATGTGCCGATGGTCGACGTGCGCACCGTCGGCGCCGGCGGCGGTTCGATCGCCAAGATCACCGCCGCGGGCCTGCTCCAGGTCGGCCCGGAAAGCGCCGGCGCCATGCCGGGGCCGATCTGCTACGGCCGCGGCGGCACGACGCCGACCATCTCCGATGCCAACCTGCTGCTCGGCCGCCTCAACCCTTCCAGGCTCAACTCGGTTCCCGGCAGCATTTCCATTGACGACATTCGTAACCTGTTCGAGGAAAAGCTCGGCCGTCCGCTCGGGCTCGACGCCACGGCGGCGGCGGCGGCCGTCATCCGCATCGCCAATGCCCGCATGGCGGACGCCGTGCGCATGGTCTCGGTCAGCCTCGGCGAGGATCCACGCGATTTCGCACTGTTCTCCTTCGGCGGAGCAGGCCCGCTGCACGCGACCGCGATCGCGCGGGAGCTCGGCATTCCAAGGGTGCTGACACCGTCCCGTCCGGGGATCACCAACGCGCTCGGCTGCGTCGTCGCCGATCTCCGGCACGATTTCGTCAATACGGTCAACCGCCCGCTCGATGTCGCCGATATGGACGCGGTGCACGCCCTCTTCGAAAAACAGTCGGCGGAAGGGCGTCGGCTGATCGGTAAGGAAGCGGTCGCCATTCGCGAGATCCGCGAGATTTACTCCGTCGATATGCAATTCATCGGCCAGACGCATCTGCTGCGCGTGCCGCTGCCGAGCGCAATGCCGACCAGGGCCGAACTGCAGGCACGGTTCGAGGAGGCTTATTTCAACCGCTTCCATGTCGAACTTCCCGAAATCCGCGCCAGCCTCGTCAACGTCAACACCTCGGTCATCGGCCGGCGCACCGAGATCGATCTGTCAATGCTGATCGATGCGGCCGGACGCAAGGCGACGCTCAGCGAAGCGCAGACCGGCATGCGGCCGGTCTGGTTCGACGGCTGGCGGGAAACTCCGATCTACTGGCGCGATCACCTGCCGCTCAAGGCAACCATATCCGGACCGGCGATCATCGAGCAGATGGACACGACCATCATCCTCGAGCCCGGCGACGTCGCCGCACAGGACGACGACGGCAATATCATCATCACGATCGGAGCCGGCCAATGAGCATCGACCCCATCACGCTGAGCGTCATCCAATCCGGCCTGCAGCAGGTCTGCGATGAGATGGACCTGACCTTCTCCCGAGCCGCCTTCTCGCCTGTCATCGCCGAGGCCAACGACCGTTCGGACGGCATCTATTCGGCCGAGGACGGCTCGCTGATCGCCCAGGGGGCCGGCGGCCTGCCGGTCTTTGTCGGCACCATGCAATATTCGACCCGCACGCTGATCGAGATGATCGCCTCCGGCAAGGCAGCGGCGCCGAAGCCGGGTGACATCTATATCGTCAACGACCCCTATCTCGGCGGCACGCATCTGATGGATGTGCGTTTTGCGATGCCCGTTTGTCGCGATGGCAAGATCTTTTGCTGGTTATCGAACACCGGTCACTGGCCGGATACGGGCGGCGCTGTCCCCGGCGGTTTCTCGGCGTCGGCCACCTCCGTCGAACAGGAGGGCCTGCGCCTGCCGCCGGTCCGGCTTTTCAAGGAAGGCAAGCTCGACACCGAGATCTATGCGATCATCTGCTCGAACATCCGTGTCTCCGAACAACGCATCGGTGACGTAAAGGCACAGGCGGCCGCCCTTCTTGTGGGGCAGGAACGGCTGGTGCGCATTCTCGAACGCTACGGCGACGATACGGTCGCCCAAGCGATCGGCGAGTTGCGCCGCCGCGCGGCCGAGCAGATGCGCGCCAATATCCGGCTGATCCCGGAAGGCACTTATCGTTCCGTCGCCTATATCGACAGTGACGGCGTCGTCAACGAGCCACTCGAAATCCGTCTGACGATCATCGCGACAGGCGATGAACTCTCCTTCGATTTCGAGGGATCGTCGAAGCCCTGCGCCGGACCGATGAACTCGGTGCTGGCGACGACGCTATCCTCCGTCTACCTCGCCATGCGCCATATCTTTCCTGATGTCCCGATCAGCGCCGGTGCCTTCGAGCCGTTGAAGGTGAAGACGCCAGAGGGAACCTTCCTCGACGCCCATTATCCGCGCCCGGTTTCCGGCTGTGCTGCGGAAGTCAGCCAGCGGATCGCCGAGGCGGTCTTTGCGGCATTGGTCGAGGCACTGCCCGATCGTGTGACGGCCTCGCCCGCCGGAAGTTCGGGCAATTTCGCGCTCGGTGGCCACGATCCAGAGCGCGGGCGCGGCTACGTCATGTACCAGATTTCCGGCGGCGGCTATGGCGGCAACAGCGATCACGACGGGCTTGCCAACGGCTGTTCGACCATCGGCATTTCCAAGGCACCGCCGGTCGAGATCATGGAACAGCAATTCCCCGTCCTCTACCATCGCTATGCCCTTCGCGAGGGGTCCGGCGGTGCCGGCAAGCATCGTGGCGGCTTCGGTCTCGACTACGAGATCGAACTCAGGCGCGGTGCTGCCACCGCAAGCTTCGTCATGGATCACGGTCGTTTCGGGCCGCAGGGCGCACTCGGTGGCAGCGACGGGCGGACGAACAGCGTCACGGTCTGGCGCGACGGCGAAGCGATGACGCCGGAGCATCTGTCGAAGGCGCAGGATATCGCGCTGAAACCCGGCGATCGCGTTCGCGTCGGCACACCGGGCGGCGGCGGCTACGGCGATCCGCTGACACGCGATCCGAAAGCGGTGAGCGAGGATGTGCGGCTCGGTCGTTATACGACGGCTGAAGCGCTCGATCTCTTCGGCGTTGTCGTGACGGCGGATTGCCATTCGGATACGACCGCCACCGAACGAGCCCGCGCCAGCCGCAAGGCGTAGACTGACAGCGATCGAGAAAAGAAAGATCTGGGAGACGACAGCATGAGCCGCGAGATTTTCGACTGGGCCGATCCGTTCCGGCTGGTGGAGCAACTGAGCGATGAAGAACGCATGGTGCTGGATACCGCGCATTCCTATGCGCAGGAGAAGCTTGCCCCCCGCGTGCTCGAAGCCTTCCGCCATGAAAAGACCGATCCGACGATCTTCCGCGAGATGGGCGAACTCGGCCTGCTCGGACCGACGATTGCGCCGGAATATGGCGGCGCCGGCCTCGGCTATGTCGCCTATGGCCTGATCGCCCGCGAGGTCGAGCGCGTCGACAGCGGCTATCGCTCGATGATGAGCGTGCAGTCCTCGCTGGTCATGGTGCCGATCGATGCTTTCGGCTCCGAGGCCCAGAAGCAGAAATACCTGCCGAAGCTTGCCACTGGCGAATGGATCGGCTGCTTCGGCCTCACCGAACCGAACCATGGCTCCGATCCAGGCTCGATGGTGACGCGGGCAAAGAAGGTCGATGGCGGCTATAGCCTGACCGGCGCCAAGACCTGGATCTCCAACGCACCGATCGCCGATGTCTTCGTCGTCTGGGCAAAGACCGAGGACGGCATCATCCGCGGCTTCATCCTCGAAAAGGGCTGGAAGGGACTGTCGGCACCCGCCATCCACGGCAAGGTGGGCCTGCGCGCCTCGATCACGGGCGAAGTGGTCATGGACAATGTCTTCGTGCCGGAGGAAAACCTGCTGCCGAATGTTTCCGGCCTCAAGGGTCCGTTCACCTGCCTCAACTCCGCCCGCTTCGGCATTGCCTGGGGTGCATTGGGTGCGGCCGAGGATTGCTATGCCAAGGCGCGGCAATATGTGCTCGACCGCAAGCAGTTCGACCGGCCGCTTGCCGCCAACCAGCTGATCCAGAAGAAGCTCGCCGACATGGTGACCGAGATCACCCTTGGCCTGCAGGGCTGCCTGCGTCTCGGACGCATGAAGGAAGACGGCCATCCGCCTGTGGAACTGACGTCGATCCTCAAGCGCAACAGCTGCGGCAAGGCGCTGGATATTGCCCGCGCCGCGCGCGACATGCTCGGCGGCAACGGCATTTCCGACGAGTTCGGCATTGCCCGCCACCTCGTCAACCTCGAGGTGGTCAACACCTACGAGGGAACCCATGACATCCACGCCCTCATCCTCGGCCGCGCCATCACAGGCATCGCCGCTTTTGCGAATTGAGGCCGGCTTTGCGGTCACGATTGACCTGAAAAAGGAGATGCTGTCCAGCGATGGCATTTCCTGCCGGTCTATTTCTCCGTCGCGTTCGATGATTTGTCATCATGATAGTTCAGGATGCGGCGCAACAGATAAAGCAGGGCCACTCGTTCGGCGGGATTGAGGTCAGCCATCGTCAACTCGCTGATGAGGCGGGCGGCCGGTATCATTTCCTCCAACAGGTGCTCGGCGGCCGGCGTCAGGGACATGATGATCTTGCGTCCGTCCTGCTCATCCCCGGAAGTCGTGATTAGGCCTCGTGCGGACAGTCGTTCGATGATGCCCCTGATCGTGCCCTGATCGACGGCCGTGGCCTTGACGAGTTCGGTCTGGGAACTTGGCCCATGATCGCGCAGCGCGCAGAGGGTGACGAACTGCACGGAGGTCAGATTGGGATCGGAGGCGTTTTCCTGGAAGATGGAGAGATGACGTTGATACACTCTGCGCAACAGGTGGCCCACCTGCTGCGTGACATCATAGTCGTCCGAATCCGGCCTATCGTGCTTCACATCAGCCATCCGCTGCCAAGATTAGTGTGTACACGCGAATTTCCACATTCTTCGAACGATTGGCAAGCTGGAAATACGGGATTTTCGCGCAATTTGCCTAAAAAATGCACAGAGAAAGATCTTGCATTTATAGTGAACACACCAGATCATACCTTCAGGCGACAAGCTATGGATCGCGATTGCACGCGCTCGAAATTCGATGCCGCCGATGACGTGCCGTAATAACAAGAATCAAAACAGATCAATCCAGAGAGGACGGAAATGAGAGGACTTTTTGCGATTATGGGTACGGCCCTTTGTCTGGCGGCCGGGACACAAGCGATGGCCGGTGAGATCAAGGTCGGCGAGATCAACAGCTATTCCGCGCTACCTGCGTTTACCGACCCTTACAAGAAGGGCTGGCAACTGGCGCTTGACGAGGTCAATGCGGCGGGCGGCATCAACGGCGACAAGCTCGTAATCATTTCCAAGGATGATGGTGGCAAGCCCGGCGACGCGCTGACGGCCGCAAACGAATTGGTCGCAAAGGAAGGGGTGGTGATGATCTCCGGCTCCTTCTTCTCGAATGTCGGCATGGCGGTTGCCGATTTCGCCAAGCAGAAGAAGGTCTTTTACCTGGCCGGAGAGCCTCTGACCGACGCGATGATCTGGTCGAAGGGGAACGACTATACTTTCCGGCTGCGCCCGCCAAACTACGTGCAGGCCGCCATGCTGGCGCAGGAAGCCGCCAAGCTGCCGGCGAAGCGCTGGGCGACCATCGCGCCGAACTATGAATACGGACAAAGCGCCGTGGCTGTGTTCAAGGAATTGCTCCAGAAGGCCCGACCCGATGTGGAGTTCGTCGGCGAGCAATGGCCGCCGCAAGGCAAGATCGATGCCGGCTCCGTGGCGCAGGCCATCGAGGCCGCCAAGCCGGATGCGATCCTCAATGTCGAGTTCGGCGCCGATCTGGTGAAGCTGGTGCGCGAGGGCACGACCCGCGATCTCTTCAAGGGCCGCTCGGTCGTTTCCTTCCTGACCGGCGAGCCGGAATATCTCGATCCGCTGAAGACAGATACGCCGGAAGGGTGGATCGTGACGGGCTACCCCTGGTATTCCGTCGACACATCAGCGCACAAGGCCTTTCTCGACGCTTACCAGAAGCGCTACAACGACTATCCTCGCCTGGGCTCGGTGGTCGGCTATTCGCTGGTCAAGTCGATGGCCGCCATTCTGACCAAGGCCAAGTCGACCGACACGGACGCGCTGATTGCCGCCGCCAAGGGTATTTCGGTCGACACGCCGTTTGGCCCGATCACCTATCGTGCCGCGGATCATCAATCGACGCTCGGCGCCTTCATCGGCAAGACCGCCCTCAAGGATGGAAAAGGCGTGATGGTCGATTTCCAGTACCATAGCGGCAACGACTTCCTGCCGAGCGAGGCCGACGCCGCCAAGCTCCGCCCCTAGCGGAACCGTCAAAGGCCGGCGGTCGCGGCTTTATGCCCTTCCGCCGGCGAAACGGGCATGTATTCCGTCATAACGCATCGCGCCGGCATTCATTCCGTGGATCGAATGCCACCCTTGTTAAATGGGCAGGGAGCCTCCGTTGGACCTTTATCTTCTGCAGTTCCTGACCGGGCTTTCCAATGCCGCCTCGCTGTTCCTGGTCGCCTCCGGACTATCGCTGATCTTCGGCGTGACGCGCATCGTCAATTTCGCTCATGGCGCCTTTTACATGTTGGGCGCCTATCTGGCCTACAGCCTGACGACCCGTTGGGAAAGCGCCTTCGGCTTCTGGGCAGCACTGCTTGTCTCCGCCGCCATCGTCGCAGCCTGCGGTGCTCTGCTGGAAATCCTGCTGCTGCGCCGTATCTACCGTGCTCCCGAACTGTTGCAGCTTCTGGCCACATTCGGCGTTACGCTCGTCGTCGAGGACGGCGTGCGGCTGATCTGGGGACCGGAGGACCTCGTCGGGCCACGGGCACCCGGATTGTCCGGCGCCGTCCAGATTCTCGGCCGACCCTTTCCAGCCTATGATCTCGTGCTCATCGCTCTCGGACCCGCCGTTCTCGGCCTGCTGTGGCTGCTGCTGCACCGCTCGCGCTGGGGCATTCTGGTGCGCGCGGCTACCCAGGACCGCGACATGGTCAGCGCGCTCGGAGTGAACCAGAAATGGCTTTTCACCGGGGTCTTTGCTCTCGGCGTCTTCCTGGCAGCCTTCGGCGGCGGCCTGCAAATCCCGCGCGATGCCGTCACGCACTTCATGGATCTGTCCGTCATCACCGAGGTATTTGTCGTGGTGGTAATCGGCGGGCTTGGCAGCATCGGCGGCGCCTTCCTGGCCGCCATCGTCGTCTCCGAGCTGAACGCCTTCGGCATCCTGGTGTTTCCAGGCATTTCCCTCGTGCTGATGTTCGTGGTCATGGCGGTCGTCCTTGTCCTGCGTCCCTGGGGCTTCTTCGGCAAGCCCCTGCCCGCCTCCCGCGCCGGCTATGCGGCAAGGACGACGTGGCGGCCGCTTGGCCCACGCAGCCGTGCCGCCGCCGTCGTGCTCATCCTTGGCGCTGTCCTGCTGCCGCTGGTGCTCGGCAATTACGGCCTCGGTGTCGCCAGCGAAGTCCTGATCGCCGTGATCTTCGCCATCAGCCTTCAGTTCATGATGTCGGTGGGGGGATTGGACTCCTTCGGCCATGCGGCAAGCCTCGGCCTCGGCGCCTATGGGGCGGCACTATCGGTCCAGTGGCTCGGCGCGCCGATGGAGCTTGCCCTCGTCATCGGGCCCCTCGTTGCGGCTGCCATATCCCTCGTCTCGGGTTGGTTCTGCGTCCGGCTGTCCAACATCTATTTTGCCATGCTCACCTTGGCCTTCGCGCAGATCTTCTGGTCGATCGCCTACCAGTGGGTCGACGTGACAGGTGGCGACAATGGCATCGTCGGCGTCTGGCCGTCCGAATGGGCAAGCGGACCCAAGGCCTTCTATTGGCTGACGCTCGCGGTGGCCGTCCTATCGGTCGGCTGTATCCGCTATCTGACCTTCGCGCCGTTCGGTCATGCCCTGAGGGCGCTACGGGATTCACCGCAGCGCGCGGCGGCAACCGGCATTCCGCGCCGCACCGTCCAGCATACCGCATTCGTCGTGTCGGCCTTCTTTGCTGGCCTTGCCGGCTCGCTTCTGGCCTTTCAGAAGGGAAGCATCTTTCCTGAGGTGCTTGGTATTCCGATGTCGATCGACGGGCTCGTCATGGTCCTGCTCGGCGGTTTCGGTACGGTATCGGGCGGCATCGTCGGCGCAATCGTCTACAAGACCGCCTCGATCTGGCTGATGAGCAATACCGATCTGTCCCGCATGATCCTCGGCGGCTTCATCATTCTCCTGGTCGTCGCATTTCCGGAAGGGATCGTCGGGACGCTGGGCCGAATATTGGGGACTCGCAAGCAACGGCTCCAGATCCTGCCGCAAACCCTTTCGCAACCGGCCGCCAAAATGGGGGATGCGCCATGACCCCACCGCTTCTGTCGGTATCGCATCTAAGCAAGAGTTATCAGGGCGTCAAAGCGGTCACCGACGTTTCCTTTTCGCTTACCCGTGGTGAACTGATGGCGCTTATTGGCCCGAACGGCGCCGGGAAAAGCACCTGCTTCAACATGCTGAACGGCCAGATCAGGCCCGATGCCGGATCGGTGATCCTCGATGGGGTCAAGACATCGGGCCTCTCGCCTGCCAGGATTTTCCGCCTCGGCGTCGGCCGTACATTCCAGATCGCGGAAGTCTACCTGTCCATGACGGTTCGCGAGAATGTGCAGGTGGCGATCCTGTCCCATGCCGGACATCTTTCCGGTTGGACCGGCTTCTTCGGGCGGCTGGACCGCAAATTTCGCCGCGAGGCCGAAGAGCTGATCGGCCTGATCGGTCTTGGCGACCAGGCCGATCGCGCCTGTCGCGAGCTTCCTTACGGCGACGTCAAGCGCCTCGAGCTTGCCATCGCGCTGGCCGGCGATCCGAAGCTGCTGCTGATGGATGAGCCGGCCGCCGGAATGGCCCCGCGGGAGCGCATCGAACTGATGAAACTGACCGCCAGGATTGTCGAGGAAAGACAGATCGGCGTTCTCTTCACCGAGCATGATATGGATATCGTCTTCGAGCATGCGTCGCGGATTCTCGTGCTCAATCGCGGCACGATCATCGCGGAAGGAGCCCCAGAGGCGATCCGGGCCAATCCCGACGTCCAAGCCGTCTATCTCGGCTCCGGCTTGCTTTACGCCAACAGATCGGAGGGCTGATGCTGGAAGTATCCCGTCTCAATAGCTGGTACGGACCCGCCCATATCCTGTTCGACGTGGAATTGCAGGTCGCCGAGGGCGAGGTGATCGCCCTGCTTGGCCGCAACGGCGCCGGCAAATCGACAACCTTCAAATCGATCATGAGCCTTCTCATGTCGAAACAGGGGGAGATCCGGTTTCGAGGAGAGGATATTTCCAGGCTTTCTCCGTTCGACATCGCCCGCAGGGGGCTCGGCTATGTGCCGGAAGACCGGCGCATCTTCACCGCCCTCACGGTGGAGGAGAATCTCGAAGTCGGACGACAGGCGGGCCGAGACCAGCGCGCGGTGTGGACGCCCGAGCGCATCTACGAGATCTTCCCGAACCTCGGCAACATGCGCAGGAGACCGGCCGGCAACATGAGCGGCGGCGAGCAGCAGATGCTGACAATCGGCCGAACCCTCATGGGCAATCCCCATCTGATCCTGCTTGACGAACCATCCGAAGGACTGGCGCCCAAGATCGTCGAGCAGATGGCCGATGCGATCCTCACGATGAAGCGCGAGGGGCTGTCCATCCTCTTGTCGGAACAGAACCTGCATTTCGCCCGGCTGATATCTGACCGCGCCTATATTCTGGAAAAAGGCGCAATCCGATATTCCGGCACCATTGTAGAACTCGAAAGCCGGGAGGATATCCGGCAGGCCTATCTCGCAATGTAATGGGCGAACGCGGGTCGAAAGAGAAGGTTCGGCGCGCGTCTCAACGAAGGTTGAGCAACTCGCGTGCGCGAATGAGCTCACGGGCTCTTTGGACCTCGCCGTTCGCGATCCAGATCTGAGCGAGTTGCAATGCTGCTCTCAATTCATATGAAAGTGCCGATTGCTTCCGGGCCAAGATCCATCGATCTCATAAGGCCGGTCTGTGGTGTGCTCACGCCGATCGTGGCCGCCGTATTGTCTCGGCAAGCCCACCGGCAGCAAGGCGTCGGATCATTCCAGGCGTTAAGCATCAGGCCCCACAAAGGCCTGAACAATCGACCGAGATGCGCGCATCTGCCGTTTCGAAAACGAGAGAGAATGCGCCGGGGCTTTCGCTCAATAGACGTTTACAGCATTTCGTTTCGCTGTTTTCCGCCGCCCGCGCCCACATCGTCTGAAACCGTCAGCACCGGACTTAACGCGCTTGTCATTCAAACACGCTGACAACACCGCCCGCGGGAAAGGGATATCTCAAGCACGAGAAAGTCATTTTCTCGACAGCCGAAACATCCGTCACTCGATCTCTGCTAGCGAGCGGAAGCTCTCGCCTTCTTGGGGCTCGAAATACCGCTTTCCCGCTCAAGCTTTTTGCGAGCGAGTTTGCGGACACGCCTGATACCCTCAGCCTTTTCGCGAGCACGTTTTTCGGAGGGCTTTTCAAAACGCTCCCGAAGTCGGGCCTCGCGGAAAACGCCCTCGCGCTGCAACTTCTTTTTCAAAAAACGGAGCGCTTGCTCAACGTTGTTGTCACGTACCAAAACCTGCATTCTAAACTCCTAGGATCACTCACGCGCCTCATTAGATCTATGTGCCTTGATGATCAAGGCCTGGAAGACAGTTTGCCTAGATTCTCTGTCGCCACTGATTTCATGCGCATGATCGCGAATGGGGCTAGAGGTAAGCTCCGAATGCGATTAGTGGGTCAGAAGTTCATATCCTTCCGAGAGCAAAGGCCCCCAAAACCCACCTGACGATGGTTCCTGTCATTGGCAACGGGCTGGCTCACGTCAATGATCAATACCGACAATTCACCAGGCGCAGCCTTACGAACCGGCAGCCATTGCGCTTTTAGTCGTGGGTTGGACATCGAAGAGCATCGGCTTGCCCTTTATCTCTGCTTTCCGCTTAACGAAAAGCTCTCCGGCAGCTTGGTTTCCGCGATGAATTTCCAGCCCCAATCCGATCGATGCAAGCAGGGTGCGGCCGGGGTCTGCGCGTCGGTGGGGACGATCACCCTTCTGGACCAACGGAGATTGTCGTGAGGCTCCGTTCAGATGGCTAGCGCATATGGCGGCTGCTCCGCTCGCAGATTCTCCAGTGTCCGCGCGATGCCCTCTTCCAGACTGACCAGCGGCTTCAGTCCGTAGGAGCGTTGCAGCACCGTATCACCGCAGCGGTAGAAAACACCTTCGGGATGGTTCGATCGGCCTGTGACGACCGGCTGCCAACCGATCTGCCGACTGATGGTCTCCGCCAATTCGATGAAGGACATGGCGATGCCGGTCGAGAGATTGAGGCTGGCGCCATCTGGAAGCAAGTCCTTCGTCTGCCAGATGAATTCGATGCAATCGGAAATATGGATGAAATCACGGCACTGACGGCCTGTGCCCCAAACGAAAACCTCTGCCGCACCTTTTTCCGCAAGCAACCGGCGACAGATCGCCGGGAAAGGATAGGCCAAATCCTGACCCTCGCCGTAACCGCTGAACGGTCTGTAGGCGATGGCCCGTTGGCCATAGCGCTCGACATAGAGCTTCATCAGATATTCACCGGTCAGTTTCGCCCAGCCATAGCTGAGGTCGGGCATGCCGACAGAGGTATCGAAATTGATCATGTCCTCCGACAGCAGCCAATGATTTTCGACCGTCTGAAGTGACACTGGATAGGCCGCGCTGGAGCTGAAGAATACCACGGTGCCAGGCTTGGCGCGTGAAGCCCACTGCCATAGCTTCGCATCGACAGCCAGATCCTCGGCGACATCGAGCGCCCGTGTCTCCAGCGTCACGCGGCCGCCGACCAGGGCGGCTAGATGGAAGACATAGTCAAAATGCTCCGGCGGGCGGGCAAAGAAAGTGCGACAATCCTCCTGGAGAAAGGTGAAGCGGGAGCGCGTAAAACACTGCCACAGATCAGCATGAAGCGCGCCCGTCCCCATGACCAGCGGATCGACGCAGACGACATCCAGCCCTTCGGCAAGAAGTCGCCGGATAAGATGTCGGCCAACGAAACCGCAGCCGCCCGTCACCAAAGCACGTGCCATTGTCCCCCCCACTAATGCGCAAGAAAATCGCTGCGCCCCATATAGATGTCCACCATTCGGCGTCCCCATTCCGCTCTGCTCGGCGCGATGCGTTGGCCAAGGGCAAACGCACCCTCGCTCAGCCTTCGCATCAGGTTGTCGTCATCGGTCGCCGCCAATTTCTCGGCCAGCGAATCCGCATCGCCGCTCTCGAAGACCAGACCGGCGCCGTTGTTCTCGACTTCCGTCGCAATCAGTGCATTGCTGCTGACAATGACCGGTATGCCGGACATCAACGCTTCGGCCGCGACCAGACCGTAAGGCTCGGGCATGCGCGACGGCATGACGAAGACGCGCGCTTCGCCCGCGAGCCTCGCTACTTCCTCATCGCTCAGCCAGCCGGGCACGAAGCAATGCGGCAACGCGTGCTGCATCTCCTCAAGCAACGGTCCGCGCCCGATGAGTGTCGCCGTCCTTCCCGTTTTGTTGAGCGCATCCGCCAGCGTCCGTACCCCCTTTTCCCAGCACATGCGGCCGAGAAAAACGGTGCGGTGGTTGCGCCACGCTTCTACCGGTCCGGGCGTCAATGGCTCCGTGGGCGTGCGCAGCGTCGTGAAATGTCGTAAAGGACCGGAGCGGAGATGCGCCTCCATGTTTTCATGCGCCAGCACGATGCCGATGCGACCCCAGAATTCCTCGCCGACGCCCCGTTGGGTCAAGGTTCGGCGGAAACGCCAGAGCTTATGGAAATAATTGCGCTTGTCGCAATTGGTTGTCAGACATGCGGCGGACAGCGGCTTGATATGGCAGACTTCGCCGCTATGGAAATTGATGAGGCCCCCGTTCGGGCAATTCAGGAAAAAATCATGCGCCGTGACGATGACCTTGGCCTCATGCTTGGCAAGCGCGTAGAAGATCGACGGCGACAGGATCTGCGACCAGCCATGCACATGCACGACGGTCTCCTCCTCCGATTCCTTAAGCAACCCCTCCAAGGCCTCATAGGCGCGCCAATTGTAGTTCTTCGCGAAGACATCGGTGAAAGTCGGACCTTCCCGAAGGGGACGCTCGCCAAGCGCAACTGTCCGGATGCCGGCAAACCGCGACTTGAGGCCTTCGCCATCATCGCCGACCAGTATGGCGCAAGTCAGACCCGCATCCCTGCTTGCCTCAAGACACTGCAACGCCACCTTGGTCGCGCCGCCGCGAACGGTTGAAACATCATTGACGAGTATGAGACGCATAAGATTAGAAACTCGCCCCCTTGTGTCTTCGGGCCGGACGAAAGAAATTGGTCTCTTCTGTCACACGCCTGACACATATAAAGCGGTCTAACGCAGCGGCATTTCAATTCATCCATTCGCACGAAGGCATCCCGCTTTCAGATTGAATCGACAGGATCCTATAGATTCAAAGGACTAGAACGCTTTTTGCGCGTGCATAATATGGTCGTTACTCTAGGGCAGGTTGATTGAGCCGATGCGGAAAATAGCAGCATCGATTGACATCCGACGCGAGGCACCGGCAGCGCATTCGAGCTTTGAGGAGTCCCCCCGCCGGTTCGGATCGGGCGCCGTAGGGTTAAGATAGCGCTTTTTCTATCCAGCACAGCGCTTCAATTGTAATCGGGAGGTGAAAGCGGCTTCGACATCCCTTACCCAAAATCGACACCGAGTTTTCCAGATACTCAGCATATCAACCATATGAATTAAGCACAGAGTTTCCGGATATTGAAATTAAACCACCCTTAGCTTCCGTCATCCATACAGCCCCCAACCGCGCCGATCACTATCGATAGGTACCAGCTGTCGGCACCTAGCCCCTAACAGTGCCTCCGATAGCAGAGCGGATCGTGAGATCCTTGGAGTTCGCGCGTTGCTGAGCGCTTCCTTGCAACGAACACAGCAGGCAGCCAAAGCGTCGCGATAGAAGGGGTCAATTCGCCTGGAGTTTCTTCATGGCTTCGAGATCTTCGTGCGTTACGAATTCACACGCAAGCAGTGTTTTGCCGGGAAAGGCCGCCGACTCGCGGGCTACGATCGACACGAGCCCCATTTCCCTGGTGGGCTGATCGGCCTTCGCCAATGCACGCGCATACGACTTTGAAGCCGCCCCCAAAAGACTGCCAAGATCATCCGATTTCAAATGATAGGTCTTGGCGAGTTCATCCGCCCGCAAGCCTTCGATCAGCACGCCGATGCTCGAACCGGCGAAAATGAGTTCATTTGTCTTGAAGCCCTGCTTGCCGAAGTCCGCGGACAATTTATAAACGGCAGCCGTCAGGAGAGATGTATCGGCCTTTGCGAGTTTTTCGGCCTCATTGTACATTTCCGTTGCCGAGGTTGTCGTGTACGGCGGCTTGCAGAGCGCGGCATCAAAGAAGGCCGACTTATCGAACGCCAGGGCAGACGAAGCAAGCGAGAGCGAGAAAACGACGCTCAGCGACAAGAACGCTTTCATATTCAAGATGCTTCTCTCCAGAAGATAGATAAGCCATTCGGCCTTTGGCTTTGCGGGTTGCGGCGCCATCTGTATCGCAACAGCAGCTACCAGCCAAGGCGGGTTTCGCAAGGGCGAGCTAGCCACGCCGATGTCTTCACATTTTTCGACGGAACATGTCGTCACTTGCGATGCAAACCGGCTCACCGACATCCGCGAGCATGCGGCTGGGCAAACCTTGGCCCGGCAGCCGGCGGCGACGGAGTTCGCCAATTTGCGCGTCGAGCATTTCACCGACAAAGACCTCGCGCGGGATAAGCCACAGGATGGCACCTCCCCTGCCCCGCTTCCCATTCGAGAATCAACGTCGGCGGCACCGACTATCCCTGCCTGGATCGTCGCGAAAGCCTTTAGCACAGGAAGAGCACATCGGCGGGCATACCCTGCCGAAACACCATCCCTATCCAAATCGCCGTATCGGTTCGATCCCGGTGCGACAATGTGTGCTCTCCATCTCGCAACACATGAACCGACCAGGATATTTAAAGCGTGAGAAGCGCACGTGGCCATGGCTCGGCAAGCGCTATTAATATCGGCAGTTGGGGCGAGGCCCGTCAGTCGGGAAGGTGGGTTCGAAAGTGCCCCGTCGACATGCTTGGCGTCGGCGGGCGGTGAGGCGCTCGGCAGGCGGGGATTCCGCGGTAAAGCTCCGGCAGCTCGCGCGACTTTGGAAAGAAAGACGCGCCGCGTACACAATACCCTTCGCGGCTAGGTGCAAGCTATCCGCCAAACTATAAAAATCCTGTTAACGCAAAAGCTTGCAGCGCGCTTTGCGCTTCCATATATGGTCATTGGCTTTGCATGGTGGCCATGTTCGAGAGCAAGCTTGTTCGCCGCCCCGTCAAAATCACTTCACAATCGATCCGTAATGGATTTCGATACAAAGGAGCGATTTCATGGAAGAACCCTGGACGATCACTCGAGACCCGATTGTTGCAACGGAACTCGACGTTAGAAAAGCAAAGGCGATTAACGCCCTCTTGGTCCGTCCGATCGATATCTTGCCTTCCAAACCCGGCGAGATCATTCGTCCTTTTGCGCTTGGTCTCTGGAACGAGATTCGCCCGCTTTTGAAGCCCGACACCCCGGTCATGGCGCTCCGCCGCGCCACGAGTGCATTTCTCCACTCGAAGCAATATTACTTTGCAAGCGCCCAACCCGACTCGATGCGCCACGATATCGACGGCAACCCGATCGAGCCGCTGTCGCCGGAAGACAGGCTTGCCGCGAGGCAGCGGCTCACCGCATTGAAACAGATGCCCGTCAAAACGGCCGAACCTCAGGAGCAACCCGCTCCGCCGCCGCCAGCGTTGAGCAAATCGGAACTGATCCGCGCCGCACTTCTTCGCAGTGGCAAGCGCTCCGATCGCCTGGTGCGCTAGCACGCATCGCCATCCGCGCTGACACCGTCAGCTCCACCCTGAATTCCTTCTCGCGTACCTCCCAGTGGATAGCCGCAGGGAGGTTTTGCGTTTCTTTGGTATGCAGGTGCTAGCGATTGAGACCTCATTCGCCTACCAATCGATTGATCCCACCTTTGGAAGAATCAAAGGAACGAAGCGCTGCTCAGCCAATAAATCTCTTCGCTGCGGTCGTTTTTCCAAACGCGGATCAGGTAGTCCGCGGACAACCGGCTGCGCTCTGCCGGGACGCCACAGCTGAAAATATCTGAACACTCGCCGACCCGACAAATCCTCGCGCCCTGCCAAGCGCCCATCGACCGGAAGTAGTCCGCGGACTACTTCCGGTCGATGGGGCTCTGCCCAATGGGCCAGCCCGGCTTGATGAAACACAGAGCAAACCGGATGCTGCCAGGCATAGAATCCGTCTCAAGGAACGGGCTTGAGTATGCCGAACGAGTAAAAAACCGCCAAAAGTCGCTATTTGTTTAAGCAATTGTAAAACTGCAACGAATCGGGGCATATTGTAACTGCGTAGTTAAGCAGCTTTCTGTAACAATTGCGCAGTTAATTGGGAAAACCGCCATGCAGCCGAGTCTCGTACTCCAAGACGACCAAGAGCATCTTCCGACGCTTCTGGCAACAGACGCGCTGGAGCTGTCTTACCAGCTCCAGCAACACCAGGCAAAACTCTTTCCGCCTCAGTCGCAAAAGACGATGCGGACATTTTCGCCGGCTGAAGCTGCCGCCTTTATCGGCATTGGAGAAGGCTATCTTCGCCAGATCGCTGCCGATGGCCATGGACCGGATCCGCTTGCAAATGGACGCCGGCTTTATACCGCCGAGGATATGGATCGAATCCGTAAAGTTCTCGATGAACGGAACGGCACCCCGAAATATGTGCCCTGGCGCCGGGGAGCCGAAAAACTCCAGATCATCTCGGTGATGAATTTCAAGGGCGGTTCCGGCAAGACGACGACAGCCGCCCATCTCGCGCAATATCTGGCGCTGAGAGGCTATCGAGTGCTGGCCATCGATCTCGATCCGCAGGCTTCGCTCTCAGCGTTGTTCGGACATCAGCCTGAGCTCGATGTCGGCGAAGGCGAGACGCTTTATGGCGCCATTCGCTACGAGGAGCCCCGGCCGATTGCCGACATCGTTCGGTCGACCTATACGCCGAACCTGCACCTGATCCCCGGCAATCTCGAACTCATGGAGTTCGAGCACGAAACACCGCGAGCGATGGCGGCTGGCAGAGCCGAGACGATGTTCTTCGCGCGCATCGGCGAGGCTCTAACCGAAATCGAAAGCTTCTACGATGTCGTGGTCATTGATTGCCCGCCGCAGCTCGGTTTTCTGACAATGTCGGCGCTCTGCGCCGCGACGTCGATATTGATTACCGTTCATCCGCAGATGCTCGATGTGATGTCCATGTCTCAGTTCCTGACCATGACAAGCGAACTCATGACCGTCGTCGAAAGGGCAGGCGGGCGTACCAGCTACGACTGGATGCGCTATCTCGTCACCCGCTTTGAGCCCAATGACGGGCCGCAAAGCCAGATGACCGGCTTCATGAAGGCGATCTTCGGCAATCGCATGCTCCACAACGCCATGGTCAAATCGACGGCTGTCGCCGATGCCGGCGTCACAAAACAAACCCTTTACGAAGTCGAACGAGCCCAGTTCACAAGGGGCACCTACGACCGCGCTCTGGATTCCCTCAATCTCGTGAACGGCGAGATCGAGACGCACATCCGTTCAACATGGGGAAGGAAATAGATAGATGGCGCGCAAGAATCTGATTGAGATTTCAGCTCCGAATACGGGGCGCGCCGATGCCGTTGCAGCGAAAGACAATCGCCCCATCGCCGGCTTCCTGCCGCAGCAGAGAAGCGGCGGTCCGGTGGGCGGCATCACCAGGACGCTCGGAAACATCACGGAAAAGATGGAGCGGGCCAGCGACCTCGAACGGCAGCTGGCGGAGGGTCAAACGATCATTGATATCGATCCTGACCTTATCGACGGATCGTTCGTCACCGATCGCCTTGAGATAGATCCTGTTGAACTTGGCCAACTCGTGGAGCAGATCCGCGAACACGGCCAACAGGTTCCCATCCTCGTGCGCCCGCATCTGGAAGCCAAGGGACGTTATCAGGTCGCATACGGGCATCGCCGGCTGGCGGCAACGAAGGCGCTCGGCATCAAGGTGCGCGCCGTCGTGCGGCAGCTCACCGACGATCAGCTTGTCGTGAGCCAGGGCCAGGAAAACAGTGCGCGCACGAACCTGTCCTATGTTGAGCGCGCTTTGTTTGCGCTGCGGCTCGAGCAGCGCGGTTTTGGCAGGGATATCATCATGGCCGCGCTGGGCGTGGACAAGGCCGCGCTTTCCAAGATGCTGATCGTTACCAGGCAGGTGCCTTTGGCACTTATCAGCGCGATCGGACCAGCTCCCGAGATTGGCCGGCGACGGTGGCTGGAGCTCGGAGAACGTCTCGAAAGCGTTGCATCTGAACCGATCGTCGCCGAGTTGTCCGCGGACAACTGCCGAAAGCTATCGAGCGATGAACGCTTCCAGCAGGCAATGGCGCTGGTTATCAGCAAGCCTGTGTCTGCCAAGCCACCTGCGGCGCCATCAGAGATAACCGGCGTGCCTGTGACGCTTAAGAGAACACCGGCGCGGGCAACCTTCGTCTTCGACAGCAAGGCAGCACCCGGTTTCGATCAATTCGTACAGGAGAGGCTACAGGCTCTCTTCAATGAGTTTCAGCAAGGAAAGGAAACGTAACCGCAAAAGAAAAAGGCCCCCAAACGACGCCGTCGTGGAAGCCCTTCTCTGATCTTAAGCAAATCAAGAATCGCATTTCCCCGAATCACAGTCAAGAGTCTTTGGCATCGTTTTGATGAGCGGATTTCTTTTGCCTCAACGTAGGTGAAGGAAAAATGGAAGCTGAATACGTAACGACGCCTTTCGGGCGGCGGTCGATGACGCTTGGCATGTTGTTAGCTCAGAAAAGAGCCGGCAATGTCGAGCCCACCAAGTCCGCCGACAAATGGAAAATCTATCGCGCGCTCTGTGAAGCCAAGCCCCTGCTCGGCATAACGGATAGAGCGCTTGCCGTTCTCAATGCGCTCTTGAGCTTCTACCCGAAGAATGAACTTTCGGATGAAGCCGGTCTGGTCGTGTTCCCTTCGAACGCGCAATTGTCTCTGCGCGCCCATGGCATGGCCGAGCAAACGATCCGACGTCACCTCGCTGCGCTCATAGATGCCGGCCTCCTCGTGCGCAGGGACAGCCCCAATGGCAAGCGCTATGCCCGCAGAAGCAGGGCAGGGGACGTCAATGAGGCCTACGGCTTCTCACTGGCGCCTCTTCTCCATCGTGCCGAGGAGATCGAACATCTCGCTGCCGCAGTCGTCGCCGAGCGGCTCCACACCCAGGGTCTACGCGAACGCATCAGCCTTTACAGACGCGACATCACAAAGCTGATCCAGACGGCGCTCATCGAGCAGGTCGACGGCGACTGGGAAGCCGCACATTCCGGCTTTCGCGACCTCATCGAGAGCCTTCCGCGCTCGCCCAGCGCAACAGAATTGGAAACTCTGCTCCAAAAGCTGGGCCTTCTGCATGGTGAAATCGTCAACCGATTGGAAAAACACGTAAAAGCAATAGAACTAGGCGGCAATCCCTATCAAAATGAGCGCCACATACAGAATTCAGACTCCGAATCCTCAACTGAATCTGAAGCACCACAAGCCGCTCGCACAAACGAACCCGATACACAGCCGCAACCAGCCTCCACCAGGGCTACCGCCCCCACTGCCGTTCGCCAAACAAGACCCCTGACGCCCCCACGCCATGGTTCTGAAAGCGTAGGCGTAGCTTGTACAGAGCTGAAATCATTTCCGCTCGACCTCGTTTTACGAGCCTGCCCCGAAATTGCCGCCTACAGTCCGGCCGGACAGATCAACGGCTGGCGCGATTTGCTGGCCGCCTCTGTGATCGTGAAATCGATGCTTGATATCAGCCCTACCGCCCATCAGGAGGCATGTGCCGTCATGGGGCTTGAAAACACCGCCACCGTGATCGCCTGCATCCTCCAACGAGCTTCCCATATAAAGTCGGCTGGCGCCTATCTACGAGATTTGACGCGGCGAACGCAAAGAGGAGAGTTCGCGATCGGTCCTATGTTAATGAGCCTTCTACGCGCAAATGCAGCTTCAGCCACAAAAAAGGTGGCTTAGCCATGCCCCGTCTTCAATGCCGCAAGTCTCTCCCGCGGCGGATCTGGGGATCCGTTTTCACACAAAGAGGGCACGCGAAATGTCTACCTGATCCGCGAAGTGGGTCAGCTCGACAGACAAGCCTGTATGGACTATGCGGACGTGGCGGTAAGAAAGGAAGTTATAGCTTCTACTTGGAGGATTTGTTTCAATAAAATCAATTGACTACCAAGTGGGCCAAATACAGTAGCAGAGACCAATTACGGGCGAGAAAGGCTACATGCACTGACCAATTCCTGCACTTTTATGCCGTTTTTGCCGGCAAATGTCCACACATTTTCAAATGCGAGCACATTGCCAGCTATGACTCGCCCCCAAAGCCAACCAGGATGTCAGGATGCAGAGAAAATCCGTGCCTCAAGAACCGCACGGTCGGTTCCGGGCAGTTCAGGAGCAGGAGAGGGAGGTCTGCTTGCGCATCGAAGCAGATGCATCCGATTGCCAGGTTCGCCACGGGACAAACGTCAGCGCTATTGGCAGATCGGTATTGGTCGGGACGGCGGTGCCGGGTGATCCTGTTTATACTGAGCGATGATCGGCTCCAGGGTTTCCTTTGGCCAAAATTTCGGAGCGCCGATTGCCTTCAGGCAGGAATCGTTCCAGTACAATCCAGCTTTCGATGGTGAACGACCGGCAGCCACGGCTTTGGCAACGGCGTTTATATCGGCTGACTCAGGATAGATGTACAGCGTCGTCGGATTGTCCTTCACCATGGAGATGATCTGGCTCGCGTCCGACGCTGCCCAGCTCGTGCAGCCATCGCTGCGGCCGCCGGCATACTCGACCAGCTTTCCAAGGGGGACGTATCCATCACGGTTGGCATAGGGGCTTTGCGGATCTTTCTTCATGCATATGCCGGCCACCTTTGCGGCTGCATGTCCTCCGATCGCGCGTTGCCGCGCATTGGCGGTCTCGCCCTCGCCATCGAACTGGAGGAAGGTGCGGAGATATGCAGCATCCTTCGTCTGGGAGATTGGATAGTAGCCCTTGAAGGTCGTTTTCGTCTCCTCGGTCATGTAGGAGCCGCCGGCAGTCAGGTTCGAATCCATCGCATTGCCGAAGTTCCTGGCGCACATCCGCCCGTTGCCGAAATCCACGACGCCCTTCAAATCACGGCCGCTGCCGTGTCCGGACGAAACCACACGGAACGTCTGGGTGGCTTCACAGACGATATAGAAGCGGCCTCCCGATTTGCCGTCGCCGGGATCGTTCGGGCGCGTGGCATCCATAGCAAAGTAGCAGGGATTCCTGACCTTGCCTTCGCTCACCTTTCGCATGTAAAGCGCGCGCGCCCTCTGCAGGATCGGTTGCGCGATTTGGCCGTCACCTTCGCCCACATAGGCGCTCAACCATTCCGGAATGTCCGACTGTCGCTGCGCTGCGATTGATGGCGTCGATGCCGAGAAGGCGAGCAAGCAGAAGCCGAGTGATTTGGCAACGCTTCGAAGGGCAGTTCTCAACCGCACTGGATCAGATCTCCTGTTAAAACCTTTTGAACTTGCTTGTCTCGCCGCCGGCCAGAGGCAGCAGCGACGATCGAACCATTGCAGCCATCTCGCAGAGCACAGGGCACCATCGCCAGCTGCTTTCCCGCAAGTCCGGCTGCTATGACTTAAGATTCGGCATTCATAATTGTGCATCGCTTTGTTGAAGAGAGACCTAACAAGAATCGAAAATATCAGCGGTCATCACAGGCCCGTCATCAAATCTGCTCCGTGCATTTCCGTGCCACAATTCGTTGCCCAAAAAGGCGCAAATAAGACCAGCTGAAACCGGCGGGCCACTTACGGCTGAAGGGCATCTTGCCTTAGCGAGCGTTGCAGCGACGCAGCCTGCTATCATCGCCAAAGAGACGGCGCCGGCATCGGGACAGCCGATGCTCTTTTCCGCTTCATCGGCCATGAAGGTCCGGAAAATGGGCGGTGGCCGTCGCCGACCACGAGGAAATGACAGCCGCGTTGGAAGCACGCGACGAGGCGCGGCTTTCCGAGGTTCTCGGCCGTCATCTCGCCAACGCCTGGGAGCGGATGCGCAGCGCGATCTGATTGCTGTCGTATGAACGGTCTGCAAAATGCTGGCGCATCTTCACAGAGACGCATTCCTATCACTGCGCTTGCAGCGGCGTCGTCTTGTCGCGATGCGAGGTTCCCAACAGGGCGTCGACCACGTCTCGATGATGCACATTTCTGTCGAAACGGCTGTCGGCTGCCAGTTGCATGAGAGCGGCAAAAGCCGCCTTGGCCGGAGGCTTCTCGCCTTCTCCACGAAGATAGGCGGACAAGCGGCGGTAGCCCGCCCCAGCCTCGATTTCAAGCGGGTTGCCCGCTCCTATCTTTTTCAACGGCCACCAGGCCCAGCCGATGCCATTTTTTTCCTGCAGCGCGACGGCGCGTGCATACCAGCCATTGTTATTTTCGCCGGATTCGCCGTTCCACAACGGCATGTCGTATTGTTCACGCAGCCTCAGGAAAGGTTCGATCGACTCTTGCGTCGTCGGGGTCCAGTATTTGTGAAAGCTCAGTGTCGTATTGCGATCGGCAACAGGCAACAGGCCGGCGTAGTTGTTGCCCCAGCAATTGCCTTCGATGATCAGCATATGATTGGTATCGATCGCCCGGATTGCATGGATAGTGCGTTCGTAGAGGTCGCGCAGCGGCTCGTTGCCGGTTTCGCGGCAGCCGCCTTTATCGGTCTTGTCCTGAAATCCCCAATTTGGCTCGTTGAGCAGGTCGTAGCCGGCAATAGTCGGTTCATCCTTATAGCGCCGGGCGATCTCACTCCAGAGCGCGATCATTTTCCTCTGGTCTTCGGGACTGTCCCAGAGAGGGGGCTTGCGCGGGTTGCGATCGGAAATCGCGATGTCATGGCCCTGCCCGCCGGGAGCCGCATGCAGATCGAGGATCAACACCATGTCGTTGGCCTTCAGCCAGGCGATCAGCGCGTCGACGCGCCGGAAGCCTTCTTCGTTCCAGACGATCCCGCCCTTTGCAGCCTTGCCGGGGGTATCTTTGATAAACAGATTCCAATGCATCGGCAGGCGCACGCTGTTGAAGCCCCACTTGGCCATCGCGTCGATGTCTGCTCTCGTCACGGCGTTGTCGCGCCAGGACTGATAGAATGTCTCGGTCTTCCGCTCACCGATGATCTGCGCAATGCGGCCACGGATGACACGTTGGGCCTTCAGATTGGACAGCCCCATCATATAGCCCTCCTGGACCATCCAGCCACCTAGGTTCAGGCCACGCAGGATCAACGGATTGCCCTGAGCGTCCACGATCTGTTGATGGTCGGCATGAACAAATCCCGGCGCGCGCGCAGGTGATGCAGACGGGGCCAAGCAAACGACAAGCAGGATGGTCAGCAAACGTGGAAGATGTCTCATGAACTTCCAGTCCCTCAAAAGTTTGACGCTATGTGGGCGCGATATGGCGTGAATGATCAACATAACGCGGGCGCGGCTTTTGAGCAGGCACCGAAGCAACGGATGCACATGAAGCATTGCGCTGTCATCGATAGTCGAGCCGGTCGCGTCAATATTCCGTGTGAATATCCCGCGGATATGACATTAGCCGGCTGCGCTGCGGATCTCACTCTGTCCAGCTTGCGGCCGTATCCTGCACGAAATGTCCGGGCGATATTTCCTGGTAGCTCCGCTTCGGCGGCACATAGTCGTGAGGCCTGATCGCGCTCCTGATCTCCTCGCGTTGCGACGGTGGCTGCAAGCCGCGCCGCGTGGGGTCCGGGATCGGCACGGCCGAAATCAGGCGGCGGGTATAGGGATGCTGCGGATTGTCGAAAATAGCGGCGCGAGGGCCGATCTCGACGATTTCGCCGAGATACATCACGGCGACGCGATGGCTCATCCGTTCGACGACGGCCATGTCATGCGAGATGAACAGATAGGCAAGGCCGTGCTTCTCCTGCAGGTCGAGCAGCAGGTTGGAGACTTGCGCCTTGACCGAAACGTCGAGTGCCGACACCGCTTCGTCGGCAATGATGAATCGCGGGTTGAGTGCGAGTGCCCTGGCGATGGAGATGCGCTGCCGCTGGCCGCCGGAAAATTCATGCGGGTATCGGCTGGCGACGGCTGCCGACAAGCCGACCTGATCGAGCAGCTCGGCGACGCGCTCCTTCGCTTCCCGCCGGTCCATCAACCGGTGCGACAGCATGGGTTCGATGATCGCTGCGCCGACCGTCATGCGTGGGTTGAGCGAGGCGAAAGGATCCTGGAAGATGATCTGCGCCATGCGGCGCATCGCCCGCAGCTCTTTCGTTCCCGCCTTGGTCACGTCCTTGCCGTCAATGGCGACAGAACCAGCCGTCGCTTCGATCAGGCGCATGATCGTGCGCCCGGTCGTGGACTTGCCGCAGCCGGATTCGCCAACGAGCGAGAGTGTTTCGCCCGGCCGAAGATCAAACGAGACGTCCTCGACAGCATGAACGCGGCCATTCGGCAGATCGAAACGGACGGCGAGATTGTCCACCTTGAGGATCGGCGCAATGCTCTGCGCCACCGGCTTCATCTCCCGGCCTTCCGTGACCTCGCCGGTCTTGGCGTCGACTTCCGGAAAGCGCCGCGGAGACTCGGTCTCGCCCATGGTGCCGAGGCGCGGGATCGAGGCCAGCAGCGACTTCGTGTAGATTTCCTTCGGTGCCGCGAAAATATCCGTCGTGACGCCGGTCTCGATCATGTCGCCGCGGAACATGACGACCGTGCGATCGGCCACTTCCGCCACCACGCCCATGTCGTGCGTGATGAAGAGGACGGCCATGTTCTCCTCACGCTGCAGCTCGCGGATGAGATGGAGGATTTCGGCCTGGATGGTGACGTCGAGTGCTGTCGTCGGTTCGTCGGCGATCAGGAGCTTGGGTCGGCAGGCGAGCGCGATGGCGATCATCACGCGCTGGCGCATGCCGCCGGAAAATTTATGCGGATATTCGTTAAGCCGCGACTTTGCCGCCGGAATGCGCACGCGCTCCATCAGCCGCAAGGCTTCGGCCTCGGCCGCCTTCCAGGAAAGCTTCTGGTGCAGCACCAGCGCCTCGGCGATCTGGTTGCCTATGGTGAAGACCGGGTTGAGCGAGGTCATCGGCTCCTGGAAGATCATGCCGAGAGAGCCGCCGCGAACGGAGCGCATCTCCGCTTCCGAAACGGCGAGGAGATCCCTGCCCAAAAGCTGGATCTTGCCTTCGCAGCGCGCCTTGCCCGGAGGCAGCAGGCGCATGGTCGACAGCGCCGTGACGCTTTTGCCGGATCCTGATTCGCCGACGATGGCGACCGTTTCTCCGGCAGAGACCTGCAGATTGATGTTGCGGATGACGGCGCGCCAGCCTTCGGCCGTCTTGAACGAGGTCGTCAGGTTTTCGATCGAGAGAACCGGTTGGATCGTGTCCGCCATGATCAGCTCTCCTTTGCAAGGCGCGGATCGACCAGATCGCGCAGGCCGTCACCCAGCAATTGCAGCGACAGGACCGAGAAGACGATGGCAAGGCCCGGAAAGACCATGAGCCAGGGTGCGTTGTTCATGAATTCCCGGCCGGAAGCGAGCATGGTTCCCCAGGTCGGCATGTCTGAGGAGACGCCGACGCCGAGGAAGGAAAGGCTTGCTTCGGCAAGCATGGCGGAGGCGAAGACGAAGGTCGCCTGCACCAGAATGGGCGATGCCAGATTGAGCAGGATGTGGCGGCCAAGGATCTGCCAGGTCGGCAGGCCCATCGAGATCGCCGCTTCGATATAGGGCAGTTCGCGCAGAACGAGCGTCGAACCGCGAACGATGCGGGCGAGACGCGGCGCATAGGTGATGCCGAGCGCCAGGATGACCGTGACCAGCGATGGTCCCAGCGCCGCGACGAGCGCGATGGCAAGAAGAATGTCGGGAAAGGACATCATGGCATCGAGCAGGCGTGAGATTGGCGCATCGAGCCTGCGAAAATATCCGGCGATAACGCCGAGAAATACGCCGATAACGGTGGAGATGCAGACCACGCCGAGGCTGACGAGCAGCGAGATACGGCCCGCGAAGATCGCGCGGGAGAAGATGTCACGGCCGAATTCGTCGGTGCCGAAGATATGGGCCATGGACGGTCCCTTCAGCTTGTTGACGATGGAAAGCTTGTTTGGGGCGTAAGGCGCGATCCAGGGCGCCAGGATGGCGGCGAGGATGACGACAAGCAGAATGATGGCGCCGAACAGCATGGCGCGATTGCCGAAAAGGCGCCGCAGGCTCGAGGCGAATGGAAGGGTGAAGGAGCCGGCCATCATAGTCGGACCCTCGGATCGACGAGAATATAGAGCATGTCGACGACGAAATTGATGAGGACATAGATAGCCGCCACGACCAGAAGCGCACCCTGGATCACCGGATAGTCGCGCCGCAGAACGGCAGAGACGACGAGATTGCCGACGCCGGGCAGGCCAAATACGGTTTCGGTCACCACGGCGCCGGCAACGAGCATGGCGACGGAGAGGCCGATGACGGTGATGATCGGGATCATCGCATTTTTGAGCGCATGCTTCAGGATGACGCGGCTTTCGCTCGCCCCTTTGGCGCGGGCGGTGCGCACGTAGTCGTCGCCGAGCACGTCGAGCATGGCGGCCCGGGTGAAGCGCGTGATCATCGCCGAATTGACGACGCCCAAGGTGATCGCCGGCAGGATGAGATGGTGCAGCCGTTCGAGGAAGTCGGTATCCGGACCGCCATAGCCGGAGGCCGGAAACCAGCCTTGTCCGACGGCCAGGATCTGGATCAGCATCAGGCCAAGCCAGAAGCTAGGAACGCTTGCAGCGACCATGGTGAGAACAACGACGACCTGATCGAACAGCGTACCCCGCTTGACCGCCGAGATGATGCCAACGGGAAGCGCGATCGCAATGGCGATCAGAATGGAGAACAGCGTCAGGAAAAAGGTTGGCTCGGCGCGAGCCGCAAGCGCCTGCGTGACCGGCTGGTTGAGAAAGATCGATTGCCCGAGGTCGCCCTTCAGCAGGCCCAATACGAACTGGACATATTGGACAAGCAGCGGCGCATCGAGCCCCATCTTGGCCCGCAATTGCGCAATGTCCTGCGGCGTGGCGTCGGCCCCGAGCATGACGGCCGCCGGATCGCCCGGGGTGACCCGGACGATGACGAAGACAACAGTCACGACGAGCGCGAGCACAATCACCATGCCTCCGAGACGTCTCAAAAGCGCCTGGGCGATCTTTGCCATGTGCTTTAAGCCTTACTTCTTCGGGCTGACGTTCCAGAAATGCGGCCAATAGGTCGGCGTATAGCCTGATATCGACGCGGAAATACCGGAAAGCGCGTTGAAGTTGCCGACCTTGTAGAGAGGCGCATCGTCGTAGATCACGGTCTGGATGCCTTCCCATGCCTTCTGTTTCGCGTTGTCGCTCGTCGCGTCCATATAGGCCGAAACGGCCTTGGCCTTCTGGTCGGAGACATACCAGCCCGGATAGCTGTCCGTAATCGTGTTGATCGTCGTCGGATCGCCGGGGAAGTTGGAATGGGTGATGAAGATATCCCATTCCTTCGGGTCGGCGCGGCGGGTCGTCAGCGTTGCCCAATCGACGACCTGCATGTCGACCTTGAAGCCGGCGGCTTCCAGATAGGCCTTGGCGACCTCGCCGATCTTATAGTGGAATTCATACTGACGGCTGGTTAAAAGCCGCAGCGGCGTGCCGTCATAGCCAGCATCCTTCAGCAGCTTTGCTGCCGTGTCGGGATCGCCTTCACCGTAACGGACAACACCGGCGTCGGTGTGCCAGAACGATCCCTTCGGGAAGAAGGCGCCGTCGACGCTGAAGAAGCGCTGGTCGTTGAAGGCGGCAAGCATCATGTCGGAGGAGTTCAGCGCTGCCTGCACCGCCTGGCGCAGCGGCTTCTTCACCAGCAGACCTTGCTTCATGTTCATGTTGAGCGATACCCAGCCGGCATCCTTGAAGATGACGGGCTTGGCGTTGCCGCTCTTTTCGATGCGCTCATAGGCGCTGACGGGCAGGGAGTCGGCGAAATCGAACTGTCCGGAAATCAGGCCTTCGACGCGGGTATTGGCGTCGGGCACGGGCACGAAGCGGATTTCCTTGGCGACGGCCTCGCGCTTGCCGGCGTAGTTGTTCGGCTCGCCTTCGGGCGACTTGTAGCCATCGAAGCGCACGAGCTGCGTATACTGGTCGGGCTTGCGCTCCTTGAGCATATAGGGGCCGGTACCG
Source organism: Rhizobium sp. SG741 (assembly GCF_012275435.1). Taxonomy (NCBI): domain Bacteria; kingdom Pseudomonadati; phylum Pseudomonadota; class Alphaproteobacteria; order Hyphomicrobiales; family Rhizobiaceae; genus Rhizobium; species Rhizobium sp. SG741. The sequence continues at coordinate 77,783 of NZ_JAAZQP010000002.1, forward strand.
ATGAAATCGGTAAGGGTATCGGCGACCTTTTCGGAAGGGAGAATGATCGACGACTGGGACAGGGTTGCCAGCAGCGGCGCATAGCGCGACTTGAGCTTGATGATCACGGCGTGATCGCCGTCGGCCGTCAGACTGTCGACGATCGTGGCAACCTGCTTGCCCTTGGAATTGACGTTCATCCAGCGCTTCAGCGAGGCAACGACATCCTTGGAGTCGAAGTCGCTGCCATCGTGGAACTTGACGCCTTCGTGCAGCGGAATGCGGTAGGTGAGACCATCGTCGGAAATCTTGGGCATGGCGGCCGCCAGCAGCGGAACGGACTTCCACTGGGCGTCATAGGTATAGAGCGTCTCGAAAATATGCTGGTCGACCGTGAGCACGATGTCGGTCGGCGTCTGCATGGCATCGAGGGTCGGCAATTCGCCGATGGTGGCGACGGTCAAGACCCCGTCCGAGGTCTGGGCGATCGCCAGATTGCTGGTGCCGGCAAGCATGGCCAGCGTGATCAGAACAAATGCGCTTTTCATCATCATCCTCTTTTTGGCCGCCCTTCAGGCGTGTTCCCTATGTTCGTTAGTCGGCATGTCTGCGGCCGGTCTCGTCCGGCTCGATTTCAACTTTCGAGGCCCAACGGATCGGCGACGCGTGGCCAAAGCTCGAGGCTCGCCTTGCGGTAGGGCGTCGTTGCCGGATCCGTCGGGTAGGAGGTCGGCGCGGCGATGTAGACGATCTCTGAAGCGATCGGCTGGAATCCCGCGTGGAAATGATTGGTAGACTTCACAAGCAGGAAAGATTTGCCGGAGAAATCGATGCCCTGATTGGAAAAGATGTCGGGCTCATAAGTCTGCGTCCGGCTGGAAATCAGTATGATGTCGATCGAGGTGCCGACGGGGCGGACGACAGCCGCGCTGCCGAGCGTGACGCGGCTGTTGCGAAAGCTCTGCCAGCCGGCATCGAACAGGCGCAAGACCGTGACATCGAGGTCGAGCGGCTCACCGCCCTGCGGGCCGGATTTGCCGCCGACGCGAAGATCTAGCTGCGCCCCTTCGCCGGCCGCATGGCAGAACGATACGGCGATCGGATCCCAGATCGTCGCGACACCGATATTGTCGAAGCCGCGCTCGATCATCCGGCGCAGAATGTGGGTGGCATCGCCGGCAACACCGCCGCCGGGATTGTCCCAGACATCGGCGACAACAACGGGCGTTTCCGGGTGGGCCGCGCGCAGCTCGACGCTGCGGTCGAGCCCGGTCTCGGTGTCGAACATCGGCATCGCGACGTGCTTGCGCAGACCGTAAAGCTCATGACCGAGCGAATGCGCAAGCGCATCCCCTTTGGCCTTGTCATCGTCGGTGACGACGACAATGCGCGTGCCCATATCGGGCACGTCGCCGGCCATGAAGCCGTGAATGACGGAGATGGATAGGATGCCATCCTTGCCTTCCATCGCCTTCAGGCGATCGACGAAGGAGCGCATCGGCTCCTGGCTGGTCGGATAAATGGTGATCATGCGGCAGTCGAAGGTCGAGATCGCCGGCTTGATCTCGCCGCGTAGCGTCCGCAGGGCCAGTTCGACGACATGCTCGCCGCGTTGCTCGAAATCCGTGTGCGGGAATTCCAGAAAGGTGGCCATGATGTCGAGATTGGCGACGCGCTGCGCGGTCAGATGGCTATGCGGATCGAATTCGGCAGCGACAAGCACATCCGGTCCGACGATGGCACGCACCCGCGACAGGAAATCACCTTCCGGGTCGTCATAGCCTTGCGCGACCATGGCGCCGTGTAGTCCGAGGACAACGGCGTCGACGGGCAGCGCCGCCTTCAGTTCGCCAAGAATCTGATCACGCAGCGTCTCATAGGTCTGTCGCTGGATGAGGCCCGCCGGTTCGGCCCAGCAGGAGGTGCCTTCGATGACGGTGAAGCCTTCCGCGCGGCCACGGCGGCGCAGGATCGGAACGACGGAGGAACACAGGGTTGGGGTTTCGGGATGCTCGCCCGGCCCGGCATAAAAGGCCGCCTTGAAGGCGTGCATGTCCGTCGGGACAGGCGAAAAGGTGTTTGTCTCGGTGGCAAGCGAGGCCGTGAAAATGCGCATTATTGACGATCCGAACTCGTTTGCGTTTTGGGGCGCGAGGGCAGGCAACGGCCCGATCTCGCATGCGGCATATCGCGACGCCCCAAGATTGATTGTGTGGTCATGGCTGACATGCTCCGCGACGTCCGCCTGTGTTTTGTAAGGAGCTTGTAGCTGTGCTGTTCACCCGGTCCGCTATTCAAAGTGTAATTTATTTTCTTAATGATGCGGTTTTTGCCACCGATGTCAACGTGGCGCGTGTAAAATCACGCCTATTCATGTAAATTATTTTCGCAATCCGATGTTTATGAAAACGCTTTTCAGCATGTAAATCTTTCCTCGGGAAGCTTGGCGACGTTCATCAGCGACATGACCTTGAATAGTGGACCTGCCATCATCACCCGGAATTGGTGAGCGTCTTCAATGTGAAGCGGGGATCGGAGTGCTCGCTTCGGTCCAAGTGTGGCGCGGTTGTTGTTGCCTTTATCGGGCACGCTTTTTCAGCCGCCGCCTCATCGTATCCGGCCGGGGAATCCGTTCATAAATGCCCGGGATCAGCTTCTATTTACATCGATGCGATGGCTGAAAATTCGTGTAAACCGATGAACGCAGGCTGCATGGGCGTCGCGGCATCGGCGACGTGCCCATAGCTTCGCTTCAAAGCGAAGCAGGATCCATGGCATGGCCGAGCAATCTCTTGCAAGTTCAACGTCTGACAGAGCCGCGGATCTCAGTGGCGGGTCTTCAGCCGGGCATGGCTCCGGAATAGGCGGCCAGGATAAATCGTTCTGCCTGATATAAATACGTCTCCAGCTTTCGGCGGCGCTCGCTGCCGCTATGACCAACAAAAGTACCGCCTCTGCCATGGGAGATGACGACAAGCGGCAGCTTGTCGCCCGAGATCGGACAATCCTTGGCGACAGACATGACGAAGGGGCCGAGTTTCACCTCGCTTGCCGGTCGAGTGCACGGAGACCAGATCCCTGCCTTCAGCGCCGTGAGCGGCCCATCGGCCGGAACCTCGATGAATTGGAAGCCGGCGGCATGCGCCAGCGGGGTCGTAAAACATAGGAAGACGGCAAGGATGAAGCTCAGGCGGATCATATGATTGCTCCGTCAGCGAGAAGTGCTCGTCGTGAGCCTCGGTATCGCATCCGCGGCAATCGGGGGCTGACATGAGCGACCACCACCGAATTCCGCGCGGCCATATCGCGAAATCACCTACTACCTTGCATAAACAGATAGCTTGTTATATGCATGCGGTAAATCCGAGGCATTCATGACCGACTCGATCCAAGTTCAATTGCGAAAAGGCGCCCTTGATCTATGCGTCCTCGCCGTGCTGTCGCGGGGTGAAAGCTATGGCTATGAAATCGCCAGCACCCTGGTCGCCGCCGTCGGCATGGGGGAAGGCACGATCTATCCGCTGATGCGCCGGATGCAGAATGACGGCCTGGTGGCCACCCGAATCGTCGAGTCGAGCAACGGGCCGCCCCGAAAATATTACCGGCTCACGCCGCTGGGCCAGACGGTTTTCGAAGCTCACCGCCGCGACTGGCGCTCCTTTGCGGATGCAGTCGACAAACTTCTTGAGGATTTGCCATGACCAGGGACGCCTTCTTGCGCACGCTGAGACTGGGGCTTGCCGGTATGCCGCCTCAGGAGATCGAGGACATCATCGCAGACTATGCCGCCCATTTCGCCGAATCCGATGCTTCGGGCCGCAGCGAGCAGGACGTCGCGGCTGCGTTGGGCGATCCGGCTAGGATCGCCAGGGAGCTGCGCGCCGAAGCCGGGCTGCGTCGTTTCGAGGCCCATTGGAGCGTGTCGAATCTGCTGGCGGCCGCGATGGCGCTGGCCGGCCTTGCAATCGTCGACGTCCTTTTCCTGCTGCCGCTGCTGATATTGGCGATCTTCGTTGCGCTCGGGCTGGCGATCGCCTTGGCGGCCATCGGCGCGGTCGGTGTGGAGATCATCTTCACCACATTGCTGTTCCATCTTGGGGGGCCGGTGATTGGAACAATAGCGCGCTTGCTCATCGGGGCCGGACTTGTGAGTTGCCTGCTCGGCGGCGGCGCTTTGCTGATGATGGGACTGGGCGCGAGCATACGAATGCTCGGCCATTATGCCCGGCTGCATTTCCGTCTGGCTCAACCGGACCAAAACGGCTTTTGAACATTTCATCACACTGCGTTGAAGGAACGACAATGACTGGCAAGTTGGCATTCGTCGCGACAGCGGGATCGATCAGTGCAATCGTCCTTCTGGCGCTGGGTATCGGGCTTTCCGGGCGGGATTGGGCCGACGCAAGACATTTGTGGGGTGCGAGGCAATCCAGCTGCGGATCAGCCACAGCTACCAGCCAGCAGGTTACCCTGCCCTTCACCGCCACCGACAATCTGACGATCGATCTGCCGGCTTCGGTCCGCTATCAGCCGGGGGATAAGGCGGAAGCTGTGGTCAGCGGCGATCCAGCACTTATCGACCATGTGCGGATGGAAGGCGGCAAGTTGAGCTTGGATTGCGATCCGGGCTGGCTCGACTCCCGGCTCGATGTCAGTCTCTCGGGGCCGGCGATATCAAACTGGAAACTGCTCGGCAGCGGCGATCTCACCTTGTCGCAGATCAATCAGCCGCAGCTGCGGCTGAGCATTCGGGGAAGCGGCAGCGTAGCCGCCACCGGAGCCGCCGATACCGTGGGGCTGAACATTTCCGGCTCGGGCGCGGCGCGGCTCAAGGACCTGGCTGCCAAATCCGTGCAGATAGACATTCGCGGCAGCGGCGACGCACAACTGTCCGCGCAGGCGGATGCGGACATCTCGATTTCCGGAAGTGGCAATGTCGAGCTGTTCGGTCGCCCGATCCTGCGGCGCTCGGAAATCAGGGGCAGTGGCCGCATCGTCCAGGTGCCGTAGCCTCGGCTGTTCGTGATCATCGGAAGTGTGCGAGGTTCTTCATGAAACGGCTGTTGAAATTTCTGGCGATCATGTTCCCGTTTTTCGTCGCCGGATCCGCAAGCGCCGTTGGCTTTCAATACCTGTCCATTCCGGACGATATAGGCAGACCGATCGAATTGGGTATCTGGTACCCAAGCAACTCCGTCGCGACGCCGACAACTCTAGGGGATGTCGCGCAAACCGTTGCCGTCAACGGTGAAATCACGGGTGATCACCTACCCACGGTCATCTTTTCCCATGGCAGCGCGGGGCACTTTAGCGATCGGTCGGAATCGGCCCTTGTCCTTGCAAAGGCAGGGTTTGTCGCTGTCTCCCTGACATATCCAGGAGACAACTACAAAGACAGTGGCGACAAGGTCGTGCAAATTCTGCTGAATCGTCCCCGCCAAACAAGCCGGGTTCTGGACTACATGATGCAAACATGGCCAGGACGCGAGCATCTGGAGAAATCCGAGATCGGTTTTTATGGTTTTTCAGCTGGCGGCTTCACCGGCTTGGTGGCAATCGGCGGCATTCCCGATTGGAAGCTTTTCACGCTTCATTGCGCCGCCGACCCGATGGAAGCTGTGTGCCAACAGGGCAGCGCGGCGGTCCTGTCGCGACCGCAGGTAGCGGCGCGGATGGCGTCGGAATGGCGGCATGACGCTCGCATCAAGGCGGCGGTACTTGTATCGCCCGGCTGGGCGTTCTCCTTCGATCCGAGCTCGCTCAGCAAGATCAAAATCCCCGTCGAGCTTTGGGGCGGCAGTGAGGATCATGTCGTTCCCTTCGAAAGCAACGTCGGATATCTGCAACGATACCTCCCTCGTGTGATCGCTGTTCATGATGTCAGGGACGCCAGGCACTACTCATTTCTAAAGCCTTGTAGCAAAGCTGCTGGGGCTCTCAATCTGGAGATCTGCTTGGATCAGCCCGGATTTGATCGAGCCTCTTTTCAGGAGAGCTTAAATCAAGAGTTGGTACGGTTTTTCCGCTCCGAATTGGCTGAATGAAACGCCTGGCGTTCCCTCCGCATTTTTATGCCAGGCTTCTCCGGGCCTCCCACCCAGCAATCTGCGTCTACGCATCATTGGCGCCGAGCCGCGATCGCCGGGTTGAAGGCATCCGACGGGACTATCCAATCAGCGCATTGCTATCCGCCAAGCGACAGAAAAGCCGGAATATTCGGTAATGGCGCTCGCTTTGGCGCAATCTCATCCCAGCTTCCGAGGGCCGCAGCTACCGCGAGGCGCCGTGATCACGCGGCTTTCAAGCGAGACCTGGGGATACATATGCGCGTTTTTTACTCGATTGATCGGCGCCAAGGGGTGCACGGCAAGCGAGTGGCAGCGTGACAGAAACCAGCGGGGTTTTGGATTTTGGAGTCGAGTGTTCGAAAATTTGTGTTTCGCGATCTTCAGAGAATCGATGGTTATATCGATCCGCCCGACGCCCTTGTCTTCCTGTCGTTGATCGGAAGGCAAAGGCAAGAGAATCTGCTCGGCGGTCTCGCGGAAATCGGCGTCTATTATGGGCGCTCCTATTTTCTGCTGCGCAAGATCAGTGCGCCTGACAGCAACGTACTTGCCATCGACCTCTTCGACATCGAAGAGAATGATGCGCAATATCAGCGCTTTCTCGATAATGGCAGGTCGCTGGGCATCCCTGTCGACGAGGAACTCGTCATCTCCGGCGACAGCACCAGGCTCGATCCGCAAGCCATCATCGACAAGATTGGCCATGTCCGCTTCTTCAGCATCGACGGCGGTCATCTGCTCCGCCACGTGCTTGCCGACAGCCATCTGGCCGAAAGCGTGCTGGCCGATCACGGCATCATCGCCTTCGACGACACGTTCAACCCCGCCTGGCCGGAGGTGACGATCGGCGTCTCGGATTTCCTGCGAAGAAACAGCGACACATTTTCAGCCTTCTGCATGACGAAGTACAAGACCTATGTCTGTCGGCGGGACTTTCATGATTTCTACCGGGCCGCAATCAGCGAGGCGCTGCATCTCAGGCCCTTCGAGCACGCCGAGATGGATTTTCTCGGCTCGAAGGTGATCCGGTTGCACAATCCCCTCAACCGCCGGGTTGCCTACGAGCTCCTGCAGCGACTGGGCATGAGCGCGCTATCCGAATGGGCCTATCGCCACGGCTGACTGCTGCTAGCCGTCCCGCAGCAGCGCGAACAAGATTGCGATCTCGGTGCCATCTGGGCGCAGCAGACGGCAGGCGATGCCGGTATCGCCAGGCTTTACGACGCTCAACTCGATGGTAACTGCGTCCTGGGCTCCGATATTCCCTTTGAGGAAAACGTCCCGCCGCACGACGTCAAGGCGTTGCTCTGGAAACCACGCTTCCAGCGCGCGCGTCATGAGCGCCTGGAATTCCGCGAAATAGAAGAGCCCCGCGCCGTTGAACTCCTCTGCCATGGATGGCTTGAACCTGAAACTCTTCAGGTACCGCCCGATCGCAGGCGTCATGCCGAGATGTGTCTGTGCCGTGCCGCGACGAAGGGCGGCGGCCGTGGCGGCGAGCTCGCTTGTCGCAAGTATTTCGCCCTTGCTGCGAGCATGTTCGACGCGCACCAGCGAGCGATTGTCGCCTTCTATGTCGCGCCGGACGAAGGCGGAGATCAGTTCGACGTCGGCGATGCTGGTGCCACCGATGCTCAGATGATGCCGGCTCGAATATTGCGTCCGCGAGATCCGATGCAGGGAAGAGCGAATGGCCAGCACATCGTTGGCGCGGGCAAGCTGAAGCTTCGTGCCGGTCATAGATGTCGCGCAGATCGAGGCATAGACCTCGCGGCCGTCAGCGGTGCGGAAATCCGCATTGTCCATGCCGAGATGCCGCGCCAGCATCAGCCAGTGCCGGTGGCCGAGTTCCTTCATGAGCCAGGTCTCGGACAGTCCGACAGGGCTCAGATGCGGCATGCCGAGAAGGATATATGGATCAAGCGCACGCTCCATCAGCGCGCGTGCTGAGGGCGTCTGTGGCTGGGCATCGAGGACGGCAATGGTCATGATCAGCGCCCAACCGCCTGTCTGAGGACCGGCTGGCTGCCCTCGAGGTATCCGGCGAGATGATCGACGACATGCTCCGCATCCTTGCCGACGGCAAGAAGGCGCCCGGAGCCCCAGGTCCAGAGCCAGGGCAGGCCGAGCACATAGACGCCGCCGATGCCGGTGACGCCGCGCCGCTGCACGGGATAACCCGTGCCGTCGAAGATCGGCAGACCGACATAGGACCAATCGGGGTCGAAGCCCGTCGCCCAGATGACCGACGTCACCCCCTCGGCCGCAAGATCCAGTTCGCTCGGTTCGATCGGCGGCTCCCAGAGCGGCGTGTAGACACTGGCCGGCGGCGCATCGATGCCTTTTTCGGCGATGTACCGATCGATCAGCCCGTTGATGCCGTTATAGACCCGGTCGGCATTATCCAGATTGGCCTTCAGGTTCGGCGCAAAGAGCATTTTCCCGCCGGAAATACCGTCCATCCGGCCGTAGAGCGACATGCCCTCCAGCGCGAATTTCCGCAGATCGATATCCCGTCCGCCGTCTCGGCCGGTCAGGTAGTGGTTGGTATCGTGCTTCTTCTTGGTCATTCCGTCATGTTCGACCGTAATGTCGTATTGGCCGACATCCGCGAGCCAGTCCACCACGTCACGGCCGCGATAGAAGCGGGCGCAGCGCGGGGCGTTGCCCGTCACCATATGCACCTTCCGGCCGGCCAGATGCAGGTCTTCGGCGATCTGGCAACCGGATTGGCCGGAGCCGACGACGACGACGGAGCCCGCCGGCAATTGCAGGGGATTGCGATAGTCGACGGTATGGATCTGCAGGATATCGTCCGGGAGGCGTTCGGCGGCTCGGGGAATCGACGGCCGGCTGTAAAGGCTGGTCGCGAGCACGACGCAATCCGCGGTGACCGTGCCGGCAGAGCTTTCCACCTTGAAGACGCCATCGACCTTTTCGAGCAGGCTGACCGTCGTGCCTTCAAGCACCGGCGCATCCACCTTTTTGATGAAGCGGTCGACATAGGCGATGATCTCGTCCTTGATCATGAAGCCGTGCGGGTCGTCGCCGTCGTAGGGATGGTCGGGAAGCTGGCATTGCCAGTTTGGCGTCACCAGGCAGAAAGCGTCCCAGCGCTCATCCTTCCATTTGTGGGCGACGGTCTTCTTCTCGAAAACGACGTGATCGATGCCGTGCTTTTTCAGATAATGGCTGGCCGAAAGTCCGGCTTGGCCGCCACCGATGACGACGGCGCTATAATGCGGCTTGAGCGATAAGGTCATGGCTGGTTCCTTTCAGAGAATGAAGTTTTGGCAGCGGACGCGCGCATCGGCCTCGTCGAGAAAAAGCGCTCCGGCCGCCTCGAGGCGGGCAAGCTGGTTGCGTGCGAGCGAACATGGATAGCCGTATTTCGCCTCGACCCGATCGCTGGCGATCGTCAGCGCCTTGCGGCTGCGGTCGAGGAAATCGCGGATCGGATAGGCCTCGCCTTCCGCGAAAAAATCCCGGATGATCAGCGAGGGCGAATAGCAGGTCTCTTCGCGGCCGTCCGGCCAGGCAATAACGAAACGCATCTCAGGCATGGGCGCTCTCCTTCAATGCCGCATAGGCGGCAAGATGCGCTTCTCCGACGCGCCGCCAGCTGAAGCGACTGGCGACTTCCAGGCCGCGCGCGATGACGCGGTTGCGGATCTCGGGGATCAGAGCGAGCGCCATGGCTTCGGCGATCGACGCCGAATGCTTGGGATCACACCAGATCGCGTCATCGCCCGAGAGATATTCCGAAAATGGGGGGATCGAGGAGACGACGACCGGTACGCCGCTTGCCATCGCCTCCAGCACGACCAGTCCGAACCCCTCCTTCAGCGAGGGAAAGACAAGCGCGTCGGCCAGCCTGTAGAGATTGGGCATGTCCTCGTCGGCGACCGGGCCGATCACATGGACAGCGGCGGCGTGATCGCGCAGCAGGGCGAGCTCGGAGCGGAACTCCTCCTGATAGCCGCTGTGGTCGAGCAGCGAGACGCCTCCTGCGATGACCAGCCGCGCATCGGGCTGGACGGCGCGGAGCTGCCGGAAGGCGTCGAGGATGCCGATCGCATTCTTGCGCGCCTCGATGCCGCCGATGCTGAGAAAGGTCGGACCGGGCGGCAGGCTCAGGCGATCGCGCAGGGCCGCCTGTTCGCCGCTCCAGCCCGGGGTGAAGCGTTCGCTATCGACGCCGTTGCCGACAACAGTCGCTTCGATCCCGCGACCCTTGAGAATGCGCTGCCATGTGGCGCTGACGGTGAAGAAGAGGCAGGCCTTGTCGATGGAGCGATCCTGCAGCGCCATCAAACGTGGATCGGCGAACTGGTCGATGTGGTGAACGGTGCGGGCAAAGGCGGGGATCAATCCACGCTCGTTCAACGTCGCCAGCGCATTGCCGGAAATGCCGTCATGGGCGTGGAATATATCGAAATCGCGGGCCGCCGGCTTTTCGAAATAGCTGACATAGTCGGCGATCCTTTGCTCCACCATGCTTGTCATGTCGCCCGGCGCCGGGGCGACGGGGATGCATGCCGCGCTGCAGGCCGGCTTGCGAAAGAAACCGGTGCCTTTGGCATCCGGCGCATGCAGGACGACCTCGTGACCAAGCGCGGTCAGCGCCTCGGAAAGCTGCATCGCATGCACCACGCCGCCGCGCGGATTGGTGGAGTGTGACAGCATGGCGATCCGCAGCGGGCGTATCATGCGGCGTCCTCCCGTCGTCCAAGCTTCAGCAATGGCGTTTCGGCGTGGTCGCGAATGACGGCGCGCTCCGTGCCGTCGGTGATCGCCACTTCGCTGCCGGCGAGAACATTGCCAATGGCGGCGGCGCTGATGCCGCGCTCGGTAAAGCGGCGGATCGCGCCCTCAGCCTTTCCGGGTGCGACCGAAAGCAGATAGCCGAAGCTCGGAAAGGTCGCGAGCCATCGCTCCAGCGTCACCTCGGCCGGCAGCGGAATGGTTGACACGTCGATCTCGATCCCGACGCCGGAACATTCCGCCAGCATGATCGCCGTGCCGATGATACCGCCCTGGCTGATGTCCTTGGCGGCGAGCGCCAATCCCGCCTCGGCAATTTGCGGCAGGATTTCCAGGTCGCCGCGAAGGCGCTGAGGCGGCGCATCTGTCGCCGCTTCCCAGTTGTTGAACGGTTCGCGGTAACGGCCGCGATGGTCGACTGCGGCGATGAGCACGTCGCCTGCCTTCGCGTCGAAGCTTGTTAGCAGCTTTTTAGCCCGCCCGAGAATGGCGGCGGACAGCTGGCTGCGGTCGGTGCGGATATTCGTATGACCGCCAACGATCGGCACGCCGAAGGCTCTGGCCGCGGCGCGCATGCCCTCCAGCACCGGGGCGACACTTCGCTCGCCATCGGCCCAAACAGCGTCGACGACCGCGATCGGACGTCCGCCCATCGAGGCGACATCGGAGATATTGACCATCACGCTGCACCAGCCGGCAAACCAGGGGTCGGCAGCAACGAATTCGTTCATGAAGCCTTCGATGGCGAACAGCAGATATCCGTCGCCATCCTGCAGCGCGGCACAGTCATCACCGACGGCGACAGGCTGGCCGGCAAGCCCGAGACTGGCGGCGACCGCGCCGATATCCGCCTTGGCGGCAATGCCGTTCGATTCGGCAAGCCGAACAGTGAGTGACTTGATGTCGATCGCCACCATGATCAGGCCGCCTTCTTCGGCAGCGCGACGAATCCCGTTTCCGGCGTCGGGCATGGGGGGTACCAGGCAAGGTCAGCTTTCATTCTCAGATGCGGCTTGCCGTAGATCTCGAACTCCTCGATCACGTCCCAATGCAGGCGGCGGAACAGCAGGCCGTTCTGCGCCTGCACATTGGCGAGGAAGGTGTGGCAGCCCATCGCATTGGCGGAGGAGACGGCGAGCCGGATGAGCGTTGCGCCGAGCGCGCCGATCTTGCGGAAATCCTCATGAACCGCGAGCCGCGAGCCCCACCACAGGCCGGGCTCGGCCTGATGAATGCGCACCGTGCCGACCAGCCTGTCGGCGACCGGCCCCATCATGGAGAGTGCTACGATCGGAATCGCATGGTCGTCGATCGCGTCGCGATCGTCGCCTTCAAAAATTTTCTGCTCCTCGCAGAAGACGGCGCGGCGCAGCGCATGCGCTTCCCGCCGCTCCCATGCGGATGTTGCGAACTTCACCTGGAATTCGCCGGCCTGATAGGGTGCGAAGGGCTCGAAGATCATCTGGTCAGCATCCTTTCATAGGTGGAAAGGGCCGAGCAGGCGCCGCATTTGCCGCAGCCGGCCTTGATGTCGGTCGCCTTCAACCTGCTTTCGACCAGCATTTTCGAGAGAGGACCGAGGATCGAATGCATGAAATCCGGCTTCGGGGCCGGATGGCTTTCGAGCGGCGTTCCCGAAATCGGCACGAACGGAACCACGAAGGGATAGACGCCGATTGCGACCAGTCTTTCGCAGATATCGAGAATGGCCTGGCTTGTATCCCCGAGGCCGGCGAGGATGTAGGTCGAGACCTGCCCACGCCCGAAGACCTCTACCGCCGCCTTGAAGGAGGTCATGTATTTGCTGATCGGCACCTGCGCCTTGCCCGGCATGATGCGGGCGCGGATTTCGGGCGTCACTACTTCCAGATGCATGCCGAGCGCATCGACGCCGGCCTCCTTCATGCGGGCAAACCAGGCGTCGTCTTCGGGTGGTTCGCATTGCGCCTGGATCGGCAGGTCGACGGCGGCCTTGATGGCGCGGGCGCTGTCGGCAAGGATTGCCGCGCCGCGATCCGGCCCTTTTGGCGTGCCCGTCGTCATGACCATGTGCTTGACGCCGTCCAGCTCGACGGCCGCCTTGGCCACTTCCGCGAGCTGTTCCGGGGTCTTGTGGGCAATCGTGCGGCCGGCGGCCAGCGACTGGCCGATGGCGCAGAACTGACAGGTCTTCGTGCGGCTTTGGTAGCGGATGCAGGTCTGCAACACCGTGGTCGCCAGCACGTCGCGGCCATGCAGGACGGCTATCTGCGAATAGGGAACGCCGTCGGCCGTCGTTCGCTCGTAGAAGCGCGGGCGCAGCGGAAAGGAGACCTCACCCAGCACGCGGCCGTCCCGGCTGATGCGGCTCCTGCCGCTCTCGTCCGGCCTCTCGACGAGATAGGGGCTTTCGAAGGCCGGCGCCGTATGCACCGGCACCATGACCGTCATGCCGTCGATCGTTATCGGCTTGTGGTCGGACGGGCCGGCGCCGCCACGGCGGCTCTCATGGCCCGCTTTCGGATCAACCAGCCTGGCTCCGAACGACTGCAATTCGTTGATCAGGATTTCGGTCGGAAGACGCGTCGTCGTGTCCATCGGTGTTGTTCCTTGCGGGTGCGATTTCGAAAGAATTGGGGGAGGCGATCATCGGCGCCGTGGCGCGGCCGTCGATGGCGAGATGCAGAAGTTCGGGGCGTGCGTAATGACCGACGGAATCCATCATCCGCTTGCGCTTGACGATCAGGCTCATGTCGAGATCGGCGATCAATATGCCTTCGCCCTCGGTGAGCGGCGGGGCGAGGTGCCTGCCTTCGGGCGAGATGATCGCCGTCATGCAGCCGCCGCGCAGCGCCTTTTGCAGGGTCTGGTCGGGTGTGATCGAAACGATCTGCTCGTCGGTCAGCCAACCCGTCGCATTGACCACGAAGCATCCGCTTTCCAGCGCATGATGGCGGATCGTCACTTCCATCTGCTCGGCAAAGATCGGCCCGACCATCGAGCCCGGAAACTGGGCGATGTGGATTTCCTCGTGCTGGGCCATCAGCGCGTAGCGGGCGAGCGGATTGTAATGCTCCCAGCAGGCAAGCGCGCCGAGCCGCCCGATGCGGCTGTCGACGACCGCAAGGCCCGAGCCGTCGCCCTGGCCCCAGATCATCCGCTCGTGGAAGGTCGGCGTGATCTTGCGGCGCTTCAGGATGAGCGTGCCGTCGGCATCGAAGAGGAGCTGGCCGTTATAGAGCGAGCCATGATCCCGCTCGTTGATGCCGAGCGCGACGACGATACCGTGCTCGCGGGCCGCAGCGGCGACCGCATCCGTGGCGGCACTGGGCACGGTGACCGCCTCTTCATAGAGGCGCAGGTGCTCCTTGCCGGAGAGAACCGGCGGCAGCACGAATGAGAAATAGGGGTACCAGGGGACGAACGTCTCCGGAAAGACGATGAGATCCGCACCCTTCGATGCAGCCTCCCGGATCGCTTCCAGGACCCGCGCGAGCGTTTTCTCACGCGAGGTCAGGTCCGGGGCGATTTGCGCAGCGGCGGCGCGGACGATCGGTTTCTTCTCCATGGCGGGCTCCATCGGTTGGGACGAGGGAGGCGAAGCGGCGCTCCGCCTCCGGCGGGTCAGAGCGTCCAGGTGTCGAGGATGAAGGCGCCGTCGCGACGATGGATCAGGATGAGGTCGAGAACATCGAGCGGGCTGATCGGCCTGATTCCTGGAATAAGCGAGGATTCGCCGTGGCCGTAGAGCGCCTGGAGAGCGAACCGGCATGCATAGACCTTGCCGCCTTCCTCCATGAAGCCCTTGATCTGGTTGTTGAAGTTGAGATGACCCGGGAAGGCCTCGGCTCCGAGCCTGGGAAAGCCGCGCTGCACGCCAAGCGTAACGCCCGGGCCGTAGAGAAGAACGGATGTTTCGAAGCCCTTTCGCTTCAGGCGCTTTGCCTGGAGCAGGTTCACAAGGCCGATCGAACCTTCGAAGGCAACGGTGTGGAAGGTGATAAGGGCTTTCTCACCCTCTTTGGCCTGAACGTCCTCGAAGACCTTCTCTTCGTAGTCGACGAGAAAGTCTCCGTCAGCATGGGCGGGTGCGGTAATTGTGGGCATGAATGGCTCCTGTGTTTGAAGTCAGGCCCCGTCGCGGGGAGTACAGCCATTCAATTGCAAGCACCGTGCCAATATCGATTTTGCCTAAATTACAACCAAAGGAATGAATTATGCAGTCAATTATGCTATCAATAATTTGATATATCTGCTGTTGGACGGAATTTGACAAAATATAGGGCAAAATCATGCCAAAAATGAAAGCCATCATGCATCCAATTAATGCATTCAATATACATTCATTTGATGCGCCAAACGCATCCCCGTTCGTGAGAAATTTCGGCATGATGCTGGCTCTCCGGGTAGCGATCGGCCGGCATGAGGCAGGCCAAGGCCTGCGCGCTACACCCCCCAGACGACGGATTCCTCATGGCGCTTGATGAGATGCCTCAGTGTCTCGAAACCCGAGCGGACAAAGTCCGCGAACTGGTCGACTGCGGGAGAGCGTGGCGCATCGATGCGTTTCAGGATGGAAAGCGCGCGCTCGGGATGGGGAATGTTGATCGGCAGCGCGGTGATGCTCTTATCCCTGCGTTGGGCGAATACCACGCTGTGCGGCATGACTGTCAGAGCGTCCGCAGCTTTCAGATAGTTGATCACGCCCATCAGCGACCCACCGGAATAGCGGATCTTGATCTCGGTCGCGCCGAACGACAGGAGCAGCGCGCGCAGGTCGGCCAGCAGCGGGCTGCCCGGCGGCGGCGCGACCCAGGGATAGTCGAGAAGCTGGGCCGGCTGCAGCTTTCTTTTCAGCAGCAGAGGGTGGGTCACCCTGCAGGCGATGACGTTGCGGCCGGGCAAGATCTGTTGGAATTCCAGCCCCGAGCCCTCGTCAAGAATATCGATGGGGCAGATGGCGAGGTCTATCTGGTCGGCCTTGAGGGCGGCTCTGAGATCGGAAAAATAGCCGTAGGACTGCTCGATGCGCACATCCGGATGCGTCGCCTGGAATTCGGCGCATAGCCCGGCGATCAGCCCATCCATGAAGAAAGGGGTTCCTCCGACACGGACGACGCCGCTCTTGCCGACGCGGAAGCTCTCCACCAGATCCGTTGCCTTGCGGGAGGCCGCCAGCATCACCAGGCCGTATTCGGCGAGCGACGATCCAAGCGCCGTCGGCTGCAGCGGCCGCCTGCCCTTGATGAAGAGCGGCTCGCCCAGTCGTTGCTCCAGCATCGAAAGCGTGCGCGACACCGCCGGTTGGGCAAGGCCCAGAAGGGCCGCACCTTCGGTGACACCGCCGGTTTTAACCACAGCCGCAAGCTGAATAAGATGGCGTTCGTCGATCTTCATAACAATCCGTTATATTATGGCGGAAAGAAATCATCAACGCTCCCACCTCTTGCTGCTACCTTGTTGTCGATCAGGCTTGCGTATGTGGGAGGAGATGCATGTCGCCAGGTGCCGATATGCCGATTTTTAGCGAGGCGACCTCATCGGAGGTCTTCGCTGGGCGCCTTCCTCAACAAAAAGGCAATCAGCTGGCGCAGCTGATGGTGGCTGTCGTGGAGCATGTCCACGATCTCATCAGGGAATTCCGGCCGACACAGGACGAGTGGCGCAAGGTGATCGCCTTCCTGACCGAGGTCGGCCACGCAAGCGACGAGCGCCGACAGGAATGGGTGCTGCTGTCAGATCTCCTGGGTGCTTCGGCGCTGGTCGAGGAAATCAACTCGAAGCGGCCGAAGGGCGCGACCCCGAATACGGTTCGGGGGCCGTTCTTCCGCGATGATGCACCGGAGCGCGCGCCTGGCGCATCGATCTCGCTCGATGGTGTGGGCGAGCCTCTTTCCGTGTCCGCACGTGTGCAGGATCTTGACGGCCAGCCTGTCGCCGGCGCCGAAGTCATCACCTGGCAGGCGAATGCTCAAGGGTTCTACGAGAACCAGCAGCCCGACCTGCAGCCTGAGTATAATCTGCGTGGCCTGTTTCGCACTGATCCTGATGGCCGCATCCGGTATCGAACCATCGTGCCGAAGGGATACGGCGTGCCGGATGACGGGCCGGTGGGCAGATTGCTCGCCAATGCTGGTTATCCCTTGCGCCGGCCCGCGCACCTGCATTTCGTCGTTCGCGCCGAGGGGTTCGAGACGATCACAACGCATGTCTACGATCGCAACGATCCGCATCTGGGCGAGGATGCCCTGTTCGGCGTGAAGCCCGAATTGCTGCGGGACTTCCGGGTCGCCGGTACGGATAACGCGTCGACGAAGACGCTCGACTTTACCTTCGTCATGGTCAGGGCAAAACCAGGGAGGCCGCGATGATCAGCGAATTTTCCTATGCCGGAAGTGCAGCCAGGATCGTCTTCGGCGAAGGAACGAGCGACAGCGTGGCCGAATGGGTGGAGAAATCCGGCCGTCAGCGTGCTCTGGTCCTGTCCACGCCGCATCAGCGCGCCGACGCGGAGGCTCTTGCGAAGAGCCTGGGGCAGCTTTCGGCCGGGGTGTTTGCCGGCGCAGTCATGCATACACCGATCGACGTGACGGAGAGGGCGATGGAAGCCGTTGCCGAAGCCAAGGCGGATTGCGTGGTCTCGCTCGGCGGCGGCTCGACGACCGGTCTCGGAAAGGCCATCGCCTATCGCACGGATCTGCTCCAGATCGTGGTGCCGACGACGTATGCCGGCTCCGAGGTCACTCCCATCCTCGGCCAGACCGAGCGAGGGGTGAAGACGACGGTACGGCATGAGAGGATATTGCCGGAGATCGTCATTTACGATCCGCTGCTGACCCATGGATTGCCGGTCACCATGAGCGTGACGAGCGGGCTGAACGCCATGGCGCATGCCATCGAGGGACTTTATGCGCAGGATCGCAATCCGATTTCGAGCCTGATGGCGATCGAGGGGCTGAGGGCTTTCAAATCCAGCCTGCCTGCTATCGTTGATGATCCGAGGAATGCTTCTGCGCGTAGCGAAGCGCTCTATGCCGCATGGCTGTGCGGTTCGGTTCTCGGGGCTGTCGGCATGGCCCTGCACCATAAGATCTGCCACACGCTGGGCGGCCTGTTCGATACGCCACATGCCGAGACGCATGCTGTCATGCTGCCGCATACGGCAGCCTTCAATGCGCATGCCGCACGCAGCGAGCTTGCTCCGGCGGCGGAGCTTTTTGGGGGCTCCATCGGTGGTGGCCTCTGGGACTTCGCCAAATCGATCGGCGCGCCCTTGAGCCTGCAGACTGTCGGTCTCAGCGAGGAAGATCTCGACAGGGCCACGGCAGCCGCAATGGAAAATCCCTACTGGAATCCGAGGCCGGTCGATCGTGCCTCGATCCGTCAGATGCTGCAGGAAGCCTGGGAAGGCAAACGCCCGGGGTAGGAAACGACCCGCGCCGCAGGCGCGCTCTTTGGGAGGAGAGGGGATTATGGGAGGAAACATGTTTACCAGACGCGATTTTCTGAAAACCACGGCCGCCGGCGGCACCGCGATTGCGGTATCCGCTTTCGCAGCACCGGCGATTGCCCAGAAGAAACCGATCAAGCTCGGCTATGTCAGCCCGCAAACCGGGCCGCTTGCCGGCTTCGGCGAGGCCGACAAGTTCGTCATCGACAACTTTATCGCGACGACCAAGAAGCTCGGCCTCAGCTACGAGGTCGTGGTCAAGGACAGCCAGTCCAATCCCAACCGGGCGGCTGCCGTTGCGAAGGAACTGATCGTCACCGACGAGGTCAACCTGGTGCTGGTCTCGTCGACTCCGGAGACCACCAATCCGGTGTCCACCACTTGCGAGGCGGAGGAGATGCCCTGCATTTCCACGGTGGCGCCCTGGCAGCCCTGGTTCATCGGCCAGCAGGGCAATCCCGGCGACCCGTCGAGCTGGAAGCCGTTCAACTATGCCTATCACTTCTTCTGGGGGCTTGAGGACATCATTGCCGTCTTTACCGGCATGTGGAGCCAGATCGAGACCAACAAGAAGGTCGGCGGCCTCTTCCCCAATGATGGCGACGGCAACGCCTGGGGCGACAAGGTCGTGGGCTTCCCGCCCGTGCTGGAGAAGCTCGGCTACAATCTCACCGATACCGGCCGCTTCCAGAACCTGACGGATGATTTTTCCGCGCAGATCAATGCCTTCAAGCAGGGCCAGACCGATATTCTGACCGGCGTGCTCATTCCGCCCGACCTGACCACCTTCTGGAACCAGGCCAAGCAGCAGGGTCTCAAGCCAAAGATCGCGTCGATCGGCAAGGCGCTCCTGTTCCCGCAAACGGTGGCGGCGCTGGGCAATGCCGGCCATAACCTGTCGACCGAGGTCTGGTGGACGCCGAGCCACCCGTTCAAATCGTCGCTGACGGGGCAAACGGCCGCCGACGTGGCTGCAGCCTTCACGCAGGCGACCGGCCGTCCCTGGACGCAGCCGATCGGCTTTGCCCATGCGCTCTTCGAACTTGCTGTCGATGTGATGAAGCGCGCCGAGGATGTGGGTGAGGGCGACGCCGTTGCCAAAGCCATCGGCCAGACTAAGCTGGACACGCTCGTCGGGCCGATCGCCTGGGGGAGCGACAAGCTGCCGCCGTTCGCTCAGAAGAATGTCGCCAAGACACCCCTGGTCGGCGGTCAATGGCGGCTGAAGACCGATGGCGGCTATGACCTCGTCGTGGTCGAAAACCGCCTGGCGCCCAACGTGCCGCTTGGCGGCAAGCTGGAAGCCCTGACGTGATCTCGCGCCGCCATCAAATCCGTTGCCCCGCGCTCGACGTGGTGGAGCAACAGCAATCGGGAGGAGCGCCATGCCCCTGCTTGAACTGAACGAGGTATCCAAGTCTTTCGGTGCGCTCGTGGTCGCCGAGAATATCGGCTTTTCGGTCGAGGCAGGCGAGGCATTGGGCGTCATCGGACCGAACGGCGCGGGCAAGTCGACACTCTTCAATCTGATCACCGGCAATCTTGCGGTCGATCGCGGATCGATCGAATTTAATGGTCGCGATGTGACGCGCGATCCTCCCATGCAGCGATGCTTTGCCGGCATGGGGCGCACGTTTCAGATCCCGCAGCCCTTCGAGCGGCTGACGGTCTATGAAAACCTGCTGGTCGCCGGCGCTTTCGGCTCGCGAACGTCCGAGCGCGAGGTGGAAGCCTATTGCGCCGATGTCCTCGTCGAAACGGGCCTCATCGGCAGGGCCAATAATCTTGCCGGCTCTCTGTCGCTGCTGGAACGAAAGAGACTGGAGCTGGCGCGTGCCCTGGCGACCAAGCCCAAGCTTCTCCTGCTCGATGAAATCGCCGGCGGCCTGACCGACGGCGAATGCCGGCAACTGATCGCCACGATCAAACGCGTTCATCGGCGGGGTGTGACGATCATCTGGATCGAGCATGTGCTGCATGCGCTGACGGCGGTGGCCGAGCGCCTGCTCGTGCTCAACTTCGGGCGGGTGATCGGCATCGGCAAGCCCGACGCCATCATGAACTCGCGCGACGTCCGCGAAATCTATCTCGGCATGGAGGTCTGATGGCAAACCTTCTGCAGATAACCGGCCTCAAGGCCTTTTACCGCGATTTCCAGGCTCTCTTCGGCGTCGATCTGTACCTCGATGCAGGTGAAACGGTCGCTGTCATCGGCGCCAACGGCGCCGGCAAATCGACGTTGATGCGATCGGTCGCCGGTGTTCTCAGCAACCAGCCTGAGATGGTGGTCTACAAAGGCGAGCCGATCGGGGCGCTTTCGGCGCCCGACGTCATGGCTCGCGGCATCGCTCTCGTTCCGGAAGGGCGCAAGCTGTTTGCCTCCATGACCGTGGAGGAGAACCTGCTGATCGGAACATACGGCCGCAAGGTCGACGGACCGTGGACGCTGCGCGGCGTCTACGAGCTTTTTCCCATTCTCCAGGAGCGCCGGCACAATCCTTCCACGGCACTTTCCGGCGGCCAGCAGCAGATGGTGGCGATCGGTCGGGCGCTGATGTCTAATCCGCAGGTTCTGCTGTGCGATGAGCTGAGCCTCGGTCTGGCGCCCGTCGTCATCAAGGATATCTATGCGGCCTTCCCCCGCATCCGCGCCACGGGCGCCGCCATCATCATCGTCGAGCAGGATATCGGCCAGGCGCTTGCCGTGTCCGACCGTGTCTATTGCATGATGGAAGGCCGGATCACCTTGACCGGCCGCCCCGGAGAGCTCGACCGGGCGCAGATCCACGCCGCCTATTTCGGAGCCGATCAACATGAACTGGGTTGATACGATCCTCCAAGGCGTTCTGCTCGGCGGGCTCTACGCGCTGTTCGCCGCCGGGCTCAGCCTCGTGTTCGGCATCATGCGGCTGGTCAATCTGGCGCATGGCGACCTTATCGTCTTTGCGGCCTTTCTCATTCTGGTGCTGGTGTCGACGCTTGGCGTCAATCCGTTCCTTGCCGCCGCGATTGCCGCACCGCTGATGTTCGCGATCGGCTGGCTGGTGCAATTCATTCTTCTCAATCGCACTCTCGGCAAGGATATCCTGCCGCCGCTGCTCGTCACCTTCGGCCTCTCGATCGTCATTCAAAACGGGCTCATGGAAGGCTTCAGTGCCGACAGCCGCCGCGTGTCGGCCGGCGCACTGGAGACGGCCTCCATCCCGCTTGCCGGCCTCAATATCGGCCTCATGCCTCTGTTGACGTTCGCCTCGGCAATTCTTGTCATCCTCGTGCTGAACAGGCTGATCTACAGCACTTCGATCGGCCGCGCGTTCCGAGCCACTTCCGATGATCCCGTGACGGCAGGGTTGATGGGCATCCGCCCCGAGCGAATTTTTGCCATGGCGACCGGGATCGCCATGGTCGTCGTCACGATCGCCGCCCTTTATCTTGGAACCCGCGCGAATTTCGATCCGAGCGCCGGACCGTCGCGATTGATCTATGCTTTCGAGGCCGTGATCATCGGCGGTCTCGGCTCGCTTTGGGGCACGCTGGCGGGCGGTATTATCCTTGGCGTTGCGCAGACCTTCGGCGCCGCCATCAATCCGGAGTGGCAGATCCTGGCGGGTCACATCGCCTTCCTCCTCGTACTCGTCTGCAAGCCGCGTGGTCTTTTCCCGCGAGCGATCGATTGAGGGTCCCATGACGTCAGGTTTCGAAACAATGATGGCAGAAGACGGGTCGCAAACCCCTTGGCGCACCGAAATAGGAACGCGGCTTTCGACAGGCTTTGCAGGCGTGGCTCTCCTCGTGCTGGCGGGCTTGGCTTTCGCGCCTTTCGTGGTCTCGCGCGGTGTGCTGCAGGACCTGTTCTTCATTCTGACCATGCTGGCGCTCGCACAAAGCTGGAACCTTCTTGCCGGCTATGCCGGGCTGATCTCCGTCGGGCAGCAGCTTTTCGTCGGCTGCGGCGCCTATGCTCTCTTCGGACTGGTCACCCTTCTCGGCATGGACCCGATCCTCGCGGTGCTGCTGGCCGGCGTGGTTGCGGCACTTCTCGCGGTCCCCACCGCCTTCTTCGTGTTTCGCTTGCACGGACCCTATTTCGCCATCGGCACCTGGGTGATCGCGGAAGTCGGCCGGCTGGTGCTTGCCCAGTGGAAGATGCTCGGCGGCGGCACGGGAACCTCCCTGCCGCGTGAGGCGGCCAGGGACATGGCCGGCATCGCGCTGCTCAAGGATTGGTTTGGCATGAAGGCAGCGCTTGCCGCCGATGCTCTCACCTTCTGGCTGGCGCTGATCATGGTCGCGGTTACCATCGGCTTTGTCTATCGCCTGCTCAAAAGCAAGCAGGGCCTCGGCCTGGCGGCTGTGCGCGACAACGAAACCGCCGCCCGCGCGCTGGGTGTGGATGCCAGGCGCATGAAGGTGACGGTCTATCTCGCCACGGCCTTTCTGACAGGCATCGTCGGTGCCCTGATCTATCTGCAGAAGGGCCGGATCTCCCCGGATGCCGCCTTCT
Source organism: Rhizobium sp. SG741 (assembly GCF_012275435.1). Taxonomy (NCBI): domain Bacteria; kingdom Pseudomonadati; phylum Pseudomonadota; class Alphaproteobacteria; order Hyphomicrobiales; family Rhizobiaceae; genus Rhizobium; species Rhizobium sp. SG741. Next base: position 100,527 of record NZ_JAAZQP010000002.1, read on the forward strand.
CGCTCACGGACTGGACAGCCTATGTGCTTTTCATCGTTGTCATCGGCGGCATCGGAACGATCGAGGGGCCGATCCTCGGTGTGATCCTGTTCTTTTTCCTCCAGAATGCGCTCGCAAGCTATGGGTCCTGGTACCTGCTGCTGCTCGGTGCGCTGGCGATCGCCACCATGCTGTTTGCGCCGCGCGGCCTTTGGGGCTTGGTCAGCGAGCGCACCGGCATCGAACTCTTTCCGGTCCGCCGTGTCTTGAAGGGCAGACCGCTCGCACAAACAGCAAAGGGAGGGCCAAATGGCTGACATCACGACCGACGTTCTCATCATTGGCACAGGGCCTGCCGGCTCGGCGACGGCCGCATTGCTGGCCAGCTACGGGTTGGAGCCTCTGGTGATCAACCGCTATCGCTGGCTGGCCACCACACCGCGGGCGCACATCACCAACCAGCGTACGATGGAGGTTCTGCGCGATCTCGGCCGCGATGTGGAGGACGAAGCCTATATGTTCGCGACCGAGCAGGAGCTCATGGGCGAAAACGTCTTCTGCACGGCGATCAACGGCGAGGAGATCGGCCGCATGAAGAGCTGGGGCACGCATCCGCTCTCGCAGGCGGAACACCAGCTGTCATCGCCGAGCCATATGAACGATCTGCCCCAGACGTTCATGGAGCCGCTGCTCTTCAAGACCGCCTGTTCGCGTGGCGCGCAGGCGCGCATGTCGACGGAATATCTGAGCCACGTGCAGGACGAGGACGGCGTGACCACGACATGCCTCGATCGGCTGACGGGCAAGGAAGTCACCGTGCGCTCGAAATTTCTGATCGGCGCCGATGGCGGCAATTCCAAAGTTGCCGAGCATGCCGGTCTCAGCTTCGAGGGAAAGATGGGGGTCGCGGGCTCGATGAACATCCTTTTCGAGGCGGATCTCTCGCCCTATGTTTCGCGCCGTCCCTCTGTGCTTTACTGGGTGCTGCAGCCGGGAGCCGATGTCGGCGGCATCGGCATGGGCCTCGTGCGCATGGTGCGGCCCTGGCATGAGTGGCTGATCGTCTGGGGCTATGACATCAACGAACCGCCTCCGGCCGTCGACGACGCATTTGCGATCAGGGTGGTGCGGGACCTCACCGGCGTTGCCGACCTGCAGCCGAAGATAAAATCGGTGTCGACCTGGACCGTCAACAACATGTACGCCACCACTATGTCCAACGGCCGGGTGTTCTGCATGGGCGATGCCGCCCATCGCCATCCCCCCTCGAACGGCCTTGGCTCCAACACGTCCATTCAGGACGGTTTCAATCTCGCCTGGAAGCTGGCGATGGTGATCAGGGGGCAGGCGGGCCGCGGTCTTCTCGACAGCTATCAGGCGGAGCGGGCGCCGGTCGCCAAGCAGATCGTTACCCGTGCCAACAAGTCGATCGAGGAGTTCGGGCCGATCTTCAGGGCGTGCGGCCTTCTGGACTCCGTCGATCCGGTGAAGATGCAGCAGAACATGGATGCCCGCTGTGATGACACGCCCGACGCCGAACGGCAGCGCAAGGAGATCCGCGAGGCGATTGCGGCCAAGGTCTATGAGTTCGATGCGCATGGCGTTGAAATGAATCAGCGTTACCGGTCGGATGCCATCGTCACCGACGGGCAACCGGAGCCCGGTTTCGAGACGGATGCGGAGTTGCATTATCAGCCGACGACATGGCCCGGCGCACGCCTGCCGCATACCTGGCTCTTCGGCCCCGACGGGGAAAAGGTGTCGACGCTCGACATTACCGGCCATGGACGGTTTACCGTGCTGACCGGCATCGGCGGCGATGCCTGGCTTGCGGCGGCAAGGGCGCTTGCTAAGGAATTCGGCATCGAGCTCATTGCGCACAAGATCGGTCCGCGGCAGCAATGGCAGGACTACACCGGCGATTGGGCGCGGGCGCGTGAAATCCGGGATTCCGGCGCGATCCTCGTTCGTCCGGACCATCATGTCGCCTGGCGCTGTGACGGTACCATCGCCGATCCCGTCGGCGAAATGCGCCGCGTATTGAACACCATTTTGGATCGGTGACTGATCATGGAAGCGCATGAAAAAGGATATTTCACAGAGGAAAACTCGGTCGAGGTCGTGACCGGCCGCAACGCCAACGCCAAGAGCGAACGGCTGAAGGAGGTCATGTCGGTCATTACGCTCAAACTACATGAGGCGGTGAAGCAGATCGAGCCGACCCAGGAGGAGTGGATGGAGGCGATCCTCTTCCTCACCCGGACAGGCGGGATGTGCAACGAATGGCGTCAGGAATTCATCCTGCTTTCGGATGTGCTTGGCGTATCGATGCTGGTCGACGCCATCAACAACCGCAAGCCTTCAGGCGCATCCGAGAGCACGGTGTTGGGTCCGTTCCATGTCGCCGACGCGCCGGAATTGCCAATGGGCGCCAACATCTGCCTTGACAGCAAGGGCGAGGATATGGTGATCTCCGGCCGCATCCTTGATATCGAGGGCAACCCTATCAAGGATGCGGTCATCGATGTCTGGCAGGCCAATGACGAGGGCTTCTACGACGTCCAGCAAAAAGGTCTTCAGCCTGATTTTAATCTGCGCGGGATATTCCGCACTGGGGCAGACGGAAGCTACTGGTTCCGGGCGGTCAAGCCGAAATACTATCCGATCCCGGATGATGGACCTGTCGGCCAGTTGCTGGCCCAGCTCGGCCGCCACCCGTACCGGCCGGCGCACCTGCACTACATCATCTCGGCCGATGGTTTTGAAACGCTGACGACCCACATCTTCGATCCGGACGATCCCTACATCCATTCGGATGCTGTCTTCGGCGTGAAGGAGAGCCTGCTTGCCAAGTTCAGGCTGACTGAAGATCAGGCGAGGGCAAGGCAGCTCGAGTTTTCAGGCAAGTTCTGGGAGGTTAACCACGACTTCGTTCTCGCCTATAAGCGACAAGTCTAGGACATGGTTGACGATGCGTATCGGATAATCGGCAGCCGGAACGTGGGCTGCCGATCCTTGTCGTCAGCGGCTCACGAGGCCTTGGCTTCGAAGGCGGGCGGGAAATCGCCCAGCGACTTTGCCTTGAGGATCAGGCCTTCGATATCCTCATCGACGATCGCTTCAAGGTCGCTGAAGCTGTCGATGACGTAGTAGATCGGCTGGACGATATCGATCCGGTAGGGCGTCCTGAGCACGCTCAGCAGATCGAACGGCCGAAACTCGCACGCCTTGCCTTCCATCGCCGCCTTCGCTTCGCTTGGCGAGGAGACGATGCCCGCGCCGAAACAGCGACGGCCCTCCGGCGTATTGATCAGGCCGAACTCGACGGTGAACCAGAAGATGCGGAACAGGTGCCAGGAATAGCCCTTGCCGAGGCGAACGGCGGTTTCGCCGAAATGCCGTACAAAATTGGCATAACTCTGATTGGTCAGCAGCGGGCAATGGCCGAAGACTTCGTGGAACAGGTCCGGTTCCTCGATATAGTCGATATGCTCGCGACGGCGAAGGAAGGTGGCGAGCGGAAACTTGCCTTGCGACAGGAGCTCGTAGAAGCGGGAAGGCGGAATGAGCGCCGGCACGCCTTCCACCCCGAAGCCCGTCGTTTCGTTCAGGCGGCGGTTGACGTCGCGCAGCTGGGGCACCTTGTCCGGCTTCAGCCCCAGGGTTTTGACGCCGTCCAGATATTCGCGGCAGGCCATATTGGCGAGCAGCTTCAACTGACGCCGATAGAGTTCGCCCCATATCGCATCTTCTTCGACGGTATAGGCGTATAAGCCATCCGGGCCTGGCAATTTGGCGGTGTAGCTGCTTTCCTTGACCATAGCTCGATCCTCCCAGATGCTGCGGTATCTTTCCAATTATGAACCGAGTTCGCGGGAAATTCTTTCCTTTTCCGGTAAAAATGGACGTGGTATTGGTAAATCTTCTCAAAAATGGTGCAGAAGATGAAAGAATCTGGGAATCCTCACCGCAAGCTTCTGCAATCGATCCAGGCCGATGGCAGTCTTTCGCTGGCAGACCTGTCGGAAAAGGCCGGTATGTCGCAGAGTTCGACCTGGCGGAAGATCCAGGAACTGGAATCGGAGGGTGTCATCCGCAAGCGAGTGACGCTGCTCGATCCCGGCAAACTCGATCTCAAGCTTTGTGTGATCGCGCATGTAACACTGGAGGACCATCACGAGGAGACAGTGGCGTCTTTCGCATCGGTGGTATCGGAGCGGCCGGAGATCATGGAATGCTATGCCCTGTCCGGCGCCTTCGACTACATGCTGAAGATCAGGGCGAAGGACGTGGAAAGCTACGAGGCGTTCATGACCCATTACCTGCTGCGCAACCGGCGCGTTCGCACGGTCGTTTCGAGCTTTGTGCTGCGCGAGCTGAAATTCTCGACCGAATTGCCGATCTAGCGTCTGTCAGGCCGGATGCGCGCCACCATGTCAGCTGTGCGGCATGAGCACCGGGAACCCTTCGAATGTCTTGAGCGTATCGAGCACAATGGAAGTCTTTACGTGTTGCACCGACTCGTGCGGCAACAGGATGTCGTTGACGAATCTCGAGAGGTCAGCGAGCCCGCGTGTCGCGACCTTCAGGTGGTAGTCCATCTCACCCGTCAGCGCATAGGCTTCGAGAACTTCCGGCAGCCCGTTGATCAGCTGGGAAAATCGGCGAGCATTGTCCCTGTTATGGGTCGCAAGCGTCACGGAGATAACCACCAGCATATCCAGACCGAGCTTCTGCCGATCGAGGTTTGCCTGGTAGCTGCGAATATATCCTTCGGCTTCCAGCCTCGTTCGCCGGCGCGAGCATTGCGAGGGTGAAAGCGCGATCCGCTCGCCCAGTTCGTTGTTCGTCAGCCGGCCGTCTTTCTGGAGTTCCTGCAGCAGGCGCAGATCCAATTTGTCGAGTTGTTCATCCATTGCGCAAAACTTCCAAAATCCTCACAGATCGTGTATAATATTTTCGCTTCGCATGAAGAATGCAAGAACTTTGCATGCGTTTTGGGCCACACTTTGCATAGACAGAGTCCAATCTTCCGAGGAGGAGAAAATGGGTCCTTTTCCGCATGACGCGCCGCCGTCGGAAATTACCGCCGACAATCCGGCCGGCACCGACGGCTTCGAATTCGTTGAATTCGCTCATCCCGAGCCCGAGAAGCTGCGTGAGCTCTTCACGCGCATGGGCTATACTCCTGTTGCCAAGCACAAGACGAAGGACATCACCGTCTGGCGTCAAGGCGATATCAATTATGTGCTGAATGCCGAGCCGGGCAGCCATGCCGCCCGTTTCGCGGCAGAACACGGCCCCGCTGCTCCGTCGATGGCCTGGCGGGTCGTTGATGCCAAGCACGCCTTCGACCATGCCGTGTCAAAAGGTGCTGTTCCCTATGAAGGGAATGACAAGGCGCTCGATGTCCCGGCAATTGTCGGCATCGGCGGTTCGCTGCTCTATTTCGTCGAAACCTATGGCAAAAAGGGATCGGCTTACGATGCCGAGTTCGATTGGCTGGGCGAGCGCGACCCGCATCCCGAAGGTGTCGGCTTCTATTATCTCGACCATCTGACGCACAACGTCTTTCGCGGCAACATGGACAAGTGGTGGGCATTTTATCGCGAATTGTTCAATTTCAAGCAGATTCACTTCTTCGATATCGACGGGCGCATCACCGGTCTGGTGAGCCGCGCGATCACGTCTCCCTGCGGCAAGATCCGCATTCCGCTGAATGAATCGAAGGACGACACAAGCCAGATCGAGGAGTTCCTGAAGAAGTACAAGGGCGAGGGCATCCAGCACATCGCCGTGGGAACGGAAGACATCTACGAAGGCACCGACAGGCTTGCCGATAGTGGCCTGCGCTTCATGCCAGGTCCGCCGGAGACCTACTACGATATGTCCTATAAGCGTGTGAACGGCCACGACGAGCCCATCGACCGCATGAAGAAGCATGGTATCCTCATCGACGGCGAAGGCGTGGTGAATGGCGGCCTGACGAAGATCCTGCTGCAGATCTTCTCCAAGACGGTCATCGGCCCGATCTTCTTCGAATTCATTCAGCGCAAAGGCGACGAGGGCTTCGGCGAAGGCAATTTCCGTGCTCTCTTCGAGTCGATCGAGGCAGATCAGATCAAGCGCGGCGTCATCGGCACGGCGGCCGAATGATCTCTAGGCGACCCGGCGATTGCATGGGGTCGCCCTCAGTTTTCGGGAGGAATTGAGCGATGGACCAGACGATATCTAAGACTTCCGACCATGAGGCTCTGGCGGCAAGTAACCTCAAATACATGCCCGGATTCGGCAACGATTTCGAAAGCGAGTCGCTTCCCGGCGCTTTGCCGCAAGGCCAGAACAGCCCCCAGAAATGCAACTACGGTCTTTATGCCGAGCAGCTTTCCGGCTCGCCTTTCACGGCACCGCGCGGGACGAACGAACGGTCCTGGCTCTATCGCATCCGTCCGAGCGTGCGCCATACCCGGCGCTTTTCGAACACCTCCTACCCGCTCTGGAAATCCGCGCCCTGTCTGGACGACCATTCGCTTCCGCTCGGCCAACTCCGCTGGGGTCCCGTGCCGGTGCCCGACGAGAAGCTGAGCTTCCTCGAGGGAGTGCGGACGATCACGACGGCTGGCGATGTCCTGACCCAGACAGGGATGGCCGCTCATGCCTATGTCTTCAACGAGGACATGGTGGACGACTACGTCTTCAATGCCGATGGCGAATTGCTGGTCGTCCCGCAGATCGGCGCCATTCGAATATTCACTGAAATGGGCGTCATCGATGTCGAGCCCTTGGAAATATGCATCATCCCGCGCGGCATGATGTTCAAGGTGCTGCGCACCGGCGACCAGAAGGTCTGGCGCGGATATATCTGCGAGAACTACGGCGCGAAATTCACGCTGCCGGATCGCGGGCCGATCGGCGCGAACTGCCTGGCAAATCCGCGAGACTTCAAGACACCGGTCGCCGCGTTCGAGGACAAGGAAACGCCTTGCCGCGTGCATGTCAAATGGTGCGGGAAATTCTACGTGACGGACATTGGCCACTCGCCCCTCGATGTGGTGGCCTGGCATGGCAATTATGCGCCTTATAAATACGACCTGCGGACATTCTCCCCGGTCGGCGCGATCCTGTTCGATCACCCCGATCCGTCGATTTTCACGGTACTGACCGCGCCGACCGAAGCAGCGGGCACGGCGAATGTCGATTTCGTGATCTTTCCGCCGCGCTGGCTGGTCGCCGAACACACCTTCCGTCCGCCCTGGTACCACCGCAACATCATGAGCGAATTCATGGGGCTGATCCATGGTCAATACGATGCGAAGGAAGAGGGATTCGTGCCTGGTGGTATAAGCCTGCACAACATGATGCTTCCCCACGGGCCGGATGCGTCGGGCTTCGAAAAGGCATCCAATGCGGAACTCAAGCCCGTGAAGCTCGATAATACCATGGCCTTCATGTTCGAGACCCGGTACCCGCAGCAGGTGACGAAATACGCGGCGGAACTGGAAACGTTGCAGGACAATTACCTGGAGTGCTGGGATGGCCTGGAGCGCAGGTTCGACGGCACGCCCGGAATCAAGTGAAGATCGGCCACGCATCCTCTTACGGTGGAACCAGCACATGAAGCTCGCGACTTTGAAAGACTCCACGAGGGACGGGCGGCTTGTCGTCGTCTCCCGCGACCTGACCCGCTGCTCCGAGGTCGGTCATATCGCCCGCACCCTGCAGGCTGCCCTCGACGATTGGGAGCATGTGGCGCCCAGACTCGCGCAGGTTGCCGAGGGTATCGAGACGGGTGCCCAGCCGACGCTGAGGTTCCACGAGCATGACGCCGCATCGCCTTTGCCACGGGCCTATCAGTGGGCTGACGGCTCTGCCTATGTCAATCATGTCGAGCTGGTGCGCAAGGCGCGCGGTGCCGAGTTGCCGACAAGCTTCTGGACCGATCCGCTGATGTACCAGGGCGGCTCGGATAGTTTCCTCGCACCGCGCGATCCGATCGTGGCGGCTGACGAGGCCTATGGGATCGACATGGAGGGCGAGGTCGCCGTCATCGTCGGCGACGTCGCCATGGGTTCGGGTCCGGAGATTGCCCGGAGCGCCATCCGCCTGGTGATGCTCGTCAACGACGTGTCGCTGCGCGGCCTCATTCCGCAAGAGCTGGCAAAAGGGTTCGGCTTCTTTCAGTCCAAGCCTGCATCGGCATTTTCTCCGGTCGCGGTCACGCCCGACGAACTGGGGGAGGCGTGGGATGGCGGCAAACTGCATCTCCCCTTGCTCGTGACCTTGAACGGCAAGCCATTCGGCAAGGCGAATGCCGGTGTCGACATGACGTTCGATTTTGGCCAGCTGATCGCCCATGCCGCCAAGACCCGTGACCTTGTGGCCGGAACGATCATCGGCTCGGGAACGGTGTCCAACAAGCTCGACGGCGGTCCGGGCAAGCCGGTCGAGAGCGGCGGTGCCGGCTACTCCTGCATCGCCGAGATCCGGATGATCGAGACCATCGAAAACGGAGCGCCGAAGACTCCCTTCCTGCGGTTCGGCGATCAGGTCCGCATCGAGATGCACGACCGGGCAGGGCATTCGATCTTCGGGGCAATCGAGCAGAGCGTCGAAAGACATGGGGGATCGGAGCTGCAATGAATGAGGTCGTTCTCTACGACTATTGGCGATCGTCGGCGAGCTATCGCGTCCGCATCGCGCTCAATATGCTTGAGATCGACCATAAGACCGTGTCGATCAACTTGCTGGAAGGTGAACAGAGAGGCCCGGACTATCTGGCGCTCAACCCGCAGGGGCTCATACCGGCGCTGGTGATCGATGGGAGAACGTTGACGCAGTCGCTGTCCATCATCGAATATCTGGCGGAGCTTCAGCCGGAGTGCGGTTTGATGCCGGCGGATAGTGCAGGCCGCCAGCACGTGCGGGCACTTGCCTACGCGATCGCCATGGACATCCATCCGATATGCAACACGCATGTCGCAGCCTATGTCATGACCATAACGGACAAGGCCGAAGCCCGCGGAGAATGGATGAAGCATTTCATTGCGGATGGACTTCGCAAGCTGGAAGCGATGCTTGGCGAATTCAACGGGGATTTCAGCTTTGGAGATCGGCCGACGATGGCGGACCTTTGCCTTGTCCCGCAAGTCTACAATGCCCGCCGCTGGGGAGTCGATATGACCGACCTCAAGCGCATCGTTGAAATCGATGGCCGGTGCGCCGAACTGCCTGCCTTCCAGGCAGCGCATCCGGACCGCGTGAAACCATAACGTCAGAGCTGTAACGGCGAGAATTCGCCCAGGCTTTTGCGTAGGTCTCGAAATCAAATCGATGGTGGTGTCCGCAGCCAAGGCAGACACCGACCGCCGGCGCGAGAAAAAGAGCCGGGGAGGATGAGCTTCCCGACCGTCAATGACAATAATCTTCTTTTCCACCCCCAGGGCATTGCTCAAAGCGAAACTATTTTCGGTTTCGGCTGAACCTGCGAGCCGGTGCAGCCGCATAATGCGTGCAGGCGCTATATGCTGGATCCGGCACCGGCAGTTTCACTTCGGGGTCACTTTATGGTGTGGGACCACCAGCTTGATCCTGCTCGAATTCAGGACTTGAAATGGGGCGCAGGAATCGTTCGCCCGCAGGCGAACCGGACTTGCCTGGGATGAACGAGGAGTATGAGCATATCATGCAGATTCTATATTTTCGCAGATCTGGCGTCGCCACAATCCGGCTTGGCAAGCGACTTCGAAGGATGAAGCTTCTTTCCGTCGGCCTATTCGTGTCTTGTCTGGCAGTCGCAGCATCTATTTCGGCCAACTCTCAGCGAGCCAACGCTGCCGACCTCCCCGCGAATATAGAGGTCAAGGACGCAACGTCAGTTGCAACCGTGCATGCCGAAGGCGTTCAGATCTACGAGTGCAAAACCGGCTCGGACAATAAGATGAGCTGGCAGTTCCGCGAGCCGCTGGCAACGTTGCTGCAGGACGGCACGACCGTCGGGCGCCATTTTGCAGGCCCCGGTTGGGAGTTTGCCGATGGCAGCTCCATCAAAGGCAAGGTCGCGAGCCAGGCTCCAGGTGCCACAAAGAACGACATCGCCATTCTGAGGCTCGATGTCGTCGAACATCGGGGTGATGGAGTGTTGTCGAAGGTGACGGCGGTGCAGCGTCTGGACACGAAGGGCGGCGTATTCTCCGGCGCATGCGACCAACCGGGCGCGATGCATCTTGAACCCTATACAGCCCGCTACGTTTTCCTTGCGAACTGATCGCGTCCGTCAGGCTGCGGCCCCGGTATGGGAGCCAGGTGCACAAGAGCCGCCAATTGCCATCGGGTTTCTGGCGAGGCGTCCTTCCATCCAGCTCCCGATATGCAGCATCGCCAGTGCAGCCAATATTTATTTTTGCACGTTTCCGTCGGGCTCAAACCTGCTAAAAGCCGCTCACCCGCAAGACGGGTGATTTGACAGACCTTCGACACAACCGATGACCCGCCTCATTCCCGAAGTATTCCGCGACCCGACGATCCGGGTGAGCATGCTTGCCATCTTTGCCTTCGGCTTTGCCGGAGCCGCGACATCGCCTTATCAGTCCGTCGTGGGTATTCGCGAACTCGGCCTGAGCAATGGGCTATATTCGGCACTGATCTTTTGTGCGGCTGCGGTCAACGTCATCGTCAGCATTCTGCTGGGAAACCTGGCGGACAGGATCGGTGAATATCGCACGATGATGCTGACGGTCGCGCTCTTCGGCATCCTGGGTTATGGCGCGGTCTACGTCGTTCCCACGCAGGCGACCTTCATTCTCGCCGCATTGTTTCTCCTTCCGATCTACGGTTCCCTCAATTCACTGCTGTTTGCCAATGTCAGGGTCGCGACCAATGGGATGGAGCGCAACAACGTGGCGACCGTAAATTCGGGCGTCAGGGCGATGATTTCGCTATCCTGGGTTCTCGTGCCTGGTATCACCGGGGCGCTGCTCGCAAACTCCGCAAGCATGTTACCCGCCTATCTTTTCGCCGGTTTGGCCTGTGCGGTTTGTTTCGGATTGATTGCGGTTTTCCTTCCCCGCCAGAGCGGCACCGACAAGGCGGCAACGCGCCATCTCTCCTATCTCGCGGCACTCGGCGAGGGCATCTCGCCGCCGGTTTTTGTGCGGGTGATCGCGGTGGCTTTGATCAGCAGCACGCTTCATGTCAATGGTGCCATTCTGCCTCTCATCGTCACCGGTGCCGCCCACGGCTCCGTCGCCGATATCGGCGTGCTCGTCGGGATCGTTGCGCTTCTGGAAGTCATATTCATCGTCGTGTGGGGACGCGCCCAACGGATCATGAGCCATGTGACAGCGCTGGCCCTCGGCACGGTCATCTATGTCGTTTACCTGCTGTTGCTCGGGTTGGCATCGGCGCCCTGGCACGTCTATGCGCTGACCCTTATCAGCGGCATCGGAGCGGCTGCCCTCATCAGCATTCCCATCACCTATCTGCAGGATCTGATCGCCGAGCGTCCGGGGCTCGGCAGCGCCCTCATATCGGTCAATATTTTCCTCAGCGCCGGCCTGAGCGCCCTCCTGTTTGCGCTCGGAACCGCTACGAGCAGCTATTCGGGAACGGCAGTCATCGGAGCGGTTGCCGGCGTGGTCGGACTTGCCATGCTGCTCTTCTTTGATGGCGCCAGGCGGCGCGGATAGGCGCAGGCGCGCTTCCCTTGTTCGACGACCTGGCAGCAGCCAGGACATTTGTTGACGACACCTCGTCATTCGATTAGTCATTAAGTCATCTGATGACTTGATGAGATGTGATCATGCGCGCCCTGACCAAAACCACGCTCGCGGAAACAGCGGTCGAAGCAATCCGCGGCGAAATCATTGCAAGGCGATGGCGTGTCGGCGAGAAATTGCCCAATGAGGCTTCTCTCTCATCCATGCTTTCCGTCAGCCGCGGCACCATCCGCGAGGCAGTCCGGGTGCTGGCGTCTCAAGGCTATATCGAGACACGACAGGGATCCGGCACCTACGTGCGCTCGACGATCAACCTCGGCCGCCCTTTCGACATGGCGCGCCGGGCCGGGCTCCGGGACCAGTTCGAAGCGCGTTTGGCGCTCGACGTCGAGGCTGCACGCCTGGCCGCTCTGCGACAGACGCCGGAGGTGATTTTGCAATTGCGTGCGCTGCTGAAGGCGCGAGGAAACTATGATGGCGGAGACAAGACCGCATTTATCGAGCGAGACCTCGCCTTCCACAAGGCGGTGATCGCGGCGTCGCAGAACAGGGCGATGATCGAGATCTACGAATTCTTTTCCGTGTCGATCGCCGAGACCATCGAGGCGACGCTCGGCGAGGATCTTCCTGAGCCGGATATGCAAGCGCATGTCGCAATCGTCGACGCCATTGAAACAGGTGATCCGGAAGCGGCAGGTTCTGCCGTGCGCCGCTTCATGGCTCCGGTTGTCGCCACCCTCGATCGGTTGCTGATGTCATGAACACACCTTCGCAGAATGCCGCTTCTCTTGAACTGATCGATGCCGAGGCCGATGAAATCCCGCCACCGCAGCCGCATCGGGGCAAATCGCCAATCGGCAGATTTCTTCTCGGCGCAAGCCTTGTGCTGATTGCGTTCAATCTCCGGCCGGTCTTCTCGAGCGCCTCGGCGCTATTGCCCGAAATCCGAAGCGGGCTTGGCCTTACCGCATTCGGCACGAGCATCCTCACCACATTGCCTGTCGTCTGCATGGGCCTGTTTTCACCGCTCGCGCCAAGACTGGCGCAGCGATTGGGGACAGAGCGCGTGCTGCTCGGCGTGATTCTCCTGCTTGCGCTCGGCACGGCGTTACGCGGCATTTCCTCTATCTCCCTGCTGTTCTTCGGGACGGCCTTGACCGGCGCCTGCATAGCGATCGGCAATGTTCTCTTGCCGGGCGTGGTCAAGCGTGATTTTCCGGACAAGGCGGCCCTGATGACGGGCTGCTACACAATGGCTCTGTGCGCGGGCGCGGCGAGTGCAGCCGGGCTCACGCTTCCGATCGAACATAGTCTTGGGGGGTCGCTCGGCGGTGCGCTTGCGGCCTGGGCCTTGCCGGCCCTCGTGGTCGGGCTTCTGTGGCTGCCGCAGGTGATTGGATCGGGCACCCAAGCGCGGCGCACCGGCTTCCGCGTCATGGGTCTATGGACTGATGCCGTCGCTTGGCAGGTAACGCTCTTCATGGGGTTGCAATCGGCGCTTGCCTATTGCGTCTTCGGCTGGCTGGTCCCAATTCTGCGCGAGCGTGGCCTCGATGGGGTGACGGCCGGCGCAATCGTGTCGGTTTCAGTCATGGTGCAGGCGGCTTCGTGTCTTGTGGCTCCTCACATCGCCGTCAGGGGCAAGGACCAGCGGGCCATCAACGTCATTCTTTGTGCGGTCGCGGTCACGGCGCTGCTGGGCCTGCTCTTCGCGCCGCTCTGGACGGTATGGTTCTGGGCCGTGCTCCAGGGTATCGGGCAGGGAGGGCTGATCGCGGTGGCGCTGACCGTGATCGTGCTGCGCTCGCCCGACCCGCACGTCGCCGCGCATCTGTCCGGCATGGCGCAGTTCATAGGCTACCTGCTTGCCGCAATCGGGCCGCTCGTCGTCGGCATGATCCACGGTTGGACGGGAAGTTTCGCCTGGTGTTCGGTTCTGTTCGTCCTGCTTGGTCTCGGCGCCGCCATCAATGGCTGGTTTGCCGGCCGCGCCATCAACGTCAATGCCACGATGATAGAAACCGGCACGTAATTCGGACTACGTGCTGACCCGACTGGAACGAGGGGCGGTTTCGACGGCCGGCAGGTCTCATATGGAGCGGGTTAGTCCGCCATCGACCTTGAGGTTCTGGCCGGTGATGTAGCCTGCGCCATCGGATGCGAGGAACGCGATCGTGGCTGCAATCTCCGAACTCGTGCCGTAGCGCTTCATCGGCACGCCGTCGCGGCGCTCTTCGGTTGCCGGCAAGCTGTCGATCCAGCCCGGCAGTACATTGTTCATGCGGACATTATCGGCCGCATAGGTATCCGCGAAAATCTTGGTATAGGCGGCAAGGCCGGCACGGAAAACGGCTGATGTCGGAAACATCGCCGATGGTTCGAAGGCCCAGGCCGTGGAGATGTTGATGATCGCGCCCGACTTTTGCGCCTGCATGATCGGGGTGACCAGACGAACGGCGCGGACTACGTTCATCAGATAGACGTCAAGGCCTGTGTGCCATTGCTCGTCGGTGATCTCGATGATCTGTGCCCTGGGTCCGTGGCCGGCACTATTGACCAGCACGTCGATGCGACCCCACTTCTCCATCGTCGCGTCGGTCAGGCGTTTGAGATCGTCGTTCGACTGATTCGAACCGGTGATGCCGATGCCGCCGAGCGACGCCGCAAGGGCCTCTCCCTTGCCGGAGGATGAAAGGATCGCAACCCTGAATCCATCGGCGGCAAGGCGCTTGGCGGCTTCCGCACCCATGCCGCTGCCGCCCGCCGTGATGATTGCTACTTTTTCTATCGACATGCCGTGAGCCTCTCTCTGTTCGTTTGCGGGCAAGGAAAGATTGCCTGACTTTTATGAGTCAAATAGCATTTCAGGCGCGCTGGCACCAACCAGTTGCGTTTTTATTTGAGATGAAGATCCGTTTTGCGGGTGCTCATCCTGACCGCGGTCAAGGTTCCGCCCAACCACCAAAAGGGCGGCCGTGACGATCGTCCGTTACAATTGCTCATAGACGAACGGGCGGCTGTCGAAAGCGCTGCCGAAGCATCTTCCCATACCCGGCCGCGTCCGCAGCAAACTGATATGCGAAGCACCGATCGATATTTATCTCAGAAAAAATCCGGTTAGTTGAAATAAAAACTCATTCGTCATTACAATGGATCCGGTAATTTTCATGAGAATTGCCCATACAATTCTATGGAATCATGGACGCCATTCTCGTATGATTTTATTCTCCAAATAATATTCCTTGGCACTCCTATCAATCGAGTGCCAAGAATGTTATTTTATGGTTGCAGCCGCCCTATGCGCCGGCCGCAGAAAGATCTTTATGCTATTTCGCCCGCTGCACGACCGCGTCGTCATCCGACGCGCCGAAGGTGATATCAAATCCAAGGGCGGGATCATCATTCCCGATACCGCCAAGGAAAAGCCGCAGGAAGGTGAAGTGATCGCCGTCGGTCCCGGTTCCCGCGACGAAAATGGAAGGCTGATCCCGCTCGACGTCAAGACTGGCGATACGATCCTGTTCGGCAAATGGTCGGGAACCGAGGTCAAGATCAATGGTGAAGACCTTCTGATCATGAAGGAGGCCGACATTATGGGCATCATCGAGAACGCCGTCGACAAGGCTGCCTGATCCACCGAATTTAGCTCCTTTATCTCAAGACTGAACAGGGCAAAGACAATGTCTGCCAAGCAAATCATTTTTTCTACCGACGTCCGCGACCGATTGCTTCGTGGCGTGGAATTGCTGAACAATGCCGTTAAGGTGACGCTCGGTCCCAAGGGCCGCAACGTCGTCATCGACAGACCCTATGGCGCTCCGCGCATCACCAAGGATGGCGTATCGGTCGCCAAGGAAATCGAGCTTGAAGACAAGTTCGAGAACATGGGCGCGCAGCTGGTGCGCGAGGTGGCTTCAAAAACCAACGACCTTGCCGGCGACGGTACCACGACGGCGACCGTGCTCGCCGCGTCCATCTTTCGCGAGGGTGCCAAGCTGGTTGCCGCCGGGATGAACCCCATGGACCTCAAGCGCGGCATCGATCTCGGTGTTACCGCCGTGCTTGCGGAAATCAAGGCGCGCGCCACCAAGGTCAAGTCCTCAAGCGAGATCGCGCAGGTCGGCACGATCGCCGCCAATGGCGATGCCAGCGTTGGCGAGATGATCGCCAAGGCCATGGAAAAGGTCGGCAACGAGGGTGTCATCACTGTCGAGGAGGCCAAGACGGCTGAGAACGAACTCGATGTCGTCGAGGGCATGCAGTTCGACCGCGGCTATCTCTCGCCCTATTTCGTCACCAATGCCGAAAAGATGCGCGTGGAACTGGAGAACCCCTATATTCTCATTCACGAAAAGAAGCTCGGCAATCTGCAGGCGATGCTTCCGATCCTCGAGGGTGTGGTGCAGAGCGGCACACCGTTGCTGATCATCTCGGAAGATGTCGAAGGCGAAGCGCTGGCGACATTGGTCGTCAACAAGTTGCGGGGCGGCCTCAAGGTCGCTGCCGTCAAGGCGCCGGGTTTCGGCGACCGCCGCAAGGCCATGCTGGAAGACATCGCCGTCCTGACGGCCGGACAGATGATCTCCGAGGATCTCGGCATCAAACTGGAGAACGTCACACTCGATATGCTCGGCCGTGCCAGGCGCGTGCTGATCGAGAAGGATACCACGACGATCATCGATGGCTCTGGCGATAAAGCCGCCATCGAGGCACGTATCAAGCAGATCAAGGCGCAGATCGCGGAGACGACCTCAGACTACGACAAGGAAAAGCTGCAGGAGCGGCTGGCAAAGCTCACCGGCGGCGTTGCGGTGATCCGCGTCGGTGGCTCGACCGAGATCGAAGTCAAGGAAAAGAAGGACCGCATCGACGATGCCCTGAATGCCACCCGTGCGGCGGTCGAGGAAGGCATCGTGGCCGGCGGCGGCGTTGCGCTCTTGCGTGCGAAAGCGGTCCTCATTGGGCTCACCGGCGAAAACGCCGACGTGACGGCGGGCATCGCGATCGTGCGCAGAGCACTGGAAGCGCCGATCCGGCAGATCGCCGACAATGCCGGTGTCGAAGGTTCGATCGTCATCGGAAAACTTGACGACAGCAAGGATCCTAATGAGGGCTTCGACGCGCAGACGGAAACCTATGTCGATATGATCGAAGCCGGCATCATCGATCCGGCCAAGGTCGTGCGGACCGCGTTGCAGGACGCCGGCTCGATTGCGGCGCTTCTGATCACCGCCGAAGCCATGATCGCCGATATTCCCGCCAAAGAACTTGCCCAAAACACCGGAAATGGCGCCATGGGCAATATGGGATATTGAGAGCAGTGCCTGAAGCGCTCGGCCGGTTTGGCCGGGCGGTATTTTCGCCATTTTGAGTGGTAATATCACTCCGTTGAGCGAACAGGCATTATGTGGTTGCTCGCAATGCGGGCCTCCAAATACTCTGGGGTAGTCGTTCGAGGGCATCACATTCGAGCGGCTGCCGTTCCACTAGCTGATATCAACCTCAAGAAGGATCGCATCGATGGCCAAGGGACAAGTGAGAGGCAACCGCGAGGTTCGCAAACCGAAACAGGAAAAGCCTGCCGCAAAGGTAGAGAGTACGTTCGCAAGTCAGATCAAGGTCGCGACAAAGAACAATCCGCCGAGCGGTAAAGGCAAGAGCTGAGCTCGATCGGGAATGATGGTCAGGTGCCGGCAGCCAGGCACCACGTGAACGGCCATGCGAGGACGTGGTCGAGAAACTCAGGAGACACGACAACGATGAATGTTCTTCAGGCGATCTATCGCTTCGATTATTTGCTGCTCCCAATCGGGTCAGCTGCTGTGATAGCTCTTGCCTTGTTGGCATTCATTGCGGCTCGGGGAGTTGTCTTTTGAGTGAGGCCATCGACCACGACCCATCTGCGCCTCTTTTCGACGAAAAAGCATGGCTCAAAATCCTCGCCCGGTATCGCCAGCCACGTGCCAGACGCAGCCTTATCGAACTCGCGGTGACGGCCATCCCATTTGCGCTGTTGTGGGCCGGGACATGGGCAGCCGTTTACTTTGGCTTCTGGTTGGGCCTTATCCTCATCATTCCCGCGTCTGCGTTTCTTCTGCGTCTGTTCATGATCCAGCATGATTGTGGCCACGGTTCTTTCTTTGCGCGCCGGCGCATCGATGACTGGACCGGCCGCGCTATCGGCGTCCTGACGTTTACACCCTATGACTATTGGCGCAGGGCGCATGCGGAGCATCATGCCTCGGCGGGGAACCTCGACGAACGCGGCGTCGGCGACATAACCACGCTGACCGTTGAGGAATACAGTAGCCGGTCATGGCGCGGGCGGCTTGCCTACCGACTTTACAGGCACCCGGCGATCATGTTCGGCATAGGCCCGGCATGGCTGTTCCTGTTCAAGCAACGGTTGCCTTTCGGCATGATGCGATCCGGCCTTTTGCCCTGGGTATCCACCATGGCGACAAACCTGGCCATTGCAATCGCCTCCGCTTTGCTCATCTGGGCAATCGGCATCCTGCCCTTCCTCTTGGTGCATCTGCCGATCGTCCTGCTGGCGGGAGCCGCCGGCATATGGCTCTTCTATGTGCAGCATCAGTTCGAAGAAACCCATTGGTCGAAAGAGCCTGAATGGCGGTTTCAACACGCGGCGCTTCATGGCGCGTCGTACTATGATCTGCCGCTGATCCTGCGCTGGATCACCGGCAACATCGGCATTCATCACATTCATCATCTGTCGAGCAGGATACCCTACTACAGGCTTCCCGAAGTGCTCAAAGACCATCCGGAACTGGGTGATATAGGCCGGATCACCATGATGGAGAGCCTGCGCTGCGTAAAACTGGTTCTCTGGGATGAACAGAACCAGCGCCTCATTTCGTTTCGCGATGCGACAAAGCTGCGACGTTCCAAATAGGCGCGGGGCAGGTCCACACGAAGCTTGACGCAGTCTCAAACTGGCCAGCGTTACGCCTTGATTTCAGATTCAGTCATTCGGCAATCGATCCACACCAGCCCGGCAGGTAATCCGCCTCCCTGCCTTTGGCGAGCGCGAGCGACCTTTCCAGGGCGTGGTCGAAATCTCGGTCGACGTCCTTCCGCTTCAGGCGGCGGCGCAGGAAATCCGCCCAGAGAAATTCGCTGAAAGGGGTCGTGTCCTTGGCGTAGCCGCCATGCCGGCGCAGTTCGCCCGCCAGCGAACGATAAGGGTCATCGACCAGATCCTTGATGCTTTTCGGGATGGCTTCGTAGCCGCGTCGTTTGCCGTCTTCGTCGAACGGATGCATCCAGTCATGGCAATCCATCACGAACCAGAAGGAATCCTGATCAAGCCGTGAGAGATCGGCGACCGTCGTGACCAGAATGTCCCTCACGCCCTCCTCATGGAGCGCAAGCGACAGGTGATGATGGTCAATGACATAATATCGCCCGCGTGGCCCACGGATTGCCGGCACCATGTGGTTTCCCAGGAACTCTCCGGCCTTTTCATCTTCAGCCTCTGCTTTCGCGCGCCAAGCCTTTCGCTTGGCTTTCACCTCGCGCATGCCGACGGTGATCTGGGTAGGCCGCAGCTCCTCGATCGGAACTGGATGCAGGATCGGTTCACGCAGCATAACCATTTGGAAGTTCTCCGCGAAGGTGGCATCAGCGGAGCGTAGCATGAGCCGCGAGTTGGACAAATTGGTCCTGATAATAGCGATCAGAAGCTTGGGGGCGTGCACGCGCTGATGACGTCGCAGGGAACCGGGCCGACGCAGCGGAAGCGATGCGGCCGGCGGCTTTCGAAATAATAGGCGTCGCCCGGTCCAAGAACGCGCCGCTCGTCATCGACGGTCACCTCTAGGCGGCCTGATAGCACGATGCCGCCTTCTTCTCCGTCATGGACCAGCGGCACTTTGCCGGTGTCAGCTCCCGGCTGGTAGCACTCTTTCAGGATTTGGAGACTACGTCCGAACAGGTTTTCGCCGATCTGGCGATAGGAGATCGGGCCTTTGCCGATCTCGACCAGTTCCTCGGCGGCATAGAAAGCCTGCTTCGGCCTATCCGGCTCGAAGGCAAAGAACTCGGCAAGGCCGATCGGGATGCCATCCAGGATGCGCTTGAGGGCGCCGACCGAAGGGTTGGCCGAGTTGGACTCGATAAGCGAAATGGTCGAATTGGTCACGCCGGCGCGCTTGGCGAGCTCGCGCTGGGAAAGATTGCGTGCGAGACGCAGATGGCGAAGGCGGTTGCCGATGTCGACGGACATAGTTTCACCTTTTCAGATGTTCGAAATATCGCAAACTTTACTATCCGCTCCAATAAAATCAATGCGTTGTAGTCATAAAGAAAAGGGCTTGTTCGAAACAGGGAAATCGCTGATGTCAATGTCAGCGCAATGGAGGCGACGATGGATAAGATCACTCACCCCAATACTCCGGTTCTTGACAATTTCTGGATGCCGTTCACGGCGAACCGCCAGTTCAAGGCGGCACCTCGGCTGTTGGCCGCGGCAGACGGCATGTATTACACCGATGTCGACGGCAACAAGGTGCTTGACGGCACCGCCGGCCTCTGGTGCGTGAATGCGGGTCACGGCCGCAAGAAGATTGCCCATGCGGTGGAACGCCAGCTTGCCACCATGGACTTCGCACCGACCTTCCAGATGGGGCACCCGATCGCCTTCGACTTTGCCGCCAAACTGGCCCAGCATGCGCCGGGCGGCCCGGCCGCGAAGCTTGACCGCATCTTCTTTACCGGTTCCGGTTCAGAATCCGTCGATACTGCGCTCAAGATCGCCATCGCCTATCAACGCGCCATCGGTCAGGGGACGCGTACGCGCATTATCGGTCGCGAAAAAGGCTATCACGGCGTCGGCTTCGGCGGCATCTCGGTCGGCGGCCTAGTCAACAACCGCCGCGTCTTTCCTCAGATCCCCGCCGATCACATGCGCCACACGCTCGATACCGAGCGCAACGCCTTCAGCAAGGGTCTGCCGGCCCATGGCATCGAACTGGCCGAGGATCTGGAGCGGCTGGTCGCGCTGCATGGCGCTGAGACTATCGCCGCCGTCATCGTCGAGCCGATGTCCGGCTCGGCGGGTGTCATTCTGCCGCCGAAGGGCTATCTGGAGCGACTCCGGGCGATCGCCGACAAGCATGGCATCCTGCTGATCTTCGACGAGGTGATCACCGGCTTCGGTCGCCTGGGCACGCCCTTTGCGACCGACTATTTCGGCGTCGTTCCCGATCTTATCACGACAGCCAAGGGCATCACCAACGGCACGATACCGATGGGCGCGGTCTTTGCGAGCCGCAAGGTCCATGATGGTCTGATGATCGGTCCGGACAATCAGATCGAACTCTTCCACGGCTACACCTATTCGGGGCATCCAGTCGCCTGCGCGGCCGGTCTCGCAACCATGGAAATCTATGAGGAAGAGGGGCTGCTCACCCGCGCCAGCGAGTTGGCGGACGACTGGCAGAATGCGCTGCATTCGCTGA
This sequence comes from Rhizobium sp. SG741, assembly GCF_012275435.1. Classification (NCBI taxonomy): domain Bacteria; kingdom Pseudomonadati; phylum Pseudomonadota; class Alphaproteobacteria; order Hyphomicrobiales; family Rhizobiaceae; genus Rhizobium; species Rhizobium sp. SG741. The sequence goes on from NZ_JAAZQP010000002.1 coordinate 121,699, forward strand.
AGGGCCTGCCGCATGTCGTGGATATCCGCAATCTCGGCCTCGTCGGCGCAGTGGAGCTCGCATCGCGTGAAGGTGCGCCGGGCGCCCGTGCCTATGATGTCTTTGTCGACTGCTTCCAGAAGGGGCTTTTGATTCGAGTGACCGGCGACATCATCGCATTGTCTCCGCCGCTGATCATCGAACGCGGTGAGATCGGCACCATTGTCTCGATGCTCGGCGACGCGCTGAAGCGAGCCGCCTGACGTTCAATGGGCGGACCGCGGCCGGCCGCTTGATGTGGCCGGCTGCCTATTTGTGGCAGCGCAATCCGTCCATCAACAATCCGATCAGCCGGTGGGAGCGATCGCGCCAATCGGCTGCATCGGGGATGGAATAGATGCTGGAGAGTGCGTGCAGCACATCCATGGTTTCCATGTCCTTCCGGATCAGGCCCTGTTCGGCTGCCTTCTCCAGAAGGCTGCCCAAAGCGCCGCGCAGCAGGCCGGAGCTGTCCGCGAACAATGACGAATTCGACGTCATCAGGATGCGCAGGCTGTTCGACATCCCCCGCTTCGTGGCGATATAGTTCACGAACCGCTGCATCCATTCTTCCAGTGCCGCGTCCGGCGCATATTTTTGGGAAAGCTCGATGGCCGCAGCAGCAAGGCCTTCGAGTTCGCGTCGATAGACGACCTCAACCAGATGTTCCCGCGTCGGGAAATGCCGATAAAGCGTGCCGATGCCGACGCCGGCCTGCCGGGCTATATATTCCAGCGAGGCTTCCGCTCCTTTTTGCGCGAAGGCGTCGGCAGCGACTTCTATCAACCTGTCGCGGTTGCGGCGAGCATCCGCACGCAGCTTGGTCGGCGCCAACGATATTGTCCTCTGCTCGGCCAAGGCCAGGTGAAGCTCCCATCGCATCAGGGCTTGACGAAAACAAACAAGCCGCTAGTTTAATCGGAGGCGCCTCCGTTTATCTGGAGCGCCTTCCACTTCTTAATCTAGATGAGTGCCAGATGTCATGCCGAAATGCATCGGCGTCGTTTTCCATGAAAATGATGGAGTAGCTGGCCGACCGGACTCGTCTAGATTTCGAACGTCTCATTCTCGTGACGATGGCAGGAGCTTATCATGACACGATCCATTCATATTGCGCTCGATATTAACGGGCAGCGACACGAGCTCGACGTCGAGCCGCGCGTCACGCTGCTTGACGCGCTGCGTGAGCATCTGACGCTGACGGGCACCAAGAAGGGCTGCGACCAGGGCCAGTGCGGGGCCTGCACCTGCCATGTCGATGGCAGGCGTGTTCTCTCCTGTCTGACGCTTGCCGCACAGGTGGAGGGGCGCCAGATCACCACGATCGAGGGTCTGGCCGGTGAAGCCGGCGATCTGCATCCGATGCAGGCGGCATTCATCGAGCATGATGCCTTCCAGTGCGGCTACTGCACTCCGGGCCAGATCATGTCGGCAGTTGCCTGCATCCGCGAGGGTCATGCGGGTTCCGACGCCGAAATCCGCGAATACATGTCCGGCAATCTCTGTCGGTGCGGGGCCTACAACAGCATCGTCGCGGCGGTGCGCCAAGCAGCGGCGGAGGCAGCGTAATGCGGGATTTCTCCTATATTCGCGCCGCATCCGCCAGCCAGGCCGGCAGTGCCGCGCAGCAGTCGGGTGCCATGTTTCTGGCCGGCGGGACGACGTTGCTCGATCTTGCAAAATGCGGTGTGAGCGAGCCTGAAACGGTCATCGATATCACCCATCTTTCCGGCATGAGCGGCATCACCGTCGATACGGCCGGTGCCAGGATCGGCGCGCTCGCCAGAATGAGCGAAGTGGCCGACCACGGGGATATTCGGGCAGCATTCCCGGCGGTTTCGCAATCGCTTTCGCTTGCCGCCTCCGCCCAGCTCCGCAACATGGCGACGATCGGCGGCAACCTTTTGCAGCGGACCCGCTGTTCCTATTTCCGTGATCCCGGCGCCTTTCCGGCCTGCAACAAACGCAATCCCGGTTCCGGCTGCGCGGCGATCGGCGGTATCACGCGCAATCATGCCGTGCTCGGCGCGAGCGAGGCCTGCATCGCTTCCTATCCCGGCGATTTTGCGGTCGCTCTGGTTGCCTTCGATGCGGTTGTCGAGCTCGATGGCCGCAAGGTGGCCGTCGACGATTTCTTCCTTGCGCCCGGCAATACGCCGGATAGGGAGACGGTATTGCAACGCGGCGAAATGATCACCGCCATCAGCATTCCGGCCTCCGCTGCCGCCGTGAATTCGACCTACATCAAGGTCCGCGACCGCCAGTCTTATGAATTCGCCGCTGCGAGCGCTGCCGTCGGCCTCGAACTGGAGGCGGATGGCAAGACCGTCCGTGATATCCGCGTAGCACTCGGCGGCGTCGCTACCAAGCCGTGGCGCGCGCGCTCCGTGGAACAGGCGCTCATCGGCAAGGCTCTCGACGCTGATATCGTCGAAAAGGCAAGCCGGCTCGCCATGGAGGGCGCCGTCTCGCATGGCGGCAACCACTACAAGATCGAACTTGCGCCGCGCGTCGTTACCCGCGCCATTTTGAAAATGGGAGGTCTTGCATGACCATGATGGAACCTCGCAAACACGGCGATGCCTCAGATGGCACCGTCGGCGGCCGTCAGTCACGCTTCGAAGGCAGCATGAAGGTCACGGGTACTGCGACCTACGCGCTGGAATACCCGTTCGAGAACCTGGCCTATGCCGTTCTCATCCAGAGCACGATCCCGGCCGGTCGTGTCCTGAAGGTCGACATTGCGGATGCGCTTGCGATACCGGGCGTGCTCCTGGTGCTGACGCCGGAGGATGATCTGGGTCTCAAGCTCGGGGCAGACTGGGGCGGTAACAAGCCCGCGGAAGGACCATACTATCCGCTGCCGCGTGAGGTGCAGTTCAATGGCCAGTCGATTGCCGCCGTCGTGGCCGAGAGCCGTGAACAGGCAACGGAAGCAGCCAGGCTTGTGCGGGTCACCTACGAGGAAAGCAAATACGTCGCCAACCTCAACGACCCGAATGCCGGCGAGGGCAAGCTCATGGACGCGCTCTCCTCCGCCTGGGGCGATGCCGAGGCGGCGCTTGCCGCATCCCCGGTCCGGATCGAGGCCGAATATTCCACGCCGCGCGAATATCACGTCGCGATGGAGCCTCACGGCCTGACGGCGAAATGGGATGGCGATCAGCTGACCATCTGGGAGCCGAGCCAATGGTCGCACGGCATGGCGCGCATGTATTCCGAATGGTTCGACATGCCCTATGAAAATGTGCGGATCATCTCACCCTTCATCGGCGGCGGCTTCGGATCGAAGGGGCAGCCGCTTGCCTATGGCGCTGTCGCGGTCGCGGCTGCAAGAAAGCTCGGCCGGCCGGTGAAGCTCGCGGTTACGCGTCCGCAGAATTTCACCAGCTATGGCGGCCGTGCTGGGACGAAACAGAAGATCGCACTTGGCGCCACCGAAGATGGTATCCTGCAGGCGATCGTTCATCGCGGCACCAGCGAGACGTCCGTCTACGCGGACTGGCCGGAGCAGACGGGGGCGGCAACCTCGATCCTCTACAAGGTCGAGAATTTCTCCTCGCAGCATCGCATCGTGCCGGTCAACAGCGTGACGCCAGGCGCCCTGCGCGGGCCGGGCAAGAATCCGAGTGCCTACGGCATCGAATGCGCGATCGAGGAGCTCGCCTACAAGCTCGGTATGGACCCGCTTGAACTCCGGCTGAAGAACTATGCCGACCACGACTACCAGTCCGGCAAGCCGTGGTCGACTCGGCAGCTGCGCGAGGCATTGACCAAAGGAGCGGAGACCTTCGGCTGGTCGCGGCGCAGCCATGCGCCACGGTCCATGCGCGACGGCAAGACCCTGATCGGCTGGGGTATCGGCTGCGGAACCTTCCCCGTCATTCGGGCACCGAGCGAGGCGATGATCCGCATTCTTTCCAGCGGCAAGGTCGAGGTCATCAGCGGCGCCATCGACATGGGGCAGGGGACCTATACGATCCTTGCCCAGAGTGCGGCTGAAGTCTTCGGCATTCCGGTGGATCAGGTCGAAGTCCATCTCGGCGATTCACGGCTGCCGGGTTCGGCAATTGCCGGTGGCTCGATGCTGGCCGGCTCGATCATGGGGGCCGTCCATAAGGCCGCAGTTGCCGCGCGCGACGAGCTTATCGGCCTTGCGCTCAGCGATGCCAATTCGCCGTTCCGCGATACGGGGGCGAATACGCTGAACTTCGTCGAAGGTCGCATCGCCGCGCCGCGCGGCGAAGCTCCTTCACTCACGCTGGCGGAACTGATGTCCGCGCTCAAGCGCGAGGAGATCGAGGTTCGTCGCAATACCTTGCCTGAAGGCGCGAGCGCCCAGGAGCAGGTGCAGGCCTGGACGACCATGGCCAGAGTGCAGGGACCGACGATGGGCGATTATTCCATGCACAGCTGGTGCGCCCATTTTGCCGAGGTGCGGGTCGACGAGGATTTCGGCACGGTGCGGGTGTCCCGCATGGTATCGGCCTTCGATTGCGGCCGGCTCTACAATCCGCGGCTGGTCGAGAGCCAGTGGCGGGGCGGCATCATCATGGGCATCGGTCAGGCACTCCTCGAGGAGGGATTGGTCGACATGCGCAACGGGCGAACCGTCAACAACAATGTGGGCGATTACCTCGTGCCGACGAATTCGGACATACCGGATCTGCAGGTGATCTCGGTCGGTGTACCTGACCACAATGCCTCGGCGCTCGGCGGCAAGGGTGTGGGCGAAGTCGGCATTGTCGGCGTTGCGCCCGCTATCGCCAATGCGGTGTTCCATGCGACCGGCAAGCGGATCCGCGACCTGCCCATTACGCTGGAAAAACTTCTCTAGAGGCGGGTCAGTATGGAGTGGGAAGGGCGGAGCCTGGGCTCCGCCCGCTATACGGTATGATCGACGGATACCTTCAATATCTGCTCCTCAATGCCGAAATGCTTTTTCAGCCCTATCCATCCCATAGGCGTGACCTCGACGGCGCGGGACGACTTTGCGCGCCGTATCCACCCCTTGGTGCAAAGAAGATCGGTGAATCGAACGCCGAGCGGGCCGGCGAGATGGTATTGCCGCTCCGTCCAATCGAGGCATTGCCGGGCGAGACCGCGCCGGCCCGGCTTGACCGCCGCGACCTCGAGGCCAACGCATGCAAACCAATCCGCGCCGGCTTGCGTTACCTCGAATTGTTTATCGGATGCCGCAACGAGAAAGCCTCGCTCTTGCAGCCCGCAGGCGACCGCCACGCCGACGCGGCCGGCCAGATGGTCGTAGCAGCAGCGCGCAAACTGGAGTTTTTGTGCGTCATGCGTGAGCGCTCTTCGGCGAACAGGTTCCCTCGGTCCTATGGAGGCGAGGTTTTCGAGAACAAGGGCCACATGAGAGCCGGCCAGGCGATAGTAACGGTGACGCCCTTCCGTTTCGACCGTTAGCATGCCGCCCGCCAGCAGTTTGCTCAGATGCGAGCTGGCCGTCTGCGCGGTCACGCCGGCGCAATAGGCCAGCTCACCAGCCGGCCGCGCGCGTCCGTCGAGCAACGCGGTGAGCATGACGGCGCGAGCGGAATCAGCAATCAGAAAGGCTGCGGCGGCAATATTCGGCTGTTGGTTCATCATCGTGGCTCCTGAGGTCAGCCGCCATCTTAGCAGGAAAGATGTTCGCACGCTTCGACACGGGTCGAAGCATCGAGTTGGGTCGGCATCATAGGTTGCGGTGTTAGATCACGACTCTGAACACCACAACCATCTTCTCGAATTGAGGTCCGGCAATGACCAGAACTGTTATCGCTCACTTAACCGACGCTCACCTCGGCCAGAAACTGACGATGGGAGCCGAAATGGCCGGCACCAAAATGCGCTATCTCGACGAGCCTCGAGAGCATGAGGACCATCTTCGGTTAGTTCTCGACGATATCGCCTGCAAGGGCATCTCTGATGTCGTATTTGGTGGCGATATCGGGACGCAGGAATCGGTTGGGGGTTTTTTCGAGATTCTGGGCGGCTATGATTTCAAAGTGTCCATCATCCTCGGCAACCACGATACCTATCCCAACGTCGTGCAACATTGTCGCATGGACGATGGTGCCGTCGAAGGAAAGATGTGCTTTTCACACAATAGCGGACATCTGAAACGCATCTTTCTTGATTCGTCCGATAACGTGCTGGGCGACGATCAGCGCGCCTGGCTTGCCCGTGAACTCGATGGCGTAAGCAAGGCAGCGCTCTTTGTGCATCATCCGGTCCTTGCGATCGATACGCCCCTGGAGCAGTCTGGCGTCGCCTTGCGTGACCGGGATGAGGTCAAGACGCTGCTTCTTTCCCGCACCGATTGCGAGCTATCGGTATTTTGCGGTCATTACCACATGATAGACGAGGTCCGCCAAGCGAATATCAGCCAGTTCGCCACGCCGGCTGTTTCCTATCAAATCATTAAGCATTCCGACCCGCTTCGGGTGGATACCGGCGCGTTCGGCTATCGGATCGTGGAAATCGACGACGCCCGGATCAGAACGGAAGTCGTGATGCTCACGAGCGCATAGGCACCAAAACGGTGCCGTCTCAGACCGGGTCTTCGCGATGCAGGTCGTGGATCGCAACGGCGTCGTCGCCGAGGGGCGGCAGCAGCCATTCGGTATGGCGCAGTGTGCGCTTGGTGTCCTCGAGGCCCATGTCCCAATGTTCGCGCATCGAGGTGCCGGAGAATTCATAGTCCTTGGCGTGGCCCTCGTAGTTCTTGTGCTGATAGATCAGGTGGACGATGTTGACCACGCCGGCATCGGAATAGTCGATGATCAACTCTTCCTCTTCCGGGGTCAGCTGGTCCTTCGGGACGCGCTTCAGAGCGCCGAGCAGCTTCATCTTCAGCCCGTGGATACGCTTGAAATTGTCGGTGTTCTGCCGGGTGCGGCTTGAATACATGATATCCTTGTGGCGCGACAGCACGTCCGGCATGCTGCGCGGCAACACGCCGCGGGCGCTGAACAGATCGACCTGGAAAACCAGCGAGCTGCGATCCTCGTCCTGGTCGAGCAGATATTGCAGCGGAGTATTGGAGACGATGCCGCCGTTCCAATAATATTCACCTTCGATGCGGACGGCCGGCAAGGCGGGCGGCAGCGCGCCGCTCGCCATGATGTGTTCCGGTTCGATGCGCAGATTGTCGGTGTCGAAATAGACGAAGTTGCCCGTCCTGACATTGACCGCGCCGACGCTGAAGCGCTTCTTGCCGTCGTTCAGCACGTCGAAATCGATCAGCATCTCCAGCGTTTTCTTCAGTTCGGCGGAATCATAGAAGCTGGTAGCGCCCTCTGCGCCCGGCAGTTCGAGCCATGGATTGGGGAAGCGCGGCTTGAAGAAGCCGGGCTGCCCCATCGTCATGGTCATCCATGAGCTGGTGCGGTTGCGGATGTCGCGGAAGACGTCGCCTTCCGGCGTGTAGGCCCAGATCTTGCGGCCGGAAATGATCTGCCAGAACTGTTCGAGGCGCTGCAGGCGGTGGCGCGGCTCGTTGCCGGCGATGATGGCCGCGTTGACGGCGCCGATGGACACGCCGGAAAGCCATGTTGGCTCGCATCCCGCCTCCGCCAGAGCCTGATAGACGCCAGCCTGATAGGCACCGAGCGCGCCGCCGCCCTGAAATACCAGGGCGACACGATCATATTGCGTGGCAATTTCGGGGATCGTCGGCACTGCGGCTTTGGCGTTTCGTTCGAGCACGGTGCATCTCCAGCAAAGGGAAAGATAAGGCTCTGTTACCTGCGCTCGGCGAGATAGTCGTGAACGACTTCGCCGAGCCCGAGCGTCAGATCCGCGGTGAAATGGACGGCCGAGACCACTTCCAGAACCGGCAGCCGCGCCACGTCCGCCATCACATGCGGCCTGAGATCGAGGGCGGCGGGCGAAGTCCAGGCTTCCTTGATGGTGATATCGGTCAGGTAGTAGCGCACGAGCTCGCAGATGCGCGGCGTGGCGTCGACATGCGGCACGATCTTGATCAGGAAATTGGGCTCGGACAGAGCGGCAAGCAACGGTGCCTGCTCTACCGGCTTGTGCTTGTAGCCCATCGTTCCCGTCGCGCACAGCACGCTGCCGTAATGCAGCGTGCCGACGATGACCTCGCCTTCGTTGACGATCTTTGGATTGGCGAGTTTCTTCGGGAAGCCCCAGATCTCGCGGCCGCCGGTGATCGGCGCATCGTCGTCCAGATACATGGAATGGACGTAGCCGCCAGCCTGGCCCCGATATCTGACCGGGATGACCTGCCCGGTCTCCGTATAGTCGCCGAAGCCGGTGGAGTGGGGCATGCGGATGAATTCGTATTTCACCAGCGGCTCGTCGATTTCGAGCGGCTCCGGCACCACGGCCTGCAGTGCCTCGCGCGTGGTGCGATAGGTTATGATGATGTATTCGCGATTGAAAAACCGATAGGGTCCGGGAGGATAGGAAGGATTGGTCAACGGCATCGCATAGGCATGCTTGAGAATGTCTTCGACCTTCATCGCATTTTTCCACAGTTGGAGAAAACCGCCGGGCGTAGCGGCGAAAACTTGCATGGTTGCATGACAGTGAAATGTCAGTTGCCGGATAGTTGCCGCCGACTGGCCGTCGGATCTGTTATCAAAGCGACATATGACACTGGCAGTGTGCGCTCATCTCGGCATTTTCCATTTACTCAACCATGTCATAGAGATTGCGGGAGTTGCATTATGGGTTCGTTGACTTCGAAGAATGCGCTGGTCACTGGTTCGACGAGCGGCATCGGGCTTGCGATTGCGCGCGCCTTTGCCGCCGAAGGTGCGAACGTTACGATCAACGGTCTCGGCGATGCCGACGCGATCGAGAGGGAACGCGCAGCGATCGAAGCCGATTTCGGCGTGAAGTGCCGCTATTCCGGCGCCAACATGATGAACGGCGAGGAAGTGACCTCAATGGTGCGCGATGCCGAGAAAGCCTTCGGCAGCCTCGATGTTCTCGTCAACAATGCCGGCATCCAGTTTGTCGCCCCGATCGAGGAATTCCCGGATGACAAATGGGAAGCGATCATCCGCATCAATCTTCTCGCCGCCTTCTACGCGATCAAGGCCGCCATTCCCGGCATGAAGGCCCGCAAGTGGGGCCGCATCATCAACACGTCCTCGGCGCATGCGCTGGTCGCCTCGCCTTTCAAGTCGGCCTATGTCTCGGCCAAGCACGGGATCACCGGCCTGACCAAGACGATCGCTTTGGAAGCTGCGCGGGATGGCGTCACCGTCAATGCGATCGCGCCGGGTTACGTCTGGACGCCGCTGGTCGAAAAGCAGATCCCAGAGACGATGAAGGCACGCAACATGACGGAAGAGCAGGTCAAGCACGACGTGCTGCTCGCCGCCCAACCGACGAAGGAATTCGTCACCGTGGATGAAATTGCCGCTGTCGCCGTATTTCTGTGCAGCGACGCGGCCAAGCAGATCACCGGCACGACGCTTTCCGTCGATGGCGGCTGGACTGCCGAGTAATACCGCGACTTGAGTGAGCGCGAGCGCGCTGGCTCCTTCCGGTCGAATATTTCAACATCAATAGGAAAACAGAGCAGGAAGCGCGCAATGACCGAAGAGACCCAGGATCGGCTCAACCGCATCAAGGACGAGATTGTCGATAGCTTCGACGAAGAACTGGAGATGCAGCTCGAGGAAGATCGCCTGGACGAGCTGGTTGCCGAGGGGATGGGTGACGAGACCGGCCCCTCGCTCGACCGCAGGATCTATTTCCGCGAGCTCTTTCGCCTCCAGCACGAACTCGTGCGCCTGCAGGACTGGGTGCAATACAAGAAGCTCAAGGTTGTCGTGCTGTTCGAGGGCCGCGATTCCGCCGGTAAGGGCGGCGCCATCAAGCGGGTCACGCAGCGCCTCAATCCGCGCGTCTGCCGCGTGGTCGCGCTGCCGGCGCCGTCGGAGCGCGAGCGTCATCAATGGTATTTCCAGCGCTACACGGCCCATCTGCCGACCGCCGGCGAAATGGTGCTGTTCGACCGCAGCTGGTATAACCGCGCCGGCGTCGAGCGCGTCATGGGTTTCTGCACATCGGAGGAGCTCGAAGAATTTTTCCGCTCTGTTCCCGATTTCGAGCGCATGCTGGTACGCTCTGGCATCATTCTCATCAAATACTGGTTCTCGATCACCGACGAGGAGCAGGAATTCCGTTTCGGCATGCGCATTCAGGATCCGTTGAAACAATGGAAACTGTCACCGATGGACCTCCAGAGCCGCGTGCACTGGGAGGAATATACCAAGGCCAAGGAAGAGATGCTGGAACGTACTCACATTCCGGAAGCGCCGTGGTGGGTCGTGCACGCCGTCGACAAGAAGAAGGCGCGCCTCAACTGCATCGCGCATCTCCTCACCCAGATCCCCTATGAAAATGTGCCGAAGCCGGAAATCATCCTGCCCGAGCGCATGCGCAATGCCGACTATCATCGCACGCCGGTGCCGCTGGAAATGTACGTGCCGGAGATCTATTGATACGATGAAGCGATGACGGTCCCGTTTCGGCGGGTCCGCCATCGAAGCCCGCTGTGTGGTAAGCGAGACCGATCTCTGTCGATCGTCTTCCTCGAAGCATGCGCAATGACTGAAATCGTTTCCAGATTTGCCCCACAGGGGACAACTAAGAGACGAGGTTTAGCTTGACTTGCCAAGAGCCTGCCAAGTCCGCATCATCGCGCCCCATGAGTGGACAGAACCGATTTGCTCCCCCAACAAGCGGACAGCAAACCATCAAGCGCGGCGATCTGTTGCGGCAGCTTCAGCGCGCCGGACTGCGTCGGCTGACGACCATCGTGGCGCCTGCCGGTTACGGCAAGACCTCGCTTGCGGCGCAATGGTACAAGCTACTGAAGGAGGAAGGTGTCAGTCTCTGCTGGGCCTCGCTTGATGCCGAGCATATGGATCAGGCCACCTTTCTTCTTGCCCTCATCGATGCGCTGGAGCCGCTTCTGGCCGAGGACGGCGGCGACGCCGGCAATCTGCCGGCAAGCGCGCTTCTTTCCGTCCTTGCGACGCGCCTGCGCAAGCTCGAGGGCCCCGTCATCGTCTTCCTCGACGATTATCATTTCGCTCAGACGGATGCGACCGAGGCGCTGATGGCGAAGATCCTCGCCGATCCCTCGCTCAGCCACGTCAAACTGGTGCTGGTGACGCGCAGCCCGCCGCGCTTTCCCCTTTCTGCGTTGCGGCTCAGCGGCGAATTCAAGCAGTTTGGTATTGCCGAACTCGGCTTTTCCGATTCCGAGGCGCGGGAATTCTTTGCCTGCAAGGGTATCCATCTGACCGAAGAGCAGGTCGGCTCCTTCAATCGCCGGACCGAGGGCTGGGCCGTGGCGCTGCAGATGGTGAGCCTGCTGGTTTCGGAAGTGGACGAAGGGTATTCCATTCTGGCCTCGTTCGACGGCGGGAGTGCCGACATGGGCTCCTATCTCTCGGAGCAGGTGTTTGAACACTTGCCTGAGGACATCCGCCTGTTTCTGATCGAGACCGCCGCCTTGCCTGCCTTCAATCGTGGTCTGCTCGAGGCGGTGTTGGAAGGTGGAGCGCGCGCGGGCCTCATCGAACGGCTGAACCAGCACGCCCTTCCCGTCACCCTGCTTGCCGGACCCGGCAACTGGATGCGTTATCATCCGGTCTTCAACGCGTTCCTGAAGGAAACCGCCAGCCGGAGGGGTGTTGATGCCAAGCGCACGCTGAACCGGGCGGCGCGCTGGTTCGAAGCTCAGGGTGATATCGAGAGGGCGGTCCAGCACGCGCTTCTCGCGGATGACGCCAATCTCGCGGCGCGCATCGTCGAAACTGCCGGCGGCTGGCGGCGCATCTACGCCACCACACGCGGCGGCGCAACGCTCTTCCAGGCGCTGAGCGGGCGCGCTGCCGAGATCGATCTTGGTCGCTTTCCGCTTGCGACCCTCGGGCTTGCGATTTTCTGCGCCAAGGCGGCGCAGCTCGACGCCGCCAACCATTATATCGCCATAGCGGAGCGTGCTGTTGTCGCTGACGAGACGCTGGCGAAGGATCTCCGTGTCGTGCGCATTCTCATGGCGCTCTACATGGATCGTTGGGCAAGTGCGGCCGATCTTTCGGCGCTCGAGGACGACTTGCAGCGGCCGGACGGCGTGGAGCTTATCCATCGGGCGCTCGCGCTGAACATGCTCTCATACAATTTCCTGATCCGCAGCGAGCTCGACCGCGCATTGCACTATGGTCAGCTTGCCATCCGCGCCTTTCGCGACGGCGGTGCCGATTTCGGCGCGATGCATCTCTACACCCATGTCGGTCAGGCCTCCTTTCTCTCGGGAGATTGCGCGAGCGCGATTTCGGCCTATGACCAGCTGATCCGCGAAGCGCAGACCAATATCGGCCCCGGTAGCGACCTCGATGCCGTCGGCCAGGTGCTGAAGGCCGAGCTTCTTTCCATCCGCGGCGATACGGAAGCGGCAGCGGAAACGCTGGGCTGGGCGCTGCCGCATCTTGAACGTCACGACACCTGGTTTGATCTTCTTGCCGCCGGCTTCATGGCTGAACAGCGGATCCTGCGCATGCGCGGGGACCATCTTGCCGCCCACGCCGCCATGGATCGCGTTCGCGCGGTTGCACGCCGCCGTGGCTTCGATAGGCTCATCCGCTTGGTCGATGGCGAGCGGGCCCTGCTTTTGTTGGCGTCGGGCGATCTGGATCAGGCGATCCGCCATGCCGAGGCCAACGGCTTCGGCGCGCAGGCTGAGGCCTCGGATCGTGCCAATGCATTGTCAATCCATCTGCGTGGCGTGACCCCATCGCTCTTCTGGACACGCGCTTATCTGGCGCTCGGCGAACCTTCGAAGGCACGCGACGTTTTCAATCGGCTGATCACGCGCCAGGCTCAGCGCCCGCATACCCTGCGCGCCATTGAGCTCGAGCTCATCGAGATCGGGCTTCTCACAGCCGAGGGCCGTGCCGATCTGGCCGCGACCCACCTTTCCGATCTCGTGTTGACGATGCCGCTTGCTGATTACCGCACGCTCCTCCATCTCGAGCACGCGGTGCGGCTCGCCGATCTTCGTGTGCTCGCCGATCATCCGGCCGTCGCGGATATTACCCGCAAGCGGCTCGAATCCTTGCTTGTGGTCGCCGATGAGGCGCAGCACGCATCGGCCGGCGAGGATATGTCCGGCTTTACCAGCCGCGAGCGCAAGGTGATGGAACTGCTGAGCGCCGGACTTTCCAACAAGGAAATCGGCCGCGCCCTTAAGCTCTCCGACAACACGATCAAGTTCCATCTGCGCAATATCTTCGCCAAGCTCAATGTCTCGACCCGGACTGCGGCGGTGTCCGTGGCGCGTGACAAAGGTATCCTAAGTCGTTAACCCACCTGAATGGGTAGGATATGGATTGCGGCTCGCCCACCCATCAGGAAGGCTATCGAGGTGATCAATTCATCCCTAATCTATGTTTTAATAACATAGCGTTGAGGGGTGCTTCGTGACCACTGTCGATCCCGTGACCCAGGAGATCATCGAAGGCAAGCTGACTGCAACCGTCGATGAGATGGGCGTGGTGATGGCCAGAACTTCGATGAGCCCGGTAATCTACGAGGTGCTCGATTTCGCCTGCGGTCTCCTGACGCACACCGGGGAACTGGTCGCGCAGATGAACGGCATCACGCTGTTCACCGGTACTTTCGGCACGCAGGTCAAATCTCTGATCGCACTCTATGGCGAGGATCTCGAGGACGGGGACATCCTGCTCACGAACGATCCCTATTCCGGCGGCACGCATGCCTGCGATTTTGCCATCGTCAAGCCGATCTTCTTCGATGGTCGGATTTTGGCTTATGCCATCAATGTTGCCCATTATCTCGATGTCGGCGGCTCGGTTCCCGGCTCGCTTGCGCCCAATGCCGTCTCGGTCTTTCAGGAAGGGCTGAGATTGCCCGGCGTCAAGGTGGTGCGTGGCGACCGCTTCTCCGGCGAAATCCTCCGCATCATCCGTGAAAACGTCCGCCTGCCCGACATTGCCATCGGCGATCTGACGGCACAGGTGGCAACTGTTCGGGTCGCTGCGCGCCGGATGGAAGAACTTGCCCGGAAATATGGCGTCGATGTCGTCGAGGCCGCGTTCGATCATCTCCTGACGGTGAGCGAAAAGCAGGCGCGCGCCGCCATTGCCGCCTTGCCTGACGGGACCTATGAAGCCGAGGATATCATCGATGGGGATGGCGTGACCACCGATCCCATCGCAGTCAGGGTTGCGGTGACGATTGCGGGCGACCAACTGACCGCTGACTTCACCGGTTGCCCGCCGGCCGTTGCCGGTCCGATCAATTGTGCGGCGGGCGCGCTGCAATCGGCTGTGCGCACCATATTCAAGGCATTGGTGGCGCCGCAGGCCCCCTCCAACGAAGGCTGGTTTCGGCCTCTCACCGTCGTTGCGCCACGGGGGTCGGTTTTCACGGCGGAAAAGCCGTCGCCGACCGGCTGGTATTACGAAGGCTCGGTTCATGCCTCCGAACTTGTGTGGAAGGCCCTTGCCGGGCTCATGCCGGAACGGTTTTCGGCGGGGTCCTATACAAGCCTCTGCGTCGTCTATCTCGCCGGCAGGGATGCGGCGGGCCAACCCTTCATCCATATCGAGCCGCAGCATGGCGGCTGGGGCGCGAGCGAGGATGCGGATGGTGCAAATGCCTTGATCGCCCTCACCGACGGCGATACCTACAATTACTCGGTCGAGGTCATCGAGGCGCGTTTCCCGCTGCTCGTGCGCCGCTATGCCCTCAATGTCGAGGGTGGCTCAGGCGCGGGCCGCCGTCGCGGCGGCTTCGGAGTCATCCGCGACTATGAAGTGCTCGAAGACGGCGCATCTGCCTATTGCAGCTTCGGGCGGACACAAACTCCCCCCTGGGGAGTTGAAGGAGGCGCACCCGGCACTCCCAATCTCCTGCAGGTGGAGGATCGCGACGGCCTGACACGGAATTTTGGCCGCGAGCCGGATATCGCGCTCAAGCGTGGCGATCTCGTGCGCATCATTACCGGCGGCGGCGGCGGCTGGGGCGAGGCAGGCGCTCGTGAGGCCGAGAGCGTCCGGCGCGATGTCGAGAACGGCTACATCACGAAGGAGGAGGCGAAAAGCCGGTACGGATTTGAAGAGAGGGTGGCGGTATGATCAGATTGGCGACGGATGTGGGAGGTACCTTTACCGACCTCGTCGGCTACGACGAGCGCACCGGCGAGGTTTTCACCGCCAAGAGCCTGACAACCATTCCCGATCAGTCCGAAGGGGTGCTCTCGGCCATCGAGCTTGCCGAACAGAAGGACGGGCTTTCCACCCGCGACGTGATCTTCTTCGCCCATGGCGGGACGACGGTCATCAATGCGATCACTGAGCGCAAGGGCGTCAAGACGGCGCTTGTGACGACAGCCGGTTTTCGCGATGTGCTGGAAATCGGCCGTGGAAATCGGCCCGATCTCTATAATCTGCATTTCAAGAGCCCGGAGCCCTTCGTGCCGCGCAGCCTGCGCTTCGAAGTCCGTGAGCGCCTGGATGCCAAGGGCCGGGTATTGACCCCGATCGTGCTTGACGATCTCGAGCCCATCATCCGCGAATGCCGCGCCCGTAATGTGGAGGCGGTGGCGGTCGTCTTCCTGCATAGCTACGTCAATCCCGAACACGAGATCCTTTGTGCCAGGGCACTGGCCGACGCCCTGCCGGATGCGACCGTCTGCGCGAGCCATGAGGTTTCCCGTCAGTGGCGTGAGTATGAGCGCTCCAATACGACTGTGCTGAACGCCTATGTGCAGCCGATCATCAAACGCTACTTCGCGCGCCTCGAAAGCGCATTGACCGAGCGCGATCTCACCTGCCCCTATTACGCCATGCAATCCAACGGAGGCATCTCGACATTCGATCAGGCGCAGATGAGCCCGTTGACGCTCGTCGAATCCGGCCCGGCCGGCGGGGTGGCTGGAGCGGCGCGCATTGGCGCGGTGCTTGGCGAATCGGAAATACTTTCGCTCGATGTCGGCGGCACGACGGCAAAATGCTCATTGATCCATGACAGCCGCCCGACGCTCGATAGCGAATACAAGCTTGAGCATACCCGCATTGCACCCGGCTACCCCGTGCAGGTGCCGGTCGTCGATATCGTCGAAATCGGCGCAGGCGGTGGTTCCATCGCCCGTATCGACGAGCGCGGCGCGCTTTGCGTGGGGCCGGAAAGCGCAGGCTCGATGCCTGGGCCCGCCTGTTACGGTCGGGGCGGAGATAAGCCGACCCTCTCCGATGCCCTGCTCACGCTTGGCATTTTCGATCCGGCAAGCTTTGCGGATGGGCAGATGCAGCTCGACAAGGACAAGGCGGTCGCGGCAATCGCAACCGTGGCTGAGCCGCTTGGGTTATCCGTGGAGGATGCAGCGCTCGCCATCGTCGAGATCGCCCACGCTTCGATGATCAATGCGCTCAAACTCGTGACGGTCCAACGCGGACATGATCCGCGCGACGCTGCCTTTGTGATTTCCGGCGGCGCCGGACCCGCGCTTGCCTCCCGCCTCGGGCGCGATCTCGGGGTGAAAGTGACGGTGGTGCCGCCGCATCCCGGCATCTTCTCGGCCTGGGGAATGCTGGCGGCCGAACCGCGCGCCGATTTCCGCGGTACCTGGTTCTCGCCCCTTGAACCGGAGGCGATCAATGAGCTGAAGCGCCGTTTCGATGGATTGAAGCGTGAGGCGGTCACCTACTTCGCCAAGGGCGCTGCGGCCGACATACGGTACACCTGCCGCGTCGAAGCCCGCTATCGTGGCCAGGAGCACGGCGTCTTCGCCCTGTTCGAACCCGGCGATGACACTGAAAGTTTTGCCGAGCGGTATCATGCCGCTCATGAGCGCGCTTATGCCTTCCGCCTTCCGGCCTCGGCGATCGAGATCACCATGATCCATCTTGAGGCGGTGTTGCGCGGCCCGGTCATCGCCATTCCGAAATTGAAGCCTGACGGCCGCTCGCTGGACGCTGCCTTAAAGGGCCAGCGAGAGGTCTATTTCGGCGGAGCGATCGGATGGACGCCTTGCCCGGTCTACGAGCGCACAAAATTGCCGTATCTGGAGAAGATCTCAGGCCCGCTCCTCGTCGAGGAACCGACCTCGACGTCGCTGGTGGTCGCCGGGCAGGAGCTCGAGGTGAGCGAGGAGGGCCTGCTCCTCATTCGTGAACGCGATGGGGGAGGTATCTGACGTGGCGATAGCGATCGGTCTTGACCATATCGTCAGAAGCTACGGTCCGCTTCGCGCCGTCGATGACGTGACGCTCGACGTGAACGCAGGGGAGTTCTTCACCCTGCTTGGCTCGTCAGGCTGCGGCAAGAGTTCGCTGTTGAAACTGATCGGTGGCTTCGACGAGCCGACATCAGGCCGCGTCCTTTTCGATGGCAAGGACATGGCCGGCGTCCCGGCCAATCGCCGGCCGGTCAACACCGTCTTCCAGTCGCTTGGGCTGTTTCCGCATATGAACGTCGCGCAGAATATCGGCTACGGGCTGAAATTGCGGGGGCTGTCCGGTTCTGCGCTGAAGACCAAGGTCGAGGGGGCTCTGGACCTTGTTGAACTTTCCGGTTTCGCGGATCGCGACGTCAATCTCCTTTCCGGCGGTCAGCGTCAGCGCGTGGCGCTTGCCCGCGCGCTTGTCATGGAGCCCGGCATCCTGTTGCTCGACGAGCCCCTGACCGGGCTTGACGAACGCTTGCGCCAACAGATGCGGGACGAATTCGGGCGGCTCCACAAGCGCACCGGCGCGACATTCATTCTCGTCACCCACAATCAGGATGAGGCGCTCAGCCTCTCGGATCGCATGGCGGTGATGCACAGCGGCCGCATCGAACAGATCGACACGCCGGCACGCTTCTTCGAGGCTCCGGCCAATGCTTTCGTCGCACGTTTCGTCGGCATCGATACCTTGTTGAAGCCGGAGAGCATCTCGATTTCGGACAACCGGGCGGTGGTTGTCATCGCAGGTCAAAAACTGACCGCTACGTTTGCCGGGACCAAGCCCACCGATGCCCTCGTGGCGATTCGACCAGACCGAATAGAACTTCTCGCGAATGTTGAAAGCGAGCCCGATACAATTGAACTTAAAGTAGTAGAAAGCGTCTATCGCGGGCTCAGCCATGATGTTGCCCTTGCCTTCGCCGACAGCCAGCGCATGGTGGTGACGACACGTGCGGATACCACCCCCCCCATGCCGGGTGAGAGGGTGCGCGTGCGGCTGAAGCCGGGTGCAGCACTTCTGATTGACCGCTCCGGAATGCCGGCGCTGGCTGGAGGCGATGAGTAGAACCCAAATGGCTGAAATACTCGGAAAAAAGGGAAGGGAATAACACGATGAACAAAGGCAGTAATTCCGCCTCCTCCGCCTTGAGGAGCAATCTGCAACGCCGCGACATGCTGAAGCTCATGGGCGCGGGTGCGGCCGCGCTTTCCGTTGGTGGGCTCGGTGCCAACAGCGCCATGGCTGATGAGGCGTCGGTTGCATTCTGGGCCACCGCGACGCTCGATATCGGCGACAAATGGCAAGAATTTGCAAGCCAGAGTGGTGTTTTGCCCGAATTCACCGATAATGGCAACGATGTCGGTCCCGTCGTCGCCCGTCTTGCCGCCGGCAACGCCAACGATCTTTTCGATGTCGGTGGCTTTCAGGGCGGCGCCGAACGCGAGCTCGCCAAGCAGGGGCTGATCGCTCCGTGGGATCTCTCCAAGATCCCGAACTTTGCCGGCATCTGGCAGTGGGCAAAGGATATTCCGACACTGACCTACGAGGGAAAGCAATACGGCATTCCGACCGTGGTAAACGCCGACTCCATCATCTATCGCCCCGATAAGCTCGGCAAGGTCGACAGCTATGGCGTGATCTTCGATCCCAAGCTCAAGGGCCGGGTCGCCATGGAAGACGCCTGGATCAACAGCGCCATCTTCACCGCCATCTACCTCAAGGGTGCAGAAAACAAGCCGATCAAGGATCCCGGCAACCTTTCGGAATCCGAGCTCGGCCTCGTCATGGAATTCCTGATCAAGCACAAGAAGGACGGCCAGTTCCGCACCTTCTGGAACGGTTGGGAACAGGGCGTACAGCTGGTGGCCAACGAGGAAGTCGACGCGATGACCGGCTGGGAGCCGATCGTCTACGAGGGCCGCAAGCGCGGACTTCAGGTGGAATATGCCGCTCCGGTGGAAGGCTATGAAGGCTGGGGCAACAACACGGTGCTGCTCAAGGGTGCCGCGGGGCGCGGCAAGGCCGACGTTGCCCATAAGTTCGTCGATAGTCTGCTCGCCGGTCTCTACGGCTGCGAATTGGGCAAGGCGCGCGGCTACCTCGTGCCGACCGACAACAACCTTGCCTACGCCAAGGCCCATCCGGACGAATACAAGGCGGACGATGTGGCCAAGCTTGCCGACCATGTAAAGGCCAAGTTCTCCGGGAAGGTCTACTGGCAGAATTGCCGCCCCGACAACTTCCAACTCTACGAAGAATGGTGGCAGAAGCTGCGCAACGCCTGATGTGATGCGATGGACCGGGGCTGGCCTGTCTTTCCAAAGAGGACGACCGGCCCCGAGCCGACGGGGATCAACGCCGATGGATGCTCTTAGAAGCGGACCGAGGATATGAAGACACTGAGTCTATTGCTGGCAGCACCGCTCGCAGCCATCCTTGTGCTTGGCCTTGCGCCACTGATCCTGGTCGTGGTCTGGAGCTTCTGTGCCTGGGATTCCGCAACCTATTGGATCAAGCCGGAATTCAGCCTTGCCGCTTATGGCTCTATTCTGGAGGCGGGGCGCTGGAGTGTATTCCTCTCCACGCTCGGCAAGGCGTTTTTGACGGCCAGCATTTGCCTTGTGATCGCCTACCCCACTGCCTATGCGATGTATTTCCTCGCCGGGCGTAGACTGTCGATCGCGCTCGCGGCGCTTCTGACGATCCCGTTCTTCACCTCCTATCTCATTCGCTCCTTCTCCTGGCGGCTCCTGCTTGGCCGCACCGGCGTCATCAATACGCTCCTTCAGCAGGTTGGGATAACGGATGCGCCGCTCGACTGGCTGCTGTTCAGCGACTTCGCCGTGATTGTCGGGCTGATCGCGTCCTATCTGCCGTTTGCGGCCTTCCCCATCCTGCTCTCAATGCGCCGCGTCGATCCGGTTGCGATGGCGGCGGCGAGGGACCTCGGCGCCGGTTTCTGGACCATGGCGCGCACGGTGTTGCTGCCGCTGACCTATTCCGGCGTCTTTGCTGGATTTTTGTTTGTTTTTGTCATGGTCGCGGGCTCTTCGACCGAGGTGCAGATGCTCGGTGGCGCCGGTGCTTCCATCGTCTCGGTCATGATCAATGATGTGATGCGCGTCGCCAATTTCCCGCTCGCCTTCGCTATCTCGACACTCATGCTGGTCGTCGTCTTCGGGCTGGTCCTGATCGGGGACGCCATATTCGGCCTGGCGTCGCTGTTTGAGGATCGCGGCCAATGATCGTCAGGGAAGGAACGACTCCTCGCATCGTCATCTGGACGCTGACCGTGGTCGGCCTTGCGGTGATCTATGCCCCGCCGCTCTATCTGCTTGGCGTCTCGTTCAATCCGTCGCTGCAGCCGGGATTGCCGCGTCTCTCCGATGTAACCTTGAAGTGGTACGAAGCGCTCGGTTCGGAGCATGCGCTCATCGCCGCGCTCGGCCAATCGCTCATCATCGCACTTGCGACGGCGGTCATCGCGACGGCCCTGTCGCTGGCCGCAGCACTTGCTTACCGCCAGCTTCATCGCGGCCGCACCGCATGGTTTCTGACGGTGCTTTTGCCGATGTTCGTGCCGGGTGTCATACAGGGACTGGCGCTCTCGACGGTCCTCAGCCGGGCCGGCGTGAAAGCATCGGCATTGACTGTGATCGCCGGCCATCTGCTCTGGGCGATGCCGTTCGCCTTCATCGTCATTCTGACGAGCTTCGCCGCCGTCAAGCGCACCTATCTGATGGCGGCGGATGATCTCGGCGCAAGCCGTTTCCGGCAATTCTACGATATCACCCTGCCGCTTGTCCGGCCGGGTCTCATAAGCGCGTTCATCTTTTCGTTCCTGCTGTCGCTCAACGAGTTTACACGCGCCTTCTATCTCGCAGGCCGACAAAACACGCTGCCGGTTGTGCTGTTCGGCAAGATGAATGCTGGCGCCTCCCCGACGATTTACGCGATGTCGGGCGCCATTTTCCTGGTTTCAAGTGCTTGCGTGGTGGTTGTGGCACTGCGTTCGCTGTTCATGCAACGCCGTACTGGCTGATCAATATGTAGAGACAACTGACCGCCTAATTCGTCGGTCCCCAGTCCTCCATGAATAGGAGTATAAGGATGGAATACAAGTCAAAGCTGATGACGCTCATCGAAGCAGGTAAGCGGGAAGAGGCATTTGAGCTGGTCGAACGGCTGAAGGCGGCGGCCCAGCCGCTGCCAACCGCGATCAAGGTCGATCGGACGGGCGCCGTGACGTTCTACAAAGGAGATCGTCGCTTCGTGAAGAACGCCCAGGGCAAGTGGGAACTGGCACCGAAGAAGAAATAGGAAGAATGCGGTGCCGACGCATGTATGGAGGAGGCACACAGGGCCAATCAGCTATCCTCCAATATGGTCACCGGTCGGTCCCATTGGATGAGCACGACGCAGCCCGTATCGCTCCAAACCGAATGCTCGGTACCCGCAGCATTCACGATATAGCAGCCCCTGGCATAGTTGCCGGCTTCATCCGATTGTATGCCTTCGAGCACGAGAATGGTTTCAAGCCCTTCATGCCTGTGGCGGGGCACGGAAGCGCCGGCTTCGTATTTCAAAAGGGCAACGCCGGGCTGGTCTCCTTCGAAAGGCTGGATCCAATGAATGGTGACGTCCTTGCGAAAGGGACCAAAGGCCAGATCCTTCCAGCCACCCGTCGTCAGGGTTTCGCGCGTCGTCCTAGGCATGATTGATGGTCTCCAGAATGTCATCGACATGCGCTGTCCAGCCGACGATCGCGCCTTGTGCGCGGATCATCGCGATGGCGGCGGCCTTGAACTCAGGGAAATAGCTTTCGGTGGCCTCTTCGGCGAGCAGGCATTCATAGCCGCGGTCGTTCGCCTCGCGCATGGTGGTCTGGACGCAGACCTCTGTCGTCACTCCCGCAAAGACGAGCTGCCGTATGCCCCTATCCCCAAGGATATCGCCGAGTTCGGTCGCGTAGAAAGCACCCTTGCCCGGCTTTTCGATGACGGTCTCGCCGTCGATCGGTGCGAGCTCGGGCAGGATCGCGGTGCCGGGTTCGCCGACAATAAGAATGCGCCCCATCGGGCCTTCGTCACCGATCCTGAGCGTGGGATTGCCACGGTTTCGTTTGGCAGCGGGCAGATCCGAAAGGTCTGGCCTGTGGCATTCCATCGTGTGGATGACCGGCAGGCCGGCCTTGCGGAAGCCTTCGATCAGCCGCTTCACATCCGGGACGATCCTGGTGATGCGGCTGACATCATTGCCAAGACTTGCTCCGAAGCCGCCCGGCTCGGCGAAATCGCGCTGCATGTCGATGACTACAAGCGCGACAGCATCGCGTTGCAGGGGGAAGGCGAAGGGTTGGGCGGGGACCTCTCTCATCAGTGATGCCCCGCCATATGTGCGCCGATCACCGAAATATCGGCGCTTCGGGCCGCGGTCTCATAGACGAGCTTGCCCTCGGAGATCACCATGATCCGGTCGGACATTTCCATCAGCTCATCCAGATCCTCCGACAGCAGCAACACGGCAGCCCCCGCATTGCGGGCGCGCATGATACGGGCCCGGATTTCGGCGACGGCGGAAAAGTCGAGGCCGAAACAGGGGTTGGAGACGATCAGGAGATCGACCTCACCCGTCAGCTCCCGCGCCAGCACGGCGCGCTGGACATTGCCGCCGGACAGGGCCGCGATCGGCGAGGACTGCGAAGCCGCCTTGACCTTGAAATCGGCTATGAGCGCAGTTGCGCCCTTCCTGATCTTCTTCCTGTTGAGCCAGATCGCATCCGCACCGTTCTCCTTGAGATCGAAGGTCCGAAAGGCCAGATTTTCGCTGACGCTCATGCGCGGCGCGCAGGCATTCTGCAACGGCTCCTCGGGAATGAAGCGGACATTGTTGCGGCGCGTCTCCGGTCGCGTGGCACCATAGGCGGCCCCCTTGACGGTGACGGAGCCCGCTTGTGTCGGCCGCTGACCGGCAAGGATCTCGGTGAGCTCCTTCTGGCCATTGCCGGATATGCCCGCAATGCCGACGATCTCGCCGGCATGCACCGTCAGGCTGTCGATCTCTATGGTCTTCAGGCCGGAGCGGTCCGGGGCCTTGACCTGTTCGATGCGCAGCACCGGCTTCGCCGCTTCGGTCACGGGGATGCGGGTATCGAGTTCGGCGAGCTTGACGTCCCCGATCATCATCGCGGCCATCTCTGCTGTTGATAATTCCCCCACCTTGCCACCGCCGATCAACTTGCCGCGGCGCAGGATCGATACCGCGTCGGCGAACTTGGTCACCTCGTGGAATTTGTGGGAAATCATCAATACGGTAAGCTCGCCGCGCTCGGTCATGCCACGCACCAGACCGAGCATCTCGTCGGCTTCGGCCGGCGTCAGCACCGAGGTCGGCTCGTCGAGAACGAGGAAGCTGCGGCCGAGATAGAGCTGCTTGACGATCTCCAGCTTCTGCTTTTCGCCGGCGGCCAGTTGGCTGACAGGCCGGTCCAGCGGAATCTGAAAGGGCATGCGCTCCATGAACGCGGCGAGCGCCTTGCGCTCCCTGGGCCAGTTGATGACGGCGGGCACTTCCGTGCGGCTGATGACGAGGTTTTCAGCGCCCGTCAGCGACGGCACGAGCGTAAAATGCTGATAGACCATGCCGAGCCCATAGGCGGCGGCATTCTTCGGCGAGGTGATCGTCACTTCGCGACCATCGACCGACAGCGAGCCGGATGTCTGGTGGTAGAAGCCCATGATGCATTTGACCAGGGTAGATTTGCCCGCGCCGTTTTCGCCGAGCAGGGCGTGGAAGCTGCCGGCCGGAATGCTGACCGACACATGGTCGAGCGCGGTAAAGCTGCCGAAGCGCATGGCCATATCAAGCGTTTCGATGCCGACGGCTTTGCCCGCTTGAGGCAGGGACGTGTCGCGGATGACGCTCATGGCAGCTGGCTCACGAGGGACGTAGAATTGGAGACGGAGCCGAAGACGCCGCCCTGCATCTTCACCATCTTGATGGCGGCCAGATGATTGCCGTAGTCGGTCGCGCCGCAGCAGTCTTCGAGGAGCAGGCATTCGAAGCCGCGGTCGTTGGCCTCGCGCATGGTGGTATGGACGCAGACATCGGTGGTGATGCCAGTCAGGATGATGTTTTCGATGCGCTTCTGATTGAGGATGAGTTCCAGATCGGTGGCGCAGAACGAACCCTTGCCCGGCTTGTCGATGATCGTCTCGCCCTCGATCGGCTTCAGTTCATCGATGATATCCCAGCCCGGTTCGCCACGCACGAGGATGCGGCCGCAGGGGCCAGGATCGCCGATGCCGGCATTGATGCGCTGCGACCGCCACCGCTTGTTGGCCGGAAGGTCGGCCAGATCCGGGCGATGGCCCTCGCGGGTGTGAATGATGTGATAGCCCTTGGCGCGCATGGCGGCCAAAACTCTCTTGATCGGCTCGATCGGCGCGCGCACCAGCGACAGATCGTAGCCCATGTGGTCGACATAGCCGCCCGGCCCACAGAAATCCGTCTGCATGTCGATGATGATGAGGGCGGTATTGTCAGGTCGCAAGGCGCCGTTATAGGGCCACACATAGGGGTCGGCATCGATATAGGTCAGCGTCTGGTCTGCGGTGGCGGTCGCGGGATGGTTCATGGCTGATCTCCCTATTTGGTGAGCGAGAGTGCGCCGGGAGCGCCGGCAAGCGCGCGCGTGGGCGAGGAAGTGATGATCATGATGACGAGCGTGAGCACGTAGGGAGCGGCGTAGAAAAGATAATATCCCTGGGTCACGCCGACTGATTGCAGGGCCGGACCGAGTGCGCCGGCGCCACCGAACAGAAGTGCCGCGACGAAACAGCCGATCGGGTTCCAGCGGGCGAAGATCACCAGCGCCACGGCCATCAGGCCCTGGCCCGACGAGATGCGCTCGTTCCAGGAGCCCGGATAGTAGAGCGAGAGATAGGCGCCGCCGATTGCCGCCAGCGAACCGCCGACGGCCGTTGCCAGCAGCCGGACGCGGTCGGGATTGATGCCCATGGCGCGCGCCGCATCCGTGCTGTCGCCGACGACGCGCAGCACGAGGCCGATCCGGGTGTTCTTCAGCGCCCACCATAAGCCGACGGCAAGCACTGCCCCGAGGATGAAGAGGATATTGATGTTGAGCGCGGCCTCTACCGGCGGCAGGCTCGACCAGAAGCCGAAGGGGATTGCCGGCAGATGCGGCGCGACGGGCTGGATGAAGGGCTTGCCGAGAAAGAAGGCAAGGCCGAGACCGAACTGCATCATCGCGATGCCGATGGCGATGTCATTGACTTTCGGCCACTTGCATATCCAGCCGTGCACTGCGCCGAAGACCGCGCCGGTCGCCATGGCAGCCAGAACGCCGAGCCAGGCTGAACCGCTGAGGACCGCGATGGCATAGGCGGTCATGGCGCCGAAGACGAGCGTGCCTTCGAGCCCAAGATTGATGCGACCGGAGCGCTCGGTGATCGTCTCGCCGAGGCTGACGAAGATGAAGGGGGTCGACACGCGGATTGCGCCGGCGAAGATGGCAAGGGGCACGCCCCAAAGACCGATGGCAGTGTCGTCCATCATGCGCTCCTTTTCCAGAGGTCGGGATTGAAGATCTTGAAACGGCCGTAGAAGGTTTCGCAAAACAGAATGACGATGAAGAGCGTGCCCTGCAGGACCAGAACAGTCGCGTCGGGCAGGCCCATGCGGCGCTGGATGAGCCCGCCGGAGGCATCGATGCCGCCGAGCAAAATGGCGACCGGGATGATCGCCAGCGGATTGTGCCGGGCGAGGAAGGCGACGAGGATGCCGGTGTAGCCGTAGCCGGCGGCGAGCGACGCATTGGCGCTGCCCTGGACGGCGGCGACCTCGATCATGCCGGCCAGACCCGCGAAGCTGCCGGCGATCGCCGTGAAACCGGCGATGAGGCGGCCGACGGGCAAGCCCTGGATCTGCGCGGCCCGGACATTGCCGCCGGCGATGCGTGCGGCAAATCCATAGCTGGTCATCTCGATGAGGATCCAGGAGAGGATGCAGGCGACGATGCCGATGACGAGACCCCAATGCACATCCATGCCCGGAATGTTGCCGAGCATATAGTCGTGCGGCAGCGGTTTGGTGGAGGGTTTGTTGAGGCTTGCCGGATCGCGCAGGGTCCCTTCGACGAATTGGTTCATCAGGGCGATGGCGATATAGGCGAGCAGAAGCGACGAAATGGTTTCGTTGACGCCGCGATAGTGGCGCAGGAAGCCGGAAAGACCGATCCAGATGCCGCCGATCACCATGGCGGCCAGCGCCATGAGGAGGAGGGTGACGATTGGCGGCAGCAGGCCGACGATCGGCAGCGCGATCGCCGCCGCCGCCACGCCGCCGAGAACGACTGCACCCTCACCGCCGATGATGACGAGACCGAGCCTTGCCGGCAGTGCGACGCAAAGCGCCGTGAGCAGCAGGGGAGAGGCGCGGCTCAGGCTGTTCTGGATGGAAAACCAGCTGCCGAAACCGCCGGTATACATGAAGCGATAGAGGTCGGCCGGCGATTTGCCGACCGAAAGGATGAACAGGGAGAAGAGCGCCGTGCCTGCCAATATGGCGCCAAGCGTGATTGCCACCGGCTCTGCTTTTCGCGCGAGCCACTCGAGCGCCGGGCGCAGAAGAGCCTGCCTTTCGGCCGGAATGGACAGGGTGCGGTCGTCAATTTCTGCCGTCATGACGCTTCTCCCGTTGTGATCAGGCGGTCGATCCGACGACACCCTCGACCAGATAGCTCATGCTCTCGAGCTCGATCGCATCTTCGGCGTAGCTCTTGTCCGCGGTGATGACGACATTGCCCTTGTTGTCCTTGAGCGCACCCTTGAAGACCGAGAAGCTGCCGGCCATCATCTGAGCGAGCGTCGCCTCGAACTTCTTACGGGATTCATCGGAAACGCCCGGGCCGAGCGGGCTCATCTTGACGAAGCCGTCCTTCAGGCCGCCGCGCACGAAATTGCCGAGCTTTTCGCCGGCCTGCGCCTTCTTGACGAAATCCGAATAGACATTGCCCCAGGCCCATTCGGCGCCGGTCAGGTATTTCGCCGGCGCAAGCGGGCTCTGATTTGCATGATAGCCGCAGACGAAAGCGCCGCGTCCGGAGGCTGTCTCGACAACCACCTTCGGACTGTCGACGTGGCAGGTGATGACATCCGCGCCCTGGTCGATGAGCGCATTGGTGGCCTCGGCTTCCTTGACGGCCCGCGACCATTCGCCCGTGAAGATCACCTGGCAGGTGATGGCGGGATCGACCGAGCGGGCGCCGAGAAGGAACGCGTTGATGTTCTGCAGAACCTGCGGGATGGGTTTGGCGGCCACGAAGCCGATCTTCTTGCTTTTGGTTGCATAGCCGGCCGCGACGCCGTTCAGATACTGGCCCTGGAAGATGTAGCCGAAATAGGAGCCGGTATTCGCCGGATGCTTGCCGGCCTGCCAGAGGCCGCCGCAATGGCGGAACTGCACCTCTGGATATTTGGCGGCCATCGCGAGCATATGCGGATCGAAATAGCCGAAGGAGGTCGGAAACAGCAGCGCCGCTCCATCGAGATTGATCATCGATTCCATCGTTTTCTGCACGTCGACGGTCTCGGGAACGTTCTCCTCCTCGACAACAGTCACTCCGGCGAGCTTCTTGACGGCGGCCGCGCCCTCGGCATGGGACTGGTTGTAGCCATAGTCGTCCTTGGGGCCGACATAGATGAAGCCGACGGTGAGCGCGCTCTGGGCAAAGGCGCGGGAGGACAGGAGGCCCGGCACGGCGCCGACGAGAGCGCCGGCTGCGGAGGTGCGGAGAAAATTGCGGCGATTCATGGAAAGGAGGCTGGTCATGGGCATGCTCCTTGGGGCGGTAGCCGGTTCGTAAAAAGGGTTACGAAAAAGTGTATGCAATCATCATGCCAGATTTTAAAATATTGATTTTTATGACATAAATTCCTACAGCAAAAAGGCGTGCGAAAAGTGTATGCAGATTTCTGCTGCAAAATAGGCTTTCCGGAAAGTGATGCTCTTTTTTTAATCTTTAGAAAGAGAGACTAAGCCGATATCCCGCTTCTCTAGCGGCAGAAAGCGTATAAATACTATTTAAAAACATATGTTTAATTCAACAATTGACTTTGAGGACCGCTGGCATAAATCTGTATGCAAGAATTGGAAGGCAGATTCGTCCCCTTGAAGCAAGTCAAGCGCAGAGAAGTGATCAGAGCCGGAACGACCGTCGAGCAGATGGTGCGTTCCATTGCGGATATGATTGTAACGGGCGTGCTTCTGCCGGGGGAGAAGCTCGACGAAATATCGTTGGCAGGCCGTTTCGAGGTGTCGCGCACGCCGGTGCGGGAAGCCTTGCGGGAGCTTGGCGCCATGGGCCTGGTCGGACGGGAGCCGAACCGCAGCGCCGTGGTGACGAATGTCAGTGGCACCTATCTGCATTCGATGTTCGAGGCGATGGCGGAGCTTGAGGCGATCTGCGCGCGCCTGTCCGCCGAGCGGATGACGGTTGATGAGCGCCGCACACTGGAGCTCGATCACCGTGCGTCGGCGCGGCTCGTGCGTACCGGCGCCGAGGAGGACTACGCCACCTACAATACCGAGTTCCACAGCCAGCTCTATCGCGGCGCTCACAACGATCATATTTTCGAGCTGGTAACGCAGACCCGCGCCAGGCTGGCACCTTTCCGTCGTGCCCAGTTTCGTTTGCCGGGCCGCCTTGCCAAATCCTTCAGCGAGCATGACGTCATCGTGACCGCAATCATGCGTGCGGATGCTGCAGCTGCCAGCCAGGCCGCTTATTCGCATGTCGCCATCGTCAGCGACGCCAGCATCGTTTTTGCCGGAGACTGATAGTTTCTCCGTGACCGGCCGCTCTTGCGGTCACAGTCGTGCCGCTAGCTCTGCTTTCCCACACAATCGATATGGCCGGACCGCCGCCCGGTCGTCCCGCGCCTGGCGATCCGTCGCAACACCGCATCTTTGGGATTCCATGTTGACAGATCTCAACGACAGCGCGAGGAGATTCAGCATTGGGCCTACTGCAGGCAAGCGTGTATCGGGAGCGAAGCCGCCCGCGGTGTCAGCAAATCTCCCGGCCTTCGAACATGTTGTGACGAACGCGAACGAGACCTTCCTGTGGCGTGCGGACGATTATCCCTGGGAGCGAAATGTCTGGAGCCATCACCCCGAAATCGAAATTCATCTTTCTGGAATTGCTGTCCTCTTCCGCTGAGTTCGAAGTACGGCAACGAAGTCCGTACTTTCGTCAAGGCGGCAGGCAGCCCGAAGGCGGGGGATCTCGTTCGGTTTTCACTTACCGAGCCCCGGATCCACCTGCTTGAGGCAGGCACAGGGATGACGTCACGCCGGGACGAACAGGGTTCGGCTCGACCCGGTCTGCGACATGCAAAGAGACGACGCGAGCGGCCCTTCGCCGCCTATTGACCCTGCTTCAGCCGATGCCGATGGGCCGTCTGCTTGGCGCGATTGCCGCACATGGCCATGCTGCACCAACGCCTGCGGTGGCCGCGCGTATGGTCGGCGAAGAGCAGGGTGCAGGCATGCCCCTCGCAGGCCTTCACGTCTGAAAAATCCTCCGTGCAGACGAAGCGCCCGAGCGCTTCGCCGATCGGCAGAAGCAGCGCCTCCGGCGAGCGCCACTTGCGCATCGACTGAAAATCAAGGCCGCCGCCTTCGCCCGGCTGTTTTGCCGTGATCCGGCTGAAGCCTTCGTCACGCTCCAGCAAGCGGTTCAGCGGCTCCAGTTCGTCCAGCGCTGCGGCTGTCAGCGGCCGCCCCCTATGTGCGTGCACGAAGGTTCTGAACCACTCGCGCAGGCTCCTTGCCTGATCGGCGATCTTGTCGAGTTCGCCCGGCAGGGCTTGGCTGCGTATCACCTCCAGCGTCTCGCGCGGCACCAGCCCCGCCTGCTCCAGCCAGCGAAGCAGGCCTTCGCCGTCCTCGATCCAGTCGACCTGGACATCGAGGGGTGTCGCCACCGAATTCAGAAAATCCAGCCCCAGCGTGTCGCCGACGAAAATGGCGGGAGAGTGGTTGTCCATTGCGGCTCCTGTTTTGGTGGCCGGGCATGGACGCCAGGCTGCCTCTCGAAAACATGAATAGCATATAACCTGCTAAAAGGCTCTTGACAAGTTACGCACATCGAGCGTAACCCTATTGGCGCAGCTTAAGTGGTTACTCAATTTCAGGTCACAGGGAGAAGGCCGATGTCACCGCAGAAGATATCCTCGCAGAATGTCGATATTGTCCTCGTCCACGGTGCGTGGGGCGATGGTTCGGGTTGGGCAAAGGTCATTGCTCCGCTTTCGGCCAGCGGTTTTGCGGTGACTGCCGCCCCGCTGCCGCTGACCTCGTTTGCTGATGATATCGCCGCCCTGGAGCGCGCCTTGGAGCGTGTGACGGGTCCGGTCGTTCTGGTCGGCCACGCCTATGCCGGAGCGGTCATCGCCAGCGTGCGGAGCGAGAAGGTCAAGGCGCTGGTCTATGTTGCCGCGCTTGCACCGGAGGAGGGCGAGACTGTGGCCGATGTGTTTTATCGCGGCGAACCTCATCCGCAGACGCCGAAGCTGGCACCCGATAGCCACGGTTTCATCTACCTTCCCCATGAGGCCTTTGCAGCGGCCTATGCCCAGAATGCGAGGGGCGAGGAACTGGCCGTTCTCGCCGCCGCCCAGCGGCCGATATCGCCCGCCTGCATTACCGTTCCTGTGCCGCGCCCGCTCTGGAAGAGCCGTCCGGCCTGGTTCCTGATCGCCGAAGAGGATCGAATGATCAGCGCTGCCAATCAACACTTCATGGCCGAGCGCATGCAGGCCACGCAGCGCTCGTTTCCGGTCGATCATACGCCGATGACGACAGCACCAGCGGCTGTCGTCGAGGTCATCCGCGATGCTGCCGCCGCAGTGGTCGACGCGTGAACGCGGGAAAAGTAACCGGTAAAAATTGAATTAGAAGGTTAACGAAAGGACCTTGTCATGACCAACGTCAGCTATCGCACCATCAACGTCGACGGCGTCAAAGTCTTCTACCGCGAGGCGGGTTCGCCTGATGAGCCGAAGCTCCTGCTGCTGCACGGCTTCCCGAGTTCCGGCCACATGTTCCGCGATCTCATCCCCCTGCTCGCCGATCGCTATCACATCATCGCGCCGGACCTTCCAGGTTTCGGCCAGTCCGACCTGCCGGGACGTGGCCACAGCTTCGACAGCATCGCCGAAACGATCGATCGCTTTACCGAGATCGTCGGTTTCGATCGCTATGCCGTCTATGTCTTCGACTACGGCGCGCCGACCGGTTTCCGCTTGGCGGTAAAGCATCCGGAGCGGATTACGGCGATCATTTCGCAGAACGGCAATGCCTATGAAGAGGGCCTGAGCGAAGGCTGGAACCCGATCCAGGCCTATTGGCGGGATGCGTCGGAAGAAAATCGCAATGCGCTGAAGCCTTTCCTCGAACCGGAATCGATAGCGTGGCAGTACACGCATGGTGCCCCGGATATCGCCAAGGTCTCTCCTGACGGCTATTCACTCGACAGTTTCTATATGACGCGGCCGGGTGCGGTGGATGTGCAGTTCGATCTCTTCGGCGACTACAAGAGCAATGTGGCACTCTATCCCGCCTTTCAGACCTATTTCCGCACCCACAAGCCACGTTTCCTGGCGGTCTGGGGCCAGAACGATCCGTTCTTCCTGCCGCCTGGAGCGGAAGCCTTCCGCCGGGATATTCCGGACGCCACCGTCAAATTCTTCGACACCGGCCACTTCGCGCTCGAAACCCATGCGGTTGAGATTGCCGCCGCTATCCGCGATTTCCTCGGCTGAGATCTGAACGATCACCCGCCGGCGCGCTGCCGGCGGGTGATCGCGTGCGTCCAGCCTTCGTTTATAGGGAACGATGATATGTCTCATTCAGTCGCTATCATCACGGACGCCAGCCAGGGCATTGGCCAGGCAAGCGCCGTCCGTCTCGCGAGAGACTTTCCGCGCTGGTGCTTGTCGCGCAGACGGCCAAGGCCGTCATGACCGGCCGGCGCCGGTCCTATCTCGAGCATTGAGCGCCTTTGCACGCTATTACCCTTGAGGAGGCAACCACCAGGTTTCCGCAGGAGGCGGGCATCGCTCGTTATGGCGAACCAGAGGAGATTGCCGAACTGATGGCCTTTCTGGTCTCGCCGGCTGCGCGTTGGATGACCAGCTTGACCTTGCGCATGGATGGCGGCGAGGTGAAGTCCATCTGAAGACCGATCGCCGCCTGGCGTCAGCGCGCTTTGTAGCTGACCGAAATCTTTGCACTTGCCAAAGCGGTCTGGGCCAGTTGTGTGGCGTCAAGACCGAGCGAGCCGATTTGCAAGGGTTTGTCGAAGGCGAGATCGAGGGTAAAGAAGCCCGTCGGATGCGGTAGATCCTGCACGAAGCGAAGTAGGGCCTTTTTTGATTCCGCGTCGATCTGGTTGTCTGGAAGAATCTGTAGGGCTGCCACGGCGTTGCCGCGCAATTGGTTGATGCCCTGCTCGGGATCGTCCGCGCCCGTCAGCTGCTGTTGAAATGCAGCAAGTGACGGGACGGCCATTCCCTCGAACAGACCCTGATTATCGAGCCGGAAGCGCAGATGCGTCAGGCCGACAGAACCGCCTTGGGTCAATGCCTGGACATTCGTGTCTTTGGGCAGGGTGATCTCAGCCGATAGCGACGCTTTGCCGAGGCGTAGATTGGTGAGTTCCAACTCCTGAATGTCCAGATAGCCGTCCTTGGGGTCGAAGCGAAATGCGCCCGAAATATCCATCGGCCATTGCTGGGCCGTGGCGATGTAGTTGGCAAGCGCATTGTCCAACAGCGGTGTAAAGCGCACGCCTTCGACGGAGAATCGTCCCCAGGTGGGAACATGGTTGGGCTTGTTGGCGATGGTCTTGAGGAAGGCGACAAGGTCGTCGCCCTTCAATTCCGCGCGATCGAAAGTCCATCCCATTCTGTTGCCGGACTTGAAAAGTCCGTTTGTCACCGCACAGCCATCGTGCAGTTCGGAGACGGCAAAGCCATCCCTATGTTGGACGACTGCGCTGCTGTCGACAAGCTCGGCACATGGGGTTCCGGCCGCCGCTGCGGAAAGAGGGGCGAAAGAGAAGAGGAGAGGCAACAGCAGGAAGGAGCGCATCTTTACGGTTCTCTGATTGAGGAGATTAGCAAATACAAAGTCGCGCCATGTTCTCGGCCGTGCTGCTTATGTCAAGCGATGTAGCCTCCTCCTCATGGTATTCCTCCGGCCGGCAGCCGTGTCCTGAGGTTCCAGGACACGGGGTCTTTGCCTTGCCTATGCGGCGGCGCGGTCGGCCATAGACCTGCGGCGCAACGCCGCCTTCAAAATCGCCGGCGGATTGTAGTTCGCCTCAAGCGGCCCGATATCGGTGCCGGGTGGGACGATCGCGTCGATCTGATCAAGGATCTCGTCGGTCAATCGGACCTCGGAGGCCGCGAGCAGATCGTCGAAGTGCTCCATCTTGCGAGGACCGATTATTGCGGATGTGACGCCGGGATGTGCCATCACGAAACCCAAGGCCATATGCGCCAGCGGCAGCCCTGCTTCCTGCGCCAGCGGAATAAGCTGCTCGACCGCGTCCAGCCTGCGTTCGTCGGACATCTGCTTCGGAAAACGTCTGGCGCGTCCGCTATCGGGCTGCGGTTCGCCCTTGCGGTAGCGGCCGGTGAGCATGCCCATCGCCAGCGGGCTCCAGATCATCGCACCCATTCCGTAGCGCTCACAGGCAGGCAGTACCTCGCGTTCGATGCCGCGGTTCAGGATGGAATAGGGCGGCTGTTCGGTGCGGAAGCGCGCCAGCCCGCGCCGTTCCGCGATCCACTGCGCTTCGATGATCTCCGAGACCGGGAATGTCGAAGAGCCAATGGCGCGCACCTTCCCCGCCCGCATCAGGTCGGTGAGGGCGGAAAGGGTTTCCTCGATGTCGGTATCCGGCGCCGGCCGATGGATCTGGAAGAGGTCGATGTGGTCGGTCTGCAACCGGCGCAAGGAGTCCTCCACGGCGCGCATGAGCCAGCGCCGCGAATTGCCCTGTTGGTTAGGATCGTCACCCATCGGGAGATGCGCCTTCGTGGCCAGCACGACATTATCGCGCCTGCCCTTGAGCGCCTTGCCCACGATCTCTTCCGATTCACCTCGGCTATACGCATCGGCGGTGTCGATGAAGTTGATGCCTGCATCCAGGGCCTTGTGGATGATCCGGATGCCTTCGTCGTGATCGGGATTGCCGGCGGCGCCGAACATCATCGCGCCGAGGCAATAAGGGCTGACTTTGATGCCGGTTTTTCCCAGCGTGCGATATTGCATGGTCTATTCCTTCTTCTGTTCAGTGATCCGGGGCGGTGCCCACCTGCTGCGTCAAATTTCCCGCGCGCGCATCACCAAGGGAGCGGGCCGTCCGCGCTCGTAAACGTGCCCGTCGGGCCGTTCACGTCGAGGGCGACGCGCACGGGGTTGCGGGCACCCTGTTCGACCGTCTCGATGCCCTCGAAGTTGTTGAGGGCCGTTGCTGTGAAGCCCGGACCTGCGGCATTGACCTTGATGTTTGTCGATTCGAGTTCAATCGCGAAGGAAAGCGTGATCGCATTGAGGGCAGTCTTCGATGCGGCGTAGACGACGCCGAATCCCGAGCGATAGGGAAAGTTCGGGTCAGCGTTCAACGTCAGCGAGCCGACGCCGCTCGTTACATTGACGATGCGCCCTGCAGGTGCTTCACGCAGCAAAGGAAGCATCGCCTGTGTGACGGCAATGACCCCGAACACATTCGTCTCGAAAACAGCGCGCACCTCGTCGAGTGATGCAACACTGGCGCGGCTCGACTGCAGTATCTCGGCGAGCGATCTGCCCGGCCTTCCCGCATGCGAGATGGCCGCGTTGTTGACAAGCAGGTCGAGACGGCCAAGCTCGATCCGGATGCGCTCCGCTGCTGCGGCGATGGAGGCCTGATCGGTGACATCGAGCTGGAGGGCACGGGCATCCGCTCCGATGCTTTTGGCTGCCTCTCCACCACGCTCGAAGTTTCGCGATCCGACGAGCACAGTGTAGCCGTTAGCCGCGAGTTCCCTGGCGATTTGAAGACCGATCCCTTGGTTGGCCCCGGTGACGAGGGCGACGGGTTTGTCCTGCACAATCATTCTCCTTTGGCGCAGCGATCTGTGGCAAGCGCCACTGTCCTGTGTTAGAAAGATAAACGGAACGCTATTCCGGTTTATACGGAACAATGTTCCGTTTAGCAAATGGAAAAATGCATGAGCGATAAAATCGACGAGCGGGATGAT
Organism: Rhizobium sp. SG741; assembly: GCF_012275435.1. Taxonomy (NCBI): domain Bacteria; kingdom Pseudomonadati; phylum Pseudomonadota; class Alphaproteobacteria; order Hyphomicrobiales; family Rhizobiaceae; genus Rhizobium; species Rhizobium sp. SG741. Next base: position 157,301 of record NZ_JAAZQP010000002.1, read on the forward strand.
GTCGGGGAGCCGGCGGGCTCGACAGATCGGCGCGTACGCGCTGACGCCCAGCGCAATCTCGACGGGCTGCTGCGGGCGGCCATGGCGGTGTTCGCAGCTTCCGGGGTGGACGCTCCCGTGCGTGAAATCGCAAAGACTGCCGGCGTCGGCGTCGGCACGGTCTATCGCCACTTTCCGCAGCGCTCCGACCTCATCAAGGCGGTCTTCCGTCGCGAGATCGATGCCTGTGCGGACGCGGCATCCGTTTTGGCCGGGGAGTACGATCCCGGCGAAGCGCTGGCGCGGTGGATGCAGCGTTTTGTCGACTTCATCTCGGCCAAGCGTGGATTGGCCGCTGCACTTCATTCCGGCGATCCGGCCTACGAAGCCTTGCCGGCCTATTTCGACAAGCGGCTGCGTCCAGCGCTGGAATCATTGCTGGATGCCGCCGCTGCGGCGGGCGAGATACGGGCCGGGGTCGAGCCGAACGACCTGCTGCATGCGGTCGCAAGGCTCTGCACGCCAGCCCATAATGTCGGGCCTGATCACGCGCGGCGGATGGTAGCGCTGCTCATCGATGGCCTGCGTTACGGAGCGGGCGCGAACAATCCTAGGTAACGTGCCGCATGTTTACTGTGCGTCATGTGTTGAGCAAGCGCCGCAGCGGTTCCTATGCTCTTCCGGGCAACGGCTTTGATGTCGAAAACATCAGAAGCGAGAAAAATATACGAAGTTCAAAAAACTGTTTCAATAATAAAACCAGTTGCGTTATTGTATCAGATATGCGACATCATAGTCAGTTGCGAAATGCAATCAGATGGAGGACGTCATGAGCAAGGTGCGAGTTGCAGCATTTTCCCTCTCCGTTGACGGTTTTGGTGCGGGACCCGAGCAGAGCCTCAATGATCCGCTGGGCAAGCGTGGAATGGAGCTTCACAGCTGGTTTTTCCGCACGCGCACGTTCCAGCAGATGTTCGGGAAGGAGGAGGGCTCGACCGATGTGGACGATGACTATGCCGCGCGGGGGATGGCCAATTTCGGCGCCTTCATTCTTGGCCGAAACATGTTTGGCCCGATCCGCGGCGAATGGCCGGATGATAGCTGGAAAGGATGGTGGGGAAATAATCCTCCATACCATACCCCAACCTACATACTGACGCATTATCCTCGCCCATCAATCGAGATGGAGGGCGGCACGACATTCCATTTCGTCACGGGCGGCATTGAGGCGGCGCTTGCGCAAGCAAAGGCTGCTGCCGGTGGCAGGGATGTGAAGATCGGCGGCGGCGTGAGCACAGTGCGCCAATATCTGAGTGCCGGTCTGATTGACGAGGTCCATTTTGCAATCTCGCCGGTCGTGCTTGGCAAGGGTGAGGCTATGTTCGAGGGAATTGACCTGCCCGCCCTTGGCTTCCGCGTCAGCGAGCATGTCGCAACCGCTCATGCGACCCATGTCGTTCTGACCAAATAGGCAGTCCAGGTTGACGCGGAAATCCGGATGCCAACCTGTCCAGTTCATTCGGAAGGAGTGAGCCCGATATTGAAGCGCCATGGTGTTATCCGGCGCTTCTCGATCGGTCACTCCATGCACTTAGGCCCTATCACTTTGACCGGTAGCGCTCGGCCTGAACAGCGCTTGAAAGATGCGGTAGCATAACCTGTCGTGTCGCTTCCCAGGCATCGTATTCTGCCGCGTCCATCAGTGAGGGTATCGTTGCAAACTCGGCCCGGTCGAGGCCCACGAGGGCCGCATCGACGAGATCCTCGGTTGACATGACCCACTCGCTCGGCAAGTTGCTGGACGGCAAGCCGGCAACATCCCAGAATTCAGTCGCCGTAGCGCCGGGCATCACGACCTGCACATGAACGCCGGTGTCTTTGAGTTCCTTGCGCAGCGAATGGCTGAAAGACAATACGAATGCCTTCGTCCCTCCGTAAACACCGTTCAGCAACTCCGGCGCAATGGCGACGATGGAGGAGATGTTGATGATGGTGCCTTTGCCACGCGCGACGAACCCTGGCACGGCGGCATAGGTCAATCGTGTGAGTGCCGTAACGTTGATGTCGATCATGCCTTGCATGTCGTCGACAGATGCCGAGACGAGCGGTGCGGCGCTGCCGAAGCCGGCATTGTTGACGAGATGGGTGATCGTATCGTCCGTTTTCAGGGTCGCTTCGACTTGGTCGCGCTGGGCGCCATCGGTCAGGTCGGCGACGATCGTGCGAACCTTCACTCCGTACCGGCCGGCAAGCCTGTTGGCGACGGCGTCGAGCTTTTGCCTATTGCGTGCGACGAGGATGAGATCGTGGCCGCGTGCTGCGAATCTGTCAGCATAGACGGCGCCGATGCCAGACGATGCGCCGGTGATGAGAACGGTTCCATGAGAGGTGGTCATTGTACTGTCCTTGTCCTGCTTCGAAGGGTTTTTGTTTTCAAGAATGACAGAATGGTAACGCTGGACGCCAATGTCTCAAATGTCATATAACCGGCAAAAACGGACAAACGTCTGGAGATGCGCATGAGACAGATCGGCTTCATCATGGAAGACGGGTTTCAAGTGATGGGGATGGCGGCGCTGACGGCGTTTGAATTTGCCAATGCCGATCTCGGCCATGAAGCCTATCGATTGAGCGTCATGTCGGAGAGGGGAGGCACGATCCGCTCTTCGCTCGGTATAGGTATCGAGACACAGGCGCTGGGCGACTTCCCCGATACGCTCATGGTGATCGGGGAAATGGTGCCTCGTCCCATCACTCCCGCCCTTCGGAATTACATTGCGGCTGCGGGCCTGGAGTCGCGTCGTGTCGCCGGCGTATGCACTGGCGCATTCCTTCTGGCGGAGGCCGGGCTTCTCGACGGCAGGACTGCCACCACGCACTGGATACATGCCCGCACTCTCCAGGAGCGCTTCCCCTCGATCAAGGTGGATGAAGACCGGATCTTCGTTGTCGATGGCAATATCTGGACCTCGGCCGGCATGAGCTCCGCCATCGATCTGACGCTGGCACTGATCGAAGACGACCATGGGGTAGAACTCGCCCGCGCGATCGCCCGTAAAATGGTTGTTTATCATCGGCGCCCCGGCGGGCAGTCGCAGTTCTCGGCCCTGCTGGAACTGGAGCCGCGTTCGGATAGGGTTCGTCGCGCCCTGGTCCATGCCAAGGAGCATCTCCGCAATCCCCTGACGGTCGAGGAACTGGCCGAGGCGGCAAGCCTTAGCGCGCGTCAATTCAGCCGCATCTTTCGCGAGGAAACCGGCCAGTCGCCCGCCAAGGCCGTCGAACGGCTGAGGCTGGAGGCGGCCAAGATCATGCTCGAAGAAGGCCGTCATTCCATGGATGTCGTGGCGCGCGATACTGGTTTTGCCGATCGCGACCGCATGCGTCGCGCATTCCTTCGCTTCTTTGGCCAACCGCCGCAGAGCTTGCGGCGCAGCCTCAGGCTGATCGAAGGCGAGGAGGAGGTATTACTTCCCGGGTCGATGAAAGATGAACTCATGCCTGTGGATTGAGCGGGCGCTTGCGTGGAAGCCTCCATTATCGGGGCAGGCTGCTGCAGGCGAGCAGAATGCCTGGTTCGTGCGTTTCGACGCGGAGGAAACACCTCCCGGCTGATTGCAGTCGAGGGGTTATGTCGTTGAAGTTGCAATTCGTTCTGAAACACAGCCGCGGTTGCCGTGCATTCCGTGGCCCATGCGAATCCACTGCTGAAGCTAATGTCATAAGGAAGTGAACGCGAAGCTTGACCACCGCGCCAGACGGGAAACATAGATAGCAAACAGGTCGGTTTTGGCTGGAAATCAATATTGTGGAAATCGAGTCGCATTTTGCCTCTTTCGTGCGTGTCCTGGGCCAAGTGGCTGTCATCGTCTACGCCTTTTCCTGGGTCATCCGGACGGTCGAACGCGGCGTTTTGAAATCCGTCGCTGTCGGGTTGCTGTTCGGCGTGGGCGGCATCCTGTCGATGAGCGATCCCATTCGTTGGATGCCTGGCGTCTTTCAGGACGGCCGCTCGGTTCTGCTCGTCCTTACGCCGATCTATGGCGGTCCGGTCGGAACTGTGGTGGCGGTGATCATGATGGCCTTGTTTCGTTTCGCAGCCGGCGGTATCGGGGCTGTCGGCGGCGTGGTGGGTATCATGGCCGTTGCGACCACCGGATATGTCTTGACGCTGCTGCCGCGCCAATGGATCGGGACTGGCTGGAAACGATCTGCCTTGTTTGGCCTGGCGACCGGCGCATCGCTTATTGTTCTCGCTTTCCTGCCTTCGCCGCTCGCGCATCAGCTCCTCGTTTCGGCGACGCTTCCGGCGATGGCGACCAATTTCCTCGGCGTCCTCCTGCTGTCGGATCTGCTTGAGCGGGAGTGGTATCGTATCGGCATTCAACGCGTGCTTGAGAACGAAGCCAGCGTCGATCCGCTGACAAGGCTGCCAAATCGCCGCGTGCTGCAGCGTGAAGGCGATCGCTGCAGTAAGGAAGCGGGAACCCGGCGTATCCCTTTTTCGATCATCATGCTCGATATCGATCACTTCAAGAAGATCAACGACAGCTACGGGCACTCCTTTGGCGATACGGTCCTTGCGCGGGTGGCGGACATAATACGGCAGACCGTGCGCAAGACCGATATCGCTGCCCGCTACGGCGGCGAGGAGATCGTCGTCCTCTTACCAAATACAGACACAAGGGCTGCTGCCATCGTTGCCGAAAAGATCCGCAAGGATATCGAAGCGACGGTGCTGACGTTCGATAACAATGCCATCAATGTTACCGTAAGCATCGGCGTTGCGTGTTCGGATGAACCCGCCACCGACTTCAAACATGTGCTGGAGGCTGCCGACAAGGCGCTCTATCGTGCGAAGGCCGGCGGGAGAAATCGTGTGGAGAAGGCGAATGCCGCCTGAAGACGATCGGTAGGAGACGACCGGACGCGGGTCGTTGCGGCCACGAGGCCGCATGAGATGATGTGCTCGCCCAGGCTCACGACCTCCTCGTGATCTATCTTCCCAATTGGTGTTGATCTGCTGTTCGTCAGAACAGCGCGCAGATCACGCTGTCCACGGGCACGATCATCAAACTGCCCGAAAACATCGAGGTTGAGACCTTCAAGGTCGGCGAGCGGGTTTCGGTGAAATACACCATACAGAAATCCGCCTCTCCCAGGCCGCGCGAAATATATTCGGCGGTCTTTTGATCGTCTTCCACGACGAGAATTTTCATGCTTCGGCAGCGCTCCCAGAGCCTGGCTGAACAAGGTGTCTGCGGCCTGAACGGCAGCTGCCATGGATGGTACATTGACGACGTGCGGATTTCTGGTTAGCTGTGATGTCATGAAGATCGCAATGGTTCTTGTCGTGGTAAGAGGGCGCATGGGCAGGATGGTGTAGCCATCCGGCGAAAGCACCCATGCGCGGTAAGCAGGCTCCTGACGGGGCCTTTTTTTATGCCCGCAATTCGGGCCGCGCCTCGTCAGATTTCACGCTCCCCCCACTGACAAGACGGACATAGCCATGACGCGCAATCATTCCATTGAGACTTCGCGCACGCAATCGACCGGAGAAACGGACAAAATTCCGGCTGCCGCTCCGCCGCGATTGACAACTCTCATATTGCTTTCGGCGCTTGCGGTACTGCCGGTAAACATGATCCTGCCGTCGCTGCCGAATATCGCTGCTGAGTTCCGGGCGGATCGCGCCCTCGTCAATCTTTCGGTCGCAGGATACGCGATCGTAACCGCCCTGATCGCGCTCATAGCAGGCGCGGCGTCGGATCGGTATGGGCGCAGACCGGTCGTATTGATCGCGGTCTCCATCTTCATAATCGCCTCTGCCGGCTGCGCTCTTGCCGGCAATATCGGCGTATTCCTTTTGTGTCGGGCGATGCAGGCATCCATCGATGCCTGCTTCTCCATTGCCCTCGTCATCATCCGGGAAACCTCGAGCGATCGCAAAGCCGCAAGCAGGTTCGGCTACCTTGCCATGGGCTGGGCAGTCGCGCCGATGCTTGGCCCGATGTTGGGTGGGTTGCTGGACGAACTGTTCGGATGGCGAGCGAATTTCTTTATTCTGGCTATCCTCGGCGCGGCTATTTTCGCATTGTCGATGCGAGATGTCAGGGAAACGGCCGTACGTTCCACAAGACCGCAGGGTAACTACCTTGCTGCCTATGGGACGCTGGCAAGCTCGGCGCGGTTCTGGGCCCATGCCGCGTGCATGGCCTGCTCCATGGGGACGTTCTATATCTTTCTCGGAGGTGCGCCGCTGGTTGTCGCCAAGTCGCTTGGGGCGTCCGGCGCGGAACTTGGCTTTTACATGGGCATGACGCCGGCCGGCTTTATCCTCGGCAGCTATTTGACCGGCCGCTACGCCGCTCGCTATGCGCTGAGCACGACGGTTATCGTCGCACGTCTCTTGACCTGCCTGGGATTGCTGATCGGCTTCGCCTTATCGATGTTGGGCACGACGCATATTCTTGCGTTCTTCGGCCCGTGCATGTTCATCGGCATAGGCAACGGCCTGACCATGCCCGCGGCCAACGCCAGCGTACTGTCCATACGTGCCGACCTTTCCGGCACGGCCATGGGGCTAGCCACCGCGATGAGGATTGCCGGTGGAGCGCTCATAGCCTCTGCTGCCGGCTTGTTGCTCGATCGCTCGGGCGCGACCTATGTGCTTCTCGGAACAATGCTGGCATCCGCGTCGCTCGCATTGTTGGCGGCACTTGGCGCAGCCGTGATCGAGAGACGCATAACCAAGCTCGTGTCAGCGTGATGGCGATCTCACATCGCGACTGTCATAAACCTGGCCGATCTGGCGTTGGCTGCATGTCGTCATCCGTTCGCTCACGTCGGGCTTGTCGCATCATGGCGTAAAGTCCGACGATAGCGGCGGCAAAGCCTGAAGCGGCGCCGATGCCGAGCGCCCAGCGAGGGCCGCAATGATCGGCCACCCAGCCGACGATCGGGGCGCCGATCGGCGTACCCCCGAGTGCAATGCTGACGCGCAGCGCCATTACTCTTCCGCGCATGGCCGGCGCTGTTGAAAGCTGCATGAGGCTGTTCGTGGTATTGGTGAAGGTGAGCGCCGCAATGCCGGTGACGATGAGAGCGGCGGCAAATGGCCAATAGCCGGGAGCAAACGCCGCCAGCGTGCAGCCGATCCCGAAAACGCCGGCGCCGACAGGAAGGCCCTGGAAGCGTACCTTTTCACGGCCGGCGTTCAGGAGGGCGCCGGTAATCGTTCCAATCGCCATCATCGATGACAGGAGGCCGTATCCCGCAGCGTCGGCGTGGAAGATGCCGACCGCCATCGCGGATATGAAGATCGGGAAATTCAGGCCGAAGGTTCCGATCAGAAACAGCATGAGCAACATCGCCCTGAGGTCCGCCCGGCTCCGGACGTAGCGGAGCCCTTCGACGAAGTTTCCCCTGGCGCGGATCACCCTGGCATTCGAGCGCAATTGGTCGACGCGCAGGAAGGCGAGCGAGACGAGCACCGCCACGAAGGACACGCCGTTGATGAGGAAGGCCCAGCCGGTGCCGATCGCTGCGATGACAACGCCGGAGACAGCCGGACCGACCATGCGCGCGACGTTGAAGGAGGTCGAATTGAGCGCAACCGCATTTGACAGGTTCTCGTCGCCGACGAGTTCGGCGACGAAGGTCTGGCGAACGGGAGCATCGAGGGCAGCCGCGCTGCCGAATAGGAAGGCGAAGATGTAGACGTGCCACAGCTGCACGATGCCGAGGACGGTTAGGGCGCCGAGCGCCAGGGAGAGGCCGCCCATCGTGGCCTGGGTGGCGATGAGGAGTTTGCGCTGGTTGAAACGGTCCGCCGCATATCCCGTCCAGGGCAACAGCAGCAGCTGCGGCGCGAATTGCAGCGCCATGACGGTGCCGACGGCCGAGGCATCATGATGGGTGAGCTCTGCAAAGACCAGCCAGTCCTGGGCCGTGCGCTGAACCCAGGTGCCGATATTGGAGACCAGCGAGCCCGCTGCCCAGACGCGATAGTTGAAATGCCGCATCGACCGGAAGGTGGCGGCGAGCGGGCTCTTCTTCATGGACGGCTGGGCGTATTGCCGCCGTTGAAGCGACCGAAATGCCACGCCATCATCACTGCGAGCAGGAAGGCGCCCACGCTGGCAACGGCGGCATCTCCCACATCATCGAGTGCGAAACCGCCGACATGTACGAGGAGCAGATAAGCAATGAAGAGATTGAAGAAGCCCCAGACCACGTTCGTCGTCGAGGACGAGTGTCCTTCACCCCGCGGCCTGGCGAAGGGGGTTTGGAACGGCTTGCCCATGACGCCGCTGACGACATGCGGCACAGCGTTCATCAGGAAAGCGCCGCCGAAAAAATAGGATATGAGATGAGAGATCGACATATTATTCGCTCCGGCTTGCAAGCAGTTGCATGACGTCGTGGGCAGTCCCGGTCTCGCCGAGCCGCGGGAAGATCTGGTTGATGCTGTATTCGTGCGCCTCGGTGCGCGCGTCCGTCATTGCATCGATGGCAAGCGTCACATTGAAGCCCTGTTCGTAGGCCTGTCGAGCTGTCGACTCGACGCCCGTGCCGGTCGCGACGCCGGTGATGACGACCTGTGTGACGCCTCGCGACTTCAACTGCCTATCCAGATCGGTGCTGGCAAAAGCGCCCCAAGTTCGCTTTGTCACGACGATGTCATCGGGCTGTCGATCGATCTGCGGAATGAAATCGGTGAAGTCCTCGGAAAGGACGCTCGCATGTTGTCGTTGTCGTTCCGTGCGGCCGGGCGCCACGCCGGCAACATTGACGAGCACGATGGGAAGCCGATGCTTGCGGAATGCACCGATCAACTCGACCGTCCTGTCCACGACCGGGCCGATGGCGTGGATGAAGCGTGAGCCGATGATGCCCTTCTGGAGATCGACAACGATAAGTGCGGTCTTTGCGTCAAGCGCGGTCAGCGCCATGGGATTTCCTTTTTCGGATTGTTCGCAGATTTCGGGGGAGGAACCGTTGATGTCGATTGTCAATCGTCGACCAGCCGCCGCAGCAGCTCGAGGGATGTCCGGAGTTGCTCTTGCTCCTCCAGGGAAAGTCGCGCTTCGATCTTGCGATGCAGCCAATCCTGCCGCGCGGCACGGCCCTCCCGAATCAATCGAAGGCAGGTGTCGGTGAGCGACAGGATGGTTTGCCGCCCATCCGCCGGGTCCGGCACGCCATCGACAAGCCCGGCCGCCTCCAGCGCACTGACGACCGCCCCCATCGACTGCGGCCGCATGACTTCGGCGCGCGCGAGGTTTGATGTCGTCGCCGGACCGTCCTTATCGAGGCGCAGAAGCACAGATATCTGCGTCGGCGTCAGGTCTCCGACATTAGCCTGTTCACGCAGCCGGCGTTTGAGCTTGCTCATGATGCCGCGGAGATCTTGTGCGAGGGCGGCGGCATCCGCCATGTGAGGTTTATCCGATTGATCACTCATACGCACTTCATACCATATATGAAGGCAAACTGTAAAGATTATCTTCTAAGATAGGCTTATCATATGTACGCGAACTAGCGAAGCTCGCATTCTAACCAGCGGTCCTCGCCAATAATTTTGATTGACGCTTCAAGTCCTCTTGTAGCGTGCTCGGAATTCGCGCGGCGTGCAGCCTTCCCTTTCATGAAACAGCCGCGAAAAGTAAAAGGCGTCGCCGATCCCGACCCCAGCGGCAATGATCTCGATCTTGTCGTCGGTGGTTGCCAGCAACTCCTTGGCGTGATCCATGCGCACCCGAAGCTGGAAGCCCTTTGGCGACAGTCCGGTTTCTGCCGTGACCTTTCGGCGCAGCGTGGCGGCCGACATTCCATGTTCGGCGGCGAATGCGGCCATGTCGAGTGGCTGCATGGCTCTTTTGCGAAGCGCTTCGACGATCGCGGCGATATCAGATCCGTCACGGCGTGACGGTGTCGCATGGCTTGCCTGCCGGGCCGCCGACACGACGATCTGGTGAAGAATTGCGGCGGCAGAGGCTCTGGCGAGGTTCGTATCGTCGAGCAGATCGGCGTGGAGACCGGTGAAGAGACGCTGCACCCGGTCGAGATTGCGCAGGGCCACGATTGGGGATTGTTCGCTAATGAGCCGCAGTCGCACGAAGTCGCGCACGAGTGAACCTTCGAAAAGCGCCCACCGTTCGCTCCAGCCTGACGCATCCGGCCCATATGAATGCTGTCGGCCCGGAAAAAGCCAGAAAAGCGCCGGCCCCTCCACGCTCTGCCGGCCACAGGCAACGGTCTCGAGAAAGCCCTGGCCTTGCTCCACCAGAACCACCGCATAACTTGGCAGCTTCCGGTCCCTGACCGCGTGCCTCACCTGCTGTTTTCCACTACCGGTGACTGCAAGGCCGCCGGCTGCCGCGAGAGGAGATCGATAGACTGCTTCGGCTGTTCTCATCTGAGCGAAAAGTCCAGTATGGCTTTCCTCTATGTAGGAGAGTGTCCTTATCCGCTACATTCTGGACACTATCAACGCAAGCTTCGGACGAGTGAAATGTCGGTTTCCGCACAGGCGACGCAATCCAGCGAGGAGAGGCCCGCCCTTACTGCTAACGGAAAGATCCTGTCGACGGCACCGGATCGGTTCGGATATCTGACGCCGACCGATCCGGCGATCGGTGTCGGGACCATCCGCCGTCTTTACGAGGAGAACGGCTACGTATGGCTGAAGGGCTTTTTGCCGCGCAACGACGTCATCGAATTCCGCGGCTGGGTTTTCGGCCATCTGGCCAGCGTTGGACTGATCGAGCAGGGAACGGATCCGCGAGAAGGGATCGCAGCCGCGGCTGTGACGGACAACAGGGCAGTGGACCGATATCTCATGTCTCTGGTCCGGTCGGTTGCATATGAAGGCTTCTGCGCACAGCCACGCATGGCGCGTTTCATGGACGAATTTCTGTCGGGTATCTCCTATTTGCACAAGCGCAAGATCATGCGCCATGTCCGACCCGGCACGACAACCGTGACGCCGGCGCATTACGATCTCGTCTATCTCCGCGGCGGCACGAGCCGGGTTGTGACCACATGGATTCCCCTTGGCGATATTCCGGTCGAAATGGGCGGCCTGGTCTATCTCGAAGGATCGCACGCGATCGGCCTCAGGATGGAACGTGAATTCAGCGAGCAGAACGCGGATCTGAGCCCTGAGGAACGCATAAGCGCCTACAATCGAAACATGACGGAAGGCGGATGGGTTTCAAAGGACTTGCCCGACATGGCGGAGCGTTTCAATACGCGTTGGTTGGCCGCGGACTACCAGGCGGGAGACATTATGCTCCACTCGCCCTTTATGATCCACGCGTCGACGACCAATCAGGACAGGAGTCAGCGGCTGCGCCTGTCCACCGATATCAGGTACCAGAACGTCAATGACGAAATCGACGCACGATGGAACAACCATTGGAGCCTGGACGATATGCTCTAGCGTTGAGCGCGGATGACCTGACCTCCTGATCTGCTTGGCGCGGAGAAACGCATGCCATAGAATTGGAGAGGCATTGGCGGCGTCGGGTTCGGCCTGTCGATTGCCCGGGCCGTTGCCCGGCAGCATGGTGGCGACATCCTCCTTCAGCCAAACAATCCCGGCCTCAGGGCAATCATCTCATTGCCGCAGGAGGGGCCATGTGAAGGCGTCCTCCAGGGTGAGCAGACGAATGAGGCGAGCGCGGTCTGCCAAGCTTGCGGAGCAGCAATATGAGGCGGAAAGTTCATCGGACCTTTCCGCCCAACCTTGTTTGAGGGCTCGGCGGCAGATCTATCGCATTTGGAGCACGATGGGACTGCTGCTTGCCGGATCGGTGTGCGTGCGCAGGGCTTTCACGTCGTTGGCCACGACCGGTCCGCCTTGATTTCCCCAGGAGGAGCGCACGAAAGTCAGGACATCGGCGATCTGTTGATCCGAAAGCTGCTGTCTGAACGGAGGCATGCGATAGGCGTCCGGAATGCCGTTCGCCACGACGCGGCCGGAGCCGTTCAGGGTGACATTGATCTGGGACGCGCTTTCCTTCGCAAGCGACGAGGTCGATCCGGCCAGAGGTGGAATCCACGGCGCCTTTCCGCGGCCGTCGACACCATGACAGAAACTGCATTTCGCCACGAATGTCTGTGCGTCGGGGTTGTCTTGATGGGCAGGAAGGGAAGCGCTATCCGCGGCGGCCTTGACATATTGCCAGGGCGTCCCGTCGCGGGCAGGATCCCCAGGCAATGATTTCAGATAATGGCTGATCGCCCTCAGGTCGTCGTCGGTCATGAACTGCGTCGAATTGTTGAAGGCATCCGCCATCGAGCCGAAGACGACGCCGTGCTCGTTCCTGCCGTTCTTGAGAAATGCGTAGATGTCCTCCTCGGTCCACCGGCCGAGACCGGTATTGGGATCGCCCCGCAGGCTCGGGGCATACCAGCCGTCGAGAAGAGCGCCGGAAAGGTAGAGCGGGCTGCTTTCATCGAGCGCTTTTTCCGCCATGGTTATCGCACGCGGTGTATGACAGCTTCCACAATGCCCCGGCCCTTGGACGAGATAGGCACCCCGGTTCCAGCTGTTATCGCCGGCGGTCTTGGGTTGATAGGTTCCGCCCTCTGTGAAAACCGCGTTCCACACAGCCAACGGCCAACGCATGTTCAGCGGCCATTTTATGTCCGAAAGCCTGCTTGCCTGATGAACCGGCTCGACCCGGTTCATGAAGTAGGCATAGAGCGCCCGAATATCGTCGTCGCTCATCTTCACGTAAGACGGGTAGGGCATCGCCGGATAGAGACGCTGTCCATCGCGCGCCACGCCCTGGCGAACGGCGCGGTCGAAATCTGCGAGCGTATAATTGCCGATGCCGGTTTCCTTGTCCGGCGTTATATTCGTGGTGAAGATGGAGCCTAGCGGTGTCCCCATCTCGAGGCCTCCGGCAAAGGGGGCGCTTTTCGGAGTGCTGTGACAGGCAACGCAGTCACCCAGACGCGCGACATATTCGCCCTGTTGAAGCAGCTGCTCCGTTGGAGCCTGCGCCTCGGCGATATTGTCGAAGGGGGAGGCCGGTTTCCGGGTGACGAACCAGGTGAGGCCGCCAGCGACAAGCACGACGATCAAAAGAAGAACCAGAAGAAATTTCCGCAAGGGTGCCTCACGTCTTTGCTAGAGGGTTTCGTATTCGGCTATTCGGGAGCCAGTCGCGATTGACTGCTTCGCCGAACAGACCGGATCAGCTTGCTGATTTCCGGCTCCCAGTCCGATAAATGGACCGGGAGCCGGAAACGTGCGCTGCGCAGCGAGCGCTGCGCTCTAGCTTTCGAACGTGTAGTTGGAGAGCGGCATGCTGCGGATCCGCTTGCCGGTCAGCGTCGAAACCGCATTGGCGACCGCCGGAGGAATGGCGGGAAGACCCGGCTCGCCGATGCCGCCCATCTCGGCCCCGCTTTCGATGATGCGAACATGCACGCGGGCCATGCGATCGGGCGGCAGGATCGGATAGAGATCATAGTTGCGCGCCACGGGCTCGCCGTTCTTGTAAACGGCTTCCTCCATCAGCACCTGCGATAATCCGAGAGCGGTTGCCGAGTTGATCTGTGCTTCGATGATTGCCGGATTGACGATGCTGCCGGGGTCGATTGCCTCCCAGACGTCGTGAACGACGACCTGCCCGTTGCGGATGGAGACTTCAGCTATCGCCGCCGTATGGCTGCCGAAGGGAGACGCCATTGCAACGCCCCGCGCGCGGCGCGAGCCATCTTCCGCGGTGAACGGCCCTCGTTTCCAGCCGCCGGAGAGATCGCCGACGGCCTTCAGCAGGTTACTCAGCCGCTCATTCTTCTGCAACAGCTTGGTGCGCAGCTCGTAGGGGTCCTGCCCGCCCTTGTCGGCCAGTTCGTCTAGGAATGTCTCATAGAAGAAGTCATTCATGGAATTGCCGACCGAACGCCAATAGGCGAGCATCGTCGGATTTTTCACGTAGATCTGGGCGATGCGGTAGTTGGGAATGGCATAGGACTTGCCGGTCAGGCCCTCCAGGGCGGTTGGATCCAGCGAGTCCTCCTTATGGCCGAAAACGCCTTCCGTCGGCCCTTCGCAAGCGCTGATGGCTTCGAGCGCGACGGGCATGCCGCTGGCGTCGAGCGCGCCCCGGAAACGCACCGCGGCCATCGGGCGCAGCGGATCGCGCAGAAATTCCTCCTCGCGGCTCCAGATGAGCTTGACCGGGCGCCCGACCGCCTTGGCAAGTTGGATGGCCTGGGGATAGGGGTTGGCGGATGGATAGAGAAAATGGCGCCCGAAGAAGCCGCCGAGAAGCGGGCTATGGACCGTGATTTTCGATGCGTCGAGCCCGGTCAGCTTGGCAATGTCGGCCTGGAATTGCTCCGGCGCCTGGTTGGGCATCCAGACTTCCAGAGTACCGTCCGGGTTGAAGCGTGCCAAGGTCGAGGGCGGCTCCAGTTGTGCGTGATGCACATACTGGCTCTTGTAGGTGGCCGAAACGACGGTCTTAGCGCTCGACAGAGTCCCGGCGGTATCGCCGACATTCTCCGCGTCCTTGCCGGTGCCCGGCTCGTTTGCCAGCCGATCGCTGAAGGCTGCGGTAGAGAAATCCGCCGGCATCTGGCGAAACGCGGGATCGGCATCCGGGCCGGGCTCTTTCCAATCGACCTGAGCCGCTTCGGCGGCGCGCTTGGCATTCCACCACCGCTCGGCAACGACGCCAACAGCGCCTTGCAGGTTATGAACGGAGTGGACGCCCGGCATCGCGCGAAGCTGGTCTTCGTTGCGGATACGGCCGACGATCAGGCCTAGGCGCGGGGCGTGCTGGACGGCGGCATGCAGCATGCCGTCGACCTTGCAGTCCATCGCGTAGACCGCCTTGCCCGTCGATTTGTCATAGACATCGAGACGCTCGACCGGCTTGCCGATCCAGCGGAACTGGCTCGGGTCCCTGAGCGCCACGCTCGCAGGGTCCGGCACGGGAAGATCCAATGCCTCCGTCGCGACCTCGCCATAGGCAAGCGAGCGTCCGGACGCGGCATGGATCACCCGGCCCGGCTCTGTCGTCAGTTCGCCGATCGGCGCATCCAGGCGCTTGGCGGCGGCCTGCAGGATCATGTTGCGTGCGAGCGCACCGAGCTTGCGCATGGTCTCATAGCTCGTGCGCACCGACATGCTGCCGCCGGTGATGCGCATCTTGCCGTGCACCACCAGATAATCGTTACCCGTCGGTGCGTTCTCGACCACGAACATTTTCGGATCGACATCGAGCTCTTCGCCGACGATCTGGGCCATCGCCGTGAAGACGCCCTGGCCGCCTTCGGCGAATGGGCTCATGAAGCGGACCGTGTTGTCGGGGCGGATTTCCAGAAACGCGGGGACGCGCGTGCCCGGAGGCATGGGGCCGGCGGCCTGCTGCGCTCGTGCGGTGCTGATCGGAACGCCGAAGCCGAGGACAAATGCGCCCGTTGCAGCCCCGGCGGAGGCAAGGAGAAAGCGCCGCCGCGAGATGTTGACCGGAGATCCGGTCGGGAATTCATCTTCGGGAACAAGATTGCGGTTGGACTCGGTCATAGCGTTTCTCCTTCTTTCGAGGAGAGGTCTTTGACGGCCGCCTTGATCGCGTTGTAGGTCCCGCATCGACAGAGATTGATCATCGCCGCGGCGATCTCTTCGTCGGAAGGATTGGGTGTCTCCTTGAGGAGTGCCGTTGCGGCGACGACCTGACCCGATTGACAGTAACCGCATTGCGGAACCTGGTGCTTGACCCAGGCGGTGACCACCCGTTTGCCGACGGGATCGTTCTCGATGGCCTCGATCGTGGTGATCTGGCGACCAACGACGCTGTCCAGTGGCGTCACGCATGAGCGCACCACTTCTCCATCCACCAGGACGGAACAGGCACCGCATTGCGCCAGCCCGCAGCCGTATTTCGTGCCTGTCAGGCCAAGTTCATCGCGGATGATCCAAAGGAGCGGCGTGTCGCCGTCCGAGGTGACTTGGTACGACTGACTATTGATCTGAAGATTCATGAAATGCCTCCTGCGGCTTTCGATTGCGAACCTTCAACGCCGTGCGTCGTTTGATGATCTGAATGCTCAACAACCGGATGACGCATAGCTCAGGCTCACAACCCCAGACTACAATATTTAAGCTGTCTCATCAAAAAGATTAGTATGTGAATCGCGATAGAAGTTAGAAGCCAGATTCATAAATCATTGGCTGAGCAACACGACGATAGCGGCTTCGCATCATATATCGCCGAAGGCCGCCAGGATGCGCACCCAGGATCGGATCCCCTTGTGAAAGCTCGAGAGATCGTATTTCTCGTTCGGGCTGTGGACGCGGTTGTCGAAGCGGGCAAAGCCGACCAATAGCGCATCGCAGCCAAGCCGCCGCTTGAATTCGCCGATGATCGGGATCGATCCGCCAGTTCCCGCCAGCGCTGCCTCGCGCTGCCATTCCGTAGTCAAAGCTTCCAGTGTCTTGCGTAGAAACGGGCTGTCGAGCGGCATCGTCGTTGCGGGTGCCAAGCCATGGTCCTTGAAGCTGACCGAGCAATCGGCCGGAATACGAGCACGCACATGCGCCTGGAATGCGTCACGGATGGCGATCGGATCCTGGCCCTCGACCAGGCGAAAGGAGATCTTGGCGCTCGCCTTTGCCGGGATGACCGTTTTGAAACCAGCGCTTGTATAACCTCCACTCATGCCGTTGATCTCGCAGCTCGGACGCGCCCAGATCTGCTCAAGGATCGAGCGGTTCTTCTCGCCTGCGGGGATGCTGAGGCCGATATCGCGAAGGAAGCCTTCTTCATCGAAGGGTAGCGCCTGCCACTGCTTGCGAACCGCATCCGGCAATTCCCGCGTGCCGTCATAAAAGCCGGCGATGGCCACGCCGCCATCCGGCGTGCGCAGACTGGAAACGACATCCGCAAGGATTTGCAATGCATTGCGCGCGGCATTGCCGAACATGCCGGAATGCAGATCGCGATCGGCGCAGGTCACCTCGACTTCCTGGCCGACCAGGCCGCGCAGCATAGTTGTGACGGCCGGCGTGTCATGGTCCCACATGTCGGTATCGCAGACGAGAACCGTATCCGCGGCAAGCTCGGCTGCCGTCTTGTCGAGAAATGGAGCCAGGCTCGGGCTGCCTGCCTCTTCCTCGCCCTCGAACAGCATGCTGACCTGGATGGGCAGGGCGCCTGTCACGGCTTTCCAGGCGCGACAGGCTTCCACGAAGGTCAGCAGCTGTCCCTTGTCATCCGATGCGCCGCGCGCGACGATGGCGGTGTCGCCGTTTTCGAGCGGCTGCAATACCGGTTCGAAGGGATCGGTGTTCCAGAGCGCCAGGGGATCGACGGGCTGCACATCGTAGTGGCCGTAAAAGAGCACATGCGCCCCGGATGCCGCCTTGTCGTGAGCGACCACCATGGGGTGGCCGGTGGTATGCCGGACGGACGCATCGAAGCCCATGGCCGTCAGATCTGCGGAAAGCCATTCCGCGGCCCGGCGGCAATGATCGCCATAGGCAGGATCGGTGGAGATGCTGGGAATGCGGATAAGGTCGAAGAGCCGACCCAGGCTTTGATCGATGGTGCGGTCGACATGGGCAAGAACGGCATCGATCTGATCGGCGGTAGGCTTCGGCATGGGCTCGTTTCCAGGCTGTGGGTTTCGCATCCTGCCACCGGCAGGCAGCGGATCATGCAAGGAAACGGCCCATGTTTCAAATCTTTAGCGTTGCCGCGCAGAGGTCATCCGCTATCGTCATCAATGCTCGATGGCGCAGCTGTGATCCTGCACATCCTCGCCGCCCATGCCGGGTTTAGCGACGTCAGTCAGAACGATGAAGCCGGGGCCCTCGGCGAAGTTGGCGCCGACAACGACGAGATTGTGACCGCCCATGTCCTTTGCCGGGTCCTTCAGGGTCTTGGCAAGCGCCAGGAATGGATTGAAGTCGCCCAGTGTTTCGCCCTTGACGCGGATCGCGGTGAACTGATGACCGGCAATAGCATCCGGCAGCGGCGCCCAGTCGGTCCCGACGCGATCGGCATCGGCCTTCAGGACAGCGCGGGCATCCGTGCTGAGGCAGTCGATGTGGATGTGAAGCTGGTTCTGCGTGCGGGCCTGCTGCGCGTTGACGGCGAGGCTCAGACCGTCGCGAGGGATCGCATGCGGCAATCTGGAATCGACATCACCCTGCTCGGCCCAGGCGTCGGCAAAGAAGTTGTGCGTTGCCGGAGTGAGGAGATCGGGGCTTTCGATGCCGGTGATCTTGTCGGTGGGGATCAGAAGAAACTGCGCGATACCATTCAGGTCCTTCAGCATCGCATAGTGTTCGGCGGTGTTTACCGAGAGGCACGGAGCGGTTTGCACCGCGCATCTGTCATGAACGATCTTCCACAGCACATCCGAGTCGGCAAGGGCCGGAGCGAAAAGAAGGGGAAGGAATGAGGCGGCAAGAGCCGTGACGCGGCGAGGAGGTGTCATGGCAGGAAATTCCCTTGTTCAAACGGTGGGGCATTCTTCGAAATTGTGCGGGCTTAACATGGACCTGTGAGAGCGTTGTGACGTACATAATTGCCGCACCGCTCCTCACGATCGCTCCATCTTGGCCGCTACGCAATGTTTTATGTCCTGATGTCGTCACGACGACATCAGATCGTCGGGCTATGTTTCTCTCGACAACAACCCGCCATGGGCGGGGCAGAGGTGAGTGATGGAGCATGTCCAATTTCCGTGTCCTCGCAGGCGGCTTGCCGGAGGAAACGCACGAGGGCCTCAAGAGCAGGGGGATTGGGCTGAAGCGCAACAACGCTCTGCTGGCACTGGGCTGCAGAGCTGTGATCGGAATCGCTTTCGATACGCGGCTTCTGACCGGCGTCGGCGTCCTCGCGGCGGTTACCGAAGCGGGAAACTTTGCGCGCGCCGCCGATATCCTCGGCCTGACGCCATCGGGCGTGAGCCGGGCGGTAGCGCGTCTGGAGGCGAGGGTCGGCGTGCGCCTCTTCGATCGCAATCCCCGCGAGGTCAGCCTTACCGAAGAGGGACGACGCTTTCACGAACGGGTCATGCCGCTCCTGACGGGGCTGGACGAGGCCGCCGCGGAGGCGGCAGGCGCGGCTGCGGTCGTAGGCGGCCGGTTACGCGTTTCGGTGGATCCATGGTTTGCGCGCATGGCGCTTGCCTCCGAGCTGCATCGGTTCCTGAGCCGCTATCCCCTGCTGTCGGTGGATTTCTCGACCAGCAACTACCGCGAGGAGATGATGGCGAGTGTCGATGTGGCGGTGCGCTTCGGGCCGCCGGACGCATCGTCTCTGATCGTGCGCAAGCTGCTGGAAACCCGCGTCGTGACGGTTGCTTCGCCGGCCTATCTTGAAAGGCAGGGCGAACCGCGCTCGCCGCACGATCTTGCCCATCACGAGGCGCTTCTCTTTCGCGATCCGCAAACCGGCCTTCCCTTCCCTTCCCTTGGGAATTCCAGCGAGGAGACGAGTTGGTTGAGATCAGGCTGCGCAGTCGCCTGGTGTTGGACGACCCTTCGGTTGCCATTTCCGCATGCCTGGCGGGCAACGGCATTTTTCAAAGTCTCGCGATTGGCCTGGCGCCCTTCCTGTCACGGGGCGAACTCGTGCCGATCCTGTCTGAATGGTCGGAAGAGCTCTTTCCGCTCTATGCCTATCACCCCTCCCGCCATCTTCCGCCGGCGAAGGTCAGGGCTTTTCTGGATTTCGTCCAGGAAGTGGCTGCCGGATTGTAATCCTTTCCAGCATGCGAGGGCGTCGTTCGCAGACTCGCTTCATACCGCAATTGAACCGGCGAGGAAGGCCCGACTTGGGGTGGAGGTCGGGCCTTCTTTTATTGCTCTCCGTGCCGCTACTTGATGGCGTTGAGATCGACGCCCTTGCTTTCGCGGATGAAGATAACGCCGATGACCAAGGTCATCGCGGCGATCGCGATCGGATACCACAGCCCATAGTAGATATCGCCCTTGGCCGCGCTCATCGCAAAGACCGTTGCCGGAAGCAGGCCGCCGAACCAGCCGTTGCCTATATGATAGGGCAAGGACATGCCGGTATAGCGGATGCGGGTCGGGAACATCTCCACCAGGATTGCGGCGATCGGGCCGTAGACCATGGTCACGTAGATGACGAGAACGGTCAGAATGGCGATGGTCAGAGGCCAGTTGATTGCCGAGGGATCGGCGACCATCTTGAAGGCACCGCCATTGGGTACGGTGTAGACCGGCATCTCGGTTGCGCCGGCGGCCTGGTCCGCTGTTAGAAGCTTCGCCTTGACGAGATCGGCAACGGGCGTGACGGTCTTGTCGCCAGCCCGAACCGTTGCCGCATTGAGCCCGAGTTCGGGGTTTGCGGCAATGAAGCCATCGAGCTTGGCATCCGGCACCTTGGCGGGATCGCGTGCCAGCGGGAAACCGGCCTTCTGCAAGGCAAGGTTCATATCGTGTGCGAATGAGGCGCTCTTGGCCGTCGCACCGGTCCCGGCTGCGGTGGCATCATAAGATGTCACGGTCGCGTCACCGATCTTGATGGTTGCGGGTTGCCCGGCCGGCCCATCGGCAACCGTGTAGGGAACCGATGATTTCGACAGGAAAGACGTGGCGATATCGCACGAATTGTTGAATTTGGCAGTGCCGACCGGATTGAACTGGAAGGTGCAATCGCCGGGGGCGGCCGTCACGACGGCGCGGATGGTTTGTTCAGCCTGGGCGAGCGCCGGGTTTGCCGCGTGGGTCAATGCCTTGAACAGCGGGAAATAGGTGAGGATTGCCAGGGCAAGACCTGCCATGATGATCGGCTTGCGGCCGATCTTGTCGGACAGCCAGCCAAAGAACACGAAGAAGCCGCTGCCGATCAGAAGCGCTATGGCGATCATGATGTTGACCGACTGACCGTCGACCTTCAGCACGTTCTGCAGGAAGAACAGCGAATAGAACTGGCCCGCATACCATACGACAGCCTGACCGGCGGTGAGGCCGAACAGGGCAAGCAAGGCAATCCGGGCGTTCTTCCATTGTCCGAAGGCTTCCGACAGCGGCGCCTTGGAGCCCTTGCCCTCTTCTTTCATCTTCTTGAAGGCTGGCGATTCACTGAGGGATAGCCGGATCCAGACCGAAATACCGAGAAGGATAAAGGACAGGATGAAGGGAATGCGCCAGCCCCAGGCAGCAAACGCATCCTTGCCGAGCCAATTCTGCACCACCAGGATCACGATGAGCGACAGGAAGAGCCCGAGCGTTGCCGTGGTCTGGATCCATGATGTGTAAAAGCCGCGCCGGTCATTGGGTGCATGTTCGGCGACATAGGTCGCCGCACCACCATATTCGCCGCCGAGCGCCAGGCCCTGCAGCATGCGCAGCGCAATCAGAATGACCGGGGCGGCGACACCCCAGCTGGCCGAGCCCGGCAGGATACCGACCAGGAAGGTCGAGAGGCCCATGATGAGGATGGTGACCAGGAAGGTGTATTTGCGGCCGACGAGATCGCCGATCCGCCCGAAGACCAAGGCACCGAACGGCCTGACGAGGAACCCTGCGGCGAAAGCGAGCAAGGCAAAGATGTTGCGGGTTGCCTCCGGATAGTCACTGAAGAAGGCGGCGCCGATGAAGGCGGCCAAGGATCCATAGAGATAGAAGTCGTACCATTCAAACACTGTGCCGAGCGAAGAGGCAAAGATGACCTTCTTCTCTTCCCTGGTCATGCCTCCTCGACCAGTCGTCTCAGCCACGGATGTGGTTGCCATTACTCAATCCTCCCAATTGCACCAGGGACACAGTCAAAAGACCCGTCTCATGTCCCCCACGATGACATTCCGCAGGACCTTCCAGCCGGCTCGCGGCGGAAAGTCGCGCCAGTGGGTGCTCTCCGGATTTCCTCCCCCAGGAGAGCACGCACCTGATGCATTTGCGAGTGTTGGCTAAAAATTGAAAATTGCAATGCCTGCAACCGCAGTCGCTTATGGAAAACTGTGCGTAAGGCATCAGGAAACGCGCGGAATTGTGTAGCAAATGCCGTCAACCCGCCCAGAGACTATGAGATTGCCGGGATCGCGCCTGGAGCGGTCATCTGCAGGTTTTACGCATACGCCCCATTATGGGACCAGGTCGGCGGCTTTGTGTTCTTCCCGCGCCGCTTCCCAGACTTCACGGGCGGCATCAGCGTTCATGATTGCAATGCCGATCCCGACAACGACGTCAGGCCACACCGACAATGTATAGGCTGTGACAAGGCCTGTAAGGATGATTGCGACATTGGCGAAAGCGTCATTGCGGGCGGATAGAAAAGCTGCTCGCGTGAGGCTTCCACTATGGCTGCGAAATCGTGCCAGCATGAAGGCGCATGACAGATTGACGAGCAGCGCCCCGCCGCCTGTCATCGACAAGGCGAACGGCTCAGGCGGCACCGGCGTATTGAACTTGCTCCACAGCGCCCACACCATCGCGAGGGCTGGAATAAGAAGGATACCGGCAAGCGCCATGCCGACCTTAGCCCGAGCTTTGAGGGACCAGCCCATTGCAAGAACAATCAGCAGATTGACCGAAGCGTCTTCGAGAAAATCGACGCTATCAGCAAACAACGAAACCGACCCAATTTTGAGTGCGACGGCGAACTCTACCCCGAAATATCCGAGGTTAAGAAGAGCAACGATAAGGACGGTGCGTCGGAGTCCGGCGTCAAAGGTTTCGGTCATAGGGCTCCCTGCCAACCAGATCGTTCTTTATGGCGATTTGCTGTCGGACATACGAGGCCGAATTTGGAGAAGCTAACCCAAGTGCATCACGCCGCCGTTTAGGGTAGGGGGTCAAAGCTCCTCTTGCAACTTTGCCATGAATACTTCAGCTGTGCTTTTATACCCGAGGCATTTTCCCGGCTGATCGTTGAGATGGCGGGCAAGGTGTAGCAGGGTCGGGATAGCATCGAACGGCAACATTCGCTCAAATCGCAAAATGGCGGGCTTTCGGCGAGCCCCGATTTTGGGCTTATTCAACAATATCCGCCAATAGCGGATCGTTTCAGCATGGCGAACCAAAAGGAGTCAGCTGCAATGAGGCGCCTGCGCATCTATGCTACCCCGGATGGCGAGTCGCATTTCGACGAAGTCGAATTGCCGACGACGAGGTCGGCGCACCCCGTTGCCGTGCCGTTCGAGGTTTCGGCCAGTCGTCAGGCGTCCCGTGTCCGCCTCACCCGCATCCCAGCGGGCATGGGCGAGGTTGCTTGGCATACGGCTCCAGATCCGGTGCTTACAGTCAGGCCGGATGGTTCGGTTGAATACGAGACGAGCGACGGAGAGGTGCGGCTCGGCGGCTACCTCGAACGGCCTCCACCGGCGACCATCAGGAATTTCGGTTTGGAGGGATAGGTGATGGCTGAAGAAGCAGCGTTGAATTTCGCAGATTTCTATGATGCCGAGCTTGCTCGCCACAACGCGCATTTTCGGGTCGCCGCCGCGGTTGGGCGGTCTGATAGTGTGCTCGATATCGGTTGCGGCGCCGGACAAACCACACGTGACGCCGCCCGCGCTGCTGAGACAGGACGAGCACACGGAATCGACCTGTCCGTCACGATGCTGGAGATTGCCCGCCGGCGCAGCGCCGAGGAGGGGTTACCCAATGCTACGTTCGAAGTGGCGGATGCACAGAACCATTTCTTCGCAGAAGGGGAATTCGACCTTTGCATCAGTCGATTTGGCGTCATGTTCTTCGCCGATCCGGCGGCGGCTTTCGCCAACATCGCCAACGCCGTAAGACCGGGCGGGCGTTTCGTCTTCATGGTCTGGCAGGGCGGAGACCGCAATGAGTGGGCCACGGCTATACATGAGGCGCTTAACCCGAATTCAACTCGTCCGGTTGCGGCCAGCAAAGCCTTTTCGCTGAGCGAACCCTCCGTGACGTCGGGGCTGCTCGAAACGGCCGGGTTCACCGCCATCGAGTTTCGTGAAATCAACGAGCCTGTGTTCTACGGTCCGAATCCTGAGACCGCATTGGCGACTGTTCAGACATTTGAAAATGTCGAGAAGGCTCTCAATCCTCCCGTCGAGACGGCCGAAATACGGGCGCGGCTGCTCGATATGCTCGAGGCGCACCGGACGCCCCACGGAATTCAGTTCGATTCGCGCGCATGGCTGATCACCGGTTGCCGGAACGGCGGCAGGTAATGGGCATCAAAAACTATTTGATTGAAGGCGTTTCCGGCACCGGCAAAACCACGGTGGCTGAAGAACTGCAACGGCGCGGCTACCACGTCATCCACGGTGACCGGGAGTTATCCTATCTAGGCGATCCCGAGACTGGTGAACCCCTGGATGGGCTTGTCCACGAGACCGTGACGGACAGTGCCAGATGGGGGCACGAGCACCATATTTGGGATGTAGGCAAGGTCGAATCCATGATCGCTGATCAACGCAACGCGATCTCCTTCTTCTGCGGCGGCTCTAGAAATTTCACCCGCTTTATCGATTTGTTTGATGGGGTCTTCGTCCTCGATGTCGATCTCGACACCTTGAACCGGCGGCTTGTCCAAAGACCAGAAGACGAGTTTGGCGGAAAGCCGGGCGAACGGGAGCTGATTGCGCGATTGCATGTAACGAAAGAGGATATTCCGGCGTGCGGTGTCATAATCGACGCCACAGCGCCGCTCGACGTCGTTGTCGACGAGATTCTCTCGAAATGCGGAGAGGCGGACCAAGGGGCCTGCTAGGCTCGGCGGCGCGCCGTTCCCGCGTGCATTATGGTGATTTCCGCACAGCGTGAATGTCGGCCTATATCATGCGGTTTGCATCCGCAGGCGTTGCATGGGCGGGAAGGCAAGGGCAATGGCCGCCGCGCCCAGTCCCACCATGGACGAGCCGATGAAGAGCCAGGAATAGTTGGCGAACGTATCGAATATCCAGCCGCCGATCAGCGGCCCGGCGGCCATGCCGATGCTCGATAACATCGAGGCGGCGCCGAAGACCGTTCCAATGACACGCTGCCCGAAATATTCCCGCGCCAGCACCGCATAAAGCGGCATGACGCCGCCATAAGCGCTTCCGAAGATCACCGCCAGCGCATAGAACTGGCCGAGTTCGCTGACCAGAAGGTAGGTGGCGAGTGCTGCCGCCTGCACCAGAAGGCCGGCGACCAGAACCGGCTTGACGCCCAGCCGGTCGGCGAGCGTGCCGTAAAGGAGGCGGCCACCGAGACCCGCCAGCCCTTCGACGCTGTAGATGCTGACGGCGGCCATCGGCGTCACGCCGCAGATCGTCGCATAGCTGACCATGTGGAAGATCGGGCCGGAATGAGCCGCGCAACAGGCAAAGAAGGTTGCCCCAAGGACGATGAACTGCGGCGAGCGGAAGATCCGGCCGAGCGGCAGGCTTTTTTCCTCCGTCGGTCCTCCCTCGGAGCCGGCGCCGGCGTCTGCAGGCACAGGTGCGCTTTGCACCAGCAGCGCGGCCGGTATCAGCAGCGCCCATGCCATGATGCCGATCACCATCATGGCAAAGCGCCAGTCATAGGCCGAAATGAGATAGCGGGCGAAGGGCGATACGGTCATCGGCGCGACGCCCATGCCGGCAGACACCAGCGATACGGCGAGGCCTCTGCCCTCCTCGAACCACGCGGTCGTTGCTGCCATCATGGGGGCGAAAAAGGCGCTGGCGGCAAGACCGACCAGAATGCCGTAGGTCAGCTGGAACTGAAGAAGCGAGCCGGCTCTGCTTGCCAATACGAGCGCAAGCCCGAGCAGCAGCGCCCCGACGAGGACGACGATCCGCACCCCGAAGCGATCGCTTGCGGCACCCCAGGCAAAGGCACCCAACCCCATGACAAGGAAGTTCAGCGTCATCGCAGCGGCGATACCGGCATGCGACCAGCCTGTGTCGGCGGCGATCGGCACCTGAAAGATCGCCAAGGAAAACATCGCGCCGAGTGCGACGCAGCTCATCAGTGCACCGGCGCCGACGATCACCCAACGATAGGAGGAATTCATCTCTCGCAACTCCTTCAGCTCGACCCGCGACGTCAAGGATCTCACATTTATCCCTCGCGTCACCTTTGGAATAAAGACGGTCGAGCCTTGGCGATTTCGACATTGCCGTACTGGAATTCTTTCAATTGGCGAGCGGAGTGGGATTTGGAGGGTTCAGGCGAGGAGCGCGCAGTGACGAAATCCCTTAAAATATGCCGATCCTCGGACCAATGGCAGCCAAAAAACGTGGCCCGTCGCCGTTGGCATGTCGCCGAGAAATTAATCCTGAGCTCATATAGGACTGCTAATACTACCGTCTTAATGCCGAAAGAACCTGCTTTCCACGCCCAAGGCAACCGAAGGCAGCTGCGAATGACATACGGCCCTAGTGCATACCGAACCGGATCTTCAAAATCGTGGAGCGGACCATTCAATGGCTCATATCGTCATCATCAATCCGCGTTTCGAAACCTCTTATTGGGGCATGGAACACGCTCTGCCGCTGTTTGATGTGAAGGCCAACCTTCCGGTGGCCTGCCTGCCTCTCTTGGCAGCACTGACGCCTGCGGAGCATACCATCACCTTGGTGGACGAGAATATCGAACCGATCGACTACGGCCTGTGCGAGAGGGCTGATATCGTCGCGCTGACGGGGATGATCGTCCAGCGTTTCCGCATGACGGAGATCCTGACCGAGCTTAAACGACGCAATTGCTTCACCGTCGTCGGCGGGCCTTGGGTTACGGTCAAGGAGGACTATTTCGGCAATCTCGTCGATGTCTCCTTCATCGGCGAGGCCGAGGAGACCTGGCCGAGGTTCCTGCTCGAATGGCAGCAAGGCTCTCATGCGCGACGCTACGAACAGACCGACAAGACGGATATGAGCACGGTGCCGGTGCCGCGCTTCGATTTGCTGAAAATGGATGAGTATGCCGTCGGCAGCATCCAGTTCTCGCGCGGCTGTCCCTTTACCTGCGATTTCTGCGACATCATCGTCGTTTTCGGGCGCAAGCCGCGCATCAAGACCAGCGCCCAGGTCATCGCCGAAATGGAGGCTTTGCTGGCGTCCGGCATGGATACGGCCTTTATCGTCGACGACAATCTGATCGGCAACAAGAAGGCGATCAAGGAGGTCTTGCGTGATGTCGTCGCCTGGCAGGAGCGACATCACT
Organism: Rhizobium sp. SG741; assembly: GCF_012275435.1. NCBI lineage: Bacteria > Pseudomonadati > Pseudomonadota > Alphaproteobacteria > Hyphomicrobiales > Rhizobiaceae > Rhizobium > Rhizobium sp. SG741. Next base: position 184,407 of record NZ_JAAZQP010000002.1, read on the forward strand.
ATCCGATGACGTTTCTGACCGAAGCGTCGATCGATCTGGCCGATGACGCGGAGCTGATGCAGCTGATGGTCGACGCCAATATCCGGGTGGTCTTCATCGGCGTCGAGACGCCGAACGAGGAGGCATTGCGCGAAACCAAGAAGCTGCAGAACCTGCGCAAGGGCGGAACGATGCTGGACAAGATCCACGCCGTTCAGCAGACAGGCATGGAAGTCTGGTGCGGCATGATCCTCGGCTTCGACAGTGACGATGCAACGATTTTCGATGCGCAGCGCGTCTTCATCAAAGATGCGCGCATCGTCAACGCCATGATCGGCATGCTCGCCGCTATTCCGAAGACGCCGCTCTACGCGCGCCTTGCCAAGGAGGGGCGGCTCGATCACGACGATCCGCCTGCCTTCGGCACGAATGTCATTCCCCTCAATCTCTCCCGCGAAACGCTGCGGGATGGATATCTGTCCGTCTTGAGCGACCTGCATGAGCCGGGCGCCTATTTCGACCGCCTGGATGCGCTCTACATCGATGCCCGCATCGAGCCGGAAAGTACCCGCTTACGTCATCTGCGTCGTCATCCGCTGCGCCTGCTTGCTCTCAACGCAACATGGGCGCTGGAGGCAATCGGCATCTTCATCAGATTGATGCGGCGGGTGAAGGAGGCGGACCTGCGCGCCACTTACCGGCGGCGGCTTCTCAAGCTGCTGTGGCATCGCCGCTCTCCGGTGATCCTGCAGATCTATGCGATCAAGTGCGCGATGCATTACCATGCTCATATCATGGTTCAGCAGATGCGCACCGGCGGCGGTATCGTCAATTCGTTCTAGCGGAACCTGGAGATCAAAGATTCCCGATCTGAAGACTGCCATCGCTTCATGATCTCCAGTTACATTAATTAGCCGACTAAATAATTAATGTTCTATCTGTTGCATCGATGCAACAGATAGAGCCGGATGCCTGCAATTCGAAATTGTGGGGTTGCCGATTTGAACATCTTGCGTATGATACACTTATCCGCAAATCAAACAGAGGAGGCGTCAAATGCATCATATGCGAATGTTTACTTACGTCTCTGGCGGATTGATCTCGATGGCCTCGGTGTGTGCAGCACCAATGGCACGACGATCACTTATTTAAAGCCGTAAAAAGCTTTATCTGCCGCCCCTTAGGCGTTTTCCCATTAAACCGATGTGACTTGCTGACGGAATGATTCGGCGCGTTTTCCGCGCGCCTGCTCCTCAAGCTGGTCGAGCTTCAAGAGGACCTGGCCGTACGATCACGCCAGGAAAAGACAATGACGCAATCACAATTATTAGTTGCCGATAACTTAACGGCGACGGTCAACGAACTGTATCAGAAATTCGGCGCATGGAGAACCGCGCGTGCCTTGTTGCTTGTCGCCTGGAGGCAGAGGCAAACACGCATGCAGGTTGCCGAGCTTTCGAATTCCCAGCTTCGCGACATAGGCCTTCCCGAGCGAGAGGATAGTCTGGGCCATCCCAATTTCCTGCCGCTGCATCTGCGCCGCTTCGGTTAGACCTGAACCGCAGGCGAGGCTATGCCGAGAAGGTCATTGAACGAGACCGTGCATCGCGGCTTACCGAGAACCATGCGGGGGAGAGCTATCTGCACTTCCCCGCATGGACCAGCTTTGCATCGCACCCGTTTGTGTCCGCCAAGTACCGGTCGCAATGTTCCTGCAATGCGCCTATGCAATTGCATTGATTTCTGCGCAGGGGTGGAGCATTGCGGATTCTGTTGCTTGAGGACGAGCCTGAAATGGCGTCGGCGCTGTGTGCTGCTTTGGGAGCCCGCGATGCCGTTGTCGATCATATGTCGACGCTGGGCGATGCGGAGGAGGCAGCAAGAAACATTCTTTACGATGTCGTCCTGCTCGACCGTCAGCTCCCGGATGGAGACGGCCTTTCGCTCATTCCCAAACTTCGTGCGAGCGGTATCAGTGCACCCGTGATCGTACTGACGGCACGCGGCCAACTCGACGACCGCATCGACGGCCTCGATATTGGCGCTGACGATTATCTCGTCAAGCCTTTCGCGATTGAAGAACTCCTGGCACGCTTGCGTGCGATTATGCGCCGACCCGGTGACATCCGGGCCGACGTGGTGAGCCTCGGCCGGATGTCCTACGATTTCGGATGCCATGAAGCGCAGGTCGATGGCCGCCGGCTCGAACTGCCGCGCCGGGAACTGCTTGTGTTCGAGGCGCTGGCACGCCGCATCGGTCGCACGGTTCCGCGGCATATGCTCGAAGAGGCCGTTTATGGTTTCATCGATGATATCCAGTCCAACACGCTCGATGCGCATATTTCCCGTCTGCGTCGAAAGCTCGCCGCCGTTGGCGCAGGCCTTGAGATCCATCCCGTTCGAGGCATCGGCTATCTCATGAAGCAGACGTCATGAGCCTCCGTCAGCCTTCATTGCGATGGCAGCTGGTTTGGCGCCTTTCCTCGCTTCAGGCGGTCTTTTTGACCGTGCTTGCGATCCTCATCGTTGCCGCGCTCTGGGTGACTGGAAGCTTTGTCTCGCTCCAGCCGGAAGACGAGACAATCGACGCAATCGCACAGTCCATTGTACGAGGAGAGAACGGCGCTTTAACGCTCAGCCAGACATCGGCGCTGGCCGCGCGGCGCGCCGAACTGCCGGGTCTCTGGTTCGTCGTAAGGGATCGCAGCGGTGCGACGATCGCCGCCGGTGTCGTACCGCAGGCCTATGCGAGCATCGGCGGTGCGCTTGATGGCATCGGCCAGGCGCGCTTCGGCAGCAATCTTGGAGGAAACCTCGTGCCCGCCGCCCGGCTCCAATGGGTGCACTCTCCGGTCGGCGAGGTGCAAATCCTGACAGGCGTCGATGGCAGCGTGTCGACGTCCCGCGTTATTGCATCGGCCAGCATCGTGTTTTTCAGCGCTCTCCTGCCGCTGCTCGTCGTCACCGCGATCGCCACTCTCGTCGCGGCGCCGCTCGTGGTTCGTCGGGCATTCTCCTCGCTCGACAGTGCCGTGGCACGTGCGGAGGAAATCGATATCAATCGTCAGGGGACGCGCCTGCCGGACGAAGACGTTCCAAGAGAGATTTTACCGCTCGTCGGCGCCGTCAACGATGCGCTTGCCCGGCTGGACGAAGGCTATGAACGGCAGAAGCGCCTCTTTGCCCATCTTGCCCATGAGTGGCGCACTCCCCTTGCAATCCTGCAGGCGCGGTTGGACGGTCTGCCGCCAAGCCCGCTGAAGGAACGCCTCTTCGAGGATACGGTCCGGCTTGCGACGCTTGCCGAACAGTTTCTCGATCTGCAGCGTCTCAATTATCGGTTCGAGCCGACTTTGATCAACCTCGTGGATGTCGCGCGGCACGTCGTCTCCGAATTGGCGCCGCTTGCCATTGCCGCCAATTACGAACCTTGCTTCCAGGCAGACGAAGATGCGGTCGAAATATTCGGCGATCGCGTGGCGCTCGAACGCGCCGTCACTAACCTTGTGCAGAATGCGATCCACCACGGGGGCCGGCGCGGCGGCATAACGGTGCATGTCGGCCGCGCGACCGGCATCACCGTGACTGACGAAGGCCGGGGTGTTCCGGCGGATGAACGGTGCCGCATCTTCGAGCCGTTTCATCGCCTGGAGAGTCGCGGCAAGGGGTTTGGCCTCGGTCTCAATCTCGTTCAGGAAATCGCCCTGCTACACGGGGGAGAGGTCTACGTCATGGAAGGTCCCAGAGGCGGCGCAGTCTTCAGGCTGAGTTTCCCCTTGGCCGAATAGGGCGGGGTGCCAGGTTCTCGGTGCAATGTTCTTGCAATTGGATGCGCCTAGACGGTGTTCGGAAAGGCCGAATCTCTCGGTCACGCAGGCGGAATCTCATGTCCAATACATCGCTGTTCCTACGAACGCTGTTATCCAACCCGCGGATGGTCGGTGCCATGCTACCGTCAGGCGCGATGCTGGCTGATCTCATCACGAATGAGGTGGATCCTTCCGATGGCCCCGTTCTCGAACTCGGACCCGGGACCGGCGTCTTTACGGAGGCCCTGCTCGCTCGCGGCGTACATCAGAAGGACCTGACGCTGGTGGAGTTCGCCTCCGACTTTGCCGGCATGCTTCGAGTGCGGTTCCCTGAAGCTCACGTTCTCTGCGCGAATGCGGCAAGGCTCGGCGCGCACAACTTGCCCGAGGACGTGTTGTTCGGATGCGCAATCAGCGGACTGCCGCTCTTGAACATGTCGCCAAAAGCGGTCGTCGCAATTCTGACTGGCGTCTTGTCCCGACTACGCGAAGGCGGCGCTCTGTATCAGTTTACCTACGGGGTTCGCTGTCCTGTTTCGTACCGGTTGCTCGACCGGTTCGGTTTCAAGGCAACGCTGCATGGCCAGGTCTTGCGCAACTTTCCGCCCGCTAGGGTCTATAAAATCATCAGGCGCAGGCCGCCAAGACTATCGGTGGCTCCAAGATGAACGACCCATCCCAACTCTCCAATTTCATGCCCGCTCTGGCCGGGTGGGGGCTGCTTGGTCTCGCGCTATGTTCAACGATGGAAAAGCTCGTGCCTATCATACCGTCCGGCGGCATGTTCATCATGCTCGGAATATACGGTGTGCCTGCCTTGCCCATTTTGCCGTGGGCAATCGCCATCACCGCAGCCGGATCAACCGCGGGTTCACTGTTCTGGTACGGGCTGGGACGATGGTTCGGGCCCGATCGCGGCGACGCTCTTGCTCTGCGCGCGGGGAGCCTTCTACGCGTCCGGAGCGAACGATACTGGCAGCTTAAGGATCGGTATCGTCGTCACCGATTCTGGCTGACCCTTGCCAGTCAGACTCTCCCCGCTGTCAGGGTCTATGCGGCATTTCCCGCCGGGGTTCTCGCCATGCCATCAACCGGCTTCATCATCGCGACCTTTATGGGCGCCGCTTTTTGGAATGGGCCGTTCTTGCTGTCGGGTTACCTGCTGCGCGAATACGGGTTCGATCGGGAAACAGCGATACTTGCGACACCAGCCGCAATTTTCCTGGCCCATCCCCTGCTATTCCTGGCATCTCGCCTGTGTCGACTAATCCACAAAGCGGCCTAGCCCACACATTGACCGAATGACTTGGAACCTTCGGCGCGCAAGCCTGGGGTTGTCATTCAAAGAATCGGGCGTTCTACACGGTCAGGACCGCGTAGATGACGCCGCCGTTTTCGCCGCGCGTGACGGAACTATCGGCAAGCGGGTGCTTGAGCTTGTCGATGATCGCCAAGATGTCTCTTTCGGTTCGCCATATAAGCGGCCAGTTCATGAAGGTTTCCATATAACCTTCAACGCCGATGTCTTTTGCGAAGTTCGCGAGAAGAAACTTGCCGCCGGGTTTCAGCATCTGCAAGCAGCGTTCCGTCAGCTTCACGGCAACGTTTTCCGCCAGATAGTCGTAGAGCCCGGCCGCGTAGATGAAGTCGAATGTTCCGAGCTTCTGCGCCCGGCCGAGGATCGTGCGAACGGAGCCGTTGATCGCCTCGACACGGCTTCCGTGGTAGTTCGAGCTGACGGTCCCGACGCTGATGGGATCCTGATCGAGCGCGACCCAGCGCTTGAGCCTCTCGCTCCGCAGGGCATGGGAAAGCTCTGCCTCGCGAAGGTGCCCGGCGGCGATTGCCAGAACTTCCGCATCGCTGTTTGCGGCAGCCAGCTCATCGACATGAGCCGCAAGAATGTCACGTCTCTCGCGCACGGCCACCGCGGATGCCGCTCTTCGGGTGAAATCGTAAACTTCGGCGCCGAGCGCCGATGCTTCCTTCACCTGTGGGGCAACGGTCGGGTGCTCGTAGATGAAATCCAGCAGATAGGCGTCGCCGCTGTAACCTCGCGGCTTCTCGAATGACCATCGCGTCAGGGGATCCTGAAGCAAAAATGACGTGACGGGGTGTGTTTGTGCAAGGGATGCAAGGCGTTCCCAGACTACAGGCGTCGACTTGTTCCTCAGTGCCTGCAGCCGCTCCGTCAAGGTTTTCATGATGCCTTGAACGGGAGAATTGGCCTCGAATGCCTGCTGTGTCAGGGACAGAATAAGGGCGAGTTCGGCTTCGCCCTCTTTGAGTTGTTCGGTTGTAAGATTGTTAACCGATGATCTCGTGTGTTCCGAGATGGACTGCGTGGTAACAAGGCTATAGCCGTCGAGAGCAGTTTGAAATTGTTTCAATTTTAAATGATTCCGTGAAGACTATGCAAACCATATCGCACATAAAATTTGAGCGCTATGGTTTTGTTAATTTCGCTGGGTCAACGCTGTCGCTACCAAACGGACTAGATTGGCTGCCAGTCGTGGCGGCCGATTCGTTCCGTCGCGAGACGCAAAGGTCAAGCGGTAGACATGAGGTCTTGGCTAACTCGGGTGATGATGAGCATGCGTCGATTGTGGGGAGGAGGCGATTTTGAGCAGGGAGACGCCCGCCGGTCGAGTCCCCCCACCGGACTTCGCGCGCTCTACAAGGATTACAGCAACGAGGCGCGTCGCGCATTGGCGCGCAGCGGCCTGTGGCTTGCCGTGCCCGTTTATCTTCTTTTCGTGGTCACGGATCTGATCTTTATTCCCGACGTCTCGCACGTGACCATTCCGGCCCGATTCTTCATCGGCGGCGTCTCGCTCCTGGTTCTGGAAATCCAGTTTTCGCTTCAACGTCGCGCGGGAGAGCTGGAGGCGACCTGTGCCGCCGCCGTGGTTTTCGGCTGCATCGTGTGGCTCGTGCCTGCGCTAGGCACCTTCCACGCCGAAGCGTTCTCCTATTATGCCGCGTATGGCGCGATTTTCATGATGGGCGTCAATCTGTTCTTCAGTCTCGAATTCGGCCTTGCGATAGCGTCGTCGGGTCTGATCTTTGTCAGCTTTCTGTTGTCGCTGATCGTCTTTCACTACAGCCCCGCTTACTGCCTGGCTTTCACCACCTTTTACCTTTGCTGCTTCGTTTTCACATCCTATGTGAATTGGAAGTTGAACAAGGAGCGCTTCAACGTCTTCCTCAATGCGAGGGAGGCCGAATTGCAGCAGCGCCAGGCCACCGAGCGCGGTGAAGCCCTTCTGCGCCTGTCCATTACCGATTCCCTCACCGGCATGGAAAACCGAAGGGCCGCCGATATCCGGCTGAAGCAATTTTGGGACCGCTGGCGCGAGGAGAGGGCTGGATTTGCCGTTCTGCTCGTCGACGTCGATTTCTTCAAGAAGTACAACGACTATTATGGTCACCAGGAGGGCGATCATTGCCTCGTCACCGTTGCCAATGCATTGGCGGACATTGTTGCCCCCTTGGGCGCGACCGTCGGGCGATATGGGGGTGAAGAATTTATCGTTATCCTCGATGTGGAGCACGGTGCTGATGCATTGGGCTTGGCGGAAGCCATTTGTCGGGGGATCGAAGCCCTCGACATAGTCCATGCCCAGCGGCTCGACGGTTTTCCGCATGTAACGGTGAGCGTGGGGGCGACTGTCACGAGAGAAATCGCCAGCGCAAAGCTTGAAAACGTCATCAACGAAGCCGATCGGGCACTTTACTCTGCAAAGGCAAGCGGGCGGAACTGTGCCCGGCTGTTTGATCCGAACGAGCTTCCGGGTGGCGATGCCAGCGAAAATATCGCGGCCATACTGAAGATCGCCCTTCCGCAAAACCTCGTCTCCCTCGTCTATCAACCCATCCAGTATCTTGAGACCGGCGAGATAGGCGCTTACGAGGCCTTGATGCGCATGCAATTGCTCGATGGCTCGAGCTCTCCGCCCAGCGTCTTCATTCCCATAGCAGAGCGCACGGGAGCCATCATCGATTTGGGATATTGGGCGATCAGGACGGCATGCCGGGAGTTGCTGTCGCGTGATGTCGTCGAGACCGTGAGCATCAATGTTTCTCCGATCCAGCTGAGGGCCCCAACCTTTGCGGCGCAGGTTGCCGCCATTCTTGCCGAGACGGGCGTTTCGGGACACAGGGTTGCGTTCGAGATTACCGAAGGCGTCGATTTGGAGATACGTCCCGACGTTCTCAGCGGCATTCACGATCTCAAGAAGCTCGGCATCAAATTCTGGCTGGACGATTTCGGGACGGGATTTGCCGGTCTATCCTGGCTTCGCCTGATGGAATTCGAAACCGTCAAGATCGACAAATCGTTCCTCCACGATGCCGTAAACAGCACCGGCGCCAGGGTTCTTCTTGAGGATATCGTCGACTTGGTGCGAAATCGCGGACATAAGATCCTTATCGAAGGTGTCGAGGACGATGAACAGCTCGACCTCGTCAAATCCTTTGGTATCGATGCCGTTCAGGGATACCATATCGGGCGGCCGGCACCGCTGCTGAAGCATTCGATGGCCATGATCGCAGGCCGTCGTCGTCGGCAGCTATCCGCGTAAGTATCGATGCCGCGCCGCAGGGCCAGCGGAGGCAAGGATCATGACGAGCGCAGACCTATCTGACATTTACCGAGGCTATATTGATTGCCTGAACGAACAGGATTGGTCGAATTTGGGTCACTTCGTCCATGAGGACGTTGACTACAACGGCAGCCGCATCGGGTTGTCAGGTTATCGCGAGATGCTCAAGCGAGATTTTCGCGCCATTCCCGATCTTCATTTCGACATTCGCCTGCTGATTTGTGAACCGCCCCGGGTCGCCAGCCGTCTGCATTTCGATTGCACGCCGACAGACATGCTGTTTGGCCTGCCGGTGAACGGAAGGAAAGTGCAGTTTAGCGAAAACGTCTTCTACGAGTTCCTGGACGGACGGATCCGTCAGGTCTGGTCGATCATAGACAAGGCTGCCATCGCCGCCCAGCTATAGGGCAATTGCGCTCTTGCGTTCAAGGCGAAGGGCTATGAAGCCCGCGATGAAGGCGGCAACGCCGCTTGCGACGACAGGGCCGAAGTAACTGCCGGTGCGATCGAAAATGAAGCCCGCGGCAGTGGGGCCGATCAAGGCTGCTATGCCCACTGCCGTATAGAGATATCCGAGGACCGCGCCGATACGACGCGTGCCGAACAGATCGGCTGCGACGGCCGGATACAGGCCGACGCAGCCGCCATAGCTCATGCCGAACGTTAATGCGAACAATGCCAGCTGGATCATGCCCGTTGCCGATGCCCATAGGGCAAACGACCCGGCGACTGCAAATGTCAGCGATGCCAGCAACCGTCGGCGACCGAGGCGATCCCCGAGGCCGGCCAGAAAAAAGCGTCCGATGACATTGCCGACGCCGATAAGGCCGACAAGGGCGGTTCCGTCCTGAATCGAAAGACCCATGTCCTGGGCGGCCGCGACGATATGGACGTAAGGGATGAAGGTGCAGAAGGAGGACAGAATAAGCACGATGTAGAAAAGACAAAATCTGCTGTCGCGCCATAGTGTGAGGGCATCTGCATGGCCGTCACGGACCGAGGGCCGGCTCGTATTGTCACGCCTTTTGCGGATAAGCATTGCAGCCGGCAGGCCGAGACCGGCAAAGACACATGCGAGCGCGACGAAACATCCCCGCCAGCCGATCGATGGAAGGGCCTGGCCGACGGCAAAGGGCAGGATCAGCGTACCAAGCCCCAGACCGGCCGTGGCGATACCAGACGCCTGACTTCGTTTGCGGATAAACCAGGACTGCACAACCCCGAGGGCCGGAACATAGGACAGGCCAATCCCAAACCCGACGCCAAAGCCATACCAGATGTAAAGCGACAGAAGGGAGCCAGCGCGACTGGCCCCGATATAGCCGAGGATCATCGCCGCCAACCCCAGCACAACCAGGCTACGCGGTGACCGTCTGTCGGCAAGCGGCCCGGCAATCGCGCCCAGCGAATAGAACAGGAAAGCGGATATGGAAAAGACCAAGGCAATCTCGCCGCGGGACGCGCTGAATTCGGCAGCAAGCCCTGGGAAGGTAGTGGAGAAGGAATAGGCCGCTCCGAAGGTCACAGCCGTCAGCACATGGGTGGCGGCGACCACCTTCCATCCCTCCCGCGTATCGGCCTCTTCATATTCACGCAAGACGGCAAGTTCGGACATCATCGATCTCGATAGAATTGGGCTGTCACCCAATATGGCTTACGGCACCGCGCGGGAGAAATGAATAGCATTGATGCTCTTCATTGATTCCCTTGATCTATCCCCGCACTCTGCGCACTTGCCTATTCACGGATTGCCTGCGAGGGGGCCACGTCGGTTTCGATGAAGATGCATGACCGGTCCGCCGTTTGCAGCAGCGTATCGGCAACGCTTCCGTAGGAAAGGCTGCCGCTTGCCCGTTTGCTCACCCCGAGCACGATCAAGTTATATTGTCCGCTGCGGGCGTGGCGCAGGATCGACAGCTCCGGCGACGGTCCCTCCTGGACGACCTTCTCGACTTTGACGCCATAGTGGTCCGCAATAGAGCCGACCTTCTTCAAGATATCCCAATGGTCGTCGGGATGATCACTGATGCGCGGGATGGCTCGGGCTTGCCTTGGTTCCACGATCAGTAGCAGCGCGCAATGAGCATTCGCCGCCTTCGCGATCGCGAGCCCGAATTCGGCCGCCCTGACGGAGCGTTCCGTGCCGCTGACCGGGAGCAGGATTCGCAGATCCTGAGGTCGTTCCGAAAGCAAGCCGCGCGCCGTCACGATGGCGGAGGTTCCCGCGAACGCCGATGTCATGACCTGCAGGGAAGCGCTAAATCGGCCATCCTCCCCCATGGACGGCTCGATGCCGGTGAATAGGAGATCATGGCCTGTGCTTGAGATATCGCCAAGCACTGTGTCGAGTTCGCCATCCTTCTCTCGAACCGTGACATGGATATCGCTTTCGGACGCCGTGTCCTTGTCCGTCGGTGCCGTCGAAATGAGATCGGTTGCGCATTTCCGCAGATCATCGGCAGAGGACTTGGCCTGCGAGGTTTTCGATACGGCGGCCCTCGCATCCCTTTCGCTCCTGTCGCCGTCTGCTTCCCGCACGTCGAGAACGGTGACCGGCATCTTGCGCGTCACCGCGAAGAAGGCGGCGAGCCACGTCGCCAGACGGCTGCTTTGCGAACCGTCGATCGTGAGAAGAATGCGTTCGAAATTAGCCAGGAAACTTTCGCTCTCGAACTGCTCTCGCTGCAATCGGTCGCGCTCTTCCTCGCGCAACGGCAGGCGTTTAAGCGCCCAGCGCAGCGTCGGCGGCATGGCCATGGTGGTGATGACGGCCATGGCGACGATGACGGAGAAGAGCTTTTCGTCGAGAACGCCTACGGATAGGCCTATGGTCGCGACGATCACTTCCGTCGACCCCCGCGCATTCATGCCGCAACCGAGTGCCAGGGCTTCCGCCGCCGAATAGCCTCCGATTTTCGCGGCGGCAAAAGCGCCTCCGAATTTGCCGATACTGGCGATGACAACGACGGCGGCCGTCAGCAGCAGGATAGAGGGATCGGCGAGCACGGTCAGATCGGTCTGCAAGCCCGTCAGCCCGAAGAAGACCGGCATGAAGAGCGCCGTCGTCAGCGCGCGCAGCTGAACATCGATCTGGCGCGTGAGGATCGGCGATTCGCCGATCAGAATGCCGGCGACAAAGGCGCCGAGGACCGTGTGAACGCCGATGAGGTTGGTGATGATCGCCATCGCGCCCATGATCGCGATGATGGCGCTGAGCACCGGCAGGTCGCTGCGAAAATGGTCGTTGGTCCAGCGGATGATCTCGAATACGACCCGCCTGCCGACCGTGAAGCTGACGGCCATGAAAGCCAGCGTGCCGATGACGCTGGTTGCGAGCGTCGCGAGATCGACGGTTCCCTTCACTGCCAGACCGAACGTCACCGCGATAATGACCCAGCCCACGGTATCGTCGATGATGGCGGAGGCGACGATGAGCTGGCCGACATTGCGACGCATGAAGCCCATCTCGCGAACGACCGTGGCGACGATCTTGACGGAGGAGATCGAAAGTGCCGTTCCGAGGAACAGGGATGTCACGAGCCTTTTCTGGGGATCGGGAAGCAAGGCGTCCGGAATGAGCTCGCCCAGCGCAAAGCCCGCCGCAAAGGGGATCACGATCCCCGTCAAGGAGACACCGGCTGCGGATTTGCGCAGGCGCCTGGCCAGACTTAGGTCGGTCTCCATGCCCGCAAGCAGCAGGAGAAAGAGGATGCCGAGCTGGCCGATTGCATCCGTCATGCTCTTCTGCGCGCCGTCCGAAGGAAAAAGGCTCGCCTGCAGATGCGGGAACGCCAGACCGAATAAGGAGGGACCCAGGATGATGCCCGCGATGATCTGACCCATGATCGACGGCTGGCCGATCCGAACCATCAATTCGCCGAGCAGGCGGCCTGAAACCACCAGGACGATGATCTGAACCAGAAACAGCCCTTCGGAAGGATGGGCCGCCTTCTGGCCCTCGGCTGCGAACGCGACCTGCGCAGTCGATAGCGACAGGATGGCGGTGGTGAGAATGACGAAGGCGATCGAGAGGGGTAGCTTTGGAAATTTCTGGCGTGACTGCATGGATTGATCCCGCTGAGCAGCAGGAAAAACGCGCCAGAGTGCTTGCCGTTCCCGGCAAGGTTGATAATCGCCGCGTGCCACGAAGCAATCGACGCACGCAACCGTGGGCATAAGCTTTGATCCGCCGACCGTGGGGCGGCGGACCTTGGACAACGGGAAAATCAGACGCGTTCGAGCGCGATCGCAATCCCCTGGCCGACGCCGATGCACATGGTCGACAGCGAATAGCGGCCGCCGGTTTCCTTCAGTTCGAGGGCGGCGGTGCCGGTGATGCGGGCGCCCGACATGCCGAGCGGGTGGCCGAGCGCTATGGCGCCGCCGTTGCGATTGACGCGGGCGTCGTCATCGGCGACGCCGAGTTCGCGCAGGACAGCAAGCCCTTGCGAGGCGAAGGCCTCGTTGAGCTCGATGACGTCGAACTGCTCCTGGCGCATGCCGAGGCGCGCCATCAGCTTGCGGGAGGCAGGAATTGGGCCGATGCCCATGATGCGCGGGGGGACGCCGGCGGCGGCTCCGCCGAGAATACGGGCGATCGGTGTCAGACCGTATTTCTTCACGGCTGCTTCCGAAGCGATGATGAGGGCGGCGGCGCCATCATTGACGCCGGAGGCATTGCCGGCCGTCACGGTGCCGCCTTCCTTCTTGAAGGGCGTCCCAAGCTTGGCAAGCGCCTCGATCGTCGTGGCGCGCGGATGCTCATCCTTGCCGACGACGATCGCATCGCCCTTGCGCTGCGGGATCGTTACCGGCGTGATCTCCTTGGCAAGCCGGCCGTTTTCCTGGGCTGCTGCAGCTTTTGCCTGCGAGCGAACGGCAAAAGCGTCCTGATCCTCGCGGCTGACCTTGTAGTCCTCGGCGACGTTCTCGCCGGTTTCCGGCATGGAATCGACGCCGTATTGCTTCTTCATCAGCGGATTGATGAAGCGCCAGCCGATCGTGGTGTCATAGATCTCGGCATTGCGCGAAAAGGCGCTTTCGGCCTTGGGGATGACGAAGGGCGCGCGCGACATGCTCTCGACACCGCCGGCGATCATCAGATCGGCCTCGCCGGAGCGGATGGCGCGGGCTGCTGCGATGACGGCGTCCATGCCGGAGCCGCAAAGGCGGTTGATCGTCGTGCCGGAAACAGAAATGGGAAGGCCTGCAAGCAGAAGCGACATGCGGGCAACGTTGCGATTGTCTTCGCCGGCCTGGTTGGCGCAGCCAAAGATCACGTCGTCGACGGCTTCCCAATCGATCGAGCCATTGCGCTCGATCAACGCCTTCAGCGGCACGGCGCCGAGATCGTCGGCGCGGACGGAGGAAAGCGATCCGCCGAAGCGGCCGATCGGCGTGCGGATATAGTCACAGATAAAGGCTTCGGTCATCAGGCTGCCTCATGGGCTTTCTTGGTGCGGGCGTTGATGTCGCGCAGGACGGAAAGTTCGGTGTCGGTCGGTGGCGGCGTCTCGATCACCTCATCGGCAAACTTGATCGCCCAGCCGCAATTCTCAATGATCTGCTCGCGGGCAACGCCCTTGTGGATCGACACGACAGTCAACTCCTTGGTCACCGGATCAGGCTCGAGAATGCAGAGATCGGTAATAACCCGAGTCGGGCCTTTCGTCTTCATGCCCAAGCGTTCGCGGTGATTGCCACCTTCGCCATGGCCCATCGAGGTGATGAAGGGCAGCTTTTCGACGAAGCCGCGCTTGGAGAGCGCCATGGTGATGAAGATCTGGCCGCAATTGCTGGCTATTTCCGGTGCGCCGCCTCCGCCCGGAAGACGGACTTTGGGGTGGTCATAAGGGCCGACGACGGTGGTGTTCAGATTGGCGAATTTATCGATCTGCGCGCCGCCGAGGAAGCCTGTCGTGATGTGCCCGCCCTGCAGCCAGTAGCGGAACATCTCCGGCACCGCGACGGTGAAGAGTGCGGTGTCGCAGAGCTCGCCATCGCCGATCGACAAGGGCAGCACATCCGGCTTGGTGCCGACGGTGCCGCTCTCATAGATGAGCGTGATATCAGGCGCATGCGTCAGCCGCGCGACGTTGCAGGCAGCCGATGGCGCGCCGATGCCGACGAAGCAGACATCGTCGTTGGTCAGTGCGCGGGCGGCGGCAATGGTCATCATTTCGGTTGGCGTAAAATCGCTCATCTTGACCTCCTCACGCCGACTTGACCGGCTTCTTGCCGACATATTTGGCGAAATCCTCCGGACCGGCCTTCATCACATGCTCGTCGATCCAGGCCAGGAAGCTGTCGCGATCGCGGGCGATTTCGTCCCAGGCGATGTAGAAGGCGTTGGAACGGGCATAATAGCCCTGCGCATAGGAGGGGAATGCCCCACCGGGCACGAGAGCGACCGCGGTCAACGCCCATGTCGGCAGCACGACCGAGTTCGGCGACGGCGGGTTCAGCTCATCGACGATTTCCTCGACTGTCACGATGGAGCGCTTGGCGGCAAGCACCGCCTCTTTCTGCACGCCGACGATCCCTTCGAGCAGCACGTTGCCCTTACGGTCAGCACGCAGCGCGTGGATGATGGCGACATCCGGCCGGATAGCCGGGACGGCAGCCAGCACTTCGCCGGTGAAGGGACAGGTCACGTTTCTGATGTTCGGATTGACCTTCGGCAGGTCGGCGCCGATATAGCCGCGCAGCATCGCAAAGGGCAGGTTTGCCGCGCCCGCCTCATAAGCGTTGGCCATGGCGGCATGCGAATGCTCCTCGATCTCAAGCGGTCGCGGCCACTGGTTCTCGACGGCATCGCGGAAACGGTGCAGCGAGCCGACGCCGGGATTGCCGCCCCATGAAAATTTCATGCCGCGCGCCGCGCCGACGCCGATCAGCTGATCATAGAGAATATCCGGCGTCATGCGGACCAGATAGAGGTCTTTCTTGCCCTGTCGGATGACTTCGTGGCCGGCGGCATAGGGAATGAGATGGGTGAACCCCTCCATGGCGACCGTATCGCCATCGTGCACATTCTCTGCCACCGCCTGCGAAAGCGATAGGATTTTCGCCATAGGGCCTCCTCAACAAATGCTGTCCTGTGGGCGTCAATAAGCGCCTTTGGCCTGACATCGTCAATAAATTTGTGCGTTATTTGACATTTGTTCATATATCGCACAAAATGGTCGAAAATTTGGAGTGGATGATGCGAGAGACGGATTTCGTCAGCGGCTTTGCCAAGGGCTTGAAAGTCATCGAAGCCTTCGGGGAGACGCGGCAGCGTCTGACGATCGCCGAAGCATCGAAACTGACCGGGCTCGACCGCGCCACCGTGCGCCGCTCGCTGCTGACGCTCTCCGAGCTCGGTTATGCCGTTTACGACGGAAAATTCTTCACCCTGACGCCGAAGGTCCTGCGGCTCGGTCACGCCTATCTGGCGGCGACGCCCCTGCCGATCATTATCCAGCCTCATCTCGATCAGCTCTCCGAGCGGGCAAGCCAGAATGCCTCGGCCTCGGTGCTCGACGGCACCGAAGTCGTTTATATCGCACGCGCCTCACAGCGCCGGGTGATGTCCATCAACCTGACGCCCGGCAGCCGCCTTCCGGCCTTCTGTGCCTCGATGGGCCGCGTCCTGCTCGCCGCCCTGCCGGAAAGCGAAGCGCGCTCCGTCCTCGCGAGGACCGATCTCAGGGCGAACACGCCGAACACCAAGACCGATCCGGAAGACTTGATGGCCGAGTTTCGCCGGGTGAGGGCGCAGGGCTATGCCGTCATCGACCAGGAGCTGGAAATAGGCCTTTGCTCCATCGCCGTCCCGGTCGAAAACGATCGGGGCCAGACCGTGGCGGCCATCAATATCGGCGCCCCGGCCGCCTATGTCGCCGCCGCCGACATGGTGGAGCGCTTTCTGCCATTGCTGAAAGAAACGCAGAAGGCGTTGAGGCTGGTGCTTCCGTAACCTTCACGCTCCTCCGGGCCATCCTCGTCCTTCGAGGGTGGATGGCTGGCCATTATTTTCCGCCCATCGGCATAGGCGATTATCTTGCTCACATCCCAAGCTTTGCCCGCTCGGCAATGCGCCAGGCGCGCGGTGTCTCGCCGGTCTGTTTTACGAAGAATCTCGAGAAATAAGCGGGGTCGGCGAAGCCCAGGCGATAGCTGATTTCCTGGACGGTCGCGAAGGTGAAGACCAGCTCGCGCTTGGCTTCGTCCAGCAGCTTGCGCGTGATCAGCTCGTGGGCGCCATGGCCGGTCTTGCTGCGCACGATGCGGCTGAGATGGGCTGGCGAGATGCCGAGGCTTTCGGCATAGAAGGCGGCCGGCTTGTGCGAGCGGAAATGGCGCTGGATAAGGCCCTGCAGCATTTCCGTCCGCCGCTCGCTCTCGTCGCCGAGACTGGACCCCTCATCCGTCTTTTGGGCGATGCGCGCCGTCAGCAGGACTGCCGAGGTGAGATAGGCTTCGAGCAGATCGTTGCGGCCGTTGCGATGGCTGGCAAACTCCTCGCCGAGCCGCCGCAAGGTGCGCGCAACATAGGCGGCATCCTCATCGTTGGTATCGAGCAAGGTCAGATGCGGGTCGGCGAGCCACGACCCCAGCCGGCTGCGGTCGCCGGGGGCGGCTTTCAGGTGCGAGATCAGCACGGTGATGACGAAGCCGTCTATGTCTTTGGAGAACCGGAAGCCGTGATTGAGGCGTGGCGGCACGGTGATGATGGCGGGCGGCGTGATGGGATGGGCAATTCCATCGAAGATCGCGTCGCCCGAGCCGGCGTCTATGTACAAGATCTGAAAGAAGCTCTCGTGCCGATGTGGGCGAATCTCCCAGTGATGGAGGCTGCTGCGCGAGGGAATCGTCTCACAATGCAGCCAGAAATCCGGCTTTTGACCGGTATTTTCGCCGTAGAGCTCATAGGTCGGCACGGCCCTCGTCATGGTTCTTCTCCTCCACCATGTTCGGTTTGTGCAATTTCTTGACCGAAATGTCCATTGCGAGCCTGCCGCCAGCCGGACAGACTTAGGCAAAAGACCGTGCATGGGAGGAAACGATGCGCACCCAAGTCGCCATTATCGGGTCAGGGCCGTCCGGTCTGCTGCTCGGCCAGCTGCTGACGGAAGCCGGGATCGACAATGTCATTCTCGACCGCGTCGGCAAGGACTATATCCTCGGCCGCGTCCGCGCCGGCGTGCTGGAGGAAGGCACCGTTTCGCTGATGGACAAGGCGAAATCCAGCGCGCGCCTGCATGCAGAGGGCCTGCCGCATGACGGCTTCTCGCTCGCCTTCAACGGTCGCGATCATCGCATCGACCTTCATGGGCTCACAGGCGGCAGGCGCGTTCTCATCTACGGCCAGACGGAGATGACCCGAGATCTGATGGCCCATCGCGAGCAAAGCGGCGCTCAGACCATCTATAATGCGGCCAATGTTCAGCCACACGGTTTTGATGGCGATACGCCTTATCTGACTTATGACAAGGACGGCATTTCCCATCGCATCGATTGCGATTTCATTGCTGGCTGCGACGGCTTTCACGGTGTCAGCCGCAAGTCCGTTCCGGAAAAATCGATCCGCAGTTTCGAGAAGGTCTATCCCTTCGGCTGGCTCGGCGTGCTGGCGGAAGTGGCACCGGTCAATCACGAATTGATCTATGCCAATCATCCGCGCGGCTTTGCCCTATGCTCGATGCGTTCCGTGACGCGCAGCCGCTATTACATCCAGTGTCCACTCGACGAGAAGGTCGAGGACTGGAGCGACGATCGCTTCTGGGACGAATTGCGCCGCCGTTTGCCGGCTCATCATGCCGAAGCCCTAGTCACGGCGGCGTCCTTCGAGAAATCGATCGCGCCTCTGCGTTCCTTCGTGGCCGAACCGATGCGCTTCGGCCGGCTCTTCCTCGTCGGCGATGCCGCCCATATCGTTCCGCCGACCGGTGCCAAAGGGCTCAATCTGGCGGCGAGTGACGTGCATTATCTGTTCTCGGGACTTGCCGAGCATTATCAGGTTCACTCGGACGCCGGACTGGAGGCCTATTCCGCTCGCGCGCTTGCCCGGGTCTGGAAAGCCGTGCGCTTTTCCTGGTGGATGACGACGATGCTGCATCGTTTTCCCGATACCAGCGACTTCGATCAGAAGATCCAGGAGGCCGAACTCGATTATCTCACCCATTCCCGCGCTGCTTCGACCGCGCTTGCGGAGAATTATGTCGGTCTTCCGTTCTGAGCCGATTCTAGAGCTTCTTGGCGACCTCGTTCGCCGCCTCGCGGATCGTCTGCATTAGGATAGACAGTGGCAGGGTGGGGACGGCGTCGGTACGCACAGTCAATCCGACCGGCCCTTTCGTCTCGCTGGTATCGATCGGCAGCAGCGCCAGCAGACCGTCATCGACATCACCCGCGACGACGCCGGCCGAAATGATCCAGATGGCGTCGCTGGCCCGAACGAAGGCGCGGCCGAAGGAGTCGGACACGGTCTCGATCTGGTTGGGCAGGCGGCCGGCGCCATTGGCGATGAGGAAGCTCTCGACGAAGGGGCGGATGATCGAGCCTCGCGTGGGCATCAGGATCGTATAGCGGCTGAGATCGGAAAACACCGATTGCTTTGCCGAAAGCAGCGGGTGACCGGCCCTGACGGCAAAGACCACTTGCTCGGAGTAGAGATGCTCGAAGGAGAAACCGGCCATATTGTCCGGGCTTGCCAGCCGACCGACCACGAGGTCGAGATCGCCGATGCGCAACTGCTCCAGCAATACGGCGTTCTCGCCGGTGACGATCTTGATGCGGCTCCAGGTCTCCTCGCGGAGAAACAATTCCATCGCCCTTGGCATGATCCGCGTCGACACCGTCGGCAGCGCGCCGATGCGGATCGGCGGCGCCTCGCCGGAGCGCTCCTGCGATACGGAATCCAGCCCCTGTCTTAGGGCCGAGAGTGCTGCGCCGGCGTGGCGGAGAAACACTTCGCCGTAGCGGGTGATGCGAATGCCGCGCCCGTCGCGCTCGAAGACGGAGACGCCAAGCGCCTCCTCCAGCTCGCGGATCGTTTTTGTCACCGCCGGTTGGCTTATATGGAGCAGTCCCGCCGCCTTGATCACGCTTTTCTGGCGCGCAACCTCGACAAAGGTCTGCAGATGGCGGAATTTGATGCGGGCGTCGAGCATGCTCATTCATAACTTGGGAGTTATCGTAGAGCAAAGAAATATCATTTTACCTAACCGGATTATAGTTCCAATCTCGCGCTCGAGGAGATTTTCCAGTGCAGTTTGCCCGCATCAATGACGTCACGATCCACTATCAGATCATCGGCGGATCGCCCGACAAGCCGGTTCTTGTCTTTGCCAATTCGCTTGGCACCGACTTCCGGATCTGGCGCGACGTGATCGTGCGCCTGGCCGGCGATTTCGCCATCGTACTCTACGACAAGCGCGGCCACGGCCTGTCCGATCTCGGCCAGATGCCCTATTCGATCGAGGATCATGCCACCGATCTTGCCGGCCTGCTCGATTTCCTCTCGGTCAAGGATGCCGTCATTTGCGGTCTTTCCGTCGGCGGGCTGATCGCCCAGTCGCTCTATCAGCGGCGGCCGGATCTCGTGCGGGCCTTGATCCTGTGCGACACGGCCCCCAAGATCGGTACGGCCGACAGCTGGAACGCCCGCATCGCGCAGGTCGAGGCCGCGGGCATCGAATCGATCGTCGATGCGATCATGGAGCGCTGGTTCACGCCGGCTTTCCGCCGCCCGGAAAACACTGCCTTCGGCGGCTATTGCAACATGCTGATCCGTCAGCCGGTGGCGGGCTACACCGCAACATGCGCCGCCCTTCGCGACGCCGATCTGACCGAGGCGGCAAAAAGGATAGCGGTTCCGACCATCTGCATCGTCGGCGATCAGGATGGTTCCACGCCGCCCGAGCTGGTACTTTCGACGGCCAAGCTCATTCCAAATGCGCGCTATGAAGTCATCAAGGACGCCGGCCATATCCCCTGCGTCGAACAACCCGAGGCGTTGACCGAAGTCATTCGTGCCTTCATCGATGTCGTTTTGCGTGGAGAACAAGCCCCATGAATGACCCCACCACGCCATCCGAGCGCTATGTGCAGGGCATGGCGACGAGACGAGCGGTGCTCGGCGACGGCCATGTCGATCGTGCCCAGCAGGGAGTGACGGAGTTCGACCGGCCTTTTCAGGAGTTGATCACCGAAGCGGCCTGGGGCCACGTTTGGTCGCGCCCGACGCTCAGCCGGCGCGAACGCTCCATCGTGACAATCGCCCTGCTGGCGGCGCTCGGCCAGGACGAAGAGGTCGCGATGCATGTGCGCGCCACCAGCAATACCGGCGCGACGCGCGACGATATCCGCGAGGCGCTTTTGCATGTGGCAATCTATGCCGGCGTGCCGGCGGCCAACCATGCGATCAAGATCGCCAAGCAGGTTTTTGAACAGATGGACGCCGAAAGGGCGGCTTGAAGCGAGGCAGACATGTCCGACAGAACCAACAGCAAGCCCGAAACGGGCGCCTTCTTTGCCAGGGATCGCGCCTGGCATCCGCCGGCCTTTGCGCCCGGCTATAAGACTTCCGTGTTGCGTTCGCCGCAGCGGGCATTGCTTTCGCTCGACGGCACGATCTCTGAAATCACCGGACCGGTCTTCGGCCACTCCATTATAGGCGAGCTGGACAATGACCTGATCCATAATTTTGCCAAGCACGGCGAAAGCGCGATCGGCGAGCGCGTCATCGTCCATGGCCGCGTGCTCGACGAGCGTGGCCGGCCGGTGCCGGGCGTGCTGCTCGAATTCTGGCAGGCCAATGCCGGCGGGCGCTATCGCCACAAGAAGGAAACCTATCTCGCCGCCATCGATCCGAACTTCGGCGGCTGCGGCCGCGCGATCACCGATGACGAAGGCCACTATGCCTTCCGCACGGTCCGGCCAGGCGCCTATCCCTGGCCGAACGGCGTCAACGACTGGCGCCCGGCTCATATTCATTTCTCCGTCTTCGGCCATGGCTTTGCCCAGCGACTGATCACGCAGATGTATTTCGAGGGCGATCCGATGATCTGGAAATGTCCGATCGTCGGCACGATCCCTGACAAGCAAGCCATCGAGCAGCTGATCGCACCGCTCGACTGGGGCAATACGATCCCGATGGATGCGCGCGCCTACAAGTTCGATATCGTGTTGCGCGGTCGTCGCTCGACCCTGTTCGAAAACCGGCTGGAGGGCAACTGATGGTACAAGAACTCGGCTATCTGAAGGAAACACCTTCGCAGACGGCAGGTCCTTACGTTCATATCGGCCTCACGCCGAATTACAGCGAAATCGGCGGCGTCTATGACGCGGATCTCGGTGCCTCCATGGTCAATGACAAGACGCATGGCGAGCGCATCACGGTGACGGGCCGCATCCTCGATGGCGCCGGCGGGCTGGTCAGGGATGCGGTCATCGAGATCTGGCAGGCCGACAGCGCCGGACTTTACAATAGTCCTTCGGAACTGCGCGGCACGGCCGATCCGAATTTCACCGGCTGGGGTCGTTGTCCGACGAGTTCGGACGATGGGATTTTTCGCTTCGAAACGATCAAGCCCGGCCGCGTTCCCTTCAAGGACGGACGCAAGATGGCGCCGCACATCACATTCTGGATCGTAGCGCGCGGCATCAATATCGGCCTGCATACGCGCATGTATTTTCCTGAAGAGACGAGCGCCAACGCCGAGGATCCCTTGCTTGCCCGCATCGAACACAAGGATCGCCTGGCGACGCTCGTCGCCACCAAGGAGGGTTCGGTCTATACCTTCGATGTGCATTTGCAGGGAGACAGGGAAACGGTTTTCCTCGATATATAGGCTATGAGCATTTCTCCCTTCGATCACCCTTTTCTGTCCGGCCTCCTCGGTGACGCGGAGATTTCGGATTATTTTTCGGCCACGGCCGACATCCGCGCCATGCTTGACTTCGAAGCGGCGCTTGCCAGGGTGGAGGCGCAGCATGGGTTGATCCCGCAGGCATCCGCGCGGCGTATCGAGGAGATCTGCGCCAGTTTCGAGCCCGATCTCTCGAGCCTGAAGGCTGCAACGGCAACGGACGGGGTTGTCGTGCCTGATCTCGTCAAGCAGCTGCGCAAAGCCGTCGGCGAGGATGCCGGCAGCCATGCCCATTTCGGCGCCACCAGCCAGGACGTCATCGATACCAGCCTGATGATGCGCCTGAAGGCGGTGGCCTTCCTCTTGAGCGGCCGCCTTTTTGCCGTCTCTGCAGGACTTCAAAAGCTTGACAAGCAGTTCGGTTCGAACAGGCTCATGGGCCGTACTCGCATGCAGGCCGCAATCCCGATTACCGTATCCGACCGGCTGCGTGCCTGGCGCCATCCGCTCGATCAATATCGGGACCGGTTGACGCAGGAGAGCTTTGCCCTGCAATTCGGCGGTGCGGCCGGCACGCTGGAAAAGTTCGGGCCGAGGGCGGAAGACATCCGTGCCTCGCTGGCGCAGGCGCTCGGTCTGACGGATGAGCCGCAATGGCAGAGCCAGCGCGGGCGCATCGCCGAACTGGCCGGGCTGCTGTCGATGATCTCGGGCAGTCTCGGCAAGATCGGTCAGGACGTCGCGCTTCTGGCACAGGCCGGCGATGAGATCGAGCTTGCCGGCGGCGGCGGCTCCTCCGCCATGCCGCACAAGCAGAATCCGGTTGCGGCGGAGATGCTGGTGACGCTCGCTCGCTTCAACGCCGTCCAACTCTCCGGTATCCATCAGTCGCTTGTTCACGAACAGGAGCGTTCCGGGGCCGCCTGGACGTTGGAATGGCTCCTGTTGCCCCAAATGGCGGTGGCGACGGCTGCGTCGCTGCGCCACACGCTGGAGCTGATCGGTATGATCAAGCGGTTGGGGACGGCAGCATGAGCGAGGTATTCGCCTTCAATCATAACCCATGAATTATGGGTTATGATATTTATTTCATTTTACATCACTATTTCCTATGAGAAATTGGCGATGATCGAGATTTGAAGATCAGGTGCGGCTCGGAATCCGCGCCGCCGGGAGGAGAAAGAATGAAACGGTTTGTCTTGGCCGCCATCGCGGCCGTTGCCCTTGGCGGCGCTGCCTATGCCGATACCATCAAGGTCGGGGTCATCGGACCCTTTTCGGGGCCGTTTGCGCTGCAGGGAAAGAATTTCAAGGCCGGCATCGATGCCTATATGGCTGTGAATGGCAAGAAGGTCGGCAATGACGAGGTGGAGGTGATCTACCGCGACGTGCCGCAGGCCGATCCCGCGCAATCGAAGGCGCTGGCCCAGGAACTGGTCGTCAAGGAGCATGTGCAGTACCTTGCCGGTTTCTATTTTACGCCGGATGCCATGGCGGTGACGCCGATCCTCAAGCAGGCCAATGTGCCGATGGTGATCTTCAACGCCGCGACATCGGCGATTGTCACCAAGAGCCCGCTTGTCGTTCGTACCTCTTTCACAACCTGGCAGACATCGACCCCGATCGCCAAGGTTGCCTATGACGCCGGCGTCAAGAAGGTCATCTCGGTCGTCAGCGATTACGGCCCCGGCGTCGATGCCGAAAATGCCTTCAAGGCCGGTTTCGAGAAGCAGGGTGGCGAAGTGGTGCAGGCCATACGCATGCCGCTGTCGACGAATGATTTCAGCCCGATCATGCAGCGCATCAAGGATTCCGGCGCGCAGGGCGTCTTCGCCTTCCTGCCCTCCGGCCCGACGACGCTCGGCTTCGTCAAGGCCTATAATGAAAACGGCCTGAAGACGGCCGGCATCAAGCTGTTCGCCCCAGGTGACCTGACGCAGGAATCCGACCTGCCGGCGCTTGGCGATGCGGCCCTCGGCATGCAGACGACGTTCCATTATGCGATTTCGCACGATTCCCCTGAAAACAAGGCTTTCGTCGCGGCTGGCGACAAGGCGATCGGCAATCCAGCCGAATTGACCTTCCCGGCCGTCGGCGCCTTTGACGGCATGCATGTCATCTACAAGATGATCGAGGCGACCGGCGGCAAGCAGGATGCGCAGAAGGCTGTCGATGCCGTGAAGGGTCTTTCCTGGGTCAGCCCCCGCGGTCCGGTCACCATCGATCCCGAAAGCCGTCACATCACGCAGAACATCTATCTGCGCGAGGTCACCAAGGGCGATGACGGCAAGTACTACAACAAGGAGATTCAGACCTTCGAAAAGCAGGGCGATCCCGGCCTCGCGGCAGTGAAGTAGGACGCTCTCACCGATAGCTTCTATCTGAGCGGAATTGGTTTCCGCTCAGATAGAGACCCAAAGGTCGGCGCCGCAATAACCGGACCAGTGATTTCGATGCAAACCGTGCTCAGCATAGCAGTCGATGCCCTCGCTTACGGCATGGTGCTGTTCGTGATCTCCATCGGCCTCTCCGTCACCATGGGGTTGATGCGCGTCGTCAATCTGGCCCATGGCGCCTTCGCCATGATCGGCGGCTATATCGCCTCCTATGCGGCGCACGATCTGGGATTGGGCTATGCCGCTGCCGTATTGCTGGCCGTAATCGGCACGGTGATTATTTCCATCCCGATCGAGCGACTGCTTTACCGGCGTATCTACGGTGCGCCGGAACTGACACAGGTGTTGATGACGATCGGCATCACCTTCTGCATCATCGGCATCGCCAATTATGTCTTCGGCCCGACCTTGAAGACCATACCGTTGCCCGGCAGCCTGCAAGGCTCTGTCGACCTCGGTTTCCGCACCATCGGCACGCATCGTATCTTTGCGATCGTCTGCGGCCTCATCGTCGCTCTGGCGCTCTGGTACACGATCGAGAAGACGTCTTTCGGCGTCAAGCTGCGCGCCTCGGTCGACAATGCCTCGATGGCGGCGGCTCTCGGGGTGAGGACCGAGATCGTCTATGCGGTCAGTTTCGCCATAGCCGTCGGGCTTGCCGCCTTTGGCGGTGTGGTGGGCGCCGAATTGCTGCCCGTCGAGCCCTATTATGCCCTGCGTTACATGGTGACTTTCCTTGTCGTCGTCTCGGTCGGCGGTGCTGGCTCCATCTCCGGCGCGTTGCTTGCCTGTCTCGTCCTCGGCTGCATTGATACGACCGGCCGCTACCTTATGCCCGAGTATGGCGACTTCTTTTTCTATCTGGCCGTCATTGCTATCGTCTGCGTCTTCCCGCGCGGCTTTGCCGGGAGGATGAAGTAAGATGGCGCTGACACTGGAAAAAGAGGCCACCCCCGCCGTGACCAGACATCGTACTGTTGGACAGGATATGATTGCGGTCGCTGTTATCGTAGTGCTGGCCGCCGTCGGCTACATCCTGTTTCCGGACAATCTCGCGCTTCTGACGCGCCTGATCGCCATTGGGCTTCTGGTTCTGTCGCTCGATCTGGTCACCGGCTATTGCGGTGTGGCGACGCTCGGTCACGCGGCCCTCTTCGGCGCCGGCGCCTATGCCGCCGGCATCGCGTCTGCGCATTACGGCATCAACGATCCCCTGCTGATGACGCTTGCCGGCATCCTGGGCGGCGCGGTCGCTGGCCTGGTCTGTTCCATCGTCATTCTGCGAGCCCATGGCCTGCCGCAGCTCGTGCTGTCGATCGCGCTGATCTACCTCTTCCATGAATTCGCCAACAAGGCCTCGAGCTGGACCGGCGGCAGCGACGGCCTGTCAGGCATTTCTCCGGACCCGCTGTTCGGCAGTTTCGAATTCGATCTCTATGGGCATACGGCCTACATCTATGGCGTCGCATTGCTGCTGATCGTGCTCGTGCTGCTGCGCTTTCTCGTGCGCTCACCGTTCGGCATGCTCTGTCGCGGCATCCGGCAGGATCCCTTGCGTATTCGCGCCATGGGCGCCTCGCCGAAGGCGGCATTGATCAAGATGTATGTGATTTCCGGCGCCGTTGCCGGCGTCGGCGGCGCATTGAACGCGATTTCGACGCAGGTGGTTGGTCTCGACAGCCTGTCCTTCACGCAGTCGGCCGAGGCGCTCGTCATGCTCGTGCTCGGCGGCACCGGATCGCTGTTCGGCGCGCTTGTCGGGACGCTGATCTTCATGCTCTTCGAAGACTATGTCTCGGCAGCAAATCCCTTCCATTGGCTGACGATCGTCGGCGCACTGCTGATCCTCGTCGTTCTCTTCGCGCCGAAGGGCATTTACGGCACGGCCGCCGCCTATGTCGCTCGCCGTAGGGAGGCGCGGTCGTGAGCGCGATTTTCGAGGTCAAAAATCTGAGGAAGGCTTTCGGCGGCTTGACTGTCACCAATGACGTCAGCCTGTCCATGGCGC
This sequence comes from Rhizobium sp. SG741, assembly GCF_012275435.1. Taxonomy (NCBI): domain Bacteria; kingdom Pseudomonadati; phylum Pseudomonadota; class Alphaproteobacteria; order Hyphomicrobiales; family Rhizobiaceae; genus Rhizobium; species Rhizobium sp. SG741. The sequence goes on from NZ_JAAZQP010000002.1 coordinate 211,059, forward strand.
CGGGGGATCGCGTCGCGCTGATCGGTCCGAATGGCGCCGGCAAGACCAGCTTCGTCAATCTCGTCACCGGCAATCTGCGGCCGGATGCCGGTGAGATCCATATCGCCGGTCACAACGTCAACCGGATCGACGCCATCGGCAGAGTCCGGCGCGGATTGGTGCGTTCGTTCCAGGTGACGCGGCTGTTTCAGGATATGACCCCGGCCGAACATATCGGCATGGCGGTCCTGCAGCGGACGGGTCGCTCCGGCCGCATGTTCGGCAACTTCCTTGCCATGCGCGACGTCATGGCCGAGACGGAAGAACTGCTCGGCACGCTCGGTCTTGCCGGCCTGGCGCATCGCAAGGTCAGCGAGATTGCCTATGGCCAGCAGCGGCTCCTTGAGATCGCTGTCGCCATGGCCCTGAAGCCTAAGGTGTTGCTGCTCGACGAGCCTGCCGCCGGCGTGCCGCAAAGCGATACCGGCCGCATCGAGCAGGCGCTTGCCGATTTGCCGCCCGATCTCGCCGTGCTGATGATCGAGCATGACATGGATCTGGTTTTCCGGTTCGCCAAGCGCGTGGTGGTACTCGCCGCCGGCACCATCATCTTCGACGGTTCGCCGAAAGACGTGACGCAGGATGCGCGTGTGCGCGAAGCCTATCTCGGGAGCTATGCCCATGCCGGCCACGCCGCTTGAAGTGGAAAATCTGTCGGCCGGCTATGGACCGACACGGGTGCTTGAAGGTGTTTCCTTTTCCGTGCCGGCCGGCGGCAGGCTTGCCGTGCTCGGCCGCAACGGCATGGGCAAGAGCACGCTGCTGGCAACGCTTGCCGGCCAGACGCGCCGTTACGATGGCCACATCCGACTGGGTTCGGCCGAGATTGCCGGGCTGCCGAGCGCCAAACGAGCCCATCAGGGTCTTGGCTACGTGCCGCAGACGCGCGATGTCTTCCCGACGCTGACAGTGGAGGAAAACCTCTCCGTCGGGCTGAAAGAACGGCCGAAAAGCGCGATACAGGAAGCCTACGACATGTTTCCGCGCCTGAAGGAGCGGCGCAAGAACCTCGGTGGTCAGCTGTCCGGCGGCGAGCAGCAGATGCTGTCGACTGCCCGCACGATCCTCGGCCGCCCCTCCGTCCTGCTTCTGGACGAGCCGCTGGAAGGGCTTGCGCCCGTCATCTGCGAGGAACTGATGACGGCGTTCGCCGAGCTCGCCAAAACAGGCGACATGACCATTCTTCTGGTGGAGCAGCGCATTCAAAGCGCGCTCGATTTCGCGAGCGACGTCATCATTCTGGAGCGCGGCCGCCTTGCCTGGAAGGGGACGCCCGAGGCCCTTGCTCAGGATCACCAAGCCGTCGAGCGCTTCCTCGGCGTCGGCGGATTGCACTAGCGCATCCGCTTTTAGGACATGCGTCAACGGTGGCGCGGCTTTACAATGCAATTGAACGACCTCTTGCGTGTCAGTTGACACGCTGGACATGGCCGTGTCCGAGCAGGCGTAGCTTCTTGCCGCAGATTATCAGCGATTACCACATCGCACGGTGTTGAAGCCGAGCGTGGCTTGATCAATTCATGTTGACGACAAAACGTTGATAATTTAACGATATATTGTTATCGTTATAGGCGTCGTTCTGCTGGAGGCGGATTTGTCGGAGAACATTTCGGGTCGTTGGGATTTCTGGATCGATCGCGGCGGCACCTTTACCGACGTCGTCGGGCGCGACCCATCTGGTGTTCTCCATGCCCGCAAGGTTCTGTCGGAAAATCCCGATGCTTATCGCGACGCCGCCGTTCACGGCATTCGCCTGCATCTCGGTCTTGGAAAGGGCGATCCGATCCCCGCCGATACGATCGGCGAAGTGCGCATGGGCACCACGGTTGCCACCAACGCGCTTCTCGAACGCAAGGGCGAGCGCCTGGCTCTCGTGACGACGAAGGGTTTTCGTGACGCGCTGCGCATCGGCTATCAGGAGCGCAAGAAGATTTTCGCGACCGAGATCGTCAAGCCGGAAGCGCTTTACGAAGAGGTCGTCGAGATCGAGGAGCGTGTGCTGGCCGACGGCACGGTCGAACTGGTTCTTGATGAGAAGGCGGCGGAAGCGGCGTTGCGTGAGCTTCTTGCTAGGGGTTACCGCTCGCTCGCGATCGTCTTCATGCATGCCTACAAATTTCCCGCGCATGAGGCGGCGGTTGCTCGGATCGCTCGGTCTATCGGCTTCGACCAGGTTTCCGTCAGCCACGAAGTGTCGCCGCTGATCAAGCTTGTCGGCCGGGGTGACACAGCCGTTATCGATGCCTATCTGTCGCCGGTGCTCGGACGCTATATCGGCCAGGTCTGCGACGAGCTCGATATCGCGCGCACCGGCGCGCGCGTCATGTTCATGATGTCATCCGGCGGTTTGACGGCAGCCGATATGTTCCAGGGCAAGGACGCTATTCTGTCCGGCCCGGCCGGCGGTGTCGTCGGCCTTGCGAAAACCGGCGAGCAGGCCGGATTTACCAACGTCATCGGCTTCGACATGGGTGGCACCTCGACGGATGTCGCCCATTTCGACGGCGAATATGAACGCGCCTTCGAAACGGAAGTGGCCGGCGTGCGCGTGCGTGCGCCGATGATGCTGATCCATACGGTGGCCGCCGGCGGCGGTTCGATCCTGCATTTCGATGGCGACCGCTTCCGCGTCGGTCCGGATTCGGCAGGCGCCTTTCCGGGGCCTGCCTGCTATCGCAACGGCGGGCCGCTGGCGGTGACCGACGCCAATGTCATGGCTGGCAAGCTGTTGCCGGAGTTCTTCCCGTCGATCTTCGGCCCCAATCAGGATCAGCCGCTCGATGTCGATACGGTGCGCGGCAAGTTCGCCGAGCTTGCCGCCCGGATCGGCGATGGCCGCAGCCCGCAAGATGTCGCCGACGGCTTTATTCGCATCGCCGTTGCCAACATGGTCGAAGCGATCAAGAAGATCTCAGTGCAGCGCGGTTATGATGTGACGCGTTATGCCCTCAACTGCTTTGGTGGCGCCGGCGGACAGCATGCCTGCCTGGTTGCCGATGCGCTCGGCATGAAGAGCATTCTCCTGCATCCGATGTCCGGCCTTCTGTCCGCCTATGGCATGGGGCTTGCCGACATCCGGGCAACGCGCCAGAAGGCGCTCGGCGTTCCCCTTGATGAGGCAGCACCCGCAGCCATCGCCGCACTTGGTAGCGAACTGCGTGGGGAATGCGTGCCCGAGCTCGAAGCGCAGGGTGTCCCCGCAAACGAAATCAAGACGGTCCAGCGCGCCCATATCCGTTACGCCGGTACCGACACCATACTGGCTGTCGAAACGACATTTCCCGAAATCGATGATCCCGCGCGCCTGCGCCGCGAGTTCGAGACACTGCACAAGCGCCGCTTCGGCTTCGTTGCCGAGGGCAAGCCGTTGGTCGTCGAGGCAGTGGAGATCGAGACCATCGGCGGTGCTGCCGCCGATATCGCGGTCCAGCGCAACGAGACTGGCACAGGTGAAGCAGAAGCGGCAAGGCGCGCGATCTTCTATTCCGGCAGCGCAAGCCATGATGCCGCAGTCGTGCTGCGCCAGGCGATCGTGCCCGGCCAGACTGTCACCGGCCCGGCCATCATCATCGAGCCGAACCAGACGATCGTTATCGAGGATGGCTGGCAGGCGCAGCTGACTGCCAAAGATCATATCGTCCTCAAGCGCATCAAGGCCCTGCCGGAGCGCAGCGCCATCGGCACCAAGGCCGATCCGGTGATGCTGGAGATCTTCAACAATCTTTTCATGTCGATCGCCGAGCAGATGGGCATGACGCTGCAGAACACCGCCTATTCCGTCAATATCAAGGAACGGCTGGATTTCTCCTGTGCCGTCTTCGACGCCGAAGGCAATCTCGTCGCCAATGCGCCGCATATGCCCGTGCATCTGGGCTCCATGGATGCGTCGGTCGCAACCGCGATCCGTGAAAACCCCGTTATCCATCCGGGCGACGTCTTCCTGATCAATGCGCCCTATAATGGCGGCACGCATCTGCCTGATCTCACCGTCTGCACGCCCGTCTTCGACGATGCCGGCAAGCGGATCCGCTTCTGGGTCGCCAGCCGCGGCCATCACGCCGATATCGGCGGTATTTCGCCGGGTTCGATGTCGCCGCTCGCGACCCATATCGAGGAAGAGGGCGTCTACATCGACAATTTCAAACTGCTCGATCGGGGGCGGTTCTGCGAGGAGGAGCTGGCGAAGCTTCTCACGGGCGCGCGCTATCCTGTGCGCACGCTCGCCCAGAACGTCAACGATCTGAAGGCCCAGGTTGCCGCCAACGAGAAGGGCGTCGCCGAGCTCAAGAAGATGATCGTCCACTTCGGCGAAGAGGTTGTCGATGCCTATATGGGGCATGTCCAGGACAACGCCGCCGAAAGCGTGCGACGCGTTCTCGACCGCCTTCCGGATGGTGAATTCAGCTATGAGATGGATCAGGGCTGCAAGATCGTCGTCAAGATCTCGATCGACAAGGACAAGCGCGAGGCGACGGTGGATTTCACCGGCACGTCTGCGCAGCGCGCCGATAATTTCAACGCCCCGCAGCCGGTGACGCGGGCTGCCGTGCTCTATGTCTTCCGCGTTCTGGTCGAAGCCGATATCCCGATGAATGCCGGTTGCCTCAGGCCGATCCGGATCGTCATTCCCGAAGGCACGATGCTGACGCCGAAATATCCGGCTGCCGTCGTCGCCGGCAATGTCGAGGTGAGCCAGGCCGTCACCAACTGCCTGTTCGGCGCCGTCGAGGCGCTTGCGGCCGCTCAGGGCACCATGAACAACCTCACCTTTGGCAACGATGCCTATCAGTATTACGAGACGATCTGCTCCGGCGCGCCGGCCGGCCCCGGCTTCAATGGTGCCGACGCGGTGCACACGCATATGACCAATTCGCGTCTTACCGATCCCGAGATTCTCGAGACGCGCTTTCCGGTGGTGCTCGAGGACTTTCACATCCGCCCCAACTCGGGTGGGCGAGGCAAGTGGAATTCCGGCAACGGCACGCAGCGCACCATCCGCACCCGCGAAAAGCTGGAATTCGCCGTGCTCTCAGGCCATCGCCGCGTAGCGCCCTTCGGCATAAAGGGGGGCGAGCCGGGCCAGACCGGGCGCAACTATGTCAGGCGCAATAACGGTACGGTCGAGGAACTGATCGGCTCGGCCCATACGGTGCTCGAGGCCGGCGAAGCGTTCACCGTCGTTACTCCCACGGGCGGCGGCTATGGAAAGCGGGACGAATAGACGCGTTGCCAAGTCTGTAGTGCCTTGATCCGGATCGGAAGGAGTTTTCTGGTGACGTCTGAGGAAAAGAGTAGACCGCGTGAACTAATCGTATCATCGGCGCATCTTGCAGACGGCAGTTCGCCTGCCTTGTCCGAGCTCGAATACGGATCGATCCTGTTTTCCCATGCGTTCAATCGGTGGCTGGTGCGTTGCATGGCGGCCGCCGGCATCCCTGGCCTTTCGCCGGTCGAGATCCTGATCATTCATTCCGTGCGGCACCGTGACAGGCCGAAGACGCTCGCTGATCTGTGTCTTGTGCTCGATATCGAAGACACCCATGTCGCCAACTACGCCATCAAGAAGCTGGAGGCGGCCGGTCTCGTCAAGAGCGGCAAGGTCGGCAAGGAAAAGACCATCCGGGTAACCGATAAGGGCCTGGACGCCTTGGCGCGTTACACCGAAATCCGCGAGCGTCTGTTGGTGGAGGCCACCAAGGTCTCCGGCCTGTCGCAGGATGGCCTTTCCGATATCGCCTCGCATCTCAGGGCGCTGTCTGGCTACTATGAGCAGGCGGCACGGTCGGCTGCCACGCTGTAAGGATGGCAAGGAGGACGAAAGTCCCTTGCGAGCTCTCGCGCTCCATCGCGAACCGATACCTGCCAGGACGCCGCACCGATATGCAAGTAACGGGTCTTATCTATTTTGTCATGACATACCTATATTAGGTCTGTGCGATCCGTTGGCGAATATTCGCCAGATGATCTGCATCGACCGAACGATGGGATCCAGTTTTTTACCAGCGCACGACTTTTGGAAATTGCTGGCTTCGCACGATAGCAAAAGTGTGCTTTTTTTGACGGAAAGGGGAATGGTGTAAAAACTTCCATGAACAACGATAGTTTCGAGCTGAAATTCTGGGGCGTGCGGGGGAGTATACCCGTATCTGGACCGGAATTTGAGCGTTACGGCGGGAATACATCCTGCATCGAGTTGCGGCATGACGGCAGGCATATCCTATTCGACGCCGGCACCGGGTTACGCGAAGCGGCGGTGTCGCTTGCAAAAGAAGGGGTCCGCAACATCGATCTCTTTTTCACCCATTCGCATTACGACCACATTATCGGCCTGCCCTTCTTCAATGCGATCTATGATCCGAGGGTGAGCGTCGATCTTTGGTCGGGCCATCTGGCCGGCAAGACGACGACGCGGCAACTGATCGGCCAGTTCATGCGGCCGCCCTGGTTCCCGGTCGAACCCGACATCTGTCGCGCCGCGATGAATTTTCGCGATTTCGCCGCTGGCGATACGCTGAAGCCTCATCCGGGCATCGTCATCCATACGGTCCGGCTGAACCATCCCGGCGGTTGCATCGGTTACCGCATCGAATGGTCCGGTCGCGTCATCGCCATGGTCTACGATACCGAGCACCATAACGGGTATCTCGACGAGGCCGCGCTATCCCTGATGGCCGATGCCGATCTCGCGATCTATGACACGACCTATACGGAAGCGGAGATGCCGAAGCATCTAGGCTTCGGGCACTCTACCTGGCAGGAAGGCGTCAAGCTCGCCAAGAAGGCCGGTGTCAAACGACTGGCCCTGTTTCATCATGCACCGGCGCGCGCGGATCGCGAGCTGGACGAGATGCAGCGCGACGCGCAGAAGAGCTTTCCAGGCGCCTTCGCCGCTTTCGACGGACAATCGCTGCAGCTCTAAGGCGCCGTTGCAGCGGCTTCGTTCGGGGCGGAGCCGCTAACTTAAGAAATTGCCGACCGGCCGCCACTCGATGGCGGCGTGGCCGGCCGTTTCCTCGAACAGCGCCTCGACGAACCCCCAGGCGACGTTGTCATGCACCAGATGGTGCGTCATCACGCCAATCGGCTCGTCATTGCCGTCGAAGCGGTTCTTCAGTTCTTCTACCAGGCGTCCGATCAATCCGGCATGCGGGAGGCCGCCGCGCACGCCGTGCCAATTCATGATGTCGATATGGGTGTTGACCAGGGTGATCGGCGCCTGCTTTGCCAATCCGAAGACAGACACCGCGCGATAGCCGAAGGGGCCAAGCTCCGGCAGCAGCGCGTCGTCGATACGGTTCCACGGCGGCACCAGCATGGGGAGAAACTGCGAGGGATAGAGCGCCTTCAGCTTGTCGAAGCCGCGATGCAGTTCGTCGAGCACGATCGCCTGCGGGCGATGCAGGCCGAGCTCCTGTTTCTTGGTTTCATCCGGCGCATAGTTCTGGTGCGTCCAGCCGTGCACGGTGACGGTGACACGGCCCTGGCTCGCCAGGCGTTCCGCCAGCGGCTCTCCGGTCGGCCCCGGGATGACGGCCAATGCCATCGGCACGTCGAAACGATCCGAAAGCGACAGCAGCCGGTCAAGTGCGGGGGTCGGTTCGATGGCGTCGTCGTCGCGGAACCAGAGTCTCGCCTTTCGCCCGGCAGCGGTCCAACGCCGCAACTCGTCGCGCAAGGGCTGCCAATCGGCTCTATCGCTCATAATAGGTATCTCCCAGATGCTTTCGAAGAATGATTTCAAGCCGCTTTGCCGCTGCGCTCAAAGAGCGTTCCCTGTGAACGAATCCATGCGCTGCCTCTGCCATGATCCGCCGGTGCTCCTCGTCGTTCAGAAGCTGTGCGATGGCATCGGCATAGGCCTTCAGGTCGCCCGCCGGTGTCAGCAGCCCGGTAATGCCGTCCATCACCACTTCCGGCACGCCCGCCGTTGCCTGCGCGATCACGGGCAGCCCGGCCGCCTGCGCTTCGAGATAAGCCAGGCCATAGGCTTCGTTGCAGCCGGGCCAGACGTAGATCCCGGCAGTCGCAAGCTCCGCCGCGATCTCCGGTGTCGAGCGCTCTCCGAGCCACGTTATGCGGTCTCCGTCGAAGGCGGAAAACAGTGCCCGTACTTCCGCACGCATCGGCCCGTCGCCGATGACGGTCAGTGTCCAGTCATGATCGCGGATCAGTTTGAGCGCCTCGGCCAGCATGACGTAGCTGTCGAATTTGTCGCCGCGCCGCAGCATTGCAACGGTGATCAGCCTGTTGGAGGCAGAGGCGCCCGTGGGCGACCCGAAAAGCGTTGCATCGATGAAGGGCAGAAAGCGTTCGTATCTGCCATCCGGTATTGCGTCGACGAGGCCGATCCGATCCCGCTCGGTGAAGCACAGATTGACGGCCGCCGACCGCACGGCATCGGCGATCAGACGCTGGTTTTCGCCCCAGCCGTTGTCGTTATGGCGTCGGGAATAGGAGGCTTCGGCGGTGACGTAGGGGATGCCGAGTTGCCGGGAGACCGGCGGGCCGATGAGATCGGGCGTCTTGTAATAGGGGTGATAGGTAAACCAGAGATCGGGCGGCGATTCGCTGTGTGATCGGCCGAGCAATCGCGTCACCTCGCCCTCGGCCTGTCGGGCGATCTCCGCACGCAATCCCGCTTCCGGGGTCGGGGTGAAGCTGCGCAGTTCGGAGGCGACATCGACCTGGTGTCCCGCCATCCTGAGAACTGTCATGATCTGTCGCGCCATCAACCTGTCGCCCGAGGGCACCGGGTGGTCGGGTGATTTCAACGGGGCGTAGAATGCGATCTTCATGGTGCCGGTAGGGGTTGACGATTAAGTGATGGTAAAAGCCTGAATTGTGAGAGGATTGCCCGAATTCCGACCGGTTGCGTGACAATAAAATCCCTGCTTCAAAAAGCCGCATCCTCGACAGCATGCGGCGCTGCAGCTAGATGATAGGCGATAACCGCTTTCGCTTCTGTTGTGAACGGATAATATACATTGGGTTTGATGACTATCGAGGCAAGAAAGCCAATCATTTCCGACCGTCTCGTGCGAAAGTTCCGCCTTGGCTCCGGCTTGATCGTTTTTACTTTCGTGATCATGCATCTGGCCAATCACTCCCTCGGGTTGATTTCTCTCGGCACCGCCGAGCGTGCACAGCATTGGTTCATGACCGTCTGGCGCAATCCGGTCGGAACCGTGCTTCTCTACGGTGCGCTGCTGGTGCACATCCTGCTTGTGCTGAGGCTTCTTTATCGGCGTCGCACGCTCGTCATGCCGGCTGGCGAAGCGTTTCAGATCGTCACAGGTCTGCTGGTGCCGCTCCTTTTGATCGATCACATCGTTGCCACGCGTATCGTGCATGATGTTTACGGCTATCACGATACGTATAAGGCGATAGTCCACAGCCTATGGCTGACAGCGCCCGCCAATGGCCTGCGCCAGTCATTCCTGCTGATCATCGTCTGGGTTCATGGTTGTATCGGCGTTCATTTCTGGCTGCGTTATCGCCCCTGGTATACGGCGGTCGGCCCCGTCCTCTTGTCCTTCGCCATCGTTCTTCCGGTTCTCGCCCTGCTTGGCTTCGCGGCGATGGGCAAGACCGTAGCGTATGAAGCAGCCGAGGAGGACGAGCGCGGTTATGCTGGCGGCTATTACAGCGACATGCGAAGCTTTGGCGAGAAGGGCTCCGTACCGGGCAGCCAGATGGCCGATGCCCTGTGGCCTTACCGCGCCGCATTCTACGGTGCCTTCAGCCTGTCGATCGTCAGTCTCTTCGGTTTTCGCGCTCACCGCAGATTGCGCGAGCGGCAATATCAGGTCGCCATCCGCTATGCGGGCGGCGAGGTCGTGCATGCGCCGCGTGGTTTCAGCGTGCTCGAGGCGAGCCGCCTCGGCGGCATTCCGCATTATTCCGTTTGCGGCGGTAAGGGCCAATGCTCCACCTGCCGCGTGCAGATCATCGAGGGCGCCGAAAATCTGCCGCCGCCGGAGGCACTGGAGCAGAAGACGCTGAACCGCATCGGCGCCACTCCGGATATCCGTCTCGCCTGCCAGTTGCGCCCGACCGGAAACGTCAGCGTCGTGCCGCTTCTGACGCCGATGGCCGAAGCGACGATGCCGGTCTACAGCCAAACCGCCAGCCCGGGCCGCGAGCGCGAGATCGTCGTGTTCTTCTGCGATCTGCGCCATTTCACCGCGCTGACGGAAGCGCGCCTTCCCTTCGACATCGTCTTCCTGCTCAACCGCTATTTCGCCATCGTCGGTCGCATCATCGAGGAGAATGGCGGCCGGATGGACAAGTTCATCGGCGACGGTGCCATGGCTCTGTTCGGCCTGCGTACGACACCGAAGGAAGCGAACCGTCAGGCTTTGAAAGCGGCGGCGGCGATCGTTCGGGAAATCGACAAGCTCAGCGCGGAGCTGGCGGATGAGTTGGCCGCGCCGCTGGAGATCGCCATCGGCATCCACGCCGGTTCGGCGGTGGTTGGCTCAATGGGATATGGCAGTGTGAAGAACGTGACGGCGATCGGCGATACGGTCAATGTCGCCAGCCGCCTCGAAAGCGTTGCCAAGGAATTCAACAGCACGCTGGTCTTTTCGGAGCCGGTGGCCCAGCTCTCCGAGGTCGATATCACAGGCGTCGAAAGCCGTGAGATTGCCGTTCGCGGCCGCGGCGAGCCTTTGCGGGTCTATATCGTTTCGAAAGAAGCGAGCAGCCGCTTTGCCTGATTTTTCGAGCCGCCTCACCGGCAGCGTCGCGCTGCTCGACGCCCCGGTTTGCAACGGGAAAGCCGTGGTGTAGGGATTGCACCCATGTTCGACCACAATATCCTCACGAGAAAATACTGGCGGCGCGCCTTTCGCAAGAAGCGCGATGCGATCGCCACGCGCCTCTTCGACACGCGCCTTGGCCGAGATATCCTCATCAGTGCGCTTGGCCCGCGCGTCAAGACGATGACGGTGGACTGCGGCGATCATGTCTTAAGTTTTTCGCCGGCCGACTACATTGGCCGCAAGGTCTTTCGCAAAGGGCATTTCGAGCGCGATCATGTCGACCGGCTGCTGAGCGTGCTGCGCGAGCGCGGCCTTTTGCACAAAGGAAAGGTCCTGTTGGAGCTTGGCGGCAATATCGGCACGCAGACCTGCTATTTTGCCCTCAGCGGTGCCTACGGCCGCATCGTCACCGTCGAGCCCGATCCGCGCAATTTTCGCCTGTTGTCCGCCAATATCGCCGACAACGGCTTTCAGGAGATGGTGACTGCGGTCAATTGCGCCGCCGGTGACCGCGGCGGGCAGCTCGACTTCTATCTGAACCACAAGAACCATGGCAAAAGCAGCGCCTTGCGCCAAAGCGCGAGCGACGAGAAGATTTCGGTTCCCGTCCGTCCGGTCGCCGATATTCTTGCGCAGACCGAAGCCGACCCCACCGATGTCGGGTTGATCTGGATGGATATCGAAGGCTACGAGCCCGTCGCCTGCCGATCGATGCAGGCACTAATGGCCCGCAAGGTGCCGCTTTATATGGAATTCACGCCGGCTTTCTACGGCAAGGACCAGACCAAGGCCTTCATTGCGGACCTGGCCGGTCACTATAGCGAGTGCCTGGCCTTCTTCGAAGACCGCGAGCAAGCCATGAAGGTGGTCGATCTGCCGACCGAAGGCGACCAGTTCGATGTTCTCTTTTTGCGTTGAAGCTATTTGCGCCGATAGATGAAATAGCGTCCTTCCTTGACACTGTCGGGCAGGGGCAGCGCTTCGAGATCGGAGTGGTCGAGGGGCAGGCCGCTGACCGCAAGCCCGCCTGAGACAAGCACGCCGGCCATGGTCTGGGGCAGCCATGTCAACGTCACAGCATCCTTGTCTTCGTAGCCGGTGCCGATATCGGCATGGGCAAGCGAGGCGCCTGCGCCGATGAAATCCGTGGCAGTATCCTTGATTTCACCCAGGATGAGGTCGCTGGCCGTCGGCATGGACGGGCCGTAGGCGTTGATCGCCCGGTCGAAGGCGATGATGCGGCGATCGGGGAAAAGCTCGCGAAGATGGTCGAAGGTGCGGCCATTGCCGAGGCCCAGTTCCAGCACTGGACCATCGAGCGCTCTGACCTCGTCGGCAACGGCATTGAGGATGTCGCGTTGCGCACTCAGGCGGCGAATGAAACTATCCAGGCGGCTCATCGTATCTGTCTTATCCTTGGCTTTTGGGTGCCTCTTACCTAGTCGACGTAGCACGGCCAGCATTGCCGCGTCGACCGTCGACTGGCTTTTCGGCGTGTTTGCTGTAGGGATAGATTGTCGCGGCGCTCGTGAAAGGGGGAACCGTCATGGCCGAACCATCCAACGATGATTTCTTTCATAAATTGACGGGTTTCACTCGTTTCGAGGGCGTTACCGACAGCGCCAACTACCGTCCCCTTCCGGATGGCTGGTTGCTGGCGGTCGCGGATATCGTCAGCTCGACCAAGGCCATTGCCTCCGGTCACTACAAATCCGTCAACATGGCCGGCGCCAGCGTGATTTCCGCTGTGCTCAACGCGTTGGACAAGGGCGACTATCCCTTCGTTTTCGGTGGCGATGGCGCCTTGGTCGCCATACCGCCATCGGGAGAAGCGCGGGTGCGGCAGGCGCTTGCAGCGGTGCGGGCGTGGGTCAAGGAAGAGTTGCAGCTCGATCTGCGCACGGCGCTCGTACCCATGTCGGCCGTTCGTGGCGAGGGGCTGGACGTTATGGTCGCTCGTTTCAATCCGAGCGAGTATGTCTCCTACGCCATGTTCTTCGGTGGCGGCACGAGCTGGGCGGAAAGGCAGATGAAGGCGGGAAATTTCATCGTCGAGGCGGCAGCAGCGGAGGCGCGACCGGACCTCACAGGCCTGTCCTGTCGTTGGAATCCGATCAAGGCCCATAATGGCGAGATCGTTTCGATCATCGCGGTCCCCGGCAATAGCGGCAACAGCGCGAAATTCCAGCAGCTCGTCGCAGATATCATCGCCATTTCCAGAGAGCAAAGCCGTGACGCCCATCCCGTGCCGGTCGAGGGACCGACGCCGTCGCTGATCTTCGACGGTGCCGACATCGAGGCGCGTGCCTCGGCTGCGCCCGCCGATCGCTGGCGCCGCAAGATTGCTGTTGCCCTGCAGATCGTTGCCGTTTACATCCTCGACAAGTTCGGGCTCCGTGTGGCGACTTTTGACGCCAAGGTCTACAGGCGCGATCTCGCCGCGAACTCCGATTTTCGTAAGTTTGACGATGGCCTGAAGATGACCATCGATGTCGATGCGGCGCAGCTCTCGCGCATCGAGGCGCGTCTGCGTCAAGCCGAGGCCGAAGGCATCTGCCGCTACGGGCTGCATCGCCAGGACAGTGCTCTGATGACCTGCTTCGTGCCAACGCCGCTGATGCGTGATCATATGCATTTCATCGATGGCGCCAGTGGCGGCTATGCAATGGCGGCCATGGCGTTGCGAGGCAAGCAACCATCCGAACTTGCAGCCGGCGAATGATTCCGGCCGCGCGCGGCGATAGCAGGTCCTGCTGCCGCGTTTGCATGCCGAGCATGTCAGCGCGACAGTGATTTTATCGGCCCATGTCGGTCTCGCCCATTGTTTGAGCCGCATTTTCGCCCTATCTGAAGGGGAACAAAACGAGAGTCGGTAGTTTTGCCGGCTGTCTTCTGCTGCACCTTTATGCGTCTGGCGCGAGGGAAAAAGTGCAGCCAAATCTTTTATGGCGCCGGCGCTATCCAGAGTTTCTGGGGGAGAGCGCCGTCGTCTGTCGCATAATTATTTCATCCGACCTCAGCCGATGGGCCGGTGTTGCTGCTGGCGATCAGCCCGCAGTATATGGCGTCCGGCGTATTGCCGGGGCGGAGCATTGGGAATCGCAAGGATAGGCCGCGGAAAAAATGACCGTTCATTCTACTGTTTCCGATATTCTTCTCGACAAGGTTGCTGAATGGTTGACCCAGGCGGCGCTGACGGGCGAGAATCTGGAGAGCATCGTTCGCGGTTTCTGCGAGCGCATGGCGGCTTCCGGCCTTCCGGTCGCGCGCGTGCATCTGACCTTTTCGATGTTGCATCCCCTCTATGACGCGCTTGGCTTCACCTGGCGTCGGGCCGGCGGATTGACGATCGAGGGTTACCGGCATGTGAACGACAAGCCGGAACGCTTCATGCAGAGCCCCTATTACTATCTTCTGTCCAACGGTCTCCTGCACCTGCGCCGCCGGATCGACACCGACGGTCCTCTGGAGTTTCCGGTTTTCGAGGACCTGCGCAAGGAGAAGGTGACGGACTACCTGGCCTTCGTGCAGACCTTCGGCGCCGGCTCGGTCCAGGGCATGATGGGGTCCTGGTCGACAGACAGCGTCGGCGGCTTCAGCGAAGAGATGATCGGCGCGCTGATGCGCATGCAGAACCATCTTGCCATGGCCGCCAAGATGGCGGTTCTCGGTAAGCTCGCCAACAACATGCTGACCACCTATCTCGGCGGCGATGCCGGCAAACGCGTGCTCAACGGCCAGATCCGCCGCGGCGACGGCGAGACGATCCGTGCAGCGCTGGTCATGGGGGACATGCGGCAATCGACCGTCTATGCCGAAAAGGAAGGGCGGCAGGCCTATATCGATACGCTGAACGAATTCTTCGATGCCATTGCAGCGCCGTTCAACCGCAACGGCGGCGAAATCCTGAGCTTTCTCGGCGATGGATTTCTCGCCGTCTATCCCTGCGGACGGCATAAGGATCCGTCCAAAGTCGCCTGCGAGGCGGCGCTGTCGGCGGTGTTCGAGGCCCAGCGCCGCGTTGCCGCGCTGAACAAGGATCGTCAGGCTCGCAGCCTGAGCGAAGTGCGCTATGGCATCGGCCTGCATGTCGGCAACGTTATGTTCGGCAATGTCGGGCTGAAGGATCGCCTCACCTTCTCGGCCTTCGGTGCCGCCGTCAACGAAGTGGAACGGTTGCAGTCCCTCACCAAGAAATATGGGACCGAAGTGGTCGCGAGCCAGGCATTCTCCGGCTACACCGGCAGCGAATGGGGCACGCTCGGCGAAGAGAAGCTAAGAGGCGTGCGCCAGCGCTTCACCGTCGTTTCCCCGAAGGCCAGCACCATTGCCAACGGCACGACGGAGATCTTCCATGATGCGGCAATCGATGCCTTGTCCGAGGCCGAGCAGGTCATTCTGCTGCACAGGGATGCCAAGAAGTTCGAAAGCCGTCTTCAAGTCGAAAAGCTCGCTCCATGATCTCCGCGGCTGGCTAGGTCAGCACAAGCCGATACATCACTGGAAACACGACAGTTTTTTAACAGTCTCGCCAGCACTTTGACCAGCTAGACACCCGTTATGGCCTACGTTAGTGTGCCGTATAAGGCCACAAAGGTCATGTGAGCGGGAAGCAATTTGGTATGGCGTCTGAGACTGATCTGCTGCGTATTGAGAACCTCGACGTCTCGTTCTCGCTTTATGGGGACAAACTGCGTGTCGTCAAAAATGCCAATCTGAGGGTGCTTCCCGGCAAGGTCACGGCCTTGGTCGGCGAATCCGGCTCCGGCAAGTCGATCATCAGTCAATCGATCATGGGAATCCTCCCGAATGCGGCGCAGGCAACCGGCCGCATTCTCTTTACCGATCCGCTCGACCGCCAGACCACCGATCTCCTTCCGCTACCGCGCGATGGCATTGCGATGCGCAAGCTGCGCGGCGCGCGCATGGCCACTATCTTTCAGGAGCCGATGACCTCGCTGTCGCCGCTGCATACCGTCGGCAACCAGATCAGCGAAGCGCTTCGCATCCACACCCCAGGAATCAGCTGGGCCGAGCAGCGCGAGAAGACCGAGGAAATGCTGAGCCTTGTCGGCTTCCAGGATCCCTTCCACACCTTCGATCGCTATCCTTTCGAGCTCTCGGGCGGCATGCGTCAGCGTGCGATGATCGCCATGGCGCTGATCTGCAATCCGGCCCTGCTGATTGCCGACGAGCCGACGACGGCGTTGGACGTCACCATCCAGGCGCAGATCCTCGGCCTGCTGCGCAATCTTCAGCAGACCTTCAACATGGCGATGCTTTTGATCACCCATGATCTCGGCGTCGTTGCCAACATGGCCGACGAGGTGGTCGTCATCTATCACGGCGAGATCATGGAGGCAGGGCCTGTCGAGACGATCTTCCGCCAGCCGCAGCATCGCTATCTGAAGGCTTTGATGGCAGCAGTGCCGCATTTCGACATGAAGCCAGGCGAACGGCTGAAATCCCTGCGGGACGTCCCCGTCAATCTTGGCACCTTCTCCGGCAAGAAGAAGCTCATCAGCGGCGGTTCGAGCACGGCCGGCAAGGCAGCACCCGAGATCCTGCTCAGCGTGCGCAATCTGACCAAGACCTATGGCACGAAGGCCGGCGGGCTGTTCAGCCGGCGGGATGGCACGAAGTTCCGCGCTGTTGATGACGTCAGTTTCGATATCCGCCGCGGCGAGTGTCTGGGCCTTGTCGGCGAGAGCGGCTGCGGCAAGACGACGGTGAGCAAGATCCTCATGCGGGCCGTCACAGCAGACAGCGGATCGGTCAGCTTCAACGGTGGCGACAGCCAGATCGATGTGCTCGCCGCCAAGGGCGATGCGCTGATGGACCTGCGCACAAAGATACAGATGGTTTTCCAGGATCCGGTTTCGTCTCTTTCGCCGCGCATGACGATCCGCAATATTTTGAGCGAACCCTTGGAGATCCACGGGCATGGCGACAGCGCCGACCGCAAGGAGAAGGTCAAGGCGTTGATGCAGGCGATCGGGCTCGATAAGCATTATCTGAGCCGTTATCCCCACAGCTTTTCCGGGGGACAGCGCCAGCGTATCGGCATCGCACGCGCCCTGGCTCTTGGGCCGCAACTCCTAATCCTGGATGAGCCCGTTTCGGCGCTCGACGTTTCGGTGCAGGCGCAGATCCTCAATCTTCTCAAGGATTTGCAACGGGGACTTGGGCTTACCTATCTGTTCATCTCGCACAATCTCGCCGTGGTCGACTATATGGCCGATCGCATCGCGGTCATGGCGCGAGGTCGCATCGTCGAAATCGCGCCGCGCGAAATCATCCTCCGCGAACCCGTCCATCCCTACACCCGCTCGCTGCTTGCGGCCGTCCCATTCCCCGATCTCGACCGGCCGCTCAATTTCTCCGCCCTGAACAGCGAGGGTCCGGCCGCCAGACAAAAATGGGGGCCGCAATTCTCGGAGGGGACGGATGGGGAGCTTGCCTATGCGGATCTCGGCGGCGGCCATTTCGTTCGCGCTCGCCGCGGCGTCGACGTTCAGGAGTTGCGCACGTGGTAACTCGTCGAACCTTCCTTGGCCTATTGGCCTCTACCGTACTGCCGCAGCCTCTTATGGCGGCGGATGTCGACAACGAGCCGGATTATCTCGCCGATTGGCTGAGGGCCGGCCAGATGCCGCATCTTGCCAAGCGCCTGCCGAAATTTCCGCGCATTGTCAGCGTCGCCGCCATGGGTGGTACGCCGGGCCGCTATGGCGGTTCCGTGCGCACCATTATCGGCAGCCAGAACGATATCCGCTTCATGACGATCTATGGCTATGCCCGTCTTGTCGGGTATGACCGCACCCTGTCGCTCCAGCCGGATATTCTCGAGTCCTTTTCCGCGGTCAACGATACGGTCTTCACCTTCAAGCTGCGTGACGGGCACAAATGGTCTGACGGCCATCCCCTGACGTCGAACGATTTCCGCTATTGGTGGGAAGATGTCATCCTCAACAAGCAGCTGACGCCCGGCGGCGGCGCTCTGGAATTGCGCCCGCACGGCAACCTGCCGCGTTTCGAGGTGCTCGACGAGCTGACGGTACGCTATTCCTGGGACGATCCCAATCCGGATTTCCTGCCGAGTCTGGCCGCGCCGCAGCCTCTCGTCATTCTCGGCCCCGGCCATTATCTGAAGCAGTTCCACAAGAAATATCAGGACAGCATTCGTCTTTCCTCGCTGATACAGGAAAACCGGGTGAAGAAATGGCAGGATCTCCATATCAAGATGGGCCGGGCCTATCGGCCCGAGAATCCCAATCTGCCGGTGCTGGACCCTTGGCGAAACACGACGCCGCCGCCGGCCGAGCAGTTCGTCTTCGAGCGCAATCCCTATTTCCACCGCGTCGATGAAAACGGCCGGCAGTTGCCCTATATCGACCGTTTCATCCTGAACATCAGCTCGTCGGCAATCATTGCCGCCAAGACCGGTGCTGGTGAAAGCGATCTGCAGGCGACCGGGATCGACTTCAACGACTATACCTTCCTGAAGGATGCGGAGAAGCGTTATCCGATCAAGGTCAATCTATGGAAAATGGCGCGCGGTTCGCGTGTTGCGCTGTTTCCGAACCTGAACAGCGCCGATCCGGTCTGGCGGGATGTTCTGCGCGACGTGAGAGTGCGCCGGGCGCTGTCGCTGGCGATCGATCGCCATGAGATCAACATGGCTGTCTTCTATGGCCTCGGGACAGAAAGCGCCGACACTATTCTGCCGGACAGCCCCCTCTACAAACCGGAATATGCCTCGGCCTGGATCTCCCATGATCCGGATCAGGCCAATGCGTTGCTCGATGCGGCTGGTCTCGACAAGCGTGACGAGGATGGCACGCGCTTTTTGCCGGACGGCCGGCGAATGGAGATCACCGTGGAGACGCCCGGTGAAAGCACGCTGGATTCCGACGTTCTGGAGCTGGTCACCGATCATTGGCGCAAGGTCGGCATCGCGCTTTATACCCGCGTGTCGCAGCGCGATATCTTTCGCAGCCGCGCCATGGGCGGCCGGATTCTGATGTCGCTTTGGTACGGCCTCGACAATGGCGTGCCCACGGCCGACATGAATCCCGGCGAACTCGCACCGACCATGGACGACCAGATGCAATGGCCGCTCTGGGGCATGTACTATCTGTCGCGTCAGACCCAGGGGGCGGCGCCCGACGTGGCGGAAGCAGCAAAATTGGTCAAACTGCTTGGCGAATGGGAAACGGCAGCCTCCTCCTTCGAGCGCGCCGAGATCTGGCACCAGATGCTGGCGATCTATAGCGATCAGGTTTTCTCCATCGGCCTGATCAATGCCACGCTCCAGCCGATCGTGCATTCGGCGCGCATGCAAAATGTGCCCGAAAAAGCGCTCTATGGTTTCGATCCAACCTGTTATCTCGGCGTCTACATGCCGGATACCTTCTGGATGAAGGAGGATCGACCCAATGCTTAAGTATATTATCTGGCGTATCGCGGTGATGATCCCGACATTGCTCGTGATCTCGATGCTGGTTTTTACCATCATCCAGTTGCCGCCGGGCGATTTCTTCGAAAGCCAGATTGCCGAGCTGCGCGCTCAGGGCGAAACTGCAAACCTGCAGGAAATAGAGGATCTCCGCCACGAATACGGGCTCGACCGGCCGATCGCGGTGCAATATGTCCGTTGGGTCGCCGGCATGCTGCATGGCAATTTCGGCTATTCCTTCGAATATCAGCTGCCGGTATCGGATGTGGTCGGCGACCGGTTGTGGCTGACCATCCTCGTGTCGATGACGACGATCCTTCTGACGTGGCTGATCGCCTTCCCGATCGGCATCTATTCCGCCACCCATCAGTACAGCTGGGGCGACTACGGCCTCACCTTCCTCGGGCTGCTCGGCATCGCCATTCCGAATTTCATGCTGGCGCTGATCCTGATGTATTTCGCCAATGTCTGGTTCGGTGTGTCCATCGGCCATCTGATGGATCAGAAATATCTGTCGCAGCCGATGAGCTGGGAAAAGGCGCGCTCGATCCTCTCGCATCTCTGGATTCCGGTCATCATCGTCGGCACGGCCGGGACGGCCGGCATGATCCGCCGTCTTCGCGCCAACCTGCTTGACGAGATGCAGAAGCAATATGTCATCACCGCGCGCGCCAAGGGTCTGCATCCTTTGAGGGCGCTGGTGAAATATCCGCTGCGCATGGCGTTGAACTTCTTCGTCGCCGATATCGGTTCGATCCTGCCGTCGATCATCTCGGGCGCGGAAATCACCGCCATTGTTCTGTCGCTTGAAACGACGGGTCCGATGCTGATCAGGGCATTGCAGAGCCAGGACATGTATCTTGCCGGCTCCTTCCTGATGTTTCTGGCCTTCCTCAACGTTATCGGGGTGCTGATCTCCGATATCGCCCTCGGCTTTCTCGATCCGCGCATCCGCTTGCAAGGCAGGAGCACAAAGTGACCGCACCCCTGCCGCGCCCCGGGGCGCCCCTCGAACATTATGTCTCGAAGGCGGATTTCGATCCGGACCAGTTCGAAGCCATGTCCGCCGGCCAGACGCGCTATTATCTGGCCTCGCAGAAGCGTCTCATGTGGTGGAAGTTCAAGAAGCACAAGCTTGCACTTGCATCAGGTATTTTCCTGCTGCTGTTCTACGGCATGATCGTGATTGCGGAATTCCTCGCGCCCTATGGGCTTCACACGCGAAACGTCGATTATATCCATTCGCCACCGCAGGCGATCCACCTCTTCAATAAAGGCGAGTTCGTCGGTCCATTCGTCTATGGTCGCAAGATGGCGCTCGATATCGATACGCTGCGCCGGAACTACACCGAGAATCCCGCCGACGTGCAGCCGATCCGCTTCTTCTGTCGCGGCGATGCCTACCGCTTCTGGGGGCTGGTGGATTCGAACTTTCATCTGGTTTGCCCGGCCGTCGGTGGACAGATGTATCTGCTTGGGACCGACCGGCTGGGTCGCGACGTGTTGTCGCGCATCATCTATGGCGCGCGCATCTCCTTAACGATCGGGCTGATCGGCATCTCCGTCAGTTTCGTGCTCGGTATCATCATCGGCGGCTTGGCCGGTTATCATGGCGGTCTGTTCGATCTGCTGGTGCAGCGGGTGATCGAAATCCTTCAATCACTGCCGAGCCTGCCGCTCTGGATGGCGCTTGCCGCGATCATGCCGGTGAGCTGGAGCCCGATCCTCATCTACTTCGGCATCACCATCATCCTTGGCATTCTCGACTGGACAGGGCTTGCGCGCGCCGTGCGCTCCAAGCTTCTATCGTTGCGCGAGGAAGACTATGTGCTGGCCGCGCAGTTGATGGGTGCACCCACCCGGCGCATCATCGGTCGCCACCTCGTGCCCGGGTTCATGTCGCATCTGATTGCCACCGCGACCATTTCCGTTCCAAGCATGATTCTCGGCGAAACGGCACTGAGCTTCCTGGGGCTGGGCCTTCGCCCTCCGATCACCAGCTGGGGGATTCTTTTGACTGAGGCTCGGAGCGTCAGCGTGATTGCCTTCTATCCATGGCTTCTTTTCCCCATGGTTCCGGTAATTTTGGTCATTCTGGCGTTCAACTTTTTAGGAGACGGCTTGCGCGATGCCGCCGATCCCTACAAATAGCAGGGTGCAAGGCCAAGACAGGATTGCAATTCAAGGAGCGGCCGCGGTTGTTGTTTGCTGACAAGCCGCGTACATGACTTTAATCCCCTAGAGGTTTTGCCCATGAAGCGGCGCTTAGAAGATGCTCGAATCCTCATGTATAGCCACGACACGTTCGGTCTTGGTCATCTCAGACGATGCCGGACCATCGCGCATGCCCTTGTGGAGGACTATCGCGGGCTGAACGTGCTGATTATCTCCGGCGCGACGATCGCCGGTGCTTTCGACTATCGGTCGCGCGTCGATTTCGTCAAGGTACCGAGCGTCATCAAGCTGCGGGACGGCGAGTATACGTCGATGGCAAGTCACGTCGCTCTGCAGGAGACGCTGAAGATGCGGCAATCGATCATCCGCCATACGGCGGAGACCTTTCAGCCCGATGTCTTCATCGTCGACAAGGAGCCGATGGGGCTCAAGGGCGAGGTCGAGGAGACATTGACCTATCTTAAGGCACGCGGCACGACGCTCGTTTTGGGCATGCGCGACGTCATGGACGCCCCGCACCTGCTGGAGGCGGAGTGGAAGAAGAACAACGTCCTGCAGAAGATAGATCAGTACTACGACCGAGTGTGGGTTTACGGCCCGCCGGACTTTCACGACCCGCTCGTCGGTCTCGACGTGCCGGCGGGCGTGCGCCGGAAGATGGAGTTCGTTGGCTTTCTGCAGCGTAGCGTTTCATCGCTGGGGACGAAGTCGGAACACGTGCCTGATGAGGACTATATCCTGGTGACGACCGGTGGCGGCGGCGATGGCGCCGATCTGGTCGATGATGTCATCAGCGCCTTTGAGCAGGACAGCTCGCTCACGCACAGGACGCTGATCGTCCTTGGGCCCTATATGCCTGCCAAGGAGCGCAATCAGCTGCTGGAACGTGCAGGTAAGATCGCCTGTCTGCAGGTAATCGAGTTCGACAACAAGATGGAAGAGCTGATCGCCGGCGCCAAGGCCGTCGTCGCCATGGGTGGCTACAACACCTATTGCGAGATCCTGTCCTTCGACAAGCCGGCGCTGATCATTCCGCGCACGCGTCCGCGCGAGGAGCAGCTGATCCGCGCTCAGCGGGCAAGCGAGCTCGGTCTCGTCGACATGCTGCTGCCGGAGGAGTCTGCGGATCCCAAGCAGCTTGCCGCCGCCTTGAAGCGCTTGCCGACCCGCGCGCCGCCGTCGGCGAGCAGCAGCATCATGCGCCTGGAAGGGCTGGTGCATATTTCGCGCACCGTCGGCGAATGGTTCGATGATCGCGAGCGCTATACGCCGCTATCGATCGTTGCCGAATAGACCATCGGAACCTGTCGATGCGGAAAAAAATACTGGTGGTCCTCAAGGGCTACCCTCGCCTGTCGGAGACCTTCATCGCGCAGGAGCTGCTCGGCCTGGAAAGGGCGGGCTTCGACCTGACGCTGATTTCGATGCGAAAGCCGACGGACAAGAAGCGTCATCCCGTCCATGACGAGATCAAGGCGCGCGTGGTCTATCTGCCGGAATATCTGCACAACGAACCGCTCAGGGTGCTGCGTGCTTTCTTCGCCGGCATGGGCAAGCCCGGCTTCAAGCCGCTCTTGAAGCAGTTCTGGGCGGATCTCAAACGGGATATCACCCCCAACCGCTTTCGTCGCTTCGGCCAGGCATTGGTGCTGGCGCATGAGTGGCCCGACAACGGCGAGTGGCTGCATGCGCATTTCATCCACACGCCGGCCTCTGTTACCGCCTATGCCAGCATCATGACCGGCATTCCCTGGACCTGTTCGGCCCACGCCAAGGACATCTGGACATCGCCGGACTGGGAGCTTTCGGAAAAGCTCGGCCGGGCTCGCTGGACGGTCACCTGCACGCGCACCGGCTTCGACCATATGCGGGATCTGACCGATATGCGCGATAATGTCCATCTGAGCTATCACGGCCTGGACCTTGATCGCTTCGGTCCCTTTGCCGGCGAACATTCGGCGCGCGATGGTTCTGAGGTCTCAGACCCTGCCTTGGTTCTCAGCGTTGGTCGGGCTGTGGAGAAGAAGGGCTATGACGTGCTGCTGAAGGCGCTGGCGCTGTTGCCCGGTGATCTCAACTGGCGTTTCACCCATATTGGCGGTGGCGACGGGCTGGCGAAACTGAAGGCGCTCGCCGAAACGCTTGGCATAACCGACCGCATCACCTGGAAGGGCGCCTTGGCGCAGGAGGATGTGCTCGCGCATTATCGGCAGGCGGATGTCTTCGCGCTGGCATGCCGCGTGGCGGCCGACGGCGATCGGGACGGCTTGCCGAATGTGCTGGTCGAGGCATCCAGCCAGCGCCTCGTCTGCCTCTCCACCAATATTTCCGGCGTTCCCGAGTTGCTGGAAGACGGCGAGAATGGCCTCGTCGTTCCACCGGAGAATCCACAGGCCCTTGCCGCGACATTGGAGCTTGCGATCCGCGATCCGGCGCTGCGCCACAGGCTCGGGGAAGCGGCGGAAAGGCGGGTGCGCGAGCATTTCGACTATCATGCCAGCATTCGGCAATTGACCGGGCTGTTCGAAGAGCAGTGGCAAAAGGAAGACCAATGGCGGAAATCCGCATGACGGCCGCGCATTCCCCTTCTCCGCGCGTGTTCTTCTACGTCCAGCATCTGCTTGGCATCGGCCATCTGGCGAGGGCCAGCCGTATCGCCAGCGCCATGGCTAGGGATGGCTGCCAGGTGACCGTCGTCACCGGTGGCGTTCCGGTCAACGGCTTTCCCGGTCAAGATGTGACATCCGTGACGCTGCCGCCGGTCGTTGCCAGCAGTGCCGGCTTTTCGGGCCTTGCAGACCAATCCGGCAACGCCGTCGACGAGACGTTTCTATCGAGGCGGCGTGATCTGTTGCTCGATGCCTTCAAGCAGGCTGCCCCGGACGTCGTCATCATCGAGGCCTTCCCCTTCGGTCGCAGGCAGATGCGCTTCGAACTGCTGCCGCTGCTCGATGCCATCGCCAAGGCCGATCCGAAGCCGAGGCTCTATACATCGGTGCGGGATATTCTGCAGCAGCAGAAAAAGCCCGGGCGCGACGAGGAGACGGTGGCGCTGCTTCGCGACCACTTCGACGGCGTTCTCGTCCACGGCGATCCTCATTTCGTTCGGCTGGAGGAGACCTTTCCGCTAACCGAAGCCATAGCCGACAAGATCGCCTATACGGG
Source organism: Rhizobium sp. SG741 (assembly GCF_012275435.1). Lineage (NCBI taxonomy): Bacteria > Pseudomonadati > Pseudomonadota > Alphaproteobacteria > Hyphomicrobiales > Rhizobiaceae > Rhizobium > Rhizobium sp. SG741. Next base: position 235,659 of record NZ_JAAZQP010000002.1, read on the forward strand.
CCTCGTAGCCCCGATGCTGCCGGCTGAACCGGCAGAGATATTCGACATCGTCGTTTCCGCGGGTGGGGGTGCCGTCGGCCGCGACCTTATTCGCGCCTCGCTCGAGGCGGCAAGCCGGGTGGCAGTCGACCGGCGTTGGCTGCTGGTGACAGGGCCCAACCTGCCGGAGCGGGATTTCGCCGATCTCGCTGGGTACGCGCCCGGCAATGTCGAACTCATCCGTTTCCGCAAGGACTTCACTTCTCTTCTAAGAGGCGCGGAGCTGTCGATCTCGCAGGCCGGCTATAATACGGTCGGCGATCTTCTGGTAGCGGGCTGCCGCTCCATCCTGGTTCCCTTCACCACCGGCGGAGAGACCGAGCAGTCGGTCCGAGCCGAGCGCCTGGAGAAGCTGGGCCTGGCGCTTGCCCTGCCCGAAGCGGGATTGACGACGAAATTGCTCGTCGAGGCAATCGAGACGGCGCTGTCGCGGCCCAAGCCGCGCAGCCCCGATATCGACCTTAACGGCGCTGCAAAAACCTCCGCCATAATTCAAGGTATCGCGTGAGAAATGAAGTGCTGCGCTCGTGACCGCGCCCTGTCGTTTGTCCCCCTCGATTTCAGCAATGTTGTGATATAAATTGAAAAATCAATGAATCGGGAGGGGGCGTGGACGAAAGACCGGGCGGCGTCCCTTTTCACCATGGGGCCACGCATCCGCAACAAACTTATCCCGCATCTCTGCAACATCGGTGCCGGCACTTGCCGGTGCTGAGCGTTGAATTTGGAAGTCTGCAATAAGCGATGGAAAAAAGCCTAGCGCGTTATATTTGGTCGAACACCCGGCTGGAGCAGATCTGGATACTGCTGGTTGTCGCGGCCTCGATGATCCCTTACTTCCTGTCTTTCGATCTGCCAAAGCAGATCGTCAACGGGCCGATTCAGGGCAAGGGCTTCGAACATCCCGGCGATACGCAAACCTTCATGCATATCGCTTTCGACCCGCCTTTGATCGGGCATATCGAAGTGTTCCAGGGCCTGCAGCTTACCCGTATGTGGATGCTGGTAGCGTTGAGCCTGATATTCCTGGCGCTTGTCGTGCTCAACGGTCTCTTCAAGCTTTATATCAATACCTACAAGGGTCGGCTCGGAGAGCGCATGCTGCGCCGCATCCGCTTCGAACTCATCGATCGCGTGCTGCGATTCCCGCCGTTGCACTTCAAGCGGGTAAAGCCTGCCGAAATCGCGACCATGATCAAGGACGAGGTGGAGCCGATGGGCGGCTTCACGGGCGATGCCTTCGTGCAGCCAGCGCTTCTGGGCGGCCAGGCGGTCACCGCTCTCATCTTCATCATCATGCAGAATTTCTGGCTGGGCATGATCGCTGCCGCCATCGTCGCCGTGCAGGCGATCGTCATTCCACGCATGCGCAAGCGGTTATTGGAACTCGGCCGCCAGCGGCAGTTGACGGCGCGTGAACTTTCAGGCCGCGTCGGCGAAATCGTCGAAGGCATCGGCACCATCCACGCCAACGACACCACCAATCTGGAGCGCGCCGACATCGCGCAGCGGCTCGGCCTTATCTTCTCGATCCGCTACGATCTCTATCAATGGAAGTTTATGGTGAAATTCATCAACAACTTCCTGGCCCAGGTCACCCCGTTCCTGTTTTACCTGATCGGCGGCTTCCTGGCGTTGCAGGGTCGGTTGGATATCGGCCAGCTGGTTGCGGTAATCAACGCCTACAAGGATCTGCCCGGGCCCCTGAAGGAGCTGATCGACTGGGACCAGTCGCGCCAGGACGTTCAGGTCAAGTACAATCAGGTGGTCGAGCAGTTCAGCGTCGAAAACCTGATCGATCCGAAGATTCAGGTCGTCTCCCACGCACCCGCGGGCCGCATAACGCATTCCCTGGTCGCGACCAATCTGACCGTTGTCGATGACAGCGGCGCGCGCGTGCTCGATCATGTTTCGGTGGAGATCCAGCCGGGTGAGAGGGTGGCGATCGTCGGCGAGAGTGGTGCCGGCGGCGAATATCTTGCCGAGGCGTTCGGCCGCCTGGTCTGGCCAGATACCGGCCGCGTCAGCATCGATGGCCGGGACCTACTGGAATTGCCGGAATCGTTGATCGGGCGGCGCATCGCCTATGCGTCCTCGGAGACTTTTTTCTTCCATGGCACCCTGCGCAGCAATCTGCTCTACGGTCTGAAGCATGCGCCCCTGATCCCGCCAACTTATGACGAAGAGACGGCCAGCAGGGTCAAGTGGCAGATGATCGAGGCTCGGCGTTCTGCCAACCCGGAGCTGGATCTCAACAGCGATTGGGTCGACTATGCCGCGGCCGGTGCTACCGGGCCGCACGACATCTATTCGGTCATCCGCCCCGTTCTCGATACGGTAGCCATGTCTCAGGACATCTTCGACATGGCGCTGCGTTCGAATGTCGATACGGCGGCGCACGGGGAGCTGACATCGCGGATCGTCGAACTGCGACAAGCATTGCGGCTGGCGCTCCATGAGGAGAAGCTCGAAGAGCTCGTCGTTCCCTTCCAGTTCGACGCCTATAACTTGCAGGCGACAGTCGGCGAAAATATGGTGTTCGGCACGTTGAAGCGGCCGCAGATGACCAATCGCAAGCTTGCCGCTCATCCCTATTTCCAGAAAGTATTCTCCGAGACCGGGCTTGTTTCCGATCTCTACGATATGGGCCTTGAGATTGCTGAGAACGCCGTTGAACTCTTCACCGACCTGCCACCGGATCACCCCTTCTTCCAGCAGCTGACCTTCATGACGGCGGAAGACATTCCGACTTACGAGGCGCTGCTGCAGAAGCTCAACGGCAAGGGCTACGAGGCCGCTACGGCCGACGAGCGCGCGGCGATCATCCGCCTCAGTTTCTCCTATATCGAACCGCGTCACCGCTTCGGTCTTCTGACGCAGATGCTCATGGAAAAGATCGTCGGCGCGCGTTCCAAGTTCTATGAGAACATTCCGGCGGATCTTGCCAGCGTGATCGAGCGCTACGATGCCGAGCGCTTCACCGCTTCCGCGACCTTGATGGATAATGTTCTGTTCGGCCGTATCGCGCATCAGCAGGCCAATGCGCCTGAGCGGATTCATCGCATCATGTACGATGTTTTCGGGCGTCTGGGCATGCATGACAGCGTCTTGTCGATCGGCCTCGATTTCGATGTCGGCTCGGGCGGCAAGCGACTGACGAACGTGCAGCGACAGAAACTCAATCTCGGTCGCGCGCTTTTGAAGCGGGCGGATTACATTATTTGCAATCGGCCGCTGCCGGCGCTCGACCACCGCGTCCAGGACCAGATTGCAAGGAGCATGTTGAGCGAGCTTGATCGGAACGAATATGCGCCGGCGATCGTTTGGGTTCTGTCTAACCCGAGTTTTGCCGAGTTGTTCGATCGTGTGCTGGTCTTCAACCACGGCAGTCTTGTCGAAAGCGGCTCCAGTACCGATCTTTTAGAGAAAAACGGTATGTTCAAAGAACTGTTATCGTAATATTCTATCTCGGCAGTGGCGTCTGGGGCCGAACACTGGGGGTTTTGAAGCTCATGCTTCTGAAGGATGAAGTTGAAATGCTGAAGCGCGTGCCGATTTTTTCGCGCATTGCGCCCGCGAAGTTGAAGCTTTTGGCGTTTACGTCGGATCGCGTCAGTTATAATGCTGGCCAAACCCTGTTTCTTCAGGGTGATCAGGGCGATGCCGCCTACGTTGTTCTTTCCGGAACTGCTGATATTCTCGTCGATAGTCCGGCTGGCGAGATCAAGGTTGCCGAAGTTGACGTCAACTCCATCGTTGGTGAAATCGCCATTCTCTGCGACGTCTCCCGCACGGCAACGGTCAAGGCTACCTCAAGGCTGGAGGCGCTGAAGATCAGCAAAGAGCATTTTCTGAAGCTGCTCAGCGATTTCCCCGAAATGGCCGTCGAAATCATGCGCGTTCTCGCCGATCGCCTCAATCACACCACCTCGGAACTGACTGCCGTTCGCAGTCGCCTGAACCAGCCGCATTCGATGTCCACACATTGAGGTTTGGATTATCTCGGCCTGGCGGTTGAGTGTATTTTGCAAAGAGATGCCGCGCAAAATTCCAAAATATGCTCAGCTTGAACATGAGCGCCGTTTTTTGATCACCCAAGCCCCGGAACTATCCGGAGTGGCATTTCGGCTGATCGAGGATCTTTACATAATAGGAAGTCGATTACGCCTGCGGAAAATAACCTTGGGCGACGGGCGGGATATTCAATTTAAGCTGTGTAAAAAATATCCTTCGGATGACAGACTCTCCGTCCCAATCGTCAACACCTACCTGACCGCGGACGAACACGCCGTATTGTCCGAACTGCCCGGCAGAAACATCCGGAAAAGGCGGTACAGTATCGTTTCTTCGGCCAAGTCGCTCAGTCTCGATGTCTTCGAAGGGCAGCTTTCAGGCCTGATCTTGTGCGAGGTCGAAGCGGCATCTGTTGCCGAGCTTGAATCGCAGGTGTTTCCGGACTGGATAGGACGGGAAGTCACGGACGATCCTTTCTTCACCGGAGGCAATCTCGCCGGCATCGATGCTAGGGTGCTGGTGGCGAAGCTATCGTCCCTTTATGACCGGTCAGTTTGATCAACGGCACGTTCACGCAACCGTCGACTCCTGCATGGGCTTAAATCAATCCCCGCCGCGCCAGGTTCCGCATCAGGTGCGATGCGCCGAAGGTCCAGGGCGGGCATTCCGTCGACAGGAGCACCCGGTTTCGCAGCGCGCCCAGCTTGTCGTTGGAGATGGTGACGACGTCGCCGGCCTTGTGGGTGAAGCCTTGTCCGGGGGTGTCACGGTCCTCCACAGGTGCAAAAAGCGTTCCCATGAACAGCACGAAGCCGTCCGGATACTGATGATGGCGGCCGATGGTTTGGGAGACGAGATCGAGGGGATCGCGGCTGATTTCCTTCATCGACGAACGGCCATGCAGCACATAGCCATCCTCGCCCTCAACCTTGAGGTCGAGATCGGCGTCGCGCACGTCGTCCAGCCCATAGCTCTCGTCGAACAGGCGGATGAAGGGGCCGATCGAGCAGGAGGCATTATTGTCCTTGGCCTTGCCGAGCAGCAGGGCGGACCGACCCTCGACATCGCGAAGGTTGACGTCGTTGCCGAGCGTCGCGCCCTTGACCCGGCCCTGGCTGTCGACGGCGAGCACGATTTCCGGCTCGGGATTGTTCCACTTGGAGATCGGATGCAGGCCGACATCGGCACCTGGTCCGACTGAGGACATCACCTGCGACTTGGAAAAGACCTCGGCATCCGGGCCGATGCCGACTTCCAGATATTGCGACCAGACACCTTCCTCGATCAGCGCCGCCTTGACCTTGGCCGCCTCGGCGGAACCGGCCTTCAGATTGCGCAGGCTGTCGCCGATCAGAGCGGTAACCTTGCCGCGGATGGATTCAGCAAGATCCGGATTGCCGGCCGCGCGTTCTTCGATGACGCGCTCGAGCATCGAGCGAGCGAAGGTGACGCCACAGGCCTTGATCGCCTGCAGGTCGATGGGAGCGAGAAGATGGATGGCCGAGAGGTCGGCCTTGGCAGCCAGCAGGGCGTCGAGACCGGCAACGGCTTCACCCTTCTGCGCGCGGACGAAAGCGACCGGATCGTCGCGCTCGAGAAGATCACGCGTCGTCGGCGCTTCCTTCGAGGTGATGTCGTAAACGGTGCCATCCCGGACAGTAACGAGGGCAGGGCCACCGACATCGGGACGCCAGATACGTCCGACGAATGTTCCGGTGGCGAATGTTTCCGAGCTGGCCATGTCGTTCGTCTCCTCCAAACTGCGACCGTTTTTAACGCAATCGATTGTGCTTTGCCATCGGTTATCGATGCGCCATCCGCTGCGTTTTAGATTTTCACTTTCTCCAGCCCGGTCAAAGACGTAGGGCCCCGCGGCAGCGCCGCGGGGCCTTTTGGCCGCTAGCCGGGAGAGAGTGGCTTTAGGCGGCCTGAACCTTGCGATTGCCGCGTGCCCATTCCGGCAGCCAATCGCCATGGGTTGCCAGCAGTTCATCGACCAGCGACCAAATCTGGTCGAGGTCGAGTTCGGCGGCCGTGTGCGGATCCATCATCGCGGCGTGGTAGATGTGCTCGCGATTTTCAGTCATCAGGGCCTTCACCGTCAGTTCCTGCACGTTGATATTGGTGCGGATGAGCGCGGTCAGCTGCGGCGGCAGGTCGCCGATGAAGGTGGGCTGGATGCCGGAGGCATCGACGAGGCAGGGAACCTCGGCGGCGCAATTGTAGGGCAGCGACGTGATGCAGCCATTGTTGCGGACATTGCCGTAGATGACGGAGGGTTCGCCGGTCCAGACCGAGTTGATGATCGAGGATGCGTATTCCTTCGATTGCTTGACCTCGATCTTGTCGGCCGTGCGATATTCCTCTGCCTGGTTCTTCCAGCGAGCCACCTGCTCGATGCAGCGCTTCGGATATTCGTCGAGCGGGATGCCGAACTTCTCGATCAGATCCTCACGGCCTTCCTTGATGAAGTAGGGCGTGTATTCGGCGAAGTGCTCCGAGCTTTCGGTAACGAAGTAGCCGAGGCGCGTCAGCATCTCGTAGCGCACCTTATTCGGGCAGCGCGGGTTCCAGCCGGGCTTCGGCGCGCGTCCCTCGCGATAGGCACGGACGAGATCCGGATATAGGTTGCGATAGGAACCATCCGGCTGGCGATGCTCGAATGCGAGGTAGAAGGCCATGTGGTTGATGCCGGCCGAGCGATAGCGGATCTCGTCATAGGGAATGTCGAGATCGTGAGCCAGTTCCATCGCCGTGCCCTGCACGGAGTGGCAGAGCCCGACCTGCTTGATGGCTGGATATTTTTCGGCGATGGCCCAGGTATTGATGGCCATCGGGTTCACATATTGCAGCATGATCGCGTTCGGGCAGACGGCGAGTATGTCCTCGCAGATCTTCCAGAGATGCGGCACGGTGCGCAGGCCGCGCATGATGCCGCCGACGCCGAGCGTATCGGCGATCGTCTGGCGCAGGCCGTATTTCTTCGGAACTTCGAAATCGGTGACGGTGCAGGGCTCGTAGCCGCCGATCTGGAAGGCGACGACGACGAAGTGAGCGCCCTCCAGCGCCTTGCGCTGGTCCGTGAAGATCTCGACCGTGGCAGGGGCCCCGAGCGTCGAGGCCAGTTTGCGGGCCACGATGGCGCTTTCTTCCAGTCGCTGCTGATTGATGTCCATCAGTGCTATTCTTGCGCCTGCAAGGGCAGGGCGCTGTAAGACGTCGCCGATGATGTTTTTCATGAAGACGGTCGAGCCGGCGCCGATGAATGTGATCTTGGGAGTGCCTGTCATGTAAAAATCTCCTGGATGCTAGGAAGCTACCTCGAACGCCGCTCTGACAAGGCGTTCGGTGTAGGCGGTCTTGGGATGGGACAGAACCTCTTCGACCGGCCCTTCTTCCATGATCTTGCCATGCTGCATGACGATGACACGATGGCAAAGGGCGCGGACGACCTTGAGGTCGTGCGAGATGAAGAGGTAGCTCAAGCCCCGCTCGTCCTGCAGCTTGCGCAGAAGGTCGATGATCTGGGCCTGAACGGAAAGATCGAGCGCTGAGGTCGGCTCGTCGAGTAGAATGAATTCCGGCTCGAGCGCGATGGCGCGGGCGATGGCGATGCGCTGGCGCTGGCCGCCGGAAAACTCGTGCGGGAAGCGCGAGAGGATATTGGCGGGCATGCCGGAGCTGACGAGTGCGTCCTTCACGCGTTCCAGCCGCTCAGCCTTGCTCTGGCCGATGTTGTTGACCACCAGCCCTTCGCCGATGATCTGGCCGATGGTCATGCGCGGATTGAGTGAAGAGAAAGGATCCTGAAAGACGACCTGCATGCGGGAACGCAGCGGCCGCATCTCGGCCCGCGAGCGGTCGTGGATCGCCTGTCCGTCGAAGTAGATCTCGCCGCTATCGGCATCGATGAGGCGCAGCAGCGCCTGGCCGAAGGTGGTCTTGCCGGAACCGGATTCGCCGACCAGGCCAAGCGTTTCATGGCGGCGCAGTTCGAGGTTGAGGCCGTCGACGGCGACCAACTCGCGCATGTCAGGCTTGAAGAAGGTGCCGTGGCGCAACATGAAGGCGACCTTGACGGATTTGCCCTCGAGTACCGTGCCGCAATCCGGAGGCAGCGGCTTCGCCTGTCCGTGCGGCTCCGACGAGAGAAGATGCTGCGTGTAGGGATGTTGCGGATGTAAAAACAGCTCTTCGGTCCTGTTGTGCTCACGCATCTCGCCATGCTGCATGACATAGACATAATCGGAGAATTGGCGCACGACCGTCAGGTCGTGCGTGATCAGGATCACCGCCATGCCGAGTTGCTTCTGCAGGTCGCGGATCAGGTTCAGAATCTGCGCCTGCACGGTCACGTCGAGCGCGGTCGTCGGCTCGTCGGCGATCAGCACGTCCGGATCGTTGGCAAGCGCCATGGCGATCATGACGCGCTGACGCTGGCCACCCGACAGCTGATGCGGATATTGCATCAGCCGGGCCTCGGGATCGGGGATCCGGACCTGCTTGAGCAGGTCCAGCGCCTTTTTTTGGGCTTCGCGGCGGCCGATCTTGCGATGGACACGGATCGCTTCGACGATCTGGCCGCCGATCGTATAGATCGGGTTGAGCGAGCTCATCGGCTCCTGAAAAATCATCGAGATGCGATCGCCCCGCAGCTGCCGCCGGGCACGCTCCGAAAATTTCAACACATTCTTGCCGTCGTAATGGATGGTGGACTTGTCCGAGACGACGGCGCGCTTGGTCAGCAGCCCCATCACGGTGCGTGCCGTCACGGATTTCCCCGAGCCGGATTCGCCGACGATGGCGATGGTTTCCCCGCGATAGAGCTGGAAGGAGATATCCTTGACGGCATCGACGATGCCATCCTCGACCTTGAATTTGACGGCGACATTGCGGGCGTCGATGACGGGAGCCACAGCCTTGTCGGCGGCGTCGAGGCGGGTGTCGGGAGCGAAGGTATTGACGAGTGCGAGAGCCATAACTGTTCTCCTCTCAATAGGGATCGATCGCGTCGCGCAAGCCATCGCCGAGTGCGTTGAAGGCGAAGACGGTGACGAGAACGAAGGCGACGGGTGAGAGGATCCAGGGGTAGGAGCCGATGACCGAATAGGTCGAGGTGTCCTGCAGCATCAAGCCCCACGAGATCAGCGGCGGCTTGACGGCAAAGCCGAGGAAACCCAGGAAGGATTCGAGCAGCACCACGCTTGGGATCGCGAGCGTCACGGCGACGATGACGTGGCTCATGACGTTGGGGAATATGTGCTGGAGGATGATGCGCCGGTCGGTTGCCCCGACCGCCATGGCTGCACGCACATATTCGATCCTCGCCAGCGCAAGCGTCTTGCCGCGGACCTCGCGCGACATCTGCGCCCAGCCGAGCGCCGACATGACGACGATGACGAAGGCGAGGAAGACATTGGTCGGCGCCGTCACCGGGATGAGGGAGGTCAGCGCCAGGTAGAGCGGCAGTTGCGGGAAGGCCAGAACGACTTCGACGAAGCGCTGGATCCAGGCGTCCAGCGTGCCGCCGAAATAACCGGAGATCATCCCGACCGTCGTGCCGACGATGGTAACGATGGTAACCACCGTCAAGGCGATCATCAGCGAGATGCGCGAGCCGTAGATGGCGCGCGACAGGATGTCCCGGCCGAATTTGTCCGTGCCGAGGAAATGCACGGGCCCGCCGTCGGTCGTGCCGAAGAGGTGCCGGTCGCCGGGGATCAGACCGAAGAGATAATAGGGCGCGCCCTTGACGAAAAGGCCGAGCGGGCGCGGATTGTCATAGTCGGGGCCGACGATCGGCTGGAACGTAACCGGGTCGAGATCGCTCGTCTCGACCAGAGCGTAGACGCGGGGCTGAAAGACGAAATTGCCGTCCTTGTCATGAAAGCTGATGACCTGCGGCGGCGCGAAGCCGCTATCGGTCGCCTTCGGATCGAGCGGTGCGATGAATTCGGCGAAGATCGACATCAACAGCAGCAGGATGACGAGGATGAGGCCGCCCATGCCGGTCCAGGAGCGCTTCAGGCGGCGCCAGACCAGCGCCATGTAGCTCTCATTGCCGCGCTTGTGCTTGATCGTTTCGCCAGGCGGGGGCGGGGAGTTGCTGAAGGCGAGCATTAGTGGATCCCTCCCTGTTGGCGCACGCGCGGATCAAGCAGGGCGAGCAGCATGTCGGCGATGATGTTGCCGATGATGAGGGTTGCCGAAAGCACCAGCATGAAGGTGGCGGTGACATAGACGTCGCCGACCGCCATCGAGCCGACGATCGCCGGACCTACGGTCGGCAAGGTGAAGATGATTGCGGTCTCGATTTCGCCCGTCAGCATGTAGGGCAGCACCACGCCCTGATACATGACCAAAGGGTGCAGCGCATTCGGCACGGCATGGCGCATGACGACGGCGCTGCCGGAAAGGCCTTTGGCGCGCGCGGTCTCGACATATTGCGCGTTCAGCGTGTCGAGCAGGTTGCCGCGCATGATGCGCATATTGTAGGCGAGCCCACCGAAGGTGGCGATCGCCACGACAGGCCAGACATGCTTGACGAGATCGGCGAACTTTCCCCAGGACCAGGGTGCGCCGCCATATTGCGGCGAGAAGAAGCTGCCGATTTCCGAGACGTTGAGCTGGAAGACGAGGATATAGACGATGATCAGCGCCATCAGGAAGCGCGGCACCGTCATGCCGAGGAAGGATATACCTGAGAGCAGGCTGTCGACCCAACTATATTGCCGCGTCGCTGCCCATATGCCGAAACCGATGCCGAGAACGGATGCCAGGATGTGGCACACCAGGGCCAGCGCCAGCGTTCTGGGCAGGCGCTCGCCGACAACGTCCGCGACAGGCTTGTTGTAGAACATGCTGTAGCCGAAATCGCCCCTGGTGACGATGCCGCCGATCCAGTTGACGTATTGGACGACCAGTGGCTTGTCGAGCCCGTGTTCGCGGCGGTAGACCTGCGCCTGCGCGTCGGCCTGTGCGAAAGATGCGCCGCCCTGGTTCATCAATTGCGAGCGGATGTAATCGGCATAGTCACCCGGCGGCGCCTGTATGATGGCGAAAGTCACCACGCTCAGGATGAAGAGCACGGGGATGGCAGAGGCTATGCGGACGAGCAGGAATCGTAACATGGGACGGTTCGCTTCTCTTGATGCTGGCGGCTGCCCCGATCCGTCAGGGACGGCAGACGCCGGCGGTGTTCAGTTCGGCCGGCGGGCGAGCCGCCGGAATGCTTGATGTCCGATTGGCAGCCGGTGGATGGCCGGCTGCCAATCGTGGTTGCCGGTCGCCCCTATTTGATCGGACCGGCGCTGCCCGGCGCACCCGGAAGCTCCTGCGGGAACAGTTCGTATTTGCCCTGCTTGTCCGCAGCTACCCAGAGGCGCTCGCGAATGATGGAGTCCTCGGCCCAGTTGAAGAGGAAGATCGGCGTGCCGGGGGGAACATTCGAGAAGCGCTTGTTGATGATGAGCGCACCCGGATATTCGGTCAGACCGATATTGTAGAGATGCCCGGTGGAGATCTTCTGAAATTGCTTCATCAGAGCCACGCGCTCGTCGTTATCCTTCGAAGTGGTGAACTTGTTGACGATATCGACCATGTCCTTTTCGAAGGGCATCAGGTCCAACTCGCCGCTTTCGGGCGCGCGATGGTTCCAGCTTGTGCGCGGGCCGACCGGGGCAAGCTGCTCGGTATTCTGCACGACCGACGCCAGCTCGGTGCTGTTGCGGCGGACCATCCAGTCGAAGCGACCACCATAATTGGCGTCGTCACGCTTCGGGCCGTCGAGCGCGTTGATGATGACGCGGAGCCCGAGCTTTTCCATCTGAGCGACGACACCCTCGGCAAGACTCTTGTCGGTGGTGTAGTCGTTGTTGACCAGGAGGGTGATTTCGACATCCTTGCCGCCGTTGACGCTGGCCGGGAAGTTGACGATGCCGTCGCCATCGGTGTCCTTGAGCCCGGCCTTTGCCAGTTCGGCCTTCGCCCCGGCAAGATCGAACGGGTAATAGACGGTGGAATTGCGGTCATAGAAGCTGCTGCCCGAGGACAGGCCACCCGGATAGATCGCCGTGAACGGTCCCTTGACCAGCGACTCGCCGATTGCCTTGCGGTCGAGCGCCATGGTGACGGCCTTACGGAAATCCTCGTTGCGGTTCAGCTCGCGGACTGACTGACTGCGCGCATCCGGGTTGCCCCAGCCATTGGCGGAGAAATTCATCTGCAAGTTATAGCCTATAAGGCGAGGGCCGAAGGCCAGACGTGAAGGCGAATCGGGCTGCGCGGCCCGCTTCAGCGAGGCGACGAAATTTTCCGGCTGTTCGAGGTTCGACAGATCGCCGGAGCCGGCAACGGCCTGCACGTCGCGGTCCGCCCAGGTGGAAAGCTTGTAGTGCAGCTCGTTGAGGTAAGGCAGCTGATTGCCCTTCTCGTCGACCTTCCAGTAGTAGGGGTTGCGGCGCATGACGATGATATCGTCGGAGCGATATTCGACCGGCACCCAGGCGCCCATGACCGGTATGTTCATATATTCAGGCGGGAAAGCGTTCTTGAACTGGTCGTAGGTATTTTTCGAATATTTCGGATGCTGCGGCTTCAGGATATGCGACGGACCCGGGCAGAAATTAGGATAGGCCATCGTGTAGAGGTACTGCTTCGGGAAGGCATCCTTGAAGGTCCACTCGATCGTATAGTCGTCAATCTTCTTCAAGGTCGTGCCGACGCCGAAAGCTTCCGGCGAAGCGCCGCCGCCGAGCGGCGAGACGTTCGGATCGATGACTTCATCTTCCCAATAAAACATGATGTCGTCGGCGTTGAAGGGCGCGCCGTCGGACCATTTCGCGCCCTCGATCAGGTGCATGGTCAGCTTATGGCCGTCCGGCGACCATTCCCAGCCCTTGGCGAGGTTCGGCAGCGGCTCGGTATCCTTCGCCTCGACCTGGAACAGCGGCGCGGTGCGTGTCAGGCACTCTGACAGGCCGATATCGATGCCGCCCCAGCCCTGGGTCTGGCCGGCGCCATAGTTCCAGCCTTCCGGCCGGCCGCCGATTACATGGCGAAGCGTGTCGCCGTAGACACCGATGCCGTCGGGCATGTTGCCGGTCTTGAAGACAAGCGGCTCCTTCGGCAGGCGATCCTTGACCGGCGGCAGCTTGCCGGTCTTGACGAAGTTGTCGGTGACCCAGGCGGGTTCGTGATATTCCGGCAGCGCCTTGAACTCCAGGATGGAGCTGCGCTCGACATATTTGATCTTTCCTTCCGCCGGAAAGACCGGTGGAACGGGTGGCACTGTCGGTTCGGCTGCATAGGCGCTGATGGCGATTGCGGATGTGGCAATCGTCAACGCGGCAAGAAGGCCGATCGGTCGAAAATGTCTCATCTTGTTCTCTCTCCCATTATCGCGAGCGCTTCCTTTGAGGCGCCGCATTCCTCCAGCACAGCGAGAAATGGCCGTCTTGCGGCGGTGGGCCTCCCCTGAAATCCCCGCCGCATGGCTTATTTCCCGAATTCCCCCTGCATCAGCCAGCCTGTTTCAGGGCGGCCTTTTCTGCCCGCAGTTCCTCGATCGAACGGACGTTGCGGCTTGCCGCACCCTTCCAGTTGCGCGTCTTGACCTTGCCGCGCGACAACCGATCCCTGGCTCCATCAACCGCGTGCGCATATTGCGGCAGCCAGCGGGCTTCGGCCACAACCATCTCATCGACCATCTGCCAAACCTCCTCCGGAGTGGCGACGGCACCGACCAACGGGTCGTGCAGAACGGCAAGCTTCAGCAGGTCGATATCGCCGCTGATCGCGGCATGCACCGACATGCGCTGGACGTTGATGGAAGAAATGCAGGTCGCCGCGCAGGCTTCCGGCAATGTGATGCCCGCCACCATATTGATGCCGAAGCGATCGACGAAACCGGGGGATTCGATGATGGCATCGTCAGGCAGATTGGTGATGACGCCATTGTTCTTGACGTTGAAATGACCACGATAGACGCGGTTGGTCTCCAGCGCCTCCAGGATATGGCTCGCATGCTCGTTGGAACGCCTGCCCGGATCGATCAACTGCGAGGCGCTTTCGAGGATCTGCGGGAATTCCGTCTCGAACCAGTTGCGGGTCTCGGTCGAATGGCGCAGGTAACCACCGGTCTCGCCGTGGATCCAGTCGGACATGTCGATCCATTTGTTGATCTCGTCCGGCCGCTTGCGATACCATGGCAGGTATTCGGACAGATGCCCGTTGCTTTCGGTGGAATAGACGCCGAACCGCTTCAGCACGTCGATGCGCAATTTCTCCTGCTGCGAAAAGACCGGATGCGCCTCGAAGGCGGCAATCAATTCGTCCTTGCCGATCTTGCGGCCGTTGAGCCGCAGGTCGACGAACCATGTCTGATGGTTGATGCCCGAGCAGATATAGTCGAGTTCGCTCTTGTCCTTTGCGCCGAGCACCTCGGCGATCTGCTCGGCGCCATGCTGGACGCCGTGGCAAAGACCGATCGTGTCGACCTTGCCGTATTCGATCGCCGCCCAGGTATTCATCGCCATGGGGTTGGCGTAGTTCAGGAATTTGGCGCCGGGCTCGGCGACCTCGCGGATGTCCTTGCAGAAATCGAGAATGACCGGAATGTTGCGCTGGCCGTAGAGAATGCCGCCGGCACAGATCGTATCGCCGACGCACTGGTCGATGCCGTATTTCAGCGGAATACGGATGTCTTCGGCATAGGCTTCCAGGCCGCCGACCCGCACGCAGCTGATGATATAGCGCGCGCCATCCAGCGCCTCGCGGCGGTCCGTGGTGGCGGTGACGCGTGTAGGCAGCTTGTTGGCCTCGACGATCCGGTCAAGGATCGCCTTGATCATCATCAGATTGTGCTCACTGAGATCGGTCAGCGCGAACTCGACGTCGCGAAACTCCGGCACGCAGAGAATGTCGGTAAACAGCTTTTTCGTGAAGCCGACGCTGCCGGCACCGATAATGGCGATTTTGAAACTCATGATCCTCACCTTCAGGTCGATCGAACAAGCAGCAGCAGGGAAGACGACAGCATTTTCGTCCCATGGTCACAACGGTTGCGAGACACGGTCGAAATCGTGGGGTTTCCTCCGTCCGCCGATCCTCTTCGGCGGGTAAGTGCTGTTTTCTGGCGGGATTATGCCTATAATCATCGGGCCGACCAGAGAACAATTATGCTTTCAAGGGTAATTTTGTGCTGCAGGAATTGATCGATAATGGACAGGTCATGCGGACGGTTTCTCTGCCGCGCGGACGCCACCGGCTGCATGCCATGCCGACCAGCGCCGGCTATGAAATCAGGGACAACGAGCTTTACGATTGGGACGGGCGCCGACGCGGCCAGACGCCATTTACGGTGCTCCAGCATACTATCAGCGGCAGCGGCCGGCTGCGCTATGAAAACCGCAACTATCGCCTTGGCGCCGGCGATACGCTGCTGGTGCTCGTGCCGCACAATCATCGGTACTGGCTGGAAAAGGGCGAGCGCTGGGAATATTTCTGGATATCGATGAACGGCGAGGAGGCTCTGCGCATCCATCGTCTGATCCTTGCAGCAGCAGGTCCCATTCTGCGATTGCAGCAGGCTACGATTGATCATCTCGCCGATTGCAGCCTGCGGCTTATCGGGAGTGCCAAGACACCGGCCTCGGCCTCGGCCATCGCCTATGAAGCGGCGATGGTGCTTTATGACGACGTCTTCGGCTCGCACGCCTTTGCCGCCGATCGCTCCGCCATGCAGATTGTCATCGACTATATCAGCGCCAATCTCGACAAGCCGCTGCCGGTCAGCGAGCTCGCGAAGGCGAGCGGCCTCAGCCGAGCCCATTTCTCTCGCGTCTTTGCCGAAAGCGAAGGCGTGCCGCCGGCAGAATTCGTGCTGCAGCAGCGCATGCAGCGGGCGGCGAAGCTCCTGACGAAGGCAGCTTTCATTCCCGTCAAGGAAGTGGCGATCATGTCGGGCTTCGACGACGCAAACTATTTCTCCAAGGTGTTTCGCCGCATTTACGGCATCAACCCGACAGAGTTCCGCACGACAGGCATGTATGCCGCGGTGCGCAGCCCCACCGAGGAGACGAAGAGCGGACGAGGCCGCTAGACCGGTGGCAGGCAACGCCACCAGCGCTGCGGCCGGCAATGTCTGGAAATCGAAATCCGCCAACCGGTCGCATTGCGCTGATATTGCGAGCCTGTATACATATCGCCCCGAGGTGACCAGCCAGCGTCGCCGTGCGTCTGCTTTTCCAGCCAACATATGTTCGTCCCGGATGCGACGGGCTCTATCGATAGGATTGAATATGCGTTCTGTTGTCGCCTTCAACGAATCCTGGACGTTCCGTGAAGGGTTCTCGCCCGCAGATGCCGGCCGCCCGCAAGAGGGGCAGATCGTTACGCTGCCGCATAATGCAGTCGAACTGCCGTTCAACTATTTCGACGAGAAATCCTATCAGCGCGCTTTCACCTATCAGAAGATATTGAATTGGAGCGACGATTTTGCCGGGCGGGAGGTGTCGCTGATCTTCGACGCCGCCATGGCCGATGCCGTCGTCTATTTGAACGGCGAGGAGATCGTCGCCCACAAGGACGGCTATACGCCTTTCGAGGCGCGCTTGACCGGCCGCCTGCAGCACGGCGAGAATCTTCTCACCGTCAAGATCGATGGCAGCGAGAACCCGGAAATCCCGCCCTTCGGCGGCCGGATCGATTATTTGACCTATGCCGGCATCTATCGCGACGTCTGGCTCAAGCTCGCGGCTCCGGTATCGATCGCCAACATCAAGGTCGAGACCGGCAGTGTGCTTGCCGATCTCAAGTCCGCGACCGTGCGTTGTGATTTCGCCAATCCGCAAAATCTCGCTTTCAAGGGCACGGCAACCGTCACGTTGCGCGGCCCCGACGGCACAGTGCTGGCCTCTGCGCGCGGCGAAACCTCCGGCGGGAGCGTGACGGTTGCGTTCGATCGCTTGGCCGGGATTGCGCTCTGGGACCTCGACAATCCCGCGCTCTATGCGGCTGAGGTCGAGCTTGCGACCGATCACGGATCGGATCGTCACGCCACCACTTTTGGATTCCGCACCGCCGCCTTCACCGCCGAGGGCTTTCTTCTGAACGGCAGGAAACTGAAATTGCGCGGGCTGAACCGGCATCAGGCTTTCCCCTATGTCGGCTACGCCATGGGCCGGTCGGCGCAGGAGCGTGACGCCGAGATCATGAAGCAAACGCTGAAGTGCAATATCGTGCGCACCTCGCATTACCCGCAGTCGAAGTGGTTCCTCGAGCATTGCGACCGCATCGGCCTTCTGGTTTTCGAGGAGATCCCAGGTTGGCAGCATATCGGCGGTAAGGAATGGCAGCAGGAATCGATCCGCAACGTGCGGCGCATGATCGAGCGTGACTGGAACCATCCCTCGATCATCATCTGGGGCGTGCGCATCAACGAATCCCAGGATTCACATGATTTTTACGCCGAGACGAACCGGCTTGCGCGCGAACTCGATCCGACGCGCCAGACCGGCGGCGTTCGCTACATCACCGAGAGCGAAATGCTCGAGGACGTCTATACGATGAACGATTTCATTCTCGGCAACGAGGAACTGCCGGGCGCCAACCGGCCGCGCACGCCGCTGAGGCCCCAGCAGGAAAACACCGGTCTTTCCAAGGACGTGCCCTATCTGATTACTGAATTCGGCGGCCATATGTATCCGACGAAGATCTACGATCAGGAGCAGCGCCAGGCCGAGCATGTGCGCCGTCATCTGGAGGTCTTGAATGCCGCCTATGGCGACCCCTCGATCTCCGGCGCCATCGGATGGTGCATGTTCGATTACAATACTCATAGCGATTTCGGTTCGGGCGACCGCATTTGCTACCACGGCGTCATGGACATGTTCCGCGAACCGAAATTCGCCGCTTACGCCTATGCCAGCCAGTGCGAACCCTCCGAAGAGGTCGTCATGAAGCCGGTGACGATCTGGGCGCGCGGCGAGCGCAATATCGGCGGCGCCTTGCCGCTTACCGTTCTGACCAATTGCGATGAAGTTGAGCTGCGTTATGGTTCGCTTACCAAGCGGCTTGGCCCCGATCGCGAGACCTTCCCGCATCTGCCGCATCCGCCCGTCGTTTTCGATCACCGCAATTTCACTCCCGACGAGCTGGGTGTGTGGGGCATGGAATGGGAGGACGTGCAGTTCACCGGCTATATCGGCGGCAAGCCGGTGGCGGCGCTGAAGATGGTCGCCAATCCACTTCCGACGACGCTTCAGGTCGAGGCCGATGCCGATATCTTGCGCGCTGGGGAACGCGATGCGGTGCGTGTCATCGTCCGCGCGCTCGACCAGGCGGGTTCGCGTCTGCCCTTCCTCAACGATATCGTCACCATCAAGGTCGATGGCCCGGCACGGGTGATCGGTCCGCAGGTGGTCGCCTTCCAAGGAGGAACCACCGGATTCTGGCTTCAGGCAACGGGTGAAGTCGGCGCGATCACGATCGAGGCCTCTTCTTCACGTTTCGCGAACCGTAAGCTGACGCTGACGGCGCAGTGACCAACGGAAGGGGCGATCGCGATCGCCTCGGTCGGTGAGATCCCGGGGGACGCCCGGCGAAAGAAGGCCGGGCTGACTTCATGCTTTCAGGCGGCCGACCCGGCGAGCTCGGTTGCGGCCTGCGGGATAGACTGCAGCAGCGTCTGTCGCGCCGAGGCGAGATGGCTGCGGCAGGCGGCGTCGATCCGCTGCGGGTCGCGCGATTGCAGCGCCTCGATATAGGCGAGATGCTCGGCGATGGCACGGGCGTTGCGTTCGCGGGCGAACGTCTTGTTCCATTGATAGTGATAGTGGAACACGATGGCGATGACATCGTAGAAATCGGCGATGAAGCGATTGTTCGAAGCGCGATGGATGAGCAGGTGAAGCTTCTCGTCGAGGCGCGAAAAGTCACGGTAACGTGCATCGAAATCCTCGATCAGGTCGTGATGTTCCCGCTCGATCGCCTTGAGCGCTTTCCACGCATGATGATCCGGTGGCAGGCGACCGAATTCGGCGGCCGAATGCATTTCGAACATTTCCCGCACATCGGCCAGTTCCAGCGCGAATTCCCTGGTAAAGCCCTTGAGAATCCAATGGCTGTTCGGCCGCTTTTCGATCAGGCCGAAGCGGCTGAAGCGGATGAGGAACTCGCGCACGACGGAAGTGCCGGTCCCGATCTCGCGCGCCAGTTCGAGCTCGTTGATCTGCATGCCGGGCTGCGCTTCGTCGGACATGATGCGCAGCATGAAGCTGCGCTCGATGATATCGTGCAGCGAATTGGTTTCTTCCTCCGGAAAGAAATCGTCCTGCGTCGGCTGACGGAGCACGGTCTTTTGCCGCTTGTTCCAAAGAATGATGCCAGCGTCACTTAGACGCATCAGGATGGCTCGCGCAGTACTGCGGCTGACGCCGAGTTCGGCGGCGATCTCGGGCTCGCTCGGCAGCGCGGTATCGGCCTTTAGACCGGCCGCATAACGGTTATATGCTTCCTTGAAGAGCGTGTTTTGTCTCGCCATTTCCTCCCTCGCTTACTGTCACCGCTCTTTGTTGGCGGCGCTGTCTAAACCATTATCGAATGGCAGTCGATTGCAGGAGTATTGCCCGAACCGTCTTGCCCGCCTTCGTCCAGGGCGGCAGCGATTTCCTCGTTGACTCCAAAATGTTTATTGTAGATAAAAAACAAAAGCAATTGGCGAATGGAATGTTGAAAACTTCCCGTTACGCCAATGATCAGGGAGAGAAGTGAATGACCGGTCTCGGATCCTTCTGCCAAAGGGCAGCGGTCAGCTATGGTTCCGGCCTTGTCACCATCGATGGATATTGCAGGACATAAGTGTTCGGGCTTCAGTGGCCGGATGCGATGGAAATTGAAATAGCGTCATCACAAGGGAGAGGTGATGAAGAAGAGAACGATCGGCAGGACGGGCCTGGAGGTCACCGAAGTCAGCTTCGGCGCTGCGGCATTGGGCGGCCTTTATCGCGCTTGCCCCCGCGACCAGGCGATGGAAACCTTGCAGGCTGCCTGGGACAGCGGCATCCGCTATTTCGATGTCGCGCCCTGGTATGGCTTCGGCCTCGGTGAGCGTTACGTCGGCGATTTCCTGCGCGACCAGCCGGAAGACAGCTATGTCCTCTCGACCAAGGTCGGACGCCTGATGCGTCCGGTGCCAAGCGACAAGGTGCCGAATTACGGCTATGTCGATCCGCTGCCGTTCGATGCCGACTACGATTATTCCTATGACGGCATCATGCGGTCGGTGGAGTTCAGCTATGCCCGCCTCGGCCTCAACCGCATCGACATGCTCTACGTCCACGACATTGGCGGCTATACGCACGGCAAGGCGCTGAACGAGCGCTATCTCGGCCAGCTCCTGGGATCCGGGTTGAGGGCGCTGGAGGAGCTGAAATCGTCCGGCACGATCAAGGCCTATGGTCTCGGCGTCAATGAGGTGCCGGTTTGCCTCGATGTCATGCATGCAGCCGATATCGACTGTATTCTTCTTGCCGGCCGTTATACCCTGCTGGACCGTTCCGCAGTCGCGGAGCTGCTGCCGCTTTGCGAGAAGAAGGGCACGTCGCTGGTCGTCGGTGGCGTCTTCAATTCCGGCATTCTTGCAACCGGCCCTGTGCCCGGCGCGCATTTCGACTATCTTCCGGCAACGCCGGACGTAGTGGCCAAGGTTGGTGCGATGGAGGAAATCGCACGCACGCATGGCCTGCCGCTTGCCCAGCCGGCGCTGCAGTTCCCATTGCGCCATCCTTGCGTGGCCTCGGTCCTGATCGGCACGGCGAAAGCGACAAGTCTTATCCGCAATATGCAGCTCGTGGAGCCTCGGCTTCCCGACAGCCTCTATGCGGAATTTGAAGGATTGACCCTGGTTGCGCCCCCGTTGGGAGACGAGGCCGTCCGGGTATAGGCAGAGATAGAAGCTATCGGGCCGCCGGGATAGGCGGCTTCGAGGAGGAGGAAAGCCTGTTTTGGCGTCGGTGGCCAGTGCCGCTGCGCGATGTGTGATGCCTCAGGGCGTCACGATACCGAGCCGTAAGCGTTCAACGGCGGGTGTGCAGGAGAACAGAGCGCGTTGAGAGGAGAAGCAGATGAATATTGCCAAGTCACTTCTGACCCGTCGCAGCCTTGCCGGTCTTGCCGGCGCTGCCTTCATCGCAATGGCCATGCCGGCGCAGTCCTTCGCGGCCGATGTGACCATTCCCATCATCGTCAAGGACACGACGTCCTTCTACTGGCAGATCGTTCTTGCCGGCGCACGCCAGGCGGGCAAGGATCTCGGCGTCAAGGTGCCGGAGCTGGGTGCGCAGTCGGAATCCGATATCAACGGTCAGATCAGCATTCTCGAAAACGCGGTTGCCGGCAAGCCGGCCGCCGTGGTCATTTCGCCGACCGAATTCAAGGCGCTCGGCAAGCCAGTGGATCAAGCTGCCAAGTCCGTGCCGGTGGTCGGCATTGACTCTGCCGCCGATTCCAAATCCTTCATCTCGTTCCTGACAACCGACAACACGCAGGGCGGCCGCATCGCCGCCGATGGTCTTGCCGCAGCAATCAAGGGCATGACCGGCAAGGAAGAGGGCGAGATCGCCATCATCACCAGCCTGCCGGGCGTCGGCTCTCTCGACCAGCGTCGTCAGGGCTTCCTGGAACAGGTCAAGAGCAAGTATCCGGGCCTAAAAGTCGTCGCCGATAAGTATGCGGACGGTCAGGCCACCACGGGTCTCAACATGATGACCGACCTGATTACCGCCAATCCGAAGCTGGTCGGCGTCTTCGCCTCCAACCTGATCATGGCGCAGGGCGTCGGCCAGGCAATCGCCGAAAACAAGCTCGGCGACAAGATCAAGGTGATCGGCTTCGACAATGACGACAAAACAGTTGGCTTCCTGAAGTCGGGCGTTCTCGCCGGTCTCGTGGTGCAGGATCCGTATCGCATGGGCTACGACGGCATCAAGACGGCGCTCGCCGCCTCCAAGAAGGAAAAGGTTGCGGCAAATGTCGACACCGGCGCCAACTTGGTCACCAAGGCGAACATGAGCGATCCGAAGATCGACGCCCTGTTGAACCCGAAGGTCAAGTAAGGCTTGGAGGCTGCGCCCGATCCGTCGGGCGCAGCCTTTTCGTCCAGAGCCGGATGATTTTAGGTCTATTCGACCTAAAATCTGAATCCGCTCTAGAAGCAAAAAACTAGAGCGTGATGTCGAAAACCGCTCACACTTTTGGCATCACGCTCTGTCCGCCTTATGGGCGGTCGCGCGGCGATGCGAGAGGGAGGAGACCCCATGACGAGCCTCGAAGAAATCAGCCATCGGCACGATGACACGACCAAGACGGAAGCAAGCCGCATTCCGGCCGGCTCGCCCATTCTCGAGCTCAAGGGGTTGCAGAAGCGCTATGGCTATGTCGAGGCGCTGAAACCGGCGACCGTCACGTTCCTGGCGGGCGAGATCCATGCCATTGTCGGCGAGAACGGAGCCGGCAAGTCGACGCTTATCAAGCTTTTGACCGGCGTCATCACCAGGACGGCCGGCGAGATACTCTGGTGCGGCCATCCTGTCGCCCTTGCCAATCCCAATGAAGCGATTGCCCGCGGCATCAATGCGGTGCATCAGGAGGTCGTCCTTTGTCCGCACCTGACCGTTGCGGCCAATCTCTTTCTCGGCGACGAGGTCAATCGTTTTGGCCTGATGCGCAAGAAGCAGATGGTCGCTATGGCCCAGACGGTACTTGACGACCTCGGCTTCGGACTGCCCGCCGCCGAACTCCTGAGCTCTCTCACCATTGGTCAGCAGCAGTTGGTCGCGACCGCAAGGGCCGCGATGCGTGGCACCCAGTTCCTGATCTTCGACGAGCCGACCGCCTATCTCACGCGAAAGGAATCGGCGCAACTGTTCAAGCTGATCCGGCGTCTGCAGAGCGAAGGCGTGACGATCGTCTATATCAGCCACCGCATGGAAGAGGTCTTCGAGCTTGCCGATCGCGTTTCCGTGCTGCGCGACGGCACGCATGTCGGCACGCGCACGATCAGCGAGACCAATGAGGACGAATTGATCAAGCTGATGATCAATCGCTCGATCGAGCAGATCTACCACAAGGAAAAGATCCCGATCGGCGACACGATCCTGGAGACGCGCGGCCTCTCCGGCCCCGGTTTCGAGGATATTTCCTTGTCTGTCCGGGCTGGCGAGATCGTCGGGCTCTATGGGCTGATCGGCGCCGGCCGCAGCGAATTTGCCCTTGGCCTTTATGGCCGCCAGCCGGTCACGGCAGGAGAAATCCATTGGAAGGGACGCAAGGTCGAAATCCGCAACGAACGCGACGCGATGGAGCTCGGCATTGCACTCGCGCCGGAGAGCCGTCGCGATCAGGGGCTCTGCCTCAACCTGCCGATCGGCCTCAACATCAATCTGCCCGTGTTCAAACGGCTGAGCCACGGTCCGATCATCAACAATAGGAATGAGGCTGTAAACGCCGACAAGCAGATCCGCGATCTCAGCATCAAGACGCCGAGCAGGCGGGTCCTGGTCTCCGCCATGTCGGGCGGCAATCAGCAGAAGGTCGTGATCGGCAAATGGCTGAGCCATGGCGCCAAGCTGTTCATCTTCGATGAGCCGACCGTCGGCGTCGATGTCGGCACCAAGGCGGAAATCTACCGGCTGTTCGCCAAGCTGCTTCGCGACGGGGCGGGCATCATCGTCATCTCGTCCTATCTGCCCGAGGTTTATGAGCTCGCCGATCGTCTGCATGTCTTCCGACACGGCCAGCTGGTTGCCAGCCATGATTTTCACGCCGCAACGCATGAGGAAGTCCTCGGCGAGGCGATTGCGTCTGAACGATAAACAAGTCGAAAGAGGGAGAACAAGAATGGCCGCGAACACCACAGAAGGCCCCGCCGTCGCGCCGCGACGCAAGATGAATATCCTCTTCAGCTTGACGCTGATCCTGCTCCTCTTGGCTCTCTGGGTTGTGCTCGGATTCTGGACCGATAAGTTCTGGACGCCGCTCAACATCACCAACCTGGCGCGCCAGGGATCGATGACGGCCATTCTTGCGCTGGGCCAGACCTTCGTCATCATCACCGCGGGTATCGATCTCTCCGTGGGAGCAATCGTCGGCTTCTGTACCGTCATCGTCGCCTGGCTGCTTCAAGCCGGATTTCCGGTCTGGGCTGCCATCTTGATCACCCTGTTGTTCGGTGTGCTGATCGGCGCGTTCCATGGTTTCGGCATCGTGCGCATGGGTTTGCCGCCCTTCATCATCACGCTGGCGACGCTGACGTCCCTGCGCGGTATCGGCCTGCTCATTACCAACGGCTCGACCATCAACATCGTCAATGACGATTTCACCAATTTCGCTGTCGCCGATTTCCTGGGCATCCCGAGCCTGTTCTGGATGGTCATCTTCGTGGCGATCCCGGCCGTCGTCTTCCTGCATTTGAGTCGGTGGGGCCGCTATCTTTTCGCCGTCGGCTCCAACCGCGAGGCGGCGCGGCTCTCCGGCGTCAACGTCAACGGGATGATCTACCTCGCTTATATTTTGTCGGGAACCTGCGCCGCCTTCGTCGGCGTGCTGCTTGCTTCGCGCATTGCCATCGGCAATGCCACGCAGGCGGACGGATGGGAGCTGCAGGCGATCGCATCGTCCGTTATCGGCGGCACCAGCCTGTTCGGCGCTGTCGGCTCCGTCTATGGCCCGCTGATCGGCGCCTTCATTCTGGCCACGATCAACAACGGCGCCAATCTCCTGAACCTGAACTCTTTCTGGCAGCGCATCATCACCGGCGTGCTGATCATCGTCATCGTCTATTTCGATCAGTTGCGCCGCCGGCGCATGTGAGGTCGGATCATGCCTTCACGCTGGCGAAGGGCGCGCTCTTCGCCAGCTGACGTTTCGCAACAGATTGCGCATCGGCTTTTCGACAAGCTCATAGGCAAAGATGCCGAGCAGGGTACCCGCTATCGCGCCGATGAAGGCGGTGACATCTGATGGGATCGGTGTGGAGGCCACGAGCTTTGCGATCACCGAGATCGCCAGGGTATGCCAGAGATAGATGGAATAGGAGCTGTTCCCGAGATAGGTGAGCGGCGGAATTTCCGGCAGCCTGCCACTGCGCTCCACCGAAACCATGCCCAGCACGAGCGCGATGGCGAGCGGGCCGCAGGTAATCTCGTTGAACTCGAGGCCGAATATCTCGATTGCGGCAAAGCCCGAGATCGATGCGATGATCAGGGCAAGACCGAGACCGGCGCCGGGAACATTTCCCTTGAGCCACAGCTGTCCGAGGACGGCGCCAGCCACGAATTCCAGGATGATCGGCCTTGTATAGGTGGCAAGCATCGGCGATTGCGGGGCAAAGATGGCGCCGACAATGACGAAGGCGGCAAAGATGCCGATCATGCCGCCAAGGCGCAGACGCCGCGGCAGGAACAGGCAGGCTGCAAAGAGGACGTAGAAGAACATCTCGAAGTTCAGCGTCCAGCCCTGCACCAGCACCGGCCAGATCTCGCCGTTGCTCGGAGAGCGCACCGGAATGAACAGGAGCGAGCCGGCGATGTGGCCTGCCGTCAGTTTCATGTTCGGGAACAGGCCGACGATCGCGCCGACGATCATGATCGCCGTGACGATCCAATAGGATGGCGCGATCCGTTGCAGGCGGTCGAGCAGGAAGCGCAGTGGCGTCACCGGCCGGCGCTCGCTCATGGTCCACATGATGAAGCCGCTGATGACGAAGAAGATGTCGACGCCGGCCGCGCCGATGCGGAAATGGCTCCCGCTGCGCTCCGCCGCATGGAACAGCACCACGGCGAGGGCGGCAAAGGCGCGAAGATATTGGATTCCGTAAAGCGTTTTCATCGGCCGGTTCGCGGCTCCCAGTTCGCCGGTGGCGCAAATTCCATCCGGTCGTAGGAAACGAGAGGATCGGCCTTCGGCACGCGCGTCCGCATCGATAGCTTTCCTGCCGAGAAGTAGAACAGGAAAGAGCCGACATGATACGGGTTGAGAATGTCGATCTCGACGAAGGAGCGGATCAGAAGCAGTATTGCTATACCCAGTAGCACGTAGGATTCGTCATTCCTGTTGTCGCTCAAGAAGCGACTGATATGGCCGATGACCGTCGTCAGCAGTATCGAGGCGAGCAAGAGGACGCCGACCAGCCCGGTTTCGACCGTCGTTTCGATATAAGTGTTGTGGAAATGGAAGCCCGTGCGCGAAGCGATGAAGAATTCTTCCCACAGGCGCTCCGGTTCGGAAAAGCCCTGGACCCAATAGGCCTGATAGCCGACCCCGAAGAAGGGGTTCAATTGCGCTGCCGCGATACCCTGTTGCCAGAGATAGGTACGGCCCGTCAGTGTCGAATCCTTGCCGAAGGCGCCGAGCACGAGATCGACAGCGCCGAGATAGACGCCGGCAACCGCAAGGACGACAACGGAAATGGCGACCGCAGCAAAAAGCGTCTTGCGCTGCTTCGGCGACAGGAAAAGAATGACGCGCATGCTGAGACCGAGCATCACGACCAATCCCGTGGTCAGGACCGAAGTCGCTGATTGCGAGGCAAGCAGACAATAGGCCGACAGCAGTCCGGCAATTCCCGCGCCGACCATCCAGATTCGGCGCTCGCCGAGGATGAAGACGGCCGCAAAAGCGAAATAGATACCAAGCGATGCATAGAAGCCGAGCTGGTTCTTGGAATCGAAGGCGCCGACGAAGCTGTAGTTCCCGTCGATGGGATCATAGGCATAATATCCGAATAGAATCGAATAGATAAGCACGATGCCGGTGCCGGCGATCGCGCCGCGGGTCAGCGTGCGGATATCCAGCGTGCGCATGGCGATCAGGGCGCAGATGATGTGCGTCATATATTGTATCGCCGCGCGCGCGGTCACCGGGGGGGCAGCCGACCAGAAGATCGACAGGCAGGTCAGGACGCCGAACGCGAAGAGCCAGAGCTGCTTCCGATAGTTGCCCAGCACGTTGCGATAGTCCATCAGAACGAGCGGAAACCACAGGGTGTAGTAAAGCAGAATGGACGGCTGGCCGAAGCGAGGGGAATAGGCAAAGACGAATAAAGACAGGGCAGTCGCCACCATGCCGTAGGTAGCGTTGCTTCCCGGACGGACGAAGACCGATTTGGCGATCCGCATCAGCTCTCCCTATCGTATTGCAAGACCCGTGCTGACCTTGATGAGGTCACCGGGCAGCACCTGGGTATTCTCCTGGGCCGTAATTTCCTTCGTCTGGCCTTTGTCGTCGCGAATGATCGTATAGGTGATGCTCACGCTTTGCCCGCTGGGATCGAGGTTGCTGGCATCGGCCGACTGGGCGACCGCTTCCTGCATGAGGGACTGGCTGGTGGAAAGTTTCAGCTGCAGCGTTTCCAGCTCCGTGTCGGTGTCCTGCATATCCTTCGCCAGCGAGCTCTGCCAATCGTTATGCAGCGTGTTTTCGTCCTGATTGGCCTTGTTGATGTCCTGCTTGGCCTTCAGCGACGCCGTCTCGGTATCCAGAAGTGTTGCCTCCAGATCGGATGCGCGCTGCTCGGCGGAAATCCGGCGAGACGCAAGTTCCAGCCCCCGTTCGGCAAGGCTTTCGACCTTGTCACGGTCGGCCTTCGCCAGTTCCAGCTGACGGCTCTGCGTATCGTTCTTCTTCGCAAGAGCTTCGACTTCGTTCTGCAAGAGCGTCTTCAGATCTTCCAGGGATTGCAGCTGCGTCTTCATGCGCTGGCTGCGTGTATCCATCAGCGCTTTCTCGCTTGCGAGCAGGGCAGATGCTTGCGGCAATTGCTTGAGTTCTGCGGGGACCTCGATCTCGTCCTTACCGGCCAATTCGGCAAGCAGACGTGCCTTGCGCATCAGCAGGCGTCCGCGCTCGGCCATATAGACGACCGCATCACCCTTGGCGTTGATGAAATCGCGCGCAAAGCGCTGACCTGCATCTGCACGGCGCATGCCGCCGCCGAGGCTCACGGCCTTAAGCACGGTCAGATTGGGCGCAAAGGGAAACTCACCCGGATTTTGGACCTCTCCGGAAAGGTAGATCGGTCGAAACTGCGACATTTCGACGGAGGCCGACGGGCGATCGCGCAGGCCGAACTGCTTCTGCAGGCCGATGCCGATAGCTTCGGCGATCTCGTCCGTCGTCTTGCCCATGGCGGGCATGTCACCGATGAAAGGGATGGAGATCGAGCCGGAAGGGCCGACCGTGTAATCGCCCGAGACGACCGCCCAGTCACGAATGGTGCCCTCGGCGGTCTGCCATTCGGCAACGCGGACATGCAGCTTGTCCATGACGCCCAGGTGATATCCGGGAATATTGTCGGCGTGGGCCGCGGCCGATGCCGCGCAGAGGCAGACGGCGGCGAAAGCTACGCGCCGAAAAGATGTGTTTACGCGAACAAGCCTCTTTAAAGGCCGAAATTCAATCATGCAGGATCTTCCCTGTTATTGGATCGCAGTCCCGCCAAGTGCGGGAATGCCGCAGGAAACCTCCTGCGGGTATCTGCCGGTCGTTTTCAGTAGCTGCCACGAGAAAGGCAGACTGCAGGAATGGTTTTGGCAATGATCATCATGTCGCTGCCGAGCGACCAGTTCTTGACGTAATGCGTGTCGAAGGCGACACGGCTGGCATAGGAGACGTCGTTGCGGCCGCTGACCTGCCAGAGGCCTGTCAGGCCAGGGCGGGATTGCAGATAGTAGATCGCAGCTGTCTCGTAGAGTTCGAGTTCGTCTTCCACGACCGGGCGTGGGCCGACGATACTCATTTCGCCGCGGATGATGTTGATGAGCTGCGGCAGCTCATCGAGGCTGAGCTTGCGCAGCACCGCACCGACAAGGGTTACGCGGGGATCATTCTGCAGCTTGCGGGTGGCACGCCACTCCTCCATCGCTTTCGGATTGGCCTGCAGATATGCCTGCAGCACCTTGTCGCCGTTGACGACCATGGTCCGAAACTTGAGGCAGGGGAAGCTTTTGCCGCTGTGGCCGATACGGCGGTGGCCATAGAAGGCTGGACCGCCATCAGAAAGCTTTACCAGTAGCATCAGCATCAGGAAAAGCGGGCTGATGAGGATCAGAGCAGTTAGAGCGGCAGAGACGTCGAAAATGCGTTTCAGCACTCCACCAGTTGGCGGAAAGACGTCGCTTTCCGCGGCGCTGAAAAAAGCCGGTGTGGCCGATCTCGTCGCAGACTTCATAGAGAAAGCTCCATTTATGTTGGCGATTGGTCGGGAATTCTCGGACGCGTAACTAGAGCTAAGATAGCGGGAGTGTAGGCCGGGATTTTGACTTTTTGCGCCAAACTTTTGTAGCGATATGGTATGGAGGTATGCAATTACCGCTCTAACGATGCGCATGTTTAATTTAGTGATTATTTATGTGCGGCTTATACTGTGCCAAACTCCGTATAACTGCCCTATCGGTAGTTCTCTCGCCCAATCGATCGCTATTTTGCAGAATGTTATAGGTGCGAGGGTTAGTTTGTTCATTGTCAGACGCATGGCTAGCCTCTAAGCGCTCTTGCCTGACCGTCCGCTAACTTGATTCTCCGTAGGGAATATTGCATTGCAGCAATATATTGCGATGCACATGCCGATGCGGGCTATCTCGGGACTTTGTAATAAAAGTTGATTGAATTGTCGGAGAGCCGGCATGATGAAGACGGCCAATTTGTGTCCAAAAGATTGCGGATTGTTGGCCGGTCTTCCCTCGGTTGCATCGAAGAAAAAGAACAAATTCAATTGTAATTATAATCGAGGTGTAGTTTTAACGGGCGCGGGGTTAGGATCGTGTCAATTCGTAACGGATCGTTGACACTTGGTTGAATTTCAATGAATCATAAAATATATTTGGCATTCAGGTCTGATAAGGGAGGAAAGACCTTGATCGCATTTTTTGTAATGTTTGAGCGGGCGAGGTAGCACTATGTATGCGCCGCGCGTTTTCATTAGCATGCTGGGCACGCTGGTCGTCTTTGCTGTCGCGACCTACTTCCTGACGAATTCTCTTTCGACGACACTAATCGAAACGGCGATTTGCGCCGTGCTTCTGCAGATCGGGTATTTCCTGGGCGTGCTCTATCTTGTTTGGAAAGAGCGCAGGGAGCGCGATGCGCTGTTGAACAGTGACAAGGTGGCGATGCCGGTTGCGGAGGATACCAAGGTCGGCGGCCTGCCGGCACCCAGCCTCAATCGGTCCGAGCCGTTCAATCCCTGACACCGGGATATCAGATATCTTTTGGCGACCGAACGGTTGTCGGATCGCAGCCATGTCCTAAGTCTTCGGCAGAACCATGGAGACTGATGTGACTGACAGTGCCGGAAAAAGCGTCTGTGTAATCATCGCGGCAAAGAATGCTGGCGACACTATTGGCTTGGCCGTCGCGTCGGCGCTTCGAGAGCCCGAGGTGGCCGAAGTCGTCGTCATTGACGACGGTTCGACTGACGGTACCGCTGCAGCGGCCAGCAAGGCCGATGACGGCAGCGGCAGACTGATGATTTGCGAATTCGAGAAGAATCGCGGTCCGGCGGCAGCGCGCAATCATGCCATCGAGGTCTCGCGCGCCCCGCTGATCAGCATCCTCGATGCGGATGATTTCTTCTTCCCCGGACGCTTCAAGTCGCTGCTTGCCGCGGATGACTGGGACTTCGTTGCCGACAACATCGCTTTCGTCAATGCCGATGGGGTTTCGGATGCCTATACCAGGCTCGATCATTTCGATGCGAAGCCACGCTTTCTCGATCTCGTTGCCTTCGTCGAGGGCAATATCTCCAAGCGGGGCGTCCGCCGCGGTGAGATCGGCTTTCTGAAGCCGCTCATGCGCCGCTCCTTTCTGGATGCTCACGGCTTGCGGTACAATGAAACGCTGCGCCTGGGCGAGGATTACGATCTCTATGCGCGCGCGCTCGCCAGTGCGGCGCGCTACAAGATCATTCATAGTTGCGGTTATGGCGCAGTCGTGCGCAGCGATTCCCTGAGCGGTCGGCACAGGACCGAGGATTTGCGGCGGCTCTACGAGGCCGATCGGGCGATTCTGGCAAAAGGCGGCCTCTCGCCGGTCGACGCAGACGCGCTCCGCCGCCATGAGCGCCATATTCGCGACCGCTACGAACTGCGGCACTTCCTCGACATCAAATCGCAATCGGGCCTGGGTGCCGCGGCCTCCTACGCGCTTCGCCATCCCTTCGCCGTTCCGGCCATAGCGGGCGGAATCCTCGCCGATAAAACCGAGCGCTTCCGCAAGGGTGGCGGTGCGCCGATCGCCCATTCGGGAGCGAACGGCCTGCGTTATCTTTTGCAGGCCGCTCCGGAATAGGGATCCACCAGATTTACAGGTAGTCGCGCCGCACGCCTTCGATCACGTCCAGCAGGCGCTCCTTGCAGGAGGCGAGCGCGCTATCCTTGCTCAGCTGTGGCTTTGCCTTGCTCGCCTGCCACAGCGCGAGCGCCGAAGGCATGGCAAGCGCCTGCTTGGCCATTACCCGAAGCGGGGTCTGTTCAGGGTCGGCAAGCAGCACGGTTCCCCCGTACCGCTGCTTTTCAAGCTCGGCTGCCGCCTGTTGATCGCGCTCGAAACCGACGCCCCAGAAGCGGGCGCCCTTGGCGATCGCCTCGGCCCGGGTGGAGACCGGAATGTGCTTCGGCGCATAGGTGACCCCGAGGGAGCGCGCCCAGTCGTTCCATTTGAAGCTGTTGATCGAGCGCGACGAGCTGACCGCGATCCACGGCACGCGGAAGGCATCGGCAAGGATTGCGCCATGCATGGACTCCGCGACGATCAGTTCGGATGTCGCAAGCTCGCGGATCACGGCTTTGGCCTCGCCGCGGGGATCGAGATAGGAAAGGCCGACCGTCTTGCAGATATCAGGCCAGAGACCGGCGGCGGCCGACTCCCAATGGGGTATGAAAGTGCGCTTGCCTGATTTCGGCAAGTTCTGAAATTCCGGCATCTCGGTGACGAGCACGGCCGGATCGACAATGCCCATTTCAACCGGTAGGCCGACTTTCTGCGCCGTCAGCGGGCCGCGCACACTGCGGATATCCCATTTTGACTTGTCGCTCGTATCGGGAAGCGAACCGTAGCCAAAGCCGCTGCCGATGACGAGCTTGTGGCCGTCGGTCGGCAATATCTCCGTATTGAGAACGGTACCGACACCGACCAGCAATGTTTCTTCATGAACGTCGCGGAGGCCGGGAAGTAGAAAATCCCAGAGCCAGAGATTGAGATCGTCACCGAAATTGCCATGGGTAGATTCCCAGTGGAACGGCTTCATGCAGGACTCCTTGCTGATCCAAACGATAGCGGGGCATGCCATGGCTCTTTCAATGCGGCATGCGCAGCTCATGCTGCGCTGCAAAATCTAGGGCGCGAGCTTGCCCACGGCAAGCTTCATCGCGCTTTGTAAAATGACAGGGTCGCGCAAGGCCCATTTCGCCAGCAGTCCGAATTGCGGCATTTGCCGCCGCTTGACCTGTCGCGCCTGGCTCCAGAGCGCCTGGCGGCGGGCACGATTCTTGTAGTGCCGAATGGTGGCGACGTCCTGCGGCCGGCGCGAAAATCTCTGCTCAAGCGTATTGAGCGCCGTCCACGTGTTGAACTGCTGACGCAAGAACTGCGGTGAATCATTGTCGATGCTGTGGAAGATGTTCACGCCCTCGCCGCGCAGCGCACCGGCCTGCTCGCACAACAACACGCGCTTGGCCGCCAGAACGCAGTCGCAAAAGAAAAGAACGTCTTCAGCTGCCAGCCGCAACGTGGGTTCAAAGCGGATTTTCTCAAAGAGGGGGCGCCCGATTACCATGCATGACATGTGCAGAAAGCTCCAGTCCTGTAACATGACGCTGGCGATATCGGGGATCTCGATCACCGAGGGCCTTTCGGAGAGCCGCACGCTCCTAGCCGATTTGGCGAGTTCCGCGATACCGAAATGGTAGGAAAATTCGTCGCCTCCGTCGATGGAATCCCAGTAGCAATCGGCATCGTGCCGCGTCAGCGTCTCGAATGCATTGTGCAGGTGATCCGGCGCCCATTCATCGTCGGAATCCAGAAATGCCACGAACCGGCTTTCGACCGGCACATTGTCGAGACCGGTGTTGCGCGCCCCGCCCGGGCCGGCATTTGCCTGGCGTATCACCTTGATGCGCGCCCGCTCTTCACTGCTCAGCGATTGCAGATCGCCTTCTACGGCAAGCGGTGATTCATCGTCGACGATGAGAATATCGAAATCCTGAAACGTCTGCCGAGATATCGACCTCAAAGCGCGTTGCAGAACACCCGTCTGCTTCTGATAGAACGGAATAACAATCGTTATTGACGCCATTTTCCCGCCTTTACGGTTTTCAATCCAAGAGTTTTCGGCTCATCCCCGGGGACGTAACCATCGGCTTTTCGGCTGTCTCCATTCACCATTCATGGGCAGTTTGCCCGGTGATGAATGCTGCCATGCTGCCAACAGGTAGCGTTAATTCGATGAGGAGCAATGTCAAAGACGGCGTTTTATCGAAGATTGTCCTCGGATAGTGTGAAGCGCGTGATAGACGCCTCCTGTCGAACGACGGTGAAAGCCGCACGATCCGAGAATGATTGTGGTCAAGCTCCCAGGCGGTATCGGCGCCGCAAGCTTGGTAAAACTACAGCTATAAGGGGAGTGCGCCTGCACGACTTTCCCATCATGATTGAAACGTTGTCGTATTTTGGTCATGCTTCATCTCGAAATCCTACCGCAATGCAAAAAATCTTCACCTTCCGGCAAAAAAATCGAGTCCGCGCAAAGGGCGTGTCGCGCGTCGCGGCCAAAATATTTAAATTTGCTTTAATACCCTTGGTTCCATAGGTTTTCCGGCATCTAAATCGTTTGTTTCGATCTTTTGCGTGGTTTGGAACCTTGGCGTAGCGACCCAGTCAAACGTCGCTTGACCCTCATTTTTGCTGCAGTGCCATATTCCCTTTCCCAAGAGCGCCCTAGGTTATCGTCTGCGGGCTCTGCTCGACTCTGATTGAAATGGCTGCGAGGGGGGAAGCGGCCCGAAAAAAAGGGTGACAGACATCGTGAACGTGACTGCCAACGTGTCTTCGCGGATAAACCTCATGCGGATTGTGCTCATCTCGGGCATCATATTTGTTCATATTCCATTCGATGCGGATAGTAGCCCGTTCAGCGACGCCTACGGTTTGTTTGACTGGGTTCGGGTTTTTTTGCGCGAGAGTCTGTTTCGTGTCGGCGTTCCCTGCCTCAGCGTTATCTCAGGCTATCTGTTGTTCCGTCATGGAGCGGCGTCATTGGACTACGGCAAGACCATCCGGCGCAAGGCGAAGACGATCCTCCTGCCATTCGCCTTGTGGAACTGCGCTTTCTTTCTGTTCGTCCTAGTCTTGCAGAGCTACGGTATCGGCGACGGCTATCTGCCTGATCTGTCGGGCGCCAACCTGCACACGCTTTCCACGCTTCTGTTCGCGATCGACGGCACGCCGATCAATCTGCCGCTCTATTTCCTGCGTGATCTGTTCGTCTGCATCCTGCTGTCGCCGCTGCTGGCTTTCCTCATCCGCCGCGCGCCGCTGGCAACACTGGCATTCCTGTTGCTGCTCGCGGTATTGCCGGTGCCGATCGGTATCGTACTCCGGAATTCCGTTCTCTTCAGCTTCGCCTTCGGCATCTATCTCAGCCTGTATCGCGTCGACGTCACGGTCACGGACCGCTATGCCGGCCTGATCGGTCCCGCCTTCATTGCGCTTGCAGCCCTCCTGGCAACCGCCGCCTACATGACAGGTCCCGGGTTGCCGCTATGGCTCGAGGTCAGTCGCAATCTGATGGTGCTCGTCGGCATTCCGGGCTTCTGGGCACTGTCGGCGATCTTGATACGCAGCCGGATCGGACGAGGATTGGCAGAAACCGGCGGATTGAGCTTCTGGATCTTCTGCGCCCATTACCCGCTGCTGTTCTGCCTCTGGGTCCTGTGGAACCGCGGCGGCAGCGAACTCTATCCGATTTTCTACCTCATGGCAGCGCTCCTTGCTTTGCTGCTGCTGCCCCTGACCAACGGTATGGCGCGTCACGCCCTGCCGTCCTTCTACAATCTGCTGACCGGCAGCCGGACAAGGCCGCAGGCCGAACTCCGTATGGCCGGAAACCGTGCCGCCGAAGACCGGCGGGTGCGTTGCGAGCAAAGGTGATGCTATGATGACATCGACAAACCACGCACGAAAACTGGGCCTCGTTTCCCTCGCTCTCCTGGGCGCCTGCTTCATTCCGCAGGCTGCGTCCGCACAGGACGATCAGCCGACGGGCGGCTCTTTCGTCGATAATTTCGAGCGCCTCGACACCAGCCGCTGGTATGTCTCCGACGGCTGGAACAACGGGCCGCACCAGAACTGTACCTGGTCGCGAAAGCAGGTTGGTATCAAGGACGGAGCGCTGCAATTGCAGTTCATCCAGTCGAAGACAGGCGAGCGCAATTACGCCTGCGGCGAAATCCAGACGACCAAGCGCTATGGCTACGGCACCTATGAGGCGCGCTACCGCACCGCGACCGGCTCTGGCCTGAACTCGGCCTTCTTCACCTATATCGGCCCGACCGACAAGAAGCCGCATGACGAGATCGATTTCGAAGTGCTCGGCAAGAATGCCGGGCAGGTGCAGGTCAACCAATATATCTCCGCCAAGGGTGGCAATGAGAAATTGGTCCCGGTCGTCGGTGGTGCTGACCAGGGTTTCAACGACTACGCGTTCGTCTGGGAGAAGGACCGCCTGCGTTACTATGTGAACGGCAAGCTCGTTCAGGAGGTGACCGATCCTTCGAAGATACCGACGAACGCGCAGAAAATCTTCTTCAGCCTTTGGGGCACGGACACGCTGAGCGGCTGGATGGGCAAGTTCGCCTATAGCGGCCAGCCGGCAACCATGCAGGTCAAGCGCGTTGCCTTCACCGCGTCAGGAGAAAAATGCCTGTTTCCGGAATCGATCACCTGCAAGCTCGACTGAACCATGCCGTCCGCCAAGCGCATTCTGCGGCCGGTGAAGATGCCATGATGCAACACCAACCATACCAGGCGCCCGGTTTCGACCGGGCGCGAAAGCGGAAATCTTGATGCTGCATATTCTTTATTTCGTCCACGATCTTGCCGATCCTGCCGTGCGCAGGCGGGTCCTGATGCTGCAGGCTGGCGGGGCTCTGGTGACGCTCGCGGGCTTCCGGCGCGACGATAATGCGCTCGCCGCCATCGATGGCATCAAGCCGATCGAGCTCGGTCGCACGCGTGACGCACAGTTTGCGCAACGTATCGCGGCCATCGCCAAATCGGCATTCAAGTTGCGCCACGCGTTGCGTTCGGTTCCAAGGCCGGATGTCATCATCGGCCGCAACCTTGAAATGCTGGCTTTGGCCAATCGCGCCAAGTCCGTTTTCGGAGGCGACATGCCTGTTGTCTACGAATCCCTAGATATTCACCGGCTCCTGCTTCGAGATGATGTGCTGGGTGGTACGCTCCGTGGTGCCGAGCGCCGTCTCGGCGCGCAAGCAGCGCTGCTCATCACAAGTTCGCCGGCCTTCGTCGAGCGCTATTTCAAGCCGCGTTCCGGCTTGCATCTGCCAATCATGCTGCTCGAAAACAAGGTGTTGGCGCTCGAGGTTGCCGCGGCGAGCAATGTTGCGCCGGCCGCGCGGGTGCCTGCCCGCGGCGAGCCCTGGAAGATCGGTTGGTTCGGTGCGCTTCGTTGCCGCAAGTCGCTGACATTGCTGGATCAATTCTCGCGCCGGATGGAAGGGCGTTTCGAGATCGTGCTGCGCGGCCGGCCGGCCTATTCGGAGTTCGACGATTTCGACGGCATCGTGCGCGACGCGCCCTTCATGCATTTCGGCGGCGCCTACAAGAACCCTGAGGATCTTTCCGCGATCTATCACGACGTCCAATTCTCCTGGGCCATCGATTTCTTCGAAGAGGGTCTGAACTCCAGCTGGCTCCTGCCCAACCGCCTTTATGAGGGTGGTCTCTACGGCGCCGTCCCCATCGCCATGGATGGCACCGAGACGGCAAGGTTCCTGGCCGGCCGGAAGATCGGGCTCACGCTCGACAAAGCCGACGCCGCCCATCTTGCCACCCTTCTGGGCGACTTGGATGAACAACGCTATCTCGCCGCTTTCGACGCCGTGGCAGCCCAGGATCGCAAGCAATGGATGATCGATCGCGCCGACTGTCAGGGGCTGGTGCTCCGGCTGGCATCCCTGACGCGTGCCAATGAACAGATCACCGAACTACAGGCCCTCCCGCAACTGAATCGCAATAGAGGTGGATTGCAATGACGACCGTAAGTCCCATGGATATGCGTTGCCTGATCGTTATTCCTTGCCTCAACGAGGAGAAGCATATCGAGCCGCTGATCGGCAAGCTCGGCCGTGCTCTCGATGAGCTCGACGCCAGGATCGTCGTCGCCGATGGCGGCAGCACGGATCGCACGCGTGACATCGTCAGGGAGATCGCCGCC
The DNA here is from genome assembly GCF_012275435.1 of Rhizobium sp. SG741. Classification (NCBI taxonomy): domain Bacteria; kingdom Pseudomonadati; phylum Pseudomonadota; class Alphaproteobacteria; order Hyphomicrobiales; family Rhizobiaceae; genus Rhizobium; species Rhizobium sp. SG741. The sequence goes on from NZ_JAAZQP010000002.1 coordinate 273,220, forward strand.
AACGATCCGCGCGTCCTCCTGCTCGACAACCCTAAGCGGCTGCAGAGCGCCGCCATCAATCTCGCCATCGAGACCTTGGGCGACGGCTATGAGTTCTTCATTCGCATCGATGCCCATGGCGATTATCCGGTCGATTATTGCCAGACGCTGGTGCGGGAAGCCGTCGCGACCGGCGCGGATTCCGTCGTCGTCGCCATGCGCACCATGGGCTTCAGCGCGTTTCAGAAGGCAACGGCGGTGGCGCAGAATTCCAAACTCGGCAATGGCGGTTCGAAACATCGCGAAGGAGCCAAGGGGCACTGGGCAGAGCACGGGCACCATGCGCTGATGCGCGTCGCAGCCTTCCGCGCCACCGGCGGCTATGACGAGACCTTCAGCCACAATGAGGATGCCGAGCTCGACTACAGGCTGCACAAGGCCGGTTTCCGCATCTGGCTCACCGACAAGACCGCCATGACCTATTATCCGCGCTCCAGTGTCCCGACGCTTTTCCGGCAGTATCTCGGTTATGGGCGCGGCCGTGCCCGTAATATCCTCAAGCATCGCAGCGTGCCGAGCTTGCGCCAGATGCTGCCGCTTGCCGTGGTGCCGATTTTCATCGGTGCTTTCCTGGCGATCATCAACTGGATCGCGGTCATTCCGATCAGTCTTTGGGCTGTCGCCTGCATCGCCTACGGCTTCTGGATCGCGCTCGGCGAGAAGAACCCCTATGGACCGCTTGCCGCCATCTCGGCCATGGTCATGCATTTCGCCTGGTCGATGGGCTTTTGGATGGAAGTCTTCAGCTTTCGCAATCGCAGGGTCGCGGCATGACGCAAACCCACCGTCGCACCACAAAGATTGACGTTGCCGTCTGCACCTACCGCCGTGCCGAGTTGGATCAGACGCTGCTATCGCTTGCCGTGCTTACCATTCCTGCCGGCGTGCAGGTCCGCGTCATCGTTGCCGACAACGATGTGACGCCAAGCGCCCGCGACCGTGTCGATGCCATGCGTTCAGCCATTTCCTTTGAAATCGCCTATGTGCATTGCCCGGCCTCGAACATTTCCATCGCCCGCAATGCCTGCCTCGACCATGCGACCGGCGATTTCGTCGCCTTCATCGATGACGATGAGACGGCCTCGCAGGACTGGCTGGCGGAATTGCTCGCCATAGCCGACACGACCGGCGCCGATGCCGTTCTCGGTCCCGTCAAGGCTGTCTATGCGAATGTCGCTCCTGCCTGGATGCAGCGCGGCGATTTTCATTCGACCTTGCCGGTCTGGGTCGCGGATGAGATCCGCACCGGTTATACCTGCAACGTCCTGTTGCGCCGCAGCGCGCCTTCGCTTGCCGGTCGCCGGTTCAATATAGCGCTCGGCCGCAGCGGCGGCGAGGACACCGAATTCTTTGCCCATATGCACGACGCGGGCGGCCGGATCGCCTTTGCCGAGGATGCCCTGGTCTACGAACCCGTCCCCAATGGACGCGCAACGGTTTCCTGGCTTGCCAAGCGCCGGTTCCGCATGGGCCAGACGCATGGGCGCATGCTGCTGGAAGCCGCAACCGGCCTGGGCCGCTGGCGCGCGATTGCGCTTGCCGGGACCAAATCCGCCTATTGCTTTGTTGCCGCCGCGCTGCTCGCCGCCTCTCCCGTCAAGCGGCATCGCTATGGCCTGCGCGGCATCATGCACGCCGGCGTGGTCAGCGGCCTCTTCGGGGTTCGTGAAATCGAGCAATACGGAAACCTGGAGAAAGCACCGCAATGACGGATTTCATCCCCGATGTCAGCTTCGTCATCGCTGCCTATAATGCGGAGGACACGCTTGCGCGTGCCATCGACAGCGCCTTGGCCCAAGGTGCTGTCAGCATGGAGGTCATCGTCGTCGATGACTGCTCGACCGACGGCACACGCGAGATTGCCGGCAATCATGCCGATCCGCGCGTTCGCCTCGTTGCCATGGCCCGCAACGGTGGTCCGGCCGCGGCCCGTAATGCCGGTCTCGACGCCGCTCGTGGTCGCTGGGTGGCCGTGCTCGATTCAGACGACGCGTTGCGCCCGGATCGTATGGCGCGCCTGATTGCGCGAGCCGAAAAGGCGGAGGCGCAGATCGTTGTCGACAATCTCGACGTCGTTCGCGAGGATGTCGGCACGATCACTCCCATGTTTCCAGAAGCGGCGCTGGCGCGTCTGCCGGTGCTGACGCTGGCGAAGTTCATCGCCTCGAACATGATTTTCCGGTCCGAACATAATTTCGGCTATATGAAGCCGGTCTTCGAACGCGCCTTTCTCGAGAAGCATCGCCTGCGCTTCGACGAGACGCTTAGGATCGGCGAGGATTACATCTTCCTTGCCTCCGCACTTGCCAGAGGCGGTGTCTGCGCGGTCGAGCCGACGGTCGGCTATCTCTATTACATTCGAGACGGATCGATCTCGCGGGTTCTGAAGAGAGAACATGTCGAGGCCATGCTGGCCGCAGATACCAAGTTCTTCGCCGAGCATTCTTTCGGCTCCGCCGCTCTTGCCGCCCAACGGCAGCGGACGCGCAACCTGAAGGATATTCTAGCCTTCCTGATGCTGGTCGACAGCATCAAGGAGCGCGAACTGCCGAGTGTGCTCAAAATCGCGTGCCGCAATCCACGCGCGGTCCGTCACCTGAGCATGCCGATTGCAGTCCGCTTCCGCCGTCTGGCCGCCTTCCTGCGCGGCGGCCGCCAGTCTGCGCCCACCTCTCAACTCTCCTCGCCCCTGCCCAATATGGGCGCAGGCCCTCACTCTAACAAAGGATGATAGAGCCATGGACCCCAAGCATCGTGTGAGAAAAGCAGTCATTCCGGTTGCCGGCAACGGAACCCGGTTCCTGCCTGCCACCAAGGCAATGCCGAAGGAAATGCTGACGATCGTCGATCGTCCGGTCGTGCAATATGCCGTCGACGAGGCTATCGAAGCCGGCATCGAGCACATCGTCTTCGTCACAAGCCGTAACAAATCGGCGATCGAAGATCATTTCGACGACACGCCGGAGCTGATTTCCTCGCTGCGGCTGGCCGGCAAGAGCCATCAGGTGAGTGAACTCGAGCGCCTCTTGCCGCGGCCGGGCTCGGTCAGCTTCACCCGCCAGCAGGCTCCGCTTGGCCTTGGTCACGCCGTCTGGTGCGCGCGCGACCTGATCGGCAACGAGCCATTCGCGCTGCTTTTGCCCGATATGCTCTGCTACGGCATGCGCGGCTGCATGGCCGGCCTGATGGATCTCTACAACGAGGTCGGCGGCAATATCGTCGCTGTCGAGGAATGCGCGCCGGAGGAGACCTCGAAATACGGTATCATCGGCAAGGGAGTGGCCGTCCGGCACGGCTTCGCCGTGACCAAGATGGTCGAAAAGCCGCATCCTTCGGAAGCGCCTTCAAACTTTTACCTTAATGGTCGGTATATTCTTCAGCCTGAAATCTTCGATATTCTGGCCCGTCAGGAACGCGGCGCCGGCAATGAAATCCAGCTGACCGATGGCATGCTGCGCCTCTCCGAGACGCAATCCTTCCATGCCCAGGTCTATAACGGACGCACATTCGACTGTGGATCCAAGCATGGCTTCATCGAAGCGAACGTCGCATTTGCGCTCGCTCGCGCCGATATCGGCAGCTTGGTCTATGATTCAATCCGCAACCTGGTCGTCTCGCACGAAGCGCAGATGACCGCCGCTTAAGCCTGTTCACGTTCTGGCCCGTGGTCGACACGACTGCGGGCCATAGCCATATTCATTCAGGCCTCTCCGACAAGGTGGTCGCCATGTATCAGAAGAACTTCACTTTCCAAAGCGCTCTTCCCCAGGGTGAAGCGCAGGACAGTTTCATTGATCTCGATCGGCTGATGGCGATCGTGACACGTCGCATCCGCACCATCATCTTCGCCATGGCTGCTTTTGTCATTCTGGCCGTTGCCTATCTGCTGATCGCCACGCCCAGCTACACGTCGATGACACAGATATTGCTCGACGAAAGCATGACGAAATATGCGGAGGATCAGCCGCCGGCTGCCAGCAGCCAGCAGGCGGACATGGAGATTGCCAGCGCGGTCGAAATCCTGAAATCGAACGAGATGGCTTTGCGCGTCGTCGACACGGCCGATCTTGCCAATAATAACACCCTGCTCAATCCGCCGCAGTCGCCGGCTGCCCTGCTCAAATCGGGTGTGGGGCTGATTGTCGGCATATTCACGCCGGGGCGTCCGCCGATGACGCCGGAAGAGATGCGGGAGGCGCAGCGCCAAAAGGTCGCCGCCGTATTGCAGGATGGCCTCAAGGTGGAGCGCGTCACGCGAAGCTCGGTCGTCGCCGTGTCCTTCAATTCGACCGACAAGCTGTTGGCCGCAAAGGTCACGCGTGCCTATGCCGACGCCTATCTGACCGACCAGTTGAACGCCAATTTCGACGCGACCGAACGCGCTTCCGTCTGGCTGCAGGAACGCTTGAACGATCTGCGCCAGCGCGCGCAGGAGGCTTCGCTCGAAGTCGAGAAATATAAGGCGGACAACGGCCTGACTTCGACCGGCGGCGAGCTGATGTCGGAACAGCAGATTTCCGATCTCAACAAGCAGCTGATCATTGCCCAGGCCGATACGGCCAGCGCATCGGCGCGCTACAATCAATATAAGTCGATTATCGACCAGGGGCCGGACAATGCGGTCAAGAACGCCACCATCTCGTCCAGCCAGACCGACAACTCGGTCCTGCAGGACCTGAAGACGCGTTACCTCGCGGTCGAAAAGCGAGAGCAGGATGTCACGCAGAATTACGGTGCCGAACATCCTCAGGCCGTTGCGCTGAGGGCTGAGCGACAGGACATCACCCGGCAGATCTATCAGGAGCTTCAGCAGCTCACGGCCAGCTACAAGAACGAGCTCGATGTCGCGCAGTCGCGTTCGGCGTCGCTCCGCGAAAGCATCGAGGGTGTGGTCGGCAAGAATTCGGAAGCCAATAGATCGCTGGTGCATCTCAACGAGCTAAACCAGAAGGCGACGGCGCTGAAGACGCTCTATGAATCCTATCTCGGCCGTTTCGAGGCGGCGTCGCAGCAGCGATCCTTCCCGATCGCCAAGGCGCGCGTCATCTCGCTCGCCGGCGTCCCGACTGCACCGTCGAGCCCGAAGAAGACGCTGGTGATAGCGCTTTCGGTGATCCTCGGCCTGATGGCCGGCGCCGGTCTCGCCGCCTTCCAGGAATTCCGCGATCGCTTTTTCCGCGTCGAAGCCGATGTGCGCTCCGCTCTCGGCTTGAAATTCCTCGGCTACCTGCCGCTGCTCGGCCAGCAGAGCACCGGTAAGAAGAGACGGCGCAAGGGCATTATCGGGTCTGACCCGACAACCGCTGAAGATGTCGAGCCTGGTGTCGCCTTTGAACGGATCATGCGTGTTTCGGTCGAAGCACCGCGGTCGATCTTCGCCGAGACCCTGCGAAACGCCAAGCTCGCCAGCGACGTCATGCTGCAGGGCCGCCCCGACCGCGTCATCGGCGTCGTATCGGCACTGCCGGGCGAGGGCAAATCGACGACGGCAGCCAATTTCGCCGCCCTCTTGGCCAGCAGCGGCAAACGTACGCTGCTGATCGATGCCGACTTGCGCAATCCCGGCTTGAGCCGGACGCTGAAATCGCCGCCGCAGGCCGGGCTCATCGAGGCCGTGCTCGGTGAGGTGCCCTGGACGAATGTCGTCAAGGTCGATCCGCGCACCAAGCTTGCCATCCTGCCGGTCGTCGTGCGCGATCACCTGTTGCACACCAGCGAGCTTCTATCGTCGCAGGGCATGCAGCATCTCATGGAACATGCGCGCAAGATGTTCGATTATATCGTCGTCGATCTTGCGCCGCTTGGACCTGTCATCGACGCCAAGGCTTTTGCGCCGCAGGTCGATGCCTTCATACTCGTGACGGAATGGGGTGCGACGCCAACCAACCTGGTGCGCGATGTTCTGGAGCAGGAGCCCCAGATCAACTCGCGCATTCTCGGCGTTATCCTGAATAAGACCGACATGTCGGAACTGCCGCGCTATAGCGATTTCGGCGGAACGGAACGCTACCGACAGAAATATGTAAGCTACTACACCGAAGCGCAGCCACCCGCTCAGGTGGATGCGTAACCTTTATGTCCTCTCCGTCTTGAGGCGAGCTCTGGCCAGGGCATGTTCACGCCAGATCGTGAAGATGCCTGCCGCCACCACGATGACCGCGCCTGCGATCATCGTGGCACTCAGCCTTTCGCCGAATATGGCGACGCCGATGATGGCGGAGAAGACGAGCTGTAGATAGGTGAGCGGCTGGATCACCACCGCGTCGAGCAGATCATAGGCGCGAATGAGGAAATAGTGGCTCGACACGCCGGTCAGGCAAAGGATGCCCATGAAGACCCAGTCATGTGGTGCAATGGTCGTCCAGAAGAATGGACCGATACAGCTCATCGCAACCGCGCCGACGACGCCAGTATAGAAAAAGCTGGTCATGGCGCTATCCTCGCGGCTGACATAGCGGGTGAGGACGACATAGAATGAGAATAGCAGTGCGCCGCCAAGCGGCACGAGGAAGCGGGTGTCGAAGAGGCCGCTTTCCGGCTTCAGGATCAGCAGAACGCCGGCGAAGCCGATGCAGATCGCCAGCCAACGCCGCCAGCCGACCTTTTCGCCGAGGATCGGTATGGACAGCATCGCCACCATCAAGGGTCCTGAGGAGAAGATCGCCTGCGAATGGGCAAGGCCGACGATGACGAAGGACGAGATGGCCACGACGATCTGCGCGGCAAGCAACAGGCCGCGGGCAATCTGCAGCGTTGGCCGCTTGGTTCTGACGGCGGAGAGACCGCCCGGCGAGCGCGAGGCCATCGCGACGGCAAAGAGCATGAAGGCCCAATAGCGGATCATCGCCACCAGAAGCGGCGGATAGGCGCTGACCAGATGTTTGGAGATGCCGTCCTGTATGGCGAATATGCTGATCGCCAACAGCGTGAAGACATAACCTGCGGTATTGGATTTCATTTCGGTTCGAAGAAGATGTGCGGACCCCGGAGGCGCCGGTCGCCCGGCGCTGCGGTCACACTAGGCTATCCGCTTTCGCAATCATAGGCATTGCTTTCGTCTTTTGCCCATGCGCCGCAGGCGGGGTCAGCTCTTTTTGTGATCCGCGACAAAGGCAGCGAAACCTTCGATGAATTTGGCGAGGTTTTGCTTCACCTTCTCGTCGACGATCAGGCCTTCGGCATCGAAGACGCTGCCGGCGCGCGACACCATCAGCCGGCCGCCGAACCACGGATCGGCGCCCAATGTGCGCAACACCGTCAGCCAGGCATTTTGGCTGAGGATGGTGCCGAAATTGCCGGGCGAGGCTCCGAGCACGGCGATCGGTTTTGCCCCGAAGACATGGGCGATGTCGCTGGATGGCCGGCTCATCCAGTCGATGGCGTTCTTGAATACGCCGGGAAGCGAGTTGTTGTATTCCGGCGTAAACAGGATCAGCCCATCGGCGGATATGGCGAGCTCCTTCAGCTCCTGCACCTTCTCCGGAATGCCTTCGGCTGCTTCGAGATCGGCATCATAAAGCGGCACGCCATGAATGGTGCGCGCGACGAGCTCGACGCCGGCCGGCGCAAGTTCGACGGCGGCATGGAGCAAAGCCGTATTGAAGGAGCCCTTGCGCAGGCTGCCCGATATGCCGAGTATCTTCATCGCATCCCCCTGTTTATCTCAGGAGGAGACATTTATGGTTCGCGGCTGTTCGTCAAGGGCTGACGGCGAGCTCAGCCCGCTTCATGCGGCAAGCAGGGATTTCAGCTTGACGCTGCTTGCCGCCAAGGCATCGCTGGCCGGGTGAGCGCGGGCGGCGATCAACATCTCGGCAAGGCGGATGTCGCGGGCGACAGCGTTGCCACGGCCGACGCCGCTGGCGGCGAGAAGTCTGCCGCTTGCGTCGAGATGAAAGAGGATGAACGACCCGTCGCCGAGATCGCGCCGCACATGGCTGGCCGCGCCTTCGGCGAGGCCGGCGATCTGCAATGTCAGGTCATACTGGTCGGACCAGAACCACGGCACGGCCGAGATTTCCATTCCTTCGCCGAGCATGTTGGCGGCGGCCAGATTTGCCTGGTCCTGCGCATTGCGCCAGGATTCGAGGCGGACGCGCCGTCCACCATAAAGCGCCAGCGGAAAGGAGCAGCAATCGCCCGCCGCGTAAATATCGGCGGCGGAGGTTTCCAGCCGCTCGTTGACGGCGATGCCATTGTCGATCGCGAGGCCGGCTGTCTCGGCAAGCGCGATATTCGGCGAGGCGCCGATGCCGATCAGCACGAGGTCGGCCGAAATCACCTGGCCATCCGCCAAATGAATGCTGGCCCCTTCCGTTTCCTCCCGCACGGCCTCGATGGCGAGGCCGCAACGAATGTCGACGCCTTCCAGCCGGTGACGCGCGGTGATCACTTCGGCAATCTCCTCCGGCACGCCGCGCTTCAGCACGCGCGGCAAACCTTCGATGACGGTGGCGTTGGCGCCCAGCTTGCGTGCAGTGGCTGCCAGCTCCAGGCCGATAAAGCCGCCGCCGATGATGGCGATGTGTCGGCCGGGATGAAGAGCGGTGCGCAGGGTTAGGGCATCGGCATGGGTGCGCAGCATGCGGATGCGCTGGGCTGTGCCGTCAATGCCTGGAAAGACGCGCGGCGAGGCACCGGTTGCGAGCAGCAGCTTGTCATAACCGAGCGTCTGTCCGTCAGCGAGCCCGACTGTTTTGGAAACGGGCTCGATAGCGGCCACCGTCGTGTCGAGCCGCAGATCGATCGTTCGTTCCTGGTATCGCTCCAGCGCAGCCACGAACTTCGGTTCGATGGTCTCGACAAGGGCCTGCTTCGACAGCGGCGGGCGCTCGTAGGGGGCAAGCGGTTCGGTGCCGATCAGGGTGATGTCGCCGTCGAACCCCTTTTCTCGGAGCGAGAAGGCGGTGCGTGCGCCGCATTCTCCGGCGCCGACGATGACGAAATGCGGCATGGCCTCTTCCTTACAGTCCAATGAAAACGGTGCCGTCTTCGACCTTGACCGGATAGGTCTGCAGATTGACGCAGACGGGTGCGCCCTTGGCCTCGCCGGTTCTGTAGTCGAAACGGCCATTGTGCTTGGGACATTCGATGATGTTGTCCATGACCAGACCGTCGGCAAGATGAACCTTTTCATGCGTGCACAGGCCGTCGGTGGCGAAATAATCGTCTTCGTGACTGCGATAGACGGCGAAAGTTCGTCCGTCATGGTCGAAGCGGATGACATCCTCCTCGTCGATCGCGTCGGCGGCGCAGACCTCGATCCAGTTGCTGCTCATGTTTTCCTCCCTTTGCATGTTCGGTGATTATTGCGCGGCCTCGGCGAGCGTGCCGCCATGGAACTCCTCGCGATAGGGCCGCGCCGTCGGCGGCAATTCGCGCTCCAGGAAGTAGTCCTCGTTGCTCAACTGCCGCAGGAAGGCCGGTATCATCTCGCGATAGCCCGACCAGATGGATGGGTTGGCGGCCGGCAGATCATGCCTGATCATCGCATGCAGCTTCGGCAGGGCGTGGTAGGGCACCATCGGGAACATGTGATGTTCGACATGATAGTTCATGTTCCAATAGATGAAGCGGCTTACCGGGTTCATCATGACGGTGCGGCTATTCAACCGATGATCAATGACATTGTCGGCGAGGCCGCCATGCTGCAACAGGCCGGTGAGCACGTGATGCCAGGCACCGTAAAGCCGGGGCAAGCCGACGAGCATCAGCGGCAGGATCGAGCCCATGGCGATCGCCGCTGCGATGGTGGCGACGTAGATTGCCAGCCATATGCGGGCGATCCGGACGGCCTTCGGCTGCTCCATCTCCGGAATGAAGGTCTTTTCTTCGGCGCTGACGATGCCGGAGGCATTGCGCAGCATGTCGATCACAGCATGCCACGCGTCCAGGATGCCGAAGAAATTGAGGATGAGGCGGAGGAGATCCGGCGGCCGCATGACGGCAATCTCCGGGTCGCGGCCGACGATGACCGTATCGGTATGATGGCGGGCATGGCTCCAACGCCAGGTTATCGGATTGCGCATGATCATGAAGCAGGCGATCTGATAGACCGCATCATTCATCCAGCGGGTCTTGAACGCCGTGCCATGGCCGCATTCGTGCCAGCGGCTGTCGGAGGCGGAGCCGTAGAGCACACCGTAACCCAGGAAGAAGGGAATGCAGGCCCACGATCCCCAGAAATAGACGCCCAGGCCGGCAAAAAGCACCATGCTGCCGAGCCAAATGATCGTGTCGCGAATGGCCGGCGCGTCGGAACGCTGCATCAGCGCCTTCATGTCCTTGCGCGTGACATCCGTGTGATACCATTCGGCAGCGGCAAGCCCGGTTTCCACCGCCATTTTGCCGCTGGCGCCAAGCAGGCTGTAATCCCGTTTGTTTGTCTCGGTCATCGCTATCTCCCGCGGCACGCAACAGCGCACCGCCCTCATGCCGAAAACGATAGATCGACTTTTCGCTTGCCTCAATGCCGGAATGATGGAATCTATCAAAATATATCAAATTTTGATGTCATAAATGATGGCATATCTCAGGAGCAACCATGCGTCGCCCGACCATTTCAGATCTCGCCAAGGCATCAGGCGTCAGTGTCGCCACGATCGATCGCGTGCTGAACGGACGTCATCGCGTTCGAGAGGAAACGGCAAGACGGGTCTTTGAAGCAGCGCAGGAGATCGGCTATCACGCCATCGGCCTGCTGCGTCAGCGCGTCTTTGAGGATCTGCCGCAGTATCGTTTGGGCTTCGTCTTGCAGAAGCCGGTTCAATCCTTCTATCAGACCTTCGCCAAGGAAATCGTCGTCGCGGCACAGGCGGTCACCACGGCGCGCATAAACGCCCAGGTCGATTTCGTCGCCGCCTCGACGCCGACGGCGATCGTCGAAAAATTGAAGGCGATGGCCGCGCGCAGCCAGGCGATTGCGCTGGTTGCGCCCGATTATCCGGCCGTGACGGCTGCGATCGAAGAGCTGAAGGAAAGGGGTATTCCGGTCTTTTCCCTGCTTTCCGATTTCTCGACCGGCGTCCGTCAAGGCTATATCGGCGTCGACAATCGCAAGGTCGGGCGTACCGCCGCCTGGGTCATCGCCCGCTCGGCCCGTCGTCCAGGCAAGGTCGCCTGCTTCGTCGGCAGCCATCGCTTTCATGGTCATGAACTGCGCGAGATCGGCTTTCGAAGCTATTTCCGCGAAAATGCGCCCGAGTTCGAGGTGCTTGATACGCTGATCAATCTGGATACGCCTGAAATTACCCATGAGGCGACGCTCGATCTTCTCCAGAAGCACCCTGATCTCATTGGCTTTTATGTCTGCGGCGGCGGTATGGAGGGCGCCATTTCAGCGATCCGCGAGGAGCGATTATCTGGCAAGCTGATCGTCGTCGTCAACGAACTGACGCCGGATTCCAAGGCAGCACTCGCCGACGATGTCGTCGCCATGGCGATCGGCACGCCACTGCCCGCGCTCTGCAAGGAGTTGATGAGCCTGATGATCAAATCCGTTGAAAGCGACGAGACGGCTGTGCCTGGACAAAGCTTTCTGCCCTTCGAAATCTTCGTCTCGGAAAACATCTAGCGCGAATGATGGAATTCCATCATTGCGCTGATAATTCTATCAGGAATGATGGCGAAGGCCGATAGATCGCTGGCATGAATCTCGCTAGTCATTCGCTGGCAGGCGCGGCGGATTGGGACGTCTTTTACAGCCGGTCGCCTTGAGGAGGAGTGCCCACCATGAGTTCCGTTCGTTTTGCGCTCAATCATATGTGCGCGCCGTCGCTCGGCCTGGAATCGTTCTTTGCCGCGGCAAAGCAGCTCGGCATCGAAAGCGTCGAGATCCGCAATGACTTGGCTGGAAACGCGATCCTGGATGGCACGCCGGCAGCGACCGTGAGAGAGCTTGCGGCGCGCCACGGGCTTGCCATCATCTCAATCAACGCGTTGCAGCGGTTCAACGAATGGACTGAGGAGCGGGCGCGGGAAGCGGCTGAACTGATCGGCTATGCGCGCGATTGCGGCGCCAGGGCATTGGTGCTGGTTCCCGTCAATGACGGCAGCGGTCGCGAGCCGGAGGCGCGCCGCGCCAATCTCCGCAAGGCATTGTCGGCCTTGAAGCCGATGCTGGAAGCCGCCGGCATTGTCGGCCTCGTCGAACCGCTCGGCTTCGAGATTTGCTCCTTGCGCCTGAAGAGCGAAGCGGCTGACGCGATAGAGGAGCTGGGCGCAAAGGCGACCTTCTGCCTGGTTCACGACACCTTCCACCATCATCTGGCCGGAGAGCCCGCGATTTTCCCTGAACTGACGGGATTGGTCCATATTTCCGGCGTCAGCGATCCCACTGTATCGGTTGCAGACATGCGCGATCCGCATCGGGTTCTCGTCGATGCCAGCGACCGTCTCGACAATGTCGGGCAATTGCGGGCGCTGCTGTCAGCCGGCTATGCCGGTCCTATCTCCTTCGAAGCCTTTGCTCCGGAGGTCCATGCCCTGAAGGATCCGGTGGCGGCGATCAAGGAAAGCATGGCCTATATCACGGGTCAGCTCTGACGGCCGCAGTTGTCCGCGGGCAACTGGCCTGGTCGCTCAATCGTGCGAATGCCCCTCGGGGTGATGCGTGCCATGTTCTGAAGGGATGAGATGCAGGTTTCCGAAGCGGACGCCGCGTTGGGTGACCACGCTGTCGGCAAAGGTCTTTATCTCGTCGACCTTGCCTTTCAGCACGGAGACCTCCAGGCAATCATGTCCGTCGATATGGACATGAAGCGTCGAAATCGAAAGATCATGGTGGTTGTGCTGCGTCGTCGTCAGGCGGCGTGACAGGTCGCGAGTTTCGTGTTCATAGACATAGGTAAGTGCTGCATAACATTTGGCCTCGCCATCGATGGCCGGCTGCGCGCGCGTGACGGCGTCGCGAACGAGGTCGCGCAGTGTTTCCGAACGGCTGGCATAGCCGCGCTGCGTGCTGATCTTGTCGATTGTCTCGAGAAGATCGTCATCGATCGTGATGGTAATACGCTGCATCTCTTGATCCTCGTTCGCCTGGGATCGACTAGAGGAAATTTCGGCGGAGATTGCAACGGTGTCCCGGCGCTCTCGAGCGCTTCGGTCTTAACGGAGCGAGGGAAGCGCTCTATTGCCGACCACGGAAGCGGCGCTGGTAGGTCGGGTCGTAGAGCGAGCTCTCGCGAAAATCGCTGGCGCCAAGCGATGGGCCGACAAAAATGAGCGCGGTCCGTTCGATCGGCTCTGCCGCCACCTGCGCCTCGATCGTGGCGAGCGTGCCGCGAACGATCCGCTCGTCCGGCCAGGAGGCCTTGACGACGATCGCAACCGGGCAATCGGCACCGTAAAGCGGCGTCAGATCCTCGACGACTTTTGCGAGCGCATGGATCGCCAGATGGATGGCGAGCGTCGCGCCGGTGGCGCCGAATTTCTCCAGCGTCTCATTGTTCGGCATCGGCGAGGCACGACCGGAAACACGGGTGAGAACGAGGCTCTGCGCAACGGCCGGGATGGTCAACTCGCGTCCGAGCGCGGAGGCAGCGGCTGCGAAAGCCGGAACACCGGGGGTCAGCGTATAGTCGATGCCGTGCTGCTCAAGCCGGCGGATCTGTTCGGCGACAGCGCTCCAGACGGAAAGGTCGCCGGAATGCAGCCGGGCGACATCCTCGCCGGCGGCGGCAGCTTTCAGATATTCGGCCTCGATCTCGTCGAGCGACAGCGGCGCCGTGTCGACGATACGTGCGCCGGGCGGGCAATATTGCAGCAATTCCGGCGAAACGATCGAGCCGGCATAGAGGCAGACCGGGCATTTGCCGATCAGATCGCGGCCGCGCACCGTGATCAGGTCCGCAGCACCTGGGCCTGCGCCGATGAAATGCACCGTCATTGCTCTACCTCGTCTCTATTCATGGCTTGATCCAGCACCATTGCGTCACCGGCATGGCCGGCCGCCAGCCGGTCATGCCGCCGACGGGCGCTGCACGGGCGATATCGATGCGGGTCAGGGAGCCGCGGCGCCGTGCATGCTCGGCAAGCAGGACGGCTTCCATTTCGGTCGTGACTGCATTGGCGACCAGCCGTCCACCGCGTCTCAACTGGCTGATGGCAGCATCGAGCACGCCCGCATCGCTGCCGCCACCGCCGATGAAAATGGCATCCGGTGTCGGCAATCCCGCAAGGGCACCCGGCGCCTCTCCCTCGATAATGGTCAGACCCGGTACGCCGAAAGCCTCGGCATTGCGGCGGATGCGAGCGACACGCTCGCCCGAGGCCTCGATCGCGATGGCGCGCAGCGAGGGATCGGCAAGCATCCATTCGATGCCGATCGAGCCGGAGCCCGCGCCGATGTCCCACAGCAGTTCGCCGCGCCGTGGCGTCAGTGCCGATAGGGTCATCGCGCGGATTTCCCGCTTGGTGATCTGGCCGTCATGTTCGAAAAGCTCATCGGCGAGACCGGCGCTTACCGGAAGGATGCGGGCGTTGGCGTCGGCCTTGACCTCGATGCCGCAGATATTGAGATCGTTGATATCGACAGGAGCAAAGTCGGCGGCTTTTTGCTGCGAGACCTTCTCATGCGGGCCGCCGAGCGCCTCGAGAACCGTTAGCGTTGACTGACCAAACCCCATCGCAAGCAACAGGGCAGCCAGATCGACCGGGCCTTTGCCATCCGATGTCAGCGCCAGGATCCTGCGACCCGGGTGCAGATGCGGACGGATGAGGTCGATCGGGCGTCCGTGCAGCGAAAGAACGGTGACATCCTGCAAGGGCCAGCCGAGGCGCGAAGCGGCAAGGCTGAAAGACGAGGGTGCCGGAATGACGCTCATTTCAGAGGCGGGAATATGCCGCGAGAGCGTCGCGCCGACGCCATAGAAGAAGGGATCACCCGAGGCGAGAACGACGGTCGGCATGCCGCGGCGTGCGAGCACCGCTTCCACCGACTTCTCGAAGGGGCTCAGCCAGATATGCGCCTCGCCTGTGATCAGCGGTTGCATTAATTCGATATGGCGCGCGCCGCCGAAGACGACCGGTGCGGAAGCAATCAGACGCTTGGCTTCGTCGCCAAGGCCGGCTGGACCGCCCTCGCCGATGCCGATAAGAGTGAGCCAGCGTTGAATCGAAGGTGTCTCAGCCATGGGCAAGGCCCGCATACTGATCCTGGGCGGCACGACCGAGGCCCGCTCGCTCGCGGTGGCACTCGCCTCCCGCGCCGATCTTGATGTTGTCCTGTCGCTCGCAGGCCGAACCGCCGATCCGGCTCCACAGCCGGTTCCAGTGCGCAGCGGCGGCTTCGGCGGCGCAGAGGGTCTTGCCCGCTATCTGCGTGACGAAGCCATCGATCTGATGATCGACGCGACTCATCCTTTCGCGGCACGCATCTCCGCCAATGCCGCACAAGCGGCGGCTCAGAGCGGTGTTCCAGCCTTTGCCCTGCGCCGGCCGGCATGGACGCCTGTCGAAGGAGATGACTGGGTTTCCGTGCAGAGTGTCCCGCAAGCCATCGCGGCACTTGGCGCGACCTCGTTGCGGGTGTTCCTGGCGACCGGACGGCAGGAGGCTCACTATGCCGATACTGCTCCTCAACACCACTATTGGGTCCGTAGCGTCGATCCCGTCGAGCCGCCGCTGACGGCGCCCAATGTCTGCTACATCCATAGCAGGGGGCCGTTTCGCCTGGAGGGCGAGTTGGAGATGCTGCGCAGGCATGGCATCGAGGTGATCATCGCCAAGAACAGTGGCGGCGCGGCGACCTATGCGAAGATTGAGGCGGCGCGGCAGCTCGGCATCAAGGTGATCATGATCCAACGCGCCGAGGCTACCGGCCTGTCGGACGTCGAAACACTCGAAGCTGCGCTCAATCGGGTCGATCATTTCGCATCTTCCCTGATGAAACGCGGCGTATAGACCAGATCCGCGCGTCCTTTGCGGGCTATGACGCGCGTCTCGGCCGATCCGATGATGACGCAGGTCGCCATATCGGCCTGCGATGCCTCGGCATCGGCAAGCCGCGCCACCGCCATGCGCTCGTCAGGCCGGCCGGCGGCACGTCCGAAAATAACCGGCGTATCAGCAGGCAGTATGGCGCGCAGGATTTCGAAGGCTGCGCCGAGCTGCCAGGGCCGTGCCTTGCTGATCGGATTATAGAGCGCGATGACGAACCCGGCTTCTGCGACCGCACGAAGTCGGCTTTCGATAATGGGCCAGGGCTTCAGGTTGTCCGACAGCGAAATCGCGCAGAAATCATGGCCGAGCGGGGCGCCGATGCGTGCGGCAACGGCGAGCATGGCGGTAATTCCCGGCACGACGACGAGATCGATGGCACACCACTCCTCCGGCCCATGATCGATCGCTTCGCAGACTGCCGCCGCCATGGCAAAGACGCCGGGGTCGCCGCCCGAGACGACGCAGACATTGGCTCCGGTCGCCGCCCGCTGCAGCGCCGCCTTGGCGCGGTCCAGCTCCTCGCGGTTGTCCGAGGCATGGCGGATCTGGTCGGCGCGCAGCGTCAGGCGATCGAGATAGGGGCCGTAGCCGAAGAATTCGGTGGCGTCCGCGACTGCGGCCAGCGCCTCCGGCGTCGTCTGCGCGGGATTGCCGGGGCCGGTGCCGATGACATAGAGGCGCCCACTCATGGCCTGCTTTCCCAACCCGGAACCAGCACCAGCGAGAAATAGGGAGCTTCGGCGTCGTCGCGGCTTGCGAGCGGCGTCATCGCCCCGTTCGTCATCGTGCCGCGTTCGACATAGATGGCTTCCTCCAGGCGTCCGGCGGCTTCAAGGGCGCGGCGGATCTTCGGCAGGTTGCGGCCGACCTTCATGATCACGGCTGCCTGGGTGTCACCGAGGCGTCGGACCAGTTCGGTCTCCTTCATCGTTCCCGGCAAAACGGAGAGAACGTCGTCTCCCTGCACCATCGGCAGGCCGGCGAGCGACCAGCAGCCGGACATGGCGGTCACGCCGGGGATGACCTCGGTCGGGAAGCGATCGGCAAGGCGGACATGCAGATGCATGTAGGAGCCGTAAAAGAGCGGATCGCCTTCGCTGAGGACCGCAACGGTCTTTCCTTCCCGCAGATGCGCGGCCACCATCTCGGCCGAAGCGTCGTAGAAGGCGGTGATCTGCCTGCCATATTCCGGTGCGTCCTTATCGATCTCTGTCGTGACCGGATAGTAGAGCGGCAGCAGCGTTACGTCCGCTTTCAGCAGTTCGCCGACGATGGCCTTTCCGTTGCCGCCTCTGCCCTGCTTGGCGAAATAGGCGACGACGTCGGCGCGCTCCAAGGCCCTGACGGCCTTGACGGTCAACAATTCCGGATCGCCGGGGCCAGTGCCGACGCCGATCAACTGGCCGCTCGAAGGCGCGCTCATAGGCCTGGCCTCGCCAGGGCGTTGAGAGCGGCTGCCGTCATGGCGCTGCCACCGAGCCGGCCCCGCACGATGGCGAAGGGAACGCCGTAGGAATGTTCCGAAAGGGCATCTTTCGATTCGGCTGCCCCGACGAAGCCGACGGGCATGCCGATGATGGCGGCGGGCTTCGGAGCGCCGTCGCGCAGCATCTCCAGCAGATGGAAAAGGGCAGTCGGCGCATTGCCGATGGCAACGACGGCGCCGGCGAGGCGCTCTGTCCAAAGATGCATGGCGGCAGCCGAGCGTGTGTTGCCGATCGACTTTGCGATGTCTGCCGTGCGCGGATCCTGCAGCGTGCAGATCACCTCATTGGCAGCCGGCAGGCGGGCGCGAGTAACGCCACGGGCGACCATTTCGGCATCGCAGAAAATCGGTGCGCCGTCAGACAGCGCCTTGCGTGCTGCACTAACGAAATCAGGCGAAAACAGAAAATGCCGCGCTGCTTCCACTTGTCCGCAGGCATGGATCATGCGGATGGCGACATCGGCCTCCGCCTCGGAAAAGCGCGAGAGATCGGCTTCGCTGCGGATGATCGCGAAGGAGCGTTCGTAAATCGCATCCCCTTCGCGGATATAGTCATAGTCAGGCATTTCTATTCCTGTCGTAAAGCCGTCGCGATTGCGTCCCGGCCGAGCCGTTTAAGACACTGCTGCGCCGATTCGCCAGCAGCTTTGTTGTTCCGCACCAGCCTGCCGAGCTCGGCCAGTCCTGATTTTAGCTTTTCCTTACCGATGTAAGCCACGGGCTCGCTCGACGCTGACCCATTT
Source organism: Rhizobium sp. SG741 (assembly GCF_012275435.1). Lineage (NCBI taxonomy): Bacteria > Pseudomonadati > Pseudomonadota > Alphaproteobacteria > Hyphomicrobiales > Rhizobiaceae > Rhizobium > Rhizobium sp. SG741. Next base: position 291,427 of record NZ_JAAZQP010000002.1, read on the forward strand.
ACGACAATCCCATAGCCTGTTGCAGCTCCAACGATCGCAAGCGTGGTCTGGCCCGGATGGGCGCAGCCCTTTCCGCAGCCTGACAAATGCACCTTGAGCGAACCGTCAAGCAGTTCGGGGGCGATATCAACGAGATCCGTTGCCGCTTGCAGGGTGGCGTAATGGGCGGATGCGCAAGCGCCTGCCCCAGAGCAGGGAATGGCGTAATTTGCCGGGTCGTCGGCGCGGGTTCTAAAACCGCAGCTGGCCGCCACCGTGCGCACATGTTCCATCGCACTCGGCGTAAGCCCCAGCAACAGCAGCGTATGATCCCATGCGGTGCGGATTTCGCTGACGCCTGCCATCTCTGCGACGGCAAGAAAGCGGCGAAGATCTGCTGCATGGATCTGGCCGAAGGATGGGCGCAGCCCGAGCGCATTGCGCGTCTCATCGAGCTGGATCACGCCGACGGGGGAGACAGATGGACCGCGCGCGTCGCCCATCTTGGCCTCATCGAATTGAAATTGCTCACGCAGGACCTCGGCATCAAGGTCACGGCCACGAGCGCGAGGGCCGACGTCTCCAAGGGTTTGCAACAGCGCGATCACGGCTGCGATCGCCTGTTCGTCCGAGAGTGCCGCCGCAACCGGCTTTGCCGTTGCGGCGGTGCCCGCTATCGAAAGGGTCCAAAGGTGCGTGTCATCGGCGGACATTCCTGCGCGCAGTCGAATATCGGCCGAAAGCCCGTCCAGTGTCAGTCGTCCGCCACCATCGATGATGATGGCGAGTTTGGCTGCCAGCAGCGGCGCCGGTGCAAGCGCACTGATCATCCTTCGCAGGCGAGTGGCGATATCGCGGGCGTCAGCGATCTCGAGGGAATCAAGCCCATTGAGCGGCGGGACCTCTATGGTAACGCCGCTCTCCGGAATGATGCCGGCGCGGTCGATATCGGCAGCGAGCCCGTCCGCGCTCTGCGGGCGCATGCCGCGCAGTTGAAAATTGCCGCGCGCCGTGATCTCGATCAATCCGTTGCCATGCATCTCGGCGGCTTCGGCCAGCGCGCGAACTTGCGCAACGGTCAATCCAGGCGTTGTCGGGCGCAGCCGCACGAGCAGGCCGTCGCCCGTCTGCATCGGCGTGCTCAGCGATGGGCAGGCACCACGGACCATGGAGGGCAGGGGCGATGCATCGACAAGCCGATCGATGTTCTCTTGCGAGAAGCACGCTTGCGCTTCCATCCTTTGTCCGTCTGTCACAACCATGAAACTGCCTTTACATAAGGGGACATTTCCTCGCACAATCCCCTTCTGCGAGCAAACGATTTGGCACGGACGGTGCTTATGCGCGGTCGTCGAAATCCTGCCCCTTGCGCAAGAGATAGATGTCCATGATCCACCCGTGCTCGGCACGGGCTTGCGCGCGCGTCGCGAGAATGCGCTCCGATACGTCGGCGAGCCTGCCGGCGATGATAACCTCGTCCTTCGTGCCGAGATAGGCTCCCCAATAGATATAGGCGTCGGGATCGACGATTTTGCTGAAGGCCTGTTCGCCGTCGAGCATGACGACGGCTGTTTCGGCGATGCCGGGAAAGCTCTCGGCCAGCCGCCGGCCCGTGGTGATCTGCACCGGCTTGCCGACGAGGTTGAGGGGAATACGGTGGCTCGCAGTCAGCGCCTGGATGCTGGTGATGCCGGGAATGATGCTGTAGTCGAGCGGGACCTTGCCGCGCGCCGTGACGCGTTCGATGATGCGCAGCGTGCTGTCGTAGAGGCCAGGATCGCCCCAGACCAGGAAGGCCGCGCTTTCGTCTTCCGCCAGGTGCTCGAGAAACAGCCGCTCATAGGTCGCCGAAATCTCCTCGTGCCAGTTATCGACGCTTTGCACATAGCTGCGATCGGCAATCCCGCGCGATGGCACGTCATAGTCGACAAAGCGGGTCGTCTTGTTGGTGACGTAACGCTGGCAGATATCCCTGCGCACATCGGCGAGCTCGGTCTTGGCGGCACCCTTGCTGGGAATGAGGATCACATTGGTCGCATTCAGCGCGTTGATCGCCTGCACGGTCAGATGCTCGGGATTTCCCGTGCCAATGCCGACGATATGGATATGCCGCATATGCTTGTCCTCGCTCTCAGCGCTGTTTGCCGGAAGCGCCCGATGATTTCAAGGGGGAGGTCACCCAAGTCGATCGCCCTGTCTGTCGTAGGCGCGAAGGTTCAGCGGTTGACCATATAGGTGCGCGGCGAAGTGCCGAGCATGCGCCGGAACATGGTGGTAAAGGCGGCCACGCTCTCATATCCGGCTTCAAGCGCGACATTGGTGACGGGCTGGCCCTCGGCGAGTTGTGGCAGGCACGCGAAGACGCTCGCCTGCTGACGCCAGGTCGTAAAGCTGATGCCGGTCTCCTTGCGGAACTGTCTTGTGAATGTCCGGCGGCTCATCGCCAGCTTTTCGGCCCAGTCGTCCAATCTGGCGTTCGGTGTCGGGTTTGCGAGATAGTCACGGCAGAGCGCGGTCAGCCGCCGTTCGGACGGGAAGGGGAGGCCTAGCGGCCGCTCCGGCAGTGTCGCGATTTCCTCGACGAGCAGCGACAGAACCAGCTCGGCCTTGCGGTGGCCGACCGGCGCTTCCCTGAGCCGGATGGCTTCGAGCAACAGGCTGCGGGCGAGATCCGTCACCTCCACCACGCGCGGCACCTCATCCGTCGGGATTTCGCCACGTGGCGTCACGTAAACGGACTTCATGCTGACATCGCTCTGGATCTCGATCGAATGTTCCAGACCGGCGGGGATGAACAGAGCATGGCCGGGCGGCACCATCCATCGTCCTCGGGCCGTGACGATCAGCGCAACGCCTGCAAAGACGCAGAGCAATTGCGTGCGGCGATGATGATGCCACGGCACGGTATAGCCCTGCGGTGGTTCCGAACTATGGACGACGACGTCGGCGTTCGCGTCTTCTATCCACCGCAGATGTTGCACGTGGCTGTTGTCGAGCGTTGCCAGCAATTGTTTTGAGAGTTTTTCCATTTTGGCCCAATCGAGAAACTATTGGACCAAAACACGAAAGAAGGTCACCCGCAAGCCGTGTAAAAGGCGGATCAAACAATATGGTCGGCAAGGAGTCGCCGGCGCAGGAAGGAATCCCAATGGTTGCGGCATTTTCGGGTGCGCAAGCCCGATTTGAAAAGACGACAATCTCGATTGTGGTGGCGGTCAGCACCTGCCACCTGTTGAACGACATCATGCAATCGCTGCTGACATCGCTTTATCCGATGTTCCGAGAGAACTACGCGCTCGATTTCGTTCAGATCGGGCTGTTGACGATGATGTTCCAGATCACCGCGTCGCTGCTGCAGCCGGTGGTCGGCATCGTCACGGATAAATGGCCGATGCCCTATTCGCTGCCCGTCGGAATGGTCAGCACATTTTCGGGCCTTTTGCTGCTCGGCTATGCCGGAAGCTTCGGCACGCTGCTGGTTGCCGCCAGCCTCATCGGCTTCGGTTCGGCCGTCTTCCATCCGGAAGCCTCGCGGGTAGCGCGTCTGGCCTCCGGCGGCCGTCATGGTCTGGCCCAGTCGCTGTTCCAGCTCGGCGGTAATGCCGGTTCGGCGATCGGCCCGCTGATTGCCGCCTTCTTCGTCCTACAGCATGGCCAGAAGAGCGTCGCCTGGCTTTCGGTGCTGGCCGTCATCGGCTTCATCGTGCTCAGCTGGGTCGGCACCTGGTATGTCAATCACCGCCGCCAGCACGCCGCACGTCCCGCACCCAGCCGCACCTTGCCGATCGCGCGCAACAAGGCGATGTGGGCGCTTGCGATCCTGATCCTGCTGACGGCGACGAAGAACGTCTACATGGCGAGCATATCGAGCTATTTCACCTTCTATGTCATCGACAAGTTCCATCTCGATGTTCGTGATGCGCAGCTGATGCTGTTCCTGTTTCTGGGCTCGGTTGCTGCCGGAACGATCATGGGTGGCCCGGTCGGCGATCGTTTCGGCGCGCGCTTCGTGATCTGGTTCTCGATCCTTGGCGTCATTCCCTTCGCGCTGATGATGCCATACGCAAACCTGTTCTGGACCTGTGTGTTGACCGTCATCATCGGCCTGGTGCTGGCCTCGGCCTTCCCTGCGATCGTCGTCTTCGCTCAGGAGCTGATCCCCGGCCGCGTCGGGCTGATCGGCGGCATCTTCTTCGGCTTCGCCTTTGGAGCGGGCGGACTTGGCGCGGCGGCCCTCGGTGATTTTGCCGACACGCATGGCATCCCCTTCGTCTACACGCTTTGCTCCTATCTGCCGCTGCTTGGCCTGTTCACGATCTTCCTGCCGCGAATACCGAGGCATTGACGCTGGACGGCAGGGCATCCTGCCTTGCCGCTGTCCATGGAAAATGCGCCATTCTCGTTATGGCGCCATGATTGGCCGGCCGGATGATCGGGGAAGCCCGGTCGCCGGCCGAAATCGTGACAGCTTGGTCGTGTCTCGTTTACGTTTTTACTTCCTGGCTGCGACAATTTCGTCGCATGCGGTGGATTTTTGTCTTTTGGCGCTGGCCATCCGAGGCACCTTCATCTTAAGTTACACTAGTTTCATGCCGGAGGAGGGTGTTGAATGCGCGCTGAAATCGAAGTCGGCCTGGGAGGATATATGGCTGGCGATATCATCGTTTCCAATCGCGAGGGGCTGAAGAACCCATGCCGGCCTCGCGTCTCGTTGCCTTGACGGCCTGATCGAGCGTTTGGGGGCTAACCCCTGCCGCCATCACCCTATTTTTCGTTGAACTGCGCCACATATTCGAAACCACGGCCGCACATCATCCGGTCCGCGTCGACATCAAACCATGTAGGACATGCCATGCATCTTACGACCGCCCAGCGTTTGGACCGCCTCAAGGTACGTACGGCAGAGCTCAGCCATTGGCGCGAACGCGCTACGCTCGCCATCGAGAACTGGAGCTTCGACGGCGAAAAGATTGCGATCGGCCAGGCCTGGCCGCATCGCAAGGGGGTGGTGCATTTCGCGGCACAGGCGAGCGCGCCCGCCGGCTGGCCGTTGGACGAAACGCGCCTGCAGCTCGATCTCGGCGGGGAGAGCCTGATCACGCTGGACTTCGGGGAGGGGCAGGAAGAACGCTTCGGCCTTGATCCCTACCACCAGGAGTTTCCACTGAAGGGCCGCAATCTCGCGATTTCAACCGATAGCGTTGCCCGTTTCCCCTTTGGCGAGCCGAACCGGCAACCGAAACTGAACCGTGCGCAGCTCGCCTGGCTGGATATGCCGGTGCACCGGTTGCATCTTCTGCTGCGGCAGATCGCTGAAGCTGTCGGCGCGCTCGGCGAGCACGAGGCTGTGCCGCACATTTTGGATGCAGCCGAAGCGGCGCTCCGCAGCCTCGATTGGCCATCTGCGACCGAGCCCTATATCTCGCGCACGGCCAATGCCGAGTGGCAACGGAAGATCTGGGAATTGCCGGAGCTCGTCCAGAATCCGGCAGCCCTTTCCGACCGTGAGCGGGAAAGTGTCGCGGAAGCCCATGAGCAATTGCTCGCTCGCCTTCGCACCCTGCAGCAGCGCTACCCGCAAAACGGTGAGTTGCTGCTGACCGGCCATGCCCATATCGATCTTGCCTGGCTCTGGCCCTATGACGAGACGCGCCGCAAGATGCGTCGCACCTTCCACACGGCCCTGTCACTGATGGAGCGTTCGCCCGATTTCCGCTTCAACCAGTCTACCGCGCAATACTATGCCCAGATCGAAGCTGACGATCCCGACTTGTTTGCCCGGATCAAGGAGAGGGTTGCCGACGGTTCCTGGGAGGTGATCGGCGGCATGTGGGTCGAGCCCGACACGAACATGCCTACGGGCGAGAGCCTGGTGCGCCAGATCCTCTACGGCCAGCGTTATTTCGAGAAGACCTTCGGTACCCGCCACACAATATGCTGGCTGCCGGATTGCTTCGGCTTTTCCGGCGCTCTCCCGCAATTGCTGCGCCAGGGCGGCATCGAAAGCTTCTTCACCATCAAGGTCAATTGGAGTGAAACCAACAGGTTCCCCTATGATCTCTTCTGGTGGGAAGGCCTGGATGGCAGCCGTGTCCTGAGCCACGTCTTCAACAATCCGATGGAGGGCTATAACGGCTTCGTGCAGGCGGATTGTTTCCTGCCGACCTGGAAGAATTTTCGCGCCAAGACGCTGCATGACACGTCGCTGCTGGCGGTCGGCTATGGCGATGGTGGCGGTGGCGTGACGCCGGAGATGGTCGAGCGTGAGGAGCAATTGCGCGCATTTCCGGCGATCCCGAAGGCGCGTTGGGGCAAGGTCGGGGATTTCTTTACCAGCGCCCATTTGACCGCCAGCGAAAAGCGCCTTCCCACCTGGTCCGGCGAAATGTATCTCGAGCTGCATCGCGCCACGCTGACGAGCCAGAGCGGGGTGAAACGGTTGCATCGCCGGGCCGAACGAGCCTTGATCACGGCCGAGACCTTGGCGTCTATTGCCCATATGGCCGGGGCGGCGGAACCGGTGAGCCTGGAAGCCGACTGGCGCCTGACGCTGAAGAACGAATTCCACGACATCCTGCCGGGATCGAGCATTCGCGAAGTCTATCAGGATGCGGAGCGGGAGCTTTCCGAGGTCATCGACCATGCCAAGACGGTTCAGCGGCAAGCCATGGACGCGATCGCGTCCGTCTTGCCGAGGGGCGATCTCGCTGATGCCCTCGTCGTCGTCAATCCCTCTCTGGATCGTCGGTCGTTCAACGCCGTGCTTGCCGATGGCATCATCCTTTCGACGGCCGACAGCATCGAGCCTCTGTCAGCCCGCGTGTTCGACCGTGCCGCATTGAAGCCGGCAACAGGGTTGCGAGCACCGGCGGATCGTCTGGAGAACGAGCATCTTGCCGCTGTCATCGGAGCCGATGGCGCTGTCCAAAGCCTCATTCACAAGGCGAGCGGGCGCGAGGCGCTGGCGGAACCGGCCAACCAGCTCTGGGTCTACCCCGTCGACAAGCCGCGCAACTGGGATGCCTGGGACATCGATGCCGACTATGCCGAGGTCGGCATTCGCCTCGACAAACCGGAAAGCATCGAGCTTGTCGAAGAAGGGCCGCATCGGGCCTCCATCAAGGTCGTGCATCGCTATCGCGATTCCAGCATCGTGCAGCATTATGTTTTGACGGCCAATTCGCGAAGGCTCGATATTGAAACCAGCGTCGACTGGCATGACCGCCGCGCGCTGCTGCGGTCGCTGAGCCCTGTTGCGATACGCTCGCGCACGGCGACCTTCGAATGCGCCTATGGCATCGTCAGCAGGCCGACGCATACCAATACCAGCTGGGATGCGGCGATGTTCGAGGCGGCCGCGCATCGCTTTATCGACATGAGCGAGCCCGACTTCGGTGTCGCCCTGCTCAACGATGCGAAATACGGCCATAGCGCCCGCGACAATGTGCTCGGCATCAGCCTGGTGCGCGGACCGATCTATCCGGATCCCCTGGCCGATGAAGGCGAGCAGCGTTTCACCTATGCGCTCATGCCGCATACCGGCGAGTGGCATAGCGGCGGTGTACGCGAGGAAGCCGAAGATCTGAACCAGCCGTTGATTGTGGCGGTTGCCTCGAACCTGGCCGAAGCCTCATTTGCCGCACTCGATCTAACGGGAACCCCGGTCGCGCTTTCGGCCGTCAAGCCGGCTGAAGATGGTGACGGACTTGTCCTGCGCGTCTACGAGCCGGCCGGCTGTCGGGGTGGCTTGACCGTCACCGCGGCAAAGGGTTGGCAGATCGGCGAAGCCATCACGCTGATGGAAGAGCCGCAGACACGCGATGCCGGCCCCGATATCCTGCCATTCGAGGTCAGGAGCTGGAGGGTGAGGCGCGGATGATCAGGCTATAGCCACCAACTGCAGCACAGGGCTTGGATCAGGCGTACCGGCTGATGGCAAGGTCCGTCGCGTCGATATCAGGCTTGCGGCCGCTGACGAGGTCGCTGATGACCCGCGCGGAGCCGGAGCTCATGGTCCATCCGAGCGTGCCGTGCCCGGTGTTGAGGAACAGCCCCTTGATCTTCGTCGGTCCGATCACCGGCGTCCCGTCCGGGGTCATCGGCCGCAGGCCCGACCAGAAGGAGGCCTTGGCGACATCGCCGCCGGGGAAGAGATCGGTGACGGAATGTTCGAGCGTCCGTCGCCGGGGAAGGCCGAGATCATTGGTGTAACCGGAGATCTCAGCCATGCCGCCGACGCGGATGCGGTCGCCGAGGCGGGTGATGGCGATTTTGTAGGTCTCGTCCATCACGGTCGATTCCGGCGCGCGCGACGCGTCGGTGATCGGGATGGTCAGGGAGTAGCCCTTGACCGGATAGACCGGAAGCTTGATGCCGAGGGGCTTGAGCAGCAGCGGCGAATAGCTGCCGAGTGCGACGACAACAGCATCGGCGTCCAGGCGTCCACCTTCGGTAACGACGCCGCGTGCCTGGCCGCCCTGGATGTCGAGGCCTTTGATCGTCGTGCCGTATTGGAAACGCACGCCAAGTTCCACCGCCTTTGCGGCGAGCGCATTGGTGAACTTGAAGCAGTCGCCAGTCTCGTCCTTCGGCGTCAGCAGACCGCCGCCGAGCTTGTCGCGGACATGCCGTAGCGCCGGTTCGACGCGGATGCAGCCGTCGCGGTCGAGAACTTCATAGGGGACGCCGTCGGCGGCCAGGGCCTTGACGTCCTTGGCGGATGCATCGAGCTGTTGCTGCGTCCGGAAGAGCTGCAGCGTGCCCTGCATGCGCTCGTCATAGGCGATACCAGTCTCTTCACGAACCGCAGCCAACGAGATGCGGCTATAATCGGCAAGGCGCAGCATGCGGCTCTTGTTGATCGCATAGCGTTCCGAGGTGCAGTTCGACAGCATCTTCACGAGCCATGACAGCATGGCGGCATCGACCTTCGGGCGCAGGATGAGCGGCGCATGGTGCATGAACAGCCATTTCAGCGCCTTCATGGGAATGCCGGGAGCCGCCCAGGGCGAGCAATAGCCGAAGGAGACCTCGCCGGCATTGGCGAAGCTTGTCTCCAGCGCCGGCCCCTGCTGCCGGTCGACGACCGTGACCTCGTGGCCCGCCTTGGCGAGCTGATAGGCGGATGTCACGCCGACGATGCCGGCACCCAGAACGACGACTTTCATGTTGTCCCCAGTGAATTGAGCGGTAAGGAGGTCAGACGTATTGGCGATGGAAGCGATGGCCGAGACTGGTGAGGATCTCGTAGGAAATCAAGCCGGCATCCCGCGCAAGATCCTCCAAAGTCTGATGATCCCCCAGTACTTCCACCAGGCTTCCGAAGGAGAGCGCGTCTTCCGGCAGGGCGCTGATATCGATTGTCGTGCTGTCCATCGAAACGCGGCCGACGATCGGCAACCGTACACCGCCATAGTAGACCGCGCCTCGATCGCTGAGGCTGCGCGGAAGGCCGTCTGCATAGCCGGCGGCAATCGTCGCAAGCCGGGCCTGTGACTTCGTCACATGCACGCCGCCATAGCCGACGCGAGCGCCTGCGGGAACCGTACGGGTCTGTACCACGGCCACATCGAGCCGGACGACGGATTCCACCGGATTGGCCACGCCGCCGGTCGGAGCGCCACCGTAAAGGGCGATGCCCGGCCGCGCGAGTACGCCATGAAAGTTGCTGCCAAGGAAGATGCCGCCGGAGTTCGCAAAGGAGATATCGTAGCCGGGGAAGTCCTTGGCAACGCGACGCATCCGCGCAAGCTGGTCGGCATTCTGCTCGCTGTCGCCATCGTCCGCGGAGGCGAGATGGCTCATGATGAACAGAATGTCGATGTCGCCGCATGTCTTAAGGCAGGCAGCAACGGCGCTTCTGTCTTCCATGGGTATGCCGAGCCGCGACATGCCGGTGTCGAACTGGAGGACCGCCGGAAGCTTGCGGCGCAAGGAGCGTGCAACCTCGACCCATTGTCGCAGCTGATCGAGCGAATTGATGACGGGGATGATGCCGCCTTCCGCGCAAGCGATCTCGTTGTCCGGCAACAGGCCGTTCAGCACGAAGATCGATGCATCGCGCGGCAATTGCGGCCGCAGCCGCAAAGCTTCGATGAAATGGGCAACGAAGAAATGGCGGCAGCCGTGCCCATAAAGTGCCTTGGAGACCTGGTTTGCGCCAAGCCCGTAGGCATCGGCCTTGACGACAGCCGCCGCTCGTGCGGGCGCGACGATGGAGGAAAGCTTGTCGTAGTTTCTGCACAGGGCCTTGAGGTCGATCGCGAGGTAACCGCAAGCTCCGCTATCGATCGCCAGTTTTGGCCCCCGGGAATCCATTATGCCGCCGTCCATGTTCACCCTCGTTTTCCTGAGGTGAGATTATTGATATGATCGTGAAATTGCTCATCGAACAGTGATTGATTATTGTGTAGTTGGGCAGATATTGAAACGATCCGCGAATTTTTGAAAGAATCCACATGGCGGCGCTTGATGCGATCGATCGCAATATTCTTCGCTTGCTTCGCCTCGATGCGCGCCTCAGCAATGCAAGGCTGGCAAGCGAGGTAGGGCTCTCGCCGTCCGCCTGTCTGCGGCGCATCAGATTGATGGAGCAGGCGGGCGTGATCCGGGGCTACACGGCGCTCGTGGATACCTCCCAGGCCGAAACGGCGATCGCCGTCATTATCAACATCACGCTCGAACGGCAGACGGAGGATCATCTCGACCGTTTCGAGGCGGCGGTGCGTAAGCACCCGGAGATCCGCGAATGCTTTCTGATGACGGGTGGATCCGATTACCTCCTGCGCGTGGAGGTCGCCAACCCCGGCGACTTCGAGCGTATCCACAAGGATATTCTCTCGACCTTGCCGGGGGTGCTGAGAATTCATTCGAGCTTCTCGATCCGCAATGTGCTTGCGACGCGATCGAAAGGGCAGCGTTGAGGGGCTCAACACCAACCCGATATGAGAGACTGCCTCAGTCTCGCGCCTGCTCCCAGCTGACGCCGGCGGCGGCGCGAACCTCGCAGATAAGTCCGCTTGGTTCATAGCTGACTTGAACCTCGCCGTTCAACTCGGCCGCCAGAAGACTTTCGATCAATCGGGAGCCGAAGCCTTTGCGCGTGGGCGGTGTGACGGTCGGTCCTCCCGCTTCCTGCCAGCGCAATCTGAGGCGATCGGACCCGTTACCCTCCAGCGACCATACGATGGCCACGCGGCCATCTGGTACGGAGAGTGCTCCATATTTGGCGGCATTCGTCGCCAGCTCATGCAGCGCAAGCGATATGGAAACGACGGCCCGAGGCGCAAGCTGCATCGTTGGGCCGTGGATTTCGAACTTTTCCTTCGGATATGGAGAAAGAGCCTGGCGCACGACCGCCGTCAGTTCAGCTTGCTCCCAATTGCCATGGATCAGCAGGTCATGGGCTCTCGCCATGGAGGTCAACCGCGCGTCGAACGTCTCCACGGACGTTCTGTCGACATCGCTGCGTCCCAATGTCTGGCGCGCTATGGCCATGACCGTCGCCAGCACATTCTTGACGCGATGATTGAGCTCGCCGACAAGAACCGTCTGCAGGCGTTCGGCCTCCTTCTTCGCGCTGATGTCATGGGCGATCTTCGATGCCCCGACAATCCGGCCATAGGTGTCGTAGATCGGGGAGACGCTCAGCAGCACATCGACGAGCCGGCCATTCTTGCATCGCCGCTTGGTCTCGTACGGTTCGACTTTCTGCCCGGCGCGGATTTGCGCGAGAATCGCCGGCTCCTCTTCGCGTCGATCGTCGGGGACGACCATCATCACCGATCCGCCGATCGCTTCTTCGGCCGAATGGCCGTAGAGCCTTTCTGCACCGAGGTTCCAGCTTGTGATCACCATGTTGAGATCGGTGCTGAGGATCGCGTCGTCGGAGGAAGCGATGATGGCGGCTAGGCGTCGCTCGACCTCCTGCGCCCGTTTACGCTCGCTGATATCGATGACGACGCTCACAGCTCGCCGGATCCTGCCGGCAGAACTATCGCGCACACCTGAAGCTGAGTTTGTCACCCAGACGAGGCTGCCGTCCTTGCGGACATATCGTTGCTCGATCTCAAAGCTTTCGCCGGTCGCCAACATCGTTTCAAACAGCCGTGCTGTGTCGTGTTGATCGTCCGAATAGGTGATGTCCTGCATCCGCATGCCGAGAAGTTCGCTTTCCGAGTAACCGACTATCTCGCAAAAGCGTCTGTTGACGAGGGAGAAGCAGCCATCGAGGTCATATTGGGCAATCCCGGCCGCCGATTGGGAAATGATTGCGCTAACCCGCTCCTCGCTCTCCCGCAATATCTCCTCGGAGCGCACGCGTTTCGTCGTTTCGTTGACGATGCAAAGGACGCCTTGCACCTTGCCGTCGCTGTCGCGGACAGGCGAGTAGGAGATGTCGAAATAGGCCGTCTCCGGATAGCCGTGACGCTCGATATAGAAGGGCCGATCCTTGGCGACGATTGTCTTGCCGTCTTCGAGGACAGCGCGCAGAAGCGGCTCGAGGTCGCTCCACATTTCAGCCCAGCTTTCGCGTGCCGGGCGGCCCAGCGCCTGCGGATGCTTGTCGCCTATGGTCGGCGCGTAGGCATCATTGTAAAGCGCGACAAAATCCTCGCCCCAGAACATGACGATCTCGGCTTGGGCGGGGAGCATGATATCGACTGCGGATACCAGGCAATGCGGCCAGGCCGACCTTGGGCCCAGACTGGTCTTCTCCCAGTCGAAGCCAAAAATACGCGCTGCCATCTCGCCGGTATTGCCTGCAAGTTCGGGCACGATATTCAGGGTACTATCCTCCCTCTTGAACGATGACAATTCTACTACGGAGCGTCCCATCTCACCCATGTTCTCCGGGCGGGATTCATAGCATATTCTTTGTGACGAAGTGCAGCGTTAAAATTTACTAATTTCTATGCGTTTTAAGCAACATAGACTGATTTTTCTGAATATTTTTTGGCGTCCGCTCCGGGATCGTACGTGCCTGCATGCGCCGCCGAAGTTTTTTGACCGAGTTACTGCTATCGGGTGCACCTTTCGATAGCGGCATGGACGTTTTCTGGCTGGATTTCCTCAGTTGTCGGGCCTTGCTCGCATTTCAGCCGTGAGCCATTTTTCAAGTGCTAGCGCGTCCGGCCGGCCTGCGATGTGCGGCGCGATCCAGAGCACCATGCGCCGAGGTCCGGGCAGGAAGCCGAACGGCGCCACCAGTCGCCCCGAGGCCAGCTGATCGAGCACCAGCATCTGTGGCACGACCGCAATGCCGAGCCCGCAGGCTGCAGCCTGTATCAGCAGGTAAAAGTGGTCGAAAGCCGAATGGTTGAGGAGATCCAGTTCCGTCTTCTCTGCGGCTGCCTGCCAATCGCGCCATGCCTCCGGCCGGGTCCGTGTCGACAGGATCGTGGCGCCCTCGATATCCTTGGGGCAATGGATGCCGGCCCGGCTCAAATATTCCGGCGAGCAGACCGGGCCGATCGCTTCGCCACCGAGCTCCCGGATGATTGCGTCCTTCGGCGGCTCGATGACGCTGGAGCGGATCGCAAGGCCGATCTTGTCCCGGACGAAGTCGATCTGGTCGTAGTTCATGTTGAACTGCAGAGCGATCTGCGGATGACGCTCATGGAATTGGCCGATGCGCGGAATGATCCATCCCATCATGATCGACGATGAACAGGATAGCGTCAGCGGGCTCGGCCGCACGCGCTCGACACTTGCCTGCATCAGGCCGAAGGCGCTTGCAAGTCCCTCGGCCAGCCGCAATCCTTCCGGCGTCGGCTCAGTCGAATGTGCCCTGCGGGTGACGAGAATGACACCAAGCGTCTCCTCAAGGCCGGGAATGTGGCGGCTGATCGCACCATGGGTCACGCAGAGCTCGTCGGCGGCGAGCGTCATCGAGCGGTGCCGGGCGGTCGCTTCAAACGCCTTGAGCGCATTCAACGATGGCAGAGGGCCGCTCATTTCAGGATCCCAATTATCTAGTGATGTGATTTTTCTTCACATGACGGAGAGATTAAATCGTTTGCTCGCTACTTGTCCATCCCGTTAGAGATCGAGGCTATTGGAAGGCGCATGCGGTCGGAGGCAATTCCTGGAGGGGAAGTCGGAGTTTCCATTCTGCCGACGACGCAGACGGATCGTCGCGCCGGAAAAAGTCTAGAACGGGGGAGGAGCTTCATTGCAGCCCGACAATCAGGAAATGTCACAGGTCGAGCGTTCGGCCATCGCCAAGGTGTCGAAGCGGTTGGTGCCCTTCATCGCCTTGATGTTCTTCATCAACTTCCTCGATCGCACAGCGATCTCCTTTGCCGGCCCGAATGGCATGACGACCGATCTCGCCTTGACGGCGGCGCAGTTCGGTTTTGCGGCCGGTATCTTCTTCTTCGGCTATATCGTGCTCGAAATCCCGAGCAATCTGGCGCTGCACAAATATGGCGCGCGCCGGTGGCTGGCCCGCATCATGGTCAGCTGGGGCATCGTCGCGCTGCTGTTCACCTGGGCATCGAGCGCGACGGAGCTTTACGTTCTGCGTTTCCTGCTCGGCGTTGCCGAAGCCGGCTTCTTCCCCGGAGCCATCCTGTTTCTGAGCATGTGGGTGCCGGCGAGGCATCGTAGCAAGATCCTAGCGTTGTTTTATCTTGCCCAGCCGTTGACGACGGTGATCGGTGCTCCCTTTGCCGCGATGCTGATCCAGATGCATGGCCTTTTCGGCCTCGAGGGCTGGCGCGTCATGTTCTTCGGTGTCGCGGTGCCTGCCATCGTCATCGGTATCGTCACCTGGTTCTATCTTGCCGACAGGCCGAATGATGCCAAGTGGCTGACCCAGGCAGAGAAGGATTGGCTGAACCGTGAACTTGCCGGTGAAGAAAAGGCCAAGGTCGCGGCGCATGGCAAGATAACGGGTCTGGCGCTGACCGACGGCCGGGTATGGCTGCTGTCGGTCATCTATTTCGGCCTGATCTACGGGCTCTATGCGCTGGCCTTCTTCCTGCCGACGATCATCGGTGGTTTCGAGACGAAGTTCGGCACGAAGTTCGATGTCTTCGACAAGGGCCTGATCACGGCGATCCCCTATCTGCCCGCGGCTGTCGTCCTGTTCTTTTGGAGCCGCGACGCATCGAAGCGCGGCGTTAGGCCGTGGCACATCGGCATCCCGGCCCTGTTGGGAGCGTTCAGCATCCCCGCCGCGCTCTACATGGGGTCACCGGAGGCGACGATCGCGATGATTACGCTGACGGCCTGCGCGATCTTCGCGGCTCTGCCGAACTTCTGGGCCATTCCGTCGCGTTTTCTGGCGGGACCGGCAGCGGCAGCCGGCATCGCTCTCATCAACACGATCGGCAACATCGCCGGGTTTGCGGCACCCTATGTGACCGGCCTCATCAAGGATGCGACCGGCGTCTACGAGTTGCCCATGTTCATTGTGGGTGGTCTGATGCTGTTGTCCGCGCTGCTGGCCTTTTCGTTGAATGGCCGAGTGCGTGAGCCGGAACTTGTGGTTGCGGGTAGCAGGGGCTGAAATCGTCCGAAGCGGTAGCCAACGAATTCGATGGCGGTCATGAATTTGGCCGCTGTCGCTGTCCATCGGCTGATCTTTAAAATATCAGTTTCGCGGGGTGAGATGGATGCCCGCAAGGGTGCATCGCACCGAGCCTCCGGCGCGCTCGATTGTGGGGATATCGAGGGCGATAATCCTGGTATCTGCTTCGATCGTAGCGCGCTGGTCATCGCCGAGCACGGCCAGCGCCGTCGTCGAAAGTGCCAGAATTCGGCTCTCCTTGCCCTGCAGCTCGATGGCATTGCCTGCGAAACTGTCGATCTGCGCGTTGCTCAAGTGCACAATGTCGCGACCGGAGCGCTGCAGGCGTGCGACGACTTCGTTACGCCGTCTTGCGTCCGTGATCATGCCGGTTCCGATCACGGCGAAACCTGTCGCTACGCACATCAGCACATTGGTATGATAGATCGACACGCCGTCTCCGTCACGGGCGTCGAACACCATCGGCTCGAAATTGAAATGCGTGCAGAAGCGTTCGAGCGCGATCGGGTCGGTCCGGTCCGAACGCGCGGCATAGGCGACGCGATCGATATGGTCGAGCACCATAGCGCCGGTCCCTTCGAGGAAGATACCGTCCGGCTCAAGCCCGGAATAATCGATGACGTCCTGGACGCGATAGTTTTGCTTCAGCATCTCGATGACGTCGCTGCGCCGTTCGCGACGCCGGCTTGGCACCTTCATAGGGTAGATCGCGATATGGCCACCGGCATGGGTGGAGAACCAGTTGTTGGGAAAGACCGAGTCAGGCGTCTCTGTGCCGCTATCCTCGAACAGATGGACCGTCACCCCATGGCTTTCGAGCGTCTCCGCCGCAAGCGTGATCTCGTCGAAAGCCCTTGATGCGAGTTCGTCGCTCCAATCAGTCGAAAGTTGGAAGCGATTGTCGGCAGCAGTTTCGGTGTTGACGGTGAAATGATGCGGGCGAACCATGACGACGGCAGACGGCGCCTGCGCGGAATGGGCTGCATGCGTCATCGGCCTTCCCTCAACCGGCGCGCTGCAACATGCCGAACAGGTCGCGCGGATCGTCCGGATCGGCGATGATATCAAGCTTCTGGAAGTAGTCCGTGCCCACCAGCTTTTCGCGGACGTAGCGCAGGGCGGAGAAATCTTCGATGGCGAAGCCGACGCTGTCGAAGAGCGTGATCTGTGCCTCGCTTCGGCGCCCTTGTGCTCGGCCGCTCACCACTTGCCACAGTTCCGTGACCGGATAATCGGGATCCATCTGCTGGATCTCTCCCTCGATGCGGGTCTGCGGCGGATATTCGACGAAGGTGTCGGCACGCAGCAGAATGTCGCGATGAAGCTCCGTCTTGCCGGGGCAGTCGCCGCCAATCGCGTTGATGTGGACGCCGGCACCGACCATGTTGTCTGTCAGGATCGTGGCGAACTGCTTGTCGGCCGTACAGGTCGTGATGATGTCAGCTCCTTCGATGGCCGCCTGCGCCGATGCGCAGGGAACCAATCGCAAGCCCATGTTGGCGAGATTGCGCATGGTCTTTTCCGTTGCCTTCGGATCGATGTCATAGAGACGGACCTCTTCGATCCCGAGAACCGCCTTCATCGCCAGCGCCTGGAATTCCGCTTGCGCGCCGTTGCCGATCAGCGCCAGGCAGCGAGCCTTTGCCGGCGCGAGATGGCGTGCGGCCATGGCCGAGGTGGCGGCGGTGCGCAGCGCGGTCAGCAGCGTCATTTCAGTGAGCAGCACGGGGTAGCCGGTCGACACCTCAGCCAGCAGGCCGAAGGCGGTCACGGTCTGCAGGCCCTGCGCCATGTTCTTCGGGTGCCCGTTGACATATTTGAAGCTGTAGACAGCGCCATCCGAGGTCGGCATCAGCTCGATGACCCCGTCAAGGGAGTGGGAGGCGACGCGTGGCGTCTTGTCGAAAAGATCCCAGCGACGAAAATCCGCCTCGACGGCCTCGGTCAGCCCGATCAGCATGGTTTCGATGCCGACATGGTGTACGAGCCGCATCATGTTTTCGACGCTGACGAAGGGGATGAAGGCTTTTTCCGACGGAAGCAGTGCGGGCATTCTGGTGTCCTCGATCAGATTATTCCCTATAGGGTAACAAGCGGGCCGATTGACTGAAATCGCAAAACTGTGCCAGTTCTGGTATGTTATTATACAAATTGTATAGCACTTATTGTGAAAATGACAGAGTCCGGATTTTGCAATGGCCCTTGCCAAATATATTCCCGATGATCTCGATCGGCGCATCATCGCTCATCTGCGCGCGGACGGTCGTGCTTCGCTCTCCAAGTTGTCGGATGTTCTGGGTGTCGCTCGCGGCACGGTGCAGAACCGATTGGATCGGCTGATCGAAACCGGCACGCTGCTGGGCTTCACCATTCGGGTGCGGGAGGATTATGACGAGCAGACGGTACATGCCGTCATGATGATCGAAGTGGTGGGAAAATCGACGACGCAGGTCATACGCAAGCTGCGCGGTCTGCCAGAAATCTATTCGCTTCACACAACGAACGGCAATTGGGATCTCGTCGCCAATATTAGGGCAACCAGCCTGTCGGATTTCGATCGGGTGTTGCGCGAGGTGCGCATGATCGATGGCGTTGCGAACAGCGAAACCAGTCTGCTGCTCAGCAGCCTTTGAGGGTTTGCTTTACCCGCGCGGCCGATCGCGATGGCCTGGCATGCGTTCGCCCGGCTTACGGGCGCCGGGCGCGGAGTATGCGCTTCCAGATCGTGCCGCCCAGATATCGGTTGAACACGATGAAATAGGCAAAGATGAGGGCGAAAAGCAGGAGGGCCGGCGGACCGTTGAGCTTAAAACCGTCCTCCGTCCTACCGCCGAAGATCGAGGCAATGATGTAGCCGAAAACAAAAAAGGCAGTCAGAAAGTCAAAGATGGCGGCAATTACGATGCGCCACGTGGCTGGCTGCTTCACGGCTTCTGTGTCAGGCATTATCGGATTTCCTCGTGTCTTTGAAAGATAGCGGCGAGAGCGCGTCGACAATCACCGAGCCGCGCATGAATCTTCGTTTGCAGAAGCGCTTTGTCAATGAGGGAGGAGGCTGAACATCGTGGATACGGAGCCGGTTTCAGGATCCATTATTGGGTTCTTTTCGGCCAGGGCAACCCGGTTGATGGCAACATTCAGATAGGCTGAGCAACGACCCATCGCGCGCTGTACGGGGCAGCTTGAAAACGCGTTGCTTGTTGTTATGATTTCGTATGGAACTTACTCTGTTAGCCTACGCTCTTGGCTGGATCGTCCTTGGTCTGGTCGCGTTTACGACGGTCGTCCCGGTCGGGGCGAAGCATCCGTTCATGGCAATGGCAAATATCGACAGCGTGATCCCGTTTGGCCTGCTCGGACTTCTGTTCGTCATGGCTTACCCTGAGGATCGCCGCGTCGTTGCTCTCTTATGCATAGTGACCGCAGCGGCAAGCGAGTCGCTGGCATTGGTCCTGCCCGGACGGCATTTGCGGATCGAGCGCGCGCTCCTGAAAGTGCTTGCGACAGTTTCAGGCCTGCTGGTGGGCGCGTTGCTCGTGCAGTTCACGCACCTGGTTTCCTAGCGCTGCCGCAAAGAACCTCCGCTGTTCCATATACAACTAACGATCCGAAGTCTTGCCGTTGTAACTTTCCAATCGGTATCGGTTTCCGGGATAAACGAGACGCGCCACGGAGACGACGCCGCGCGCCGACCATGTCCGGCGTCTGATCGTCAGGCAGGGCTCGGTCTTCAGGATCGTCAGCAGTTTGCATTCCCAGGCCTGCGGCATGACCGCTTCGACCACATGTTCCGAGCCGCTGAGCGGGGCGACGTCCGAAAGATAGGCATTCGGCGTCATTCCCGTAAAGTTCTGTTGCAGATAGTCGGGCGCGGCCTCCGGATGGACATGGCGGTCCTCGATCTGCACGGGCACGCCATTCTCGCTGTGAACGATCAGCGAATGGAAAACGGGCGATCCGATAGCCAGCCCCAATGCGTCGGCAACCTCAGGCGACGCCGCCTCCTGCGCCAGTACGATCACCGTTGCCTCATGGGAATGACCACGCTCGGCGATCTCCTCGGCAATGTTGCGCACCTCGAACAAGGCGGATGCACCCTTGCGTTCGGCAACGAAAGAGCCGACGCCCTGAATGCGGACCAGTTCGCCCTCATTGGCGAGTTCGCGCAGCGCGCGATTGGCCGTCATCTTGCTGACGCCAAGTTCGGTGACCAGCTCGTTTTCGGAGGGAACGCGATATTTGGGAGGCCACTCGCCGCTATGGATGCGATCGAGTATCATCTGCTTGACCCCAGCATAGAGAGGCGCGGCGTCGTTTTCCGCCAGTTCGCGTTTCATCTCGCCGGAATGTTTCATTGCCTATTCCCTTTGCACGGACTGAATCTGCCTCAAAAACAACTTTCCCACTTGCATATCATAAATTATCTCATATGGTACCCTATACAACCTCGCAATCAATCCTAAAAATTAAATAGGAGAGGCGAGCAAGCCGGCGCAGATCGGTAGGAAGTGCCGCAAGGCCCGTTTCAACCTCAGAGGAGCTCTACACTATGAAATTCAGTGCAATTCTCTTGTCTGGCGCCATGGCCGCCGCCGCTTTCGGTGCGCCGGCTGTCGCCAAGGACTGGAAGACGGCGACGATCACTCTGGAAGGTGCCTATGCACCCTGGAACATGACGAACGCCGACGGATCGCTCGGCGGCTTCGAGCCGGAACTCGCCAAGGTCCTGTGCGAGCGGGCCAAGATCGACTGCAAACTCGTCGCCTCCGATTGGGACGGCATGATCCCGGCGCTGAACGCCGGCAAGTTCGACGTGATCATGGACGCGCTCTCGATCACCGATGAGCGCAAGCAGGTCATCGGCTTCACCGTTCCTTACGCTGCAACGCCGGCCGCTTTCGCGACCGCCAAGGACAGCCCGCTTGCCAATGCTGCAGGCACCGGCACCACCATCAAGATGACACCCGGCCAGACCGGCGTCAAAGAAATCGATGCGTTGAAGGCAGCCTTCAAGGGCAAGACCATCGGCATCCAGGCAGCAACGGTTTATGCCAAGTTCGTCTATGACAACTTCGGCTCGATCGCCACGATCCGTGAATACAAGACCGGCGCCGACCGCGATCTCGATCTGCAGAACGGCCGTATCGATCTCGGTTTCGACGATGCTGTCTATTTCAGTAATGCCTTCGCCAGCGCAAACGACACGCTGGCTTTCACCGGCCCGGAAGTCGCCGGCTCCATCTGGGGCGAGGGTGAAGGTCTCGGCATCCGCCAGGCCGATACCGATCTGCGCGACAAGTTCAATGAAGCGATCAAGTCCGCACTTGCCGATGGCACCATCAAGAACCTGTCGATGAAGTGGTTCAAGGTCGACGTCAGCCCGGAATAAACACAACGACCTTCGGGTCGTTGCCATCGGTCTCCGGCTTTGCGGCTGGAGACCGTATGATATCCTGACGCCTGAAACTGCCACGGACGGGGAATGGACGCTATGGCAAGCTTGCAATTGCTGGGCTTCGGCTCGAACGGGTGGGGCGCTCTGCTCCTCGTTGCTACTTTGGTGACGCTTGCCGTCACGGCGACGGCGCTGGCGATCGGGGCGGTGTTGGGCGCGATCGTCGCGTCCGCAAAGCTCTCCGGCAATCTGCTCTTGAAAACGCTCGGCAATGTCTACACGACAGTCTTTCGCGGCGTGCCGGAACTGCTGATCATCTATCTCATCTATTTCGGCGGCTCTTCAGCGGTCACCTCGGTCGGCAAATGGCTCGGCTATGAGGGCTTTCTCGGCCTGCCCTCCTTTGCAGCGGGGGCGCTTGCCGTCGGCATCATTTCCGGAGCCTATCAGGCCGAGGTTTTCCGCGGCGCCTATCTTGCCATTTCCAAGGGTGAGCTGGAGGCGGCATCGGCGATCGGCATGCACAGCGGCCTGCGCCTGCGCCGTGTCATCATCCCGCAGGTCGTGCGTTTCGCCATCCCCGGCCTCGGCAATGTCTGGCAGCTCAGCCTCAAGGATTCCGCCTTGATCTCCGTTACCGGCCTTGCCGAGCTGATGCGTACCAGCCAGGTCGCTGCCGGATCCACCCGCCAGTATTTCCTGTTTTTCATCGTCGGCGGCGCGCTCTACCTGATCCTGACCAGCCTGTCGGATCGCGTCTTCAACAGGGCGGAACGACGCGCCAATCGCAGCATGCCGGCCGCGACCATCGGCCAGGCTTGAGGAGCGGCACATGGATTTCACCTTCCTCTCGAGCACCATGATCACCCTGTTGCAGGCAGTACCGATGACGTTGCTGCTGTTCTCTCTGTCGATCGTGTCAGGCGGTGTTCTGGCGCTCGTCATCGTCGCCATGCGTGTAAGCGGCAATCCGATCCTGATGGGTTTTGCCAAGGGCTACATCTTCGTCTTCCGCGGCTCGCCGTTGCTGATCCAGATGTTCCTTGTTTTCTATGGCCTGGCGCAGTTTTCCTTCATCCGCCATTCGTTTCTCTGGCCGTTTCTGCGCGAGCCCGTGGTCTGTGCGATCCTTTCGCTCGCGCTGTGTACCGCCGGCTATACGGCCGAGATCTTTCGCGGCGGCATCCGGGCCGTTTCGCCGAAGGAGATCGAGGCGGCGCGCTCGATCGGCATGTCTCGCCTCCTGCTCGTGCGCCGCATCATCGCGCCCATCGCCTTCCGACACGCGCTGCCGGCCTATTCGACCGAAATCGTCCTGATGATGAAGTCGACCGCGCTCGCCAGCCTGGTCACGGTCTGGGAGGTGACAGGCGTTGCGCAACGGCTGATCTCGCACACCTATCGCACGATGGAAGTCTTTCTCTGCGCGGCGATCATTTACCTAGTGCTGAATTTCATCATTCTGCAGGGTATGGCCCTGTTGGAATATTCGCTGTCCCGCCATCGCCGAGCTATCCCGCCGGCGTTGAAGGCCTAAAAACTTCATTGGAGCAGGCAAATCATGCCAGGTGTCATCCGACTTTCAGTCCGCAACATCCGCAAGAGCTTCGGCACCCATGAAGTTTTGCGTGGCATATCTCTCGATGCCCAGGACGGCGACGTCATTTCGCTGCTCGGCGCCTCCGGCTCGGGCAAGTCGACTTTCCTTCGCTGCATCAACCTGCTTGAGATCGCCACCGATGGCGAGATCTGGGTGGACGGCGAGCAGATCCGCATGATCCACAAGAACGGATACAGCCGCCCGGCAAGCCACAAGCAGGTGGATCACATCCGCTCCGAGCTTGGCATGGTTTTCCAGAGCTTCAATCTCTGGTCCCACATGACGATCCTGCAGAACGTGATCGAGGGACCAGTTCACGTCTTGAAGCGCCCGCGCGCCGAGTGCATCGCCGAAGCCGAAGCGCTTCTCGAGAAAGTCGGCATCGCCGACAAGCGCCATGCCTATCCCGCGCATCTGTCCGGTGGTCAGCAGCAGCGTGCCGCGATCGCTCGCGCCCTTGCAATGAAGCCCAAGGTCATGCTGTTCGACGAGCCGACGTCGGCGCTCGATCCCGAACTCGTCGGGGAAGTGCTGCGCGTCATGCGCGCGCTTGCCGAGGAGGGCATGACCATGCTGGTCGTCACTCACGAGATGAGCTTTGCCCGCAACGTCTCCAACCGCGTCGTCTTCATGAAGGAAGGGCTCGTCGAAAGCAGCGGCGCTCCGGACGAGATGTTCGGCGGCGGCGCGTCGCCGGCCTTCCGTCAGTTCATCGGCCATTTCGGAACCGGACAATGACTGTCACCATCGACAAGTCTTTGCGTTGGCGTGATGTCGCGCGCGTCGGCGGCGGCGAACCGCTGTCCCTATCGGAGGCCGCCTGGGAGCGTGTCGCCCAGGCAAGCCGCATCGTCGAGCGCATCGTAGAGACGGGCGTGCGTGCTTATGGCGTCAATACCGGCGTCGGCGCCTTGTCCGACACGGTCGTCGACCGCGCCTCGCAGAGCCGGCTTTCGCGCAATATCATCATGAGCCATGCCTGCGGCGTCGGACCTCTGCTGCCGGCCCGCGAGGTGCGCTCCATCATCGCGGCGCAGATCGCCAATTTCGCGCATGGCCATTCCGGCGTGCGGCCCGAGATCGTCAGCCATCTTGCAGCATTTCTCGAGCGGGACTGCATTCCCGAAGTCCCCTCCAAAGGCTCCGCCGGCTATCTGACCCACAACGCCCATACCGCCCTCGTGCTGATCGGCGAAGGACGGGCAGTCGTGAAGGGGAAGTCGATGACCGGAGCGCAGGCGCTTGCCGCGATCGGTCTGAGCCCATTGGTGCTTGGCGCCAAGGAGGGGCTGAGCCTCGTCAATGGCTCGGCCTGCGCCACGGGATTGTCGGCGCTTGCCGTTTGCCGAGCCGAGCGCCTGCTTGATTGGGCCGATGCGATCGCCGCATTGACGCTGGAGGCGGCCGGCTGCCAGATCGCGGCTTTCGACGAGGCGGTGCTGGCACTTCGCCCATCGGCGGGCATTGCCAAGGTCGGCCGCAGGCTGCGCAGCCGCTTGCACGGCAGCGGTCTCGTCGCTGCAGCCTTCGGGAGCCGAACGCAGGATGCCTTGAGCTTGAGAGCTGTTCCGCATGCGCATGGCGCGGCCTGGGATGTCTTCGAACAGACCGCCCGCATCGTCGATCAGGAGCTGGCTTCGGTAACTGACAATCCGGCTGTTTCGGGCACGCCGGAGCAACCCGTCGTCTCCTCCGAGGCGCATGCCGTCGCACCGGCCCTCGGTCAGGCAGCCGACAGTCTGGCGATCGCGATTGCGCAGATTGCCGCCATGAGCGAGCGGCGGATGGATCGCCTAGTCAATCCGCTGGTCAGCGGCCTGCCGCCCTTCCTCGCAAGCGATGCCGGCAGCCATTCCGGCTTCATGATCGCCCAGTATACGGCTGCGGCCCTGAGCAACGACAACCGGCGGCTGGCCGCCCCCGCATCGCTCGACGGCGGCCTCACCTCCGGCCAGCAGGAGGATTTTCTTGCGCATCCGACGGCTGCTGCCAGCAAGCTGCTCACCATCCTCGACAATGCCGAATATATCCTGGCGATCGAACTCATGGCGGCGGCGCAGGCGCATGATTTCCTCGTTTCCGAGGGTACAAGAGCGCCGGGAACGGATCGCCTCTACACTGTGGTCCGTTCGCGCGTTCCTCTCTATGGCGACGATCGGCCGCTAAATGCTGACATGGAGAGCTTGCGGGATCTGATCGCTCAGACCACACCGCCCGCTGACAGTGAAACTGGAGCATAGAATGTCCGTGGAATTCGACGTCGCCGTCATCGGTCTTGGCGCGATGGGGAGCGCGGCATTGTCGTCTGCCGCTGCGCGTGGCGCAAAGGCGATCGGCATAGAAGCGCATTTTCCGGCGCATGCGCTCAGCTCCTCCCATGGCGACAGCCGGTTGATCCGCCTCGGCTACTTCGAGGGCCCGTCCTATGTCCCCTTGCTAAAACGCGCCTATGAAAACTGGCGCTCGCTCGAGGCACGGCTGCGCGCCGAAATATTGACTGTTACCGGCGTCCTGCAGATCGGAGCGCCCGAGAGCAAGATCGTCAGCGGCACGCGCGCTTCCTGCGAGATGCATGGACTGCCTCTTGAACTGCTCGACAAGGGTGCCATGAAACGCCGTTTCCCGGCCTTCGAGCTTGAGGATGGTGAAGTCGGCCTGCTCGACCCGCAGGGCGGCTATGTCAGACCCGAGGCCGCGATCATGGGCTATCTGAAGCTTGCGGCCGAAGACGGAGCGGCGCTGCATTTCGGCGAGCGGGTCGTTGCCATTGAGCCTGACGATGCAGGCGTGACGATTGTTTCCACGACAGGACGATATCGCGCTCGCAAGGTGATCGTCGCGACCGGCGCATGGATTGCCGAACTTGTGCCGCAACTGAGGCCCCATGCCCAGCCGATCCGCCAAGTGGTCGCCTGGTATCAGCCCAGGGACGGCTTCGTCGCCGAGCCGCAGCGCATGCCCTGCTTTCTGCGGGACGAGGGCGCCAACGGTTCCTTCTTCGGTTTTCCGGCGATCGGCATCGATGGCGTCAAGGTTGGCCGCCATGCGCATTTCAGGGAGCCTATCGATCCCGAGGCGCCCAATCCGGCTGTCAACGACACCGATACGGCGCTGCTTGACGGCTTCGTCGCCAAGCGTCTGCCGGATGCAGCATCATTTCGGGTGCGGGCGACGACATGCCGCTACACCATGCTGCCGAGCGAAGACTTTCTGATCGACACGCTGCCGGGGCAGCCGAACGTGGTGGTTTCCTCGGCCTGCTCCGGTCATGGCTTCAAGTTTGCAAGCGTTGTCGGCGAGATTCTTGCCGATCTGGCGCTTCAGGGCGCAAGCGCATTGCCGACGGACTTGTTCTCTTTCGAGAAGCATTTTGGCGGCCGTATGATATAAGCGGCCATCCCGAGGATTCCAGAGCGGTTACGCGTTTCACGGGATCGCCTGACCGCTCTATGCTATTGTTTTTACGCAATTCCGGACGGAAAACCGCTACGCACTTTTCCTGGAATTGCTCTCGCCGATCGTCATCCGCCGCAGGACGTCCGATCTGAAATAGAAGTGCTGAACGAGCGCGCCGAATATGTGCAGGACGACGACGATCCAAAGCAACATTTTCATGAGTCCGCCGTGGACGGAGCCTGCCGTATCCACGCCGAGATAGTAAGCCGCAATTCCCGACACCGGCATCGCGAAGATCAGGACATAGAGCAACACATGCGTCACGTGCGCGATGTGATGCAGGAATGCCGGCTGACCATTCGGCTTTTCGGGAGCATCGGAGGAGAAGCGCACAGCCAGCCGAACGATCGCGAGCAACAGGACCGCGATGCCGGCATAGGCGTGGATATTGGCGCTGGCGATGTCGCCAGGCGAGGGCGTCTGGCCACGATGGACCAGGTGACGCCATGCATTCATGCCGTCGGGAAACAGCAGATTGAAAAAAACGAGTAGGGCAACAAGCCAATGGAGCAGGCGCTGCGGAACTGAATAAGCGGATCGGGCAGGCATCAGATTCCCTTAGATTGGAATTACCCTACGACTAGAGCGTGATTATAACAGGAACCTGAACGCGATCGACCTGACCCGCGGTTGCCATCCGCGACGCCCGCATCGGTATCAACTCAAGACGGCACGAGGTTCGAGAAACGATTCCAGGCCGTATGAGCCGGATTCGCGGCCCATGCCGGATTGCATGAAGCCGCCAAAGGGTGCGAGCGGTTCATGCGGTGCACCGTTGATGACGACGCGGCCCGCCTCGATCGCGCTCATTTCCGATGAGCTTGATGACCATGGTGGCGGCCGCCGCGGTTGGCGGGGCTTGCCTATATCAGCGAAGCAGTCACCGCCGCTCATGTCACGACAGGCAAATTGATCACCGTTCTGGAGGATTGGAGCCCGCCCTATCCGGGGCACAGCCACTATTTCGCCCAGCGGCGCCAGATGCCGGCAAGGCTTCGTGTCCTGATCGATCTCATTCGTGAGCGGAATCTCTCTCGTGGGTCGCGGTTGGAAGATTAAATTTCAGACATATATCTCGATATATCTTGAGTGCGGATATATAGAAATATATCCCTATCGCCTGAAACATCATCACGACGATCCCTCTGAGGATGAGCGCGAGTTCCTCAAGCGTCGCAGACACAAGCATCACCATAGTAGACGGGCGGCAAGCAGCTGTTTTGACTGCGGCGAGCGACTGCTGCTCACGCGATCGTTGCCGCTTTGGATGAGGCGGCCTGCACCATGGCGCGCTGTTAGAACGCGTCGGCGACCGCTGGCGAAGAATCAACTCACGCAGGAGTTTGTCATGGACAAGAAGATCAAAGCCGTTCTCGAGAGCTACCACGTCCTTATTCGCGAAGAGCAAAGCAAGCCGAGAGAGATGCCGCCGGGCGGGCGGGATGGCGGTCAAGATCGCCGGCTGAGGGCCGTTGGACCGGAGACCGGCCGCTTTCTCAACATAGTCGCGAAAAGCCTGAAAGCTACTACCATTCTGGAGCTAGGCACCTCCTTCGGCTATTCCGGCATTTGGCTTGCCGACGCTGCGCGCGCAAGCGGCGGAAGGCTTATCTCGATGGAATTCCACGCCTACAAGACCGAGTTCGCCAAGGAAATGGCTGACAAGGCAGGCCTGTCGGAACATATCGATTTCCAGATCGGCGACGCGGTCGAGATGATCAAGGCATTGCCTTCGGGCGTCGACTTCGTCCTCGTCGACTTGTGGAAGGATCTCTACGTCCCCTGCCTGGAAGCTTTCTATCCCAAGCTCAATCCCGGCGCGATCATCGTTGCCGACAACATGCTGATGCCGGGCAACGAAGACGTAAAACGCTATGGCGAGGCCGTTCGCGCCAAGCCGGGAATAACCTCCGTGCTCCTGCCTGTCGGTTCAGGGATCGAAGTCAGCCGATACGATCCAGTATAAAGAGCGGGCGGCGGCCCCGTTCATGAGGCCGCCGCCGGGTTGCCTTTACTTGCTTGCGTCCTTGGCCGCCTTTTCGATGACGGCGGCGACTTTCTCAGGCTGGGAGGCAAAGACGGCGTGGCTCGCCTTGATTTCGGTCACCTCGCTGCCCGCCCGCTTTGCCATGTCCCGTTCAAGCTCGGGATTGATGGAGCGGTCGTCGCTTGCCACGATCGACCAGCTCTTCTTGGATCGCCAGGCCGGATCATCAACCTTTGCCGTAAAGGCTGCCTTGGCGGCAAACACCTGCGATTTCGCCATGAAGTCGGCTTCATCCTTGGGAAGGTCCGCGGCGAAATCGGCAGCGAAAGTTGCCGGGTCGAGATAGAGATATTGGCCGTCCTTCGTCTCGCGGATATTCATGCTGCCGGCCGGCTTGGAGCTCGCGAGACCGATCAGGCTCTCGCCCTTTTCGGGCTGAAATGCTGCGACATAGACGAGCCCCGCGACATCGGGCCGGTTCCCCGCCTCGGTGATGACCATGCCGCCATAGCTGTGACCGACAAGCAGGCTGGGCCCGTTTTGCAGATCGAGCACGCGGTTCGTTGCCGCAACGTCGTCGGCAAGTGAAGTTATGGGCTCCTGAACGATCGAGACGTTGAAGCCGTGCTTTTCGAGGATCTCGGTGGTCTTGCGCCAGCCGGATCCATCGGCGAGCGCGCCGTGGACGATGACGATGTTCTTGATCTCGGCAGCCTGGGCTGCAAACGCCATGGTGCTTGCGGCGAGGCCAAGTGCGACGACGGAAAGAAAGCGGTTGTTCATGGGTAGGACTCCTGTCGGTAAAGGTTGATGCGGGGTTGGGGAGGGTTCATCCGAAGGTGAAGGCGTAGGCCTGGACCCCCGGATCGAGGAAGCGGATTTCGAAGTTGCGTGCCATGACGTCGCCGGACTGGCGAACGAGCTGGTAGAGTTTGGTTCCTGTAACGGTCCCGTTTCCGGCAGCGTCGATATCCGCGCCGTGGTCAGCACCCGGCGCCTTTCCATCGACGGTCACCTGGAAGCGGATCGGTTTGCCGTCCGCCGCCGGCCCGAGGACGAGATGCAGATCGCGGGCGCTGAAGCGGTAGCTTATGCCGCCGCCTGCCTTGTCGAGCGATGCCTGCTCGGGGCCGACTGTCCATGTGCCTGCCAATCCCCATTGGTTGAGGCCCGGATTGGCAATCGAATAGTCGGCGGCGGTATCGGCCTTCAGGTTCTCGGGGGAGACGAAACCCGTCGCCTGCCTGTAGCCGACATAGGTTTCGCCGGAGCGGATGTCGCCGAGATCGGGGCTGGCCTCTGCACCCTTTGCATCCGGTACGACAGGGGCGCTCTGCGCCATGTCGCTGCCTGCCTCGCGCAGAAGATCCTGGATCGCCTGCTCGGTCTGAGGATAGTTGCCCTCGCCAAAATGCTGGTAGCGGATCTGTCCCTTGGCATCGATCAGGTAATGGGCAGGCCAGTAGTTGTTCTCGAAGGCACGCCAGATGCGATAGTCGTTGTCGATGGCGACCGGGTAGCCGATCTTGAAGTCGGCGATCGCCTTCTTGACGTTATCGACATTCTTCTCGAAGGCGAATTCGGGAGCATGGACGCCGATGACGACGAGACCCTGATCCTTATATTTTTCCGCCCAGGCACGAACATAGGGGATGGTACGGATGCAGTTGATGCAGGAATAGGTCCAGAAGTCGACGAGCACGACCTTGCCGCGAAGGTCGGCAATGGTCAGCGGCGACGAGTTCAGCCAAGTCACGGCGCCGTCGAGCGAGGGGGCCGGTCCTTCAATCGGAAGATTGCTGTGAAACGGTCGCGCCGCATCGCCGACTGCGATATTGCTGGCGATCTCGGTCGGCGCGCTATCTGTGGACTTCGCATGCAGCCGCTCCAGCAAGGCCTGCTCGAACGAGCCGGTGCTTGCATAGGACAGCCGGGCGAGAAGGCCGGTGTCGAGGCCGAGAGCGATGGCGGCGACCCCTGCCAGGACGGCCGCGCCGGCCAATTGGCGGATGCGCTCGCTGATCCCGAGCGATTGCTTCATACGGGCAAAGATCTTGCCGCCGGCGAAGAGGGCGACGGCGAGCGAAGTTGCCGCACCGGCACCATAGGCAAGCAGAAGGAATGTCGTCTGCAGGTTGGCGCCCTTCAGGGCAGCTCCTGTGAGCATAAGCCCGAGGATCGGCCCGGCACAGGGCGCCCATAGCAGCCCCGTCGCAATACCCAGCACGAAGGAGCTCCGGACGCTCGATGTGGCGCCGCCTTTGCCTGCGGCGTTCATAAGATTGTTGCCGAAGTCGACAATCGGCCGGGAAAGCAGGCTCGACACGCGCGGCGACAGCAGGCTGAGGCCGAAGAGTGCAAGCAGCAAGATCGCGACAAGGCGACCATATTCATTGGCGCGAATGGCCCAGCCGCCGCCGATGGCGGCAAGCGTCGCGACCAGGGCAAAGGTGATCGCCATGCCCGCAAGCATCGGCAGCGTGCTCTTGGCAAAGGGCTGCCCGGCACGGGCGAAGACGAAGGGGAGAATAGGCAGGATGCACGGACTGAGGATCGTCAGCGCGCCACCGAGATAGGCAATGATGAGAAGCGTCATCGTCTTTGTTCCTTTAGAACGGATTGACCGGCTGCGGACGGCGACGTGCCGTGCCCAGCAGTGACGCTATCTGCCGCTGGCGACGTATCTCGAGTGTGTCTGATTGGAGGGGAGAATGTACCGAAACGTCGATGTCTTCGGCTTCGATACACTGCGATACAAACGAAACGATGCCAGTGCAGCAAGCTCCTTCTGCCTGCTGGGGAGAAGGGGTCGCGCCGCAACGACTTCATTTCATAAGCGATTACCCCGCGGCCAGGGGCTGCCGATTGTATCAGACTGTATCTGCGCCGCTGGAAGCTACATGGGCATTCAAAATCGGGCGGCTAACGACACACCGGCGATACATGCGGCCGGCTTTCTTGCCCTCAACATCCATTCCACAGGAGAGACTGATGTACGAGGAAATCAACCATAATCGCCGCCGCTTTTTTGGCGTCGCCGCAGTCGCCGTTGCTGCCGCCGAATTCGGCCTCCCGACCATCGCCGCCGCGCAGCAGCCGAAGGCTTCTGTTGCCGTACCCGCCGTCAAGGCCGGCACTCACACGTCCTTCGGTGCGCTGAAGCAGATCGATGCGGGCGTACTCGATATCGGCTATGCCGAGGCCGGCCCGGCAAATGGTCCGGTCGTATTGCTGCTCCATGGCTGGCCTTACGATATCTATAGCTTCGTCGATGTCGCGCCGGTGCTGGCCGACGCCGGCTATCGTGTCATCATCCCCTATCTGCGCGGCTATGGCACCACCAGGCTCCTTTCGAGCCAGACCCCGCGCAACGGTCAACAGGCAGCTCTTGCCGCCGACATGATCGCGCTTCTCGATGCTTTGAAGATCGAAAAAGTCGTCGTTGCAGGTTATGACTGGGGCGCTCGCACCGCCGACATCATGGCGGCACTCTGGCCCGAGCGTTGCAAGGCGCTGGTGTCGGTCAGCGGCTATTTGATCGGCAGCCAGGAGATCAACCGCAAGCCCCTGCCGCCGAAGGCCGAGCTTGCCTGGTGGTATCAGTTCTATTTTGCCACCGAGCGCGGCCGCCTTGGCTATCAGGAAAACCGGCATGAGTTTGCCAAGCTGATCTGGCGCACCGCTTCGCCGCAATGGGCCTTCGACGATGCGACCTACGACCGGTCGGCTGCGGCTTTCGACAATCCCGACCATGTCGAGGTCGTCATCCATAATTACCGCTGGCGCCTTGGCCTCGTCGAAGGCGAGGCGAAGTACGATGCCTATGAAAAGACACTGGCCGCCGGACCTGTGATCTCGATCCCGACCATCACCATGGAAGGTGATGCGAACGGCGCACCTCACCCGGAACCGTCAGCCTATCGGGCCAAGTTCTCGGGCAAGTACGAGCACCGCACGATCACCGGCGGCATTGGGCACAATCTTCCCCAGGAAGCGCCGCAGGCGTTTGCGCAGGCTGTGATAGATGTTGATCGTTTCTAGTTCGGCGATAGTGTGCGGGTGGGCGCTGGCATATGCCGGCGCCTCGAAGAATGTTCGTAGGCTGACACTTACGATAGTAATTGAGTGAGAAGACAAATGGAGCATATCGACCACATCCTGATCGTCGATGACGACCGTGAAATCCGCGAGCTGGTGTCGAGCTATCTGACGAAGAACGGCTTGAGGACGACGACAGCGGCCGATGGCCGCCAGATGCGCAGTTTTCTCGAGGCCAATTCGGTCGATCTGATCGTGCTCGATGTCATGATGCCGGGTGACGATGGCTTGGTGCTTTGCCGTGAGCTTCGCTCGGGAAAGCATAAGGCGACGCCTGTTCTGATGCTGACGGCGCGCAGCGACGAGATGGACCGGATCCTCGGGCTCGAAATGGGCGCCGACGATTACCTGCCCAAGCCGTTCGCGGCCCGCGAGCTTCTCGCCCGCATCAAGGCCGTGCTCAGGCGAACGCGGATGCTGCCGCCCAATCTTCAGATCAGCGAGGCCGGGCAATTGCTCGTCTTCGGCGACTGGCGGCTCGATACGGTCGGCCGCCACCTTCTCGATCGGGACGGAACGGAGATCGCCTTGAGCGGCGCCGAATACCGCCTGCTTCGCGTCTTCATCGATCACCCGCAGCGGGTGCTCAATCGCGACCAGCTGCTGAACCTCACCCAGGGCCGGGATGCCGATCTGTTCGATCGGTCGATAGATCTGCTCGTCAGCCGGCTTCGCCAGCGTTTGGGCGACGATGCGCGCGAACCGACCTACATCAAGACGGTCCGCAGCGAGGGATATGTCTTCTCCGTTCCGGTCGAGATCGCGGAGCTGCGCCCATGAGCACGGCGGCCCTGTTGCGCCGGAGCCTATCGTGGCCCAGCACCCTGCGCTCGCGCATTTCAATGATTCTGCTGGTCGGACTTGCGATCGCTTACGGGCTTTCCTTTAGCGTGCTCTACCTCGAGCGCTACATGTCGGCAAAGGCCGTCATGCTCGGTACGCTGGAGAGCGATGTCGCGACGTCGATCGCGGTGCTTGACCGTTTGCCGGCCGACGAGAGGGCCGGCTTCGTCGATTGGCTCAGCCGCGGCAATTACCATTTCGAGCTGGGGTCGGGGCTGCCGGGCGTGCCGGATACCTCGGGTCATGGCGCAGAAATTGCCGCCAAGATCGAGGATGCCGTCGGCCACCGTTTTCCGATTCACATCGAATCGATACCTGGCCCGATCGCACGCCTGCAGGCGCATCTGAATTTGAGCGACGGCAGCCCGTTGACGATCGACGTCACGCCGAAGGGCATCATGCCGATCGCTTCCTGGCTGCCTTACGTCTTCGTGGTGCAGATGCTGGTCATCGTGCTGTGTACGTGGTTTGCCGTTCGTCTGGCGATCCGCCCGCTCGCCGAGTTCGCCGCGGCCGCCGACGCGCTCGATCCCAATAAGAAGGGAGAGGCGTTGAGCGATCGGGGACCGAGCGAGGTCGCCCATGCCGCCAAGGCCTTCAATGCCATGCGGGATCGCATCGCGCATTATCTCGAGGAACGCGTGCAGATTCTTGCGGCGATCTCCCACGATCTGCAGACGCCGATCACCCGCATGCGCCTGCGCGCTGACATCGCCGACGAATCGCCCGAGAAAACGAAGCTGCTGCAGGATCTCGGCGAAATCGAGCGGCTGGTGCAGGATGGCATCGCCTATGCGCGCAGCGCCCACGGCAACGGCGAGAAGAGCTCCCGTATCGATCTTGCCTCCTTCATCGAAAGCATCTGTTACGACTATCAGGATACCGGCAAATCGGTCGAGATTCTGGGCCTGATTCAGGGGACGGTGGCGACAAAACCGCATGCCCTTCGCCGCATCCTCACCAACTTCATCGACAATGCCTTGAAGTTCGCCGGGGAGGCGGAAATTTCCGTGGAACGCAGGGATACAGGCGAGGTCGTCATAACGGTCCTCGATCGTGGCCCGGGCATTCCGCAGGACCAGATCGAGGCGGCCATGCAGCCCTTCTTCCGCCTGGAGCAATCGCGCAACCGCAATACGGGCGGCACGGGGCTGGGCCTCGCAATCGCTCAGCAACTGGCCCAGACGCTTGGCGGCTCCGTCAGGCTTTACAATCGCGGCGGCGGCGGCCTAGCCGCGGAAGTCGTGATCGCCTGATGTCCTGCCAAAAGATATTCAGCGTCTTTGTAAGCAATTGTGTCCGGCCGATATGGGTGTACGTTCCGTGACATTTCCGGCGATTTCGGAAACATGCAGGATACGTCGATCCGTCAAAAACCACTCCGTCAACGGACGTCGCCCCAGACGACACAACAAAGCGGGCGACGCAACAAAAGGAGTGTTCCATGACGAAGATCGACAAGGTTCTCTACACCGCCAGAACCCATACCATCGGTGGCCGCGATGGCTCCGCGCGCAGCGATGACAGCCAACTGGATGTCAAGCTTTCGCCTCCCGGCAGCGCCCACGCCGGCACCAACCCCGAGCAGCTTTTCGCGGCCGGATGGTCGGCATGCTTCATCGGCGCGATGGGCCTTGCCGCTGGCAAGCGGAAGATCAAGCTCCCGGCCGATCTTGCGGTCGATGCGGAAGTGGATCT
Source organism: Rhizobium sp. SG741 (assembly GCF_012275435.1). NCBI lineage: Bacteria > Pseudomonadati > Pseudomonadota > Alphaproteobacteria > Hyphomicrobiales > Rhizobiaceae > Rhizobium > Rhizobium sp. SG741. The sequence goes on from NZ_JAAZQP010000002.1 coordinate 326,018, forward strand.
GGGGACTACGGAAGGTGCCTATTTCCTGCAGGCATGCTTGACTGTCAGCATGCCCGGCATCGAACCCGACCTGGCAAGGACGCTCGTCGAAGAAGCACACCAGACCTGCCCGTATTCGAAGGCGACCCGCGGCAACATCAATGTCGAACTGAAGCTCGCCTGAGCATCGTTTAAGCGTTGATATTGCGCGCCGCTCGCTTGAATGCGCGGCGCGCAATGTCGTTGTCGACACCGCAAAATTTAACCTGCGGGGCCGCCTCCGCGTTCGCGGGATGATGCGGATCGGTTCCGGCCTCGCATCTGGAGAGCCTCATGAGACCAATTATTCTTCTTCTCGCCGCTGCAGCCATATTTGCCGCGCCGTGCGTCTACGATCCTGGTTCGAAAGAGCTTTCGCCGCTTGCGGGCATTGCCGCCGTATGGGGCGGATCAAGCCTAAATCACAGCGGACGTTAACCAACTGTTAACCATGTCAACGGTACACAAGGTCAACGATTTATTCACATAGATGACCAAAGTGCTAACAGACGCTCGCTCGATCCGTATCAAGGGCCGCTCTTTTCTTGCGGTCATGCTTTCGCCCGATCTGCCGCTGGACCAGTGGTTGATAAGGCTCGATGACCTTGCAGCCCGTTCGGCCGGCTTCTTTCTGGGGCGGCCGGTCGTGCTCGATATAACCGATCTGCCGATCGATCGTGCGCAGCTCAAGGAGCTGATCGGCGAGCTTGCCGCCCGCAATGTCAGCATCATGGGCATCGAGGGTGGACGTCCGTCCATCGTCGGAGCCGGCATGCCGCCGGTGCTGAAGGGCGGTCGTCCGGCAGCCGATTTCGAGGTGACCGAGACCGAGCCGGTCGTCGAACGGCGAAACAGCGAAAGCAAGCCGGCGCCCGCCGAGGTTCGCCCGGTGACCCAATCGCTGATCATCCGCGAGCCGGTCCGTTCGGGCCAGTCGGTGATCTTTCCGGAGGGGGATGTCACCGTCATCGGATCGGTGGCATCAGGCGCGGAAATCATCGCCGGAGGGTCCGTGCATATCTACGGCACCTTGCGCGGCCGGGCCATGGCCGGATCTATCGGCAATGCATCGGCGCGAATCTTTTGCCGCAAGCTCGAGGCCGAGCTGCTGGCGATCGATGGCATCTACAAAATGGCGGAAGACGTCGCACCCGGCCTTCGCGGACAACCCGTCCAGCTCTGGCTGGATGGCGAGACGATCATGGCAGAAAAACTAATCTGAGCCGAAGCGGGCCAAAACAGGAGAGCGAGATGGGCAAGGTAATCGTCGTCACATCAGGCAAGGGCGGAGTTGGGAAGACGACTTCGACTGCCGCATTGGGGGCGGCTCTGGCGCAGAGAAACGAAAAGGTTGTCGTCGTCGATTTCGACGTCGGCCTCCGCAATCTCGACCTGGTGATGGGAGCCGAACGGCGCGTGGTCTACGATCTGGTCAACGTCATCCATGGCGATGCCAGGCTGCCGCAGGCCCTGATCCGCGACAAGCGGCTGGAAACGCTCTTCCTGCTGCCGGCTTCGCAAACGCGCGACAAGGACAACCTGACGCCCGAGGGTGTCGAGCGCGTCATCAATGAGCTCAAGAACCACTTCGACTGGGTCATCTGCGACAGCCCGGCCGGGATCGAGCGCGGCGCAACGCTTGCGATGCGGCACGCCGACGTCGCTGTTGTCGTCACCAATCCCGAGGTATCCTCGGTACGCGATTCCGATCGTATCATCGGCCTGCTGGACTCCAAGACGCTGAAGGCCGAGCGCGGCGAGCGCATGGAGAAGCACCTGCTGCTGACCCGCTACGATGCCGCTCGCGCAGAGCGCGGCGACATGCTGAAGGTCGATGACGTGCTGGAGATCCTCTCCATTCCCCTGCTCGGGATCATTCCGGAAAGCATGGATGTTCTTCGTGCTTCCAATATCGGTTCGCCGGTGACGCTCGCGGATGCCCGCAGTGCGCCGGCTCTCGCCTATTTCGAAGCCGCGCGCCGCCTTGCCGGCGAGCAGCTGCCGATCACCATCCCCGGCGAAAAGCGGGGCATCTTCGGCAAGATCTTCGCAAGGAGGGCCGCATGAACATTTTCGGACTGTTCCGCAAGCAGCAATCTGCACCCATGGCGCGCGAGCGCCTGCAGATTCTCCTTGCCCATGAACGTGCCTCGGTGGACTCGGATCTCGTATCCATTCTGCGCGAGGAAATCCTGGCCGTCATCGCCAAGCATGTTCAGGTCGATCGCGATAAGGTGCAGGTCAAGATGGATCGCGACGAGCATGTCTCCATGCTGGAGATCGATGTCGAGATTCCCAGGGACGCAGCCCTTCAGGCTGCCTGATTGAAGCGCGATATCGCGGTTATGCGAGGACGAAGGCGAAGGATTCTCCCTTTTGGCGGATCCTGAGCATTTCCTTGAAGTTCGCTCTTGCAAAATGCGCGATTCGCTATTATCTGCACGCCATCACCTGTATCGATGGCCTGCCGCGCTGACATTTCTGTGTCGACGCGGTGTTCGCTGTCCGGGTTAAAAGCAAGGGCGCTCCCCAGAAATGGGTCGAGCGCCCTTTGCTTTTCGGGGTGCCATGCTGCTTTCCTTGTCGGAAACGATATGCCAGTTTGCTGCAATGAAGCGGGAGGTTGCAGGCTTGGGCGGATTGAATTCCCTGTGGAATGCGGTGTTCGGATGGCTGCTTGCGGGCCTCTTCCTCACAGCCTGCGCCATCGGCGCCTCGGCCGCCGACCGGACGATCTACCTGACGTTTGACGATGGCCCCTTGCCGGGGACGAAAAACGTCCTTTCCGTGTTGAGTAAGGAAAATGTCCCGGCAGCCATGTTCATGGTCGGCCTGCATGTGGAAACCATCCCTGCGGGCCGCGATTTGCTGGCCGAGGCAAAGGCAATGCCGCTGGTGACGGTCGGCAATCACAGCTACACTCACGCCAACAATCGCTACAGGCGGTATTACTCCAACACCCAGGCCGTCGTCGCGGATATGCTTCACGCCAACCAGGTGCTCGGCCTCACGCCGATGGTGAATGCGCGATTGCCGGGCAGGGACGTCTTTCGGCTTCCGACTGTTTCCAGGGAGGATCTTTCCATCAACGTCGCCCAATGGGAGCGCGAATGGCTGGATTACGAGCTCGTCGCCGAAGCCGGCTTCTATCTCTATGGCTGGGATTTCGAATGGGTGCACAGCAATGACGGCAAGCCGGTGCAATCGGTGGACCATCTGATCAACGAAATCGATAACCTCTTTCAGTACGGCCGCTTTACCCAGCCGGGCAAGATGATCCTGCTCATGCATGATGAGATGTTTCAGGATCAATTCAATGGACAGGAAAACCTGCAGGCGCTTATCCGCACGCTTCGTCAGCGCGGCTATGCCTTCGGCGATATCAGGACATACGCGCCGTCAAATCCGTGAGTGCCCCAAACACGCATAGCGCTACCGCGCCGCGGCCCCTGCCGCGACCGTCAGGATGAAGTCGTCGAGTTCCTTTTCCAGGCTTTCGACGGGCAGGCCGACGAAGCGTCCCTCAAGGCTGATGCTGACGACGCCATGCACAGCTCCGAACAGCGTTCGGGCGCGAATGGCGCGGGCCGTCTCGGACATGGCGGGCTGCAGCTCGGCAAGCGGTTCGGCGATGATGCCCATCAGGAACTTATGCTCTTCCAGATGCCATTCGGGGGTAGGGCGTTCGTCCGGCGGGCGATGGTCGAAGAGCGCCTTCCATAGATTGCGGTTGGTGACTGCGAATCGCAGATAGCCGCGTGCAAGGTTGCGCAGCCGATCCGCCGGCGTTCGGTCCTTGACCTCAGCCAGAGCAAGAGAAGCCTCCAGCGCTTTCAATGTCGCCGAATTGACGTGGATGACGAGATCGTCGAGATCGGCAAAGACGGTATAGAGCCCTCCGAGAGCGCAGCCGACATCCTGCGTGACATCGCGTGCTCGCAAGTTGGAGAGGCCATCGGCCGCGATGCGATGGCGCGCCGCCTCGATCAGTCGCAGCTTCAGATCCTCGCGCTTTTCCTGGGTTTTTCTCGCCATTAACCATTCCGATCCGATTTTTTGAACGTTGTTCAAAATTATCCTTGAACAACGTTCATGAGTCTGGCATATCTCTCTTCATGAACATCGTTCATAAACGGGAGACGACAAATGTTCAATGTAATTCTGACGCTCATCCGCGGTCGGGCCTATGATGCGGAGCAGGCGTTCATCGATCGCAACGCCATGCCTCTGCTCGCCCAGCAGATCCGCGATGCAGCCGGCGCCATTCAGTCGGCGCGGCGGGCGGTGGCAATCGCCGTCGCACAGAATGAGCAGGAAAAGAGCCAGCACGCGGCGATCGTCGGTCGCATCGCGGATCTGGAAACCCGGGCCGTCGCGGCCCTGCAGAAGGGCAATGACGAACTCGCCCGGCAAGCGGCCGAGGCGATTGCCGAGCTTGAAGCCGAGCGCGGTTCCTCCGAGAAGGCACAGGCGCAATTCGCCACGACGATCGCCAAGCTCAAGGCGACAGTCCGGTCCTCGGAAGCGCGCCTGCAGGGGTTACAGCGCGGCGAGCGCCTGGCGCGTGCGACCGAGCAGACACAGAAGCTCAATGCAGTCTGCAATGATGGCTCAGGTTTGGCGAACTTGGACGAAGCCGAGGAGACGCTGGCCCGTCTTCGCGCCTATCAGGATCGATGCGAAATTGCCACGTCAGCCCTGAAGGAAATGGACGCCGCAAACCGGCCCGCAATCATCATCGAAAAGCTCGCCAATGCCGGCTTCGGTGCACCGCTCGGTCCCTCGGCCGACGACGTGCTTGCCCGCCTGCGCGAGCGCATGAATTCAGCAGCCTGAAACCGAACACACCAAACATATTAGAGAGGGTACGATCATGAACGACAGCTTCCAGAAACATTCCCAGGCTTGGGTCAGCTTTTCCTATGTCTCCTTTGCCGCCGCCGCATTTATGCTCTTCGTCGGCCTTTACATGATGCCGATCGACCTATGGGGCAAAGGCTATCTCGCCATGGGCATCCTGATGCTGGTGCAGACGACGGTCAACGTTACCAAGACGGTTCGCGATAATTCCGAGGCTGACAAATTGATCCGCAAGGTGGAGGATGCCCGCACCGAGAAGCTTCTCGTTAAGTTCAATCGTGACGGTCAAGACTAACCTTTATTAACGACGCCATAGAGTTGTATTCGCGCTCAACCTTTGCGTAACCACTCTGTGGCGTCTTGTTCACTGAACAAGGGGAACGTCATGCAAACCCATTTGATGAGATCGAGGAAATTCGCGCCGCTGTTCTGGACGCAGTTCCTCACCGCCTTCAACGATAATTTTCTCAAGCAGACTTTGATTTTCGTCATTCTCGCGCAAATGGCAGCCCAGGGTGCCGCGCTGGTGACGCTGGCGGGCGGCATCTTTATCGTGCCGTTCCTGCTGCTTTCGGCGATTGCCGGCGAGCTCGCCGACAAATACGACAAGGCCAAGATAGCCGAGCTTCTGAAGCGCTGCGAACTCGTCGTCGCAGCCATCTCGGTGGTGGGCATCGCCTTCTCTTCCATCTGGATCCTGATGCTCGCCCTTTTCGGCTTCGGCGTCATCTCCTCGCTCTTCGGGCCGATCAAATACGGCATCCTGCCGGATCACCTCGCAAGCAGGGACCTTCCCAAGGCGAATGCCTGGATCGAGGGCGGAACCTTCATCGCCATTCTCACCGGCACGATGGTCTCGGCCGTCGCCTTCCGGCAGGGGGACAACGTCTGGATCTTCGGCCCGATGATGATGGGGCTTTCCGTCCTCTGCTGGTTTGCCGCACGCATGATCCCCTCAACCGGCTCCAAGGCGCCCGATCTTGTCGTCGATAGGAACGTCATCCGCTCCAGCTACCGGCTCGTCAATGAGCTTCGTGCAGACAGGCGTATCTGGCGTGCGTCGCTGATGAATTGCTGGTTCTGGTTCGTCGGAGCCTTCATCATGTCGATGCTGCCGATCATGGTGACTGACATTCTCGGCGGTTCGGAAATCGTCGTTCCCGCCTATCTGGCGATCTTTGCCATATCCGTCGCCATCGGCTCGGCCATCGCCGGCTGGATGGCCGCCGGCCGCATCGTGCTCCTGCCGGCGCCCGTGGGCATGTTGATCGTCGCGCTCTTCGGTCTCGATCTCGCCTGGAACCTTTGGGGTCTCCAGTCCAGCTCGCATACCGAGTCCATTCTCGCCTTCTTCGAAGGGCCGAAGACAATCCGTGTCGCGGTCGATCTGGCCGGCATGGCAATCGGCGGCGCCTTCCTCGCCGTTCCCACTTTTGCCGCCATGCAGAGCTGGGCGAATGAGGACCGCCGCGCCCGCGTCATCGGCGCGGCAAACGTGCTGTCCGCACTCTTCATAGCGGTCGGCCTGGCGCTGGTGGCTGTGCTGCAGGCCGTCGGCTTGTCGATCCCGGTGATCGTCCTCAGCATCTCGACGCTCAACGTCGTGATCGCCTGGGTGATGCTGAAGACGCTGCCGACCAATGCCTTCCGCGATCTCATCTCCATCATCTTCCGCGCGTTCATGCGGCTGGAAGTCGAGGGCCTGGAAAACATCCGCAAGGCCGGCCCGGCGCCGATCATCGCCCTCAACCATGTGAGCCTGCTCGACGGCGCGCTGGCGCTCGCCATCACCGAGGAAGAGCCGGTCTTCGCCATCGACTATGCCTTTGCCAAGAAGTGGTGGGTGCGTCCTCTGCTGACGAAGTGCAAGTTCCTGCCGCTCGATCCGACCAAGCCGATGGCGACGCGTTCCCTGATCAAGGTCATCCAGGACGGCAGCCCGGTCGGGATCTTCCCGGAGGGACGCCTGACGGTTACCGGCACGCTTATGAAGGTCTATGACGGCGCTGCCATGGTTGCCGACAAGACGGGCGCGATGATCGTGCCCGTTCGTATCGACGGTCTGGAAAAGAGCTATGCCTCTTACCTCACCTCAAGCCATGTCCGCCGCCGCCTCTTCCCCAAGGTCAAGGTAACGATCCTTGAGCCGGTGAAGCTCGACGTTCCCCTGGAACTGAAAGGCCGCAAGCGGCGCATCGCGGCCGGTGCTGCACTCTACCAGATCATGTCGGCGCTGATGTTCCGCACGGCGGATACCGATAATACCGTGCTTGGTCGCGTCATCGAAAGCGCCCATGAATACGGTGGCAAAAAACTGGCCGTAGAGGATCCGCTCTCAGGCAAGCTGTCCTATGCCAAGCTGCTCACCGGTGCCGCGGTGCTGGGTGCGAAATTCAAGAAGATGTTCCCGGCCGACAAGACCCTCGGCGTCATGCTGCCGAACGCCAATGGTACGGCTGCGACCGTCCTCGGCGTCATGTCGGCAGGCAAAGTGCCGGCCATGTTGAACTTCACCGCAGGCGCCGCCAATATCCTGTCCGCTTGCAAGACCGCCGAAGTCAGGCATGTCCTGTGCTCGCGCGCCTTCGTCACGCAAGCCAAGCTTGGCCCCGTTGTCGAGGAGCTTGAAAAGCAGGTCGAGTTCGTTTGGCTCGACGAGCTGCGCACGCAAATTACCTTCCTCGACAAGATCTTCGGCCTCATCCGCAAATATCGGCCGCTGGTCAAGCGCAGTGCCGATGATCCGGCCGTGATCCTCTTCACCTCGGGTTCGGAAGGTGCGCCGAAGGGTGTGGTGCTTACCCACCGCAACATCCTGTCGAACGCAGCCCAGGCGGCCTCGCGCATCGATTTCCATCCGGGCGACAAGGTGTTCAACATCCTGCCGATGTTCCACTCCTTCGGTCTGACGGCCGGCACCATCCTGCCGCTGGTCTCGGGCGTGCCGATTTTCCTCTATCCGTCGCCGCTGCACTATCGCATCGTGCCGGAGCTGATTTACGTCTCGAACGCCACCATCGTTTTCGGCACGGATACGTTCCTGAACGGCTATGCGCGCAGCGCTCATCCCTACGATCTCAGATCGATCCGCTACATCTTCTCCGGCGCCGAACCGGTGAAGGCCTCGACCCGCGAGGTCTATATGGAAAAGTTCGGCCTGCGCATCCTGGAAGGCTATGGCGTCACCGAGGCGGCCCCGGTCATCTCGCTGAACACGCCGATGTACAACCGCTCTGGAACGGTCGGCAAGATCATGCCGGGCATGGAATGGAAGCTCGAGCCGGTTGCCGGTATCGATGAGGGCGGGCGTCTGCTCATCCGCGGCGCCAATGTGATGGCCGGTTATATGCGCGCCGACAATCCCGGCGTCATCGAACCGCTGCCGGAGGGTTGGCATGATACCGGCGATATCGTCATCATCGACGAAGACGGTTTCGTGAAGATCCGCGGCCGGGCCAAGCGCTTCGCCAAGATCGGCGGCGAGATGATCTCGCTTGCCGCGGTCGAGACGCTTGCCGCCCAGCTCTGGCCCGGCGTGCTCAGCGTGGTCTCGTCCGTGCCTGACGCCAAGAAGGGTGAACGCGTCGTTCTCCTGACCGATCAGCCGAATGCCACGCGAAGCGAGTTCCTGGCCTTTGCCAAGGCGAAGGGCGCCACCGAGATGATGGTCCCGGCCGAGGTGACCGTCGGCAAGGTCCCCGTCCTCGGTTCCGGCAAGATCGATTTCGTGACGGCGCGGGCGATGGCGCTGGAAAGCATTTCGGAATCGCAAGCGGCCTAACGCTTCATGACCCCACGAATGGGGGCGGCGGATCCAACCGTCGCCCCCTTTTTAATCTGCGTCGTTCAAGCATTACGAGACATGCGGCAGGATAATCTGAAAGGTCGTGCCGTCATCGCCGCTCTCCAGCAACTCGATGCTGCCGCCATGCGAGGCTAGCATCGCCCGGACGATGCCAAGGCCCATGCCTGTGCCGCCTTCTTCCCGGCGTGTCGAAAAGAACGGTTCGAAGATGTGCTCGCGATTGCCTTTGGCAATACCGGAGCCATTGTCGCGAATTTCGATCGTCAGCTTACGCCCGTCGGGCGCCGACTTGATCCTGAGTATAGTCGCGCCGTTTTGAGAGGCATTTTCGGCCAGGTTGGCAAAAATGATGCCGGCGACCTCGCTGGGCAGAGCAATCGCGCTTTTGGTACTTCCATCATCGATGACAGCCAATTGGCGGAAGTTTCTGGCCAGCTGGGCGACGATGTCCTCGATGTTGGTCAGGCCTGGCTCGGACGGCAGTTCGGCCTTCGCCAGATCGCGCAGGCGTGACAACAGCGTGTCCAAGCGTTCAGTGTCAGCGATGATATTGGCGAGGAAGTGATTGCGGTGCGCCTGGCTCATCGGATTGTCGTCGTCATCGTCGCGCAGCAGTTCCGCAGCACCCTTGATCGAGGTGAGGGGGGATTTCAGCTCGTGCGAGACGTGCGCTGCGAAGGAGCGGACGTGGTCTGAATGATCGACCAGCTTGCCGGCAAGGTCGAGAAAACTTTGCGAAAGTGTCGCCACCTCCCGCGTACCGTAATTGTCGAGCGGTCGGATAGCGGCTCTGCCGCCGCGGGCGATTTCCTCCGTTCGTGCGATCAGGGCGTTAATGGGCACCGTCAGGGTTCGCGTCAACACATAGGCGACCACGAGTGTCAGGACCAGAACGACGGCCAGAGTAGCGATTTCGGCCGGTGCCATGGCGCCGGACGCGGCCCGCACCGCGCGAAACCAGATGACGGTCAGCACAGGGAGCGTCATTACGGTTAGAAGCACGGCATAGACGATGAGGTAGAGCGGCGGCCGCCACTTCGGCTTCACCAGCGGGCTGCGCATCATGCGCCTCCCTCCACGCCTGATGTCAATTTGAAGCCAATGCCGTGTACCGTGGCGATGATGCCCTTGCCACCGGCGGCTGAAAGCTTGGCGCGGATATTGCGGATATGGCTGTCTATGGTGCGGTCGGCAACCTGGATATCGGCCCCGTAAGCTGCCTCCATGAGCTGATCGCGGTTGAAGACGATCTCCGGACGTGACAACAGCGTGTCGAGGATAGCGAATTCAAGACCCGTCAGAGCCAGCGGCGTATCGGCGAAGGTCGCAGTCCGGCCGCCGCGATTGAGGCGCAACAAGCCGGCGGATACGGAATTTTCCTTGGCGTCCGGTCCCGTGCCATGCCCGGAGCGTTTCAGAATGGTCTTGACCCGGGCGACCAGTTCACGCGGGCTGAAGGGTTTGGTGACGTAATCGTCACCGCCGATCTCGAGGCCGAGGATGCGGTCTATTTCTTCGTCGCGCGCCGAGAGGAACAGGATCGGGAGATTGGATGTCCTGCGGATCCGGCGGCAGACTTCCAGACCATCCATCTCGGGCATGCCGACATCGAGCACGATCAGATCGAGATCGCCACGATGAAAAGCCATCATGGCCTCTGTGCCGTTGCGGGCTGTTGTCGTCGCCATGCCGGCGCGATCGAGCGCGAAGCAAATCACGTCGCGAATATTGGGTTCATCGTCGACGACGAGGATGCGCTTGACCATGCGATGCCTGCTTTGGTTCTCTTGCTCGTTTTTCTTCGTTTCGGCCTCATCTTGCAAGGGTTGTGTGGTCGAGAAGATAGCGATCGAGGCGGGCGGCGCGGAAAGTCCAGCTTCTCCAGTCGCGCGATCGCTGCCATTCGTCCACTACAAGTGCGCTCCGGACCTTGCTCGCAGGAGCGGCTCGTTCCGCTTCGGCGGGTAGCGATGCCAGATAAGTATCGAGCGCAGGTATTGCGGATGGCCCAAGCGTCGACAGATAATCGATATCGAGCGGCATACCTTCGCCTGCCACCTCGCTGCTGTGGGCGACATTGAAGCGGGCGATGAAGGCAGGAATGTCGACAAGGGCAATGGCGTAGAGCGTCACAACCAGCGTCGCCAGGCTGAGCGCAACCAACCATTCGTTGGAGCGCTGCAGCAGGATACGCAGGAGGATGAGAAAGAGACCCATGGCGACGAGACCCATCCAGATGCCGGCCGCGACCCGCAGCTCCGTCAGCGAGTAGGATTCGACGTAGAGATCGAGTCTGAGGATGGAGGAGAAGCAGAGCAAGATGTTTTGCGCGATCCACAGATGCACGAGGCTGCGAACAAGGGCGCTCCTGTTACCTGGCCCGTCGCGGCGCATGGCGGCGAGCACGAAGGCCGCGGCCAGAAGTGCCGTCACCATCAACGGATAGGCGCCGCGATGCGCATATTCGGCGTGGCTCATACCGTCAGGCAGATTTACTCCGCCCCAGAGATAGGTGAGATCCAGCAGAGACTGTATTGCAAACAGTGCGTTGAACACAAAGAGCGAGCGCAGCAAGGCCGCATGTCCGAAAAACGCGCTCTCGGGTTTGACGGCATCGGAGGCCTGATCTGGGCGACGCCGAGCGAGGCGTTTGAGGCGCGGGCGAAGCAAGACAGATACGAAGGCGGCGACGATGAGCCAGAAGCCGATGCGCCAGGCATCCAGAAATTGCAGAAAATACGCAAGATCGAAGCTGCGTAGTACCTTGTCGATCAGCGGATTGGCCATTGCGAAGAGGGCAACGAACCCGGCTGTAAAGCTGAGCGGCATGATCCAGCCGCGAAGATGATGCCAGATCGTCTCCGGCGTCGGCCTTCGGGAGTGCCGGAGACGACCGTAGGTCGCTCGGCGGAACGGCCGCAGCGGCAGGTCCAGAAGAAAGCGGAACAGCACGACCGGCAAACGGACCAGTCTTCGTGGAAAAAGTCCCGTGGCGGCAAGCGAGACGCATGTGATGCCGAGCAAGCTGAGAGCGATGCCCATCCAGGATGTGGTCTCGAGAAGCGGCGCCGACAGGACAAAAGCGAGAGCCAGAAGCCCTGTAGCCTTTGGAAGAGACTGTGGCTTTCTCGAACAAAGCAGCACGCCCGCGGCGATGGCATTGACGAAGAGGAAAAGGTTGAGGCCCGGCTCTCTGCCGAAGAGGAGGAGGTCGGCGAGTGCTACGAGAACGATCAGTATCAAGAGCTTGCGGCTGACGTTGCGTGTGGGGTTGGCCGGCTGCGCCGGTATATCCGAGGCACTCATGCGTATCTGCCCCCCACGGTTCGCCCCGCAGCGATAAAGGGTATGACCCTTGGTGTCCGAGCCGGGAGGTCGGTTTGAGGCTGAGGATCTTCCACCAGCCACCAGCCTTCCTTGAGAAGGCTATGGGGCAGGCGGACGGGTGGAGCGACGGTTTCTTCGGGTGCGTTGTTCATGGCGCGAGGATGGCGCGCGTATTTGCAGAATCTGTGCAGAGCCCAAGGAGCTATTCAGGAATTGCACGGTTGGGTTGGTCATGGCAGCCTAAGTCTATCAGCAGACAATCTTGTTGCGGCTGATCGGTTTCCTGATCACGCGGCGAGTGCCTCGAAATGAAGCAGTCGCTTGTGGAGCTTAAATTTGTGTTTTCCAGCTTTTGCTCAGTAGATGGATTGCAAATCCGAAACTCGATTTGGTGACCGCGCTGTCGTGTTCACCCCTGACGACAGCCGGGAGTCTTGGAACCGACTAATAGCCGGAGCCAGGATTCCCGTCAGCCCTACGCAATCACCTATGTACGCTGTTTTTCATGATGGTGGTTGAACGCTTGGGGACTGGCGACCGCATCGCTCCCTGATCAATGCGCTCCAGCGGGCTCTTTCAGCAGTTCATTCAAGCTTTATCTTAATAAGCAAATGCCATAGCTAAAGCTCCGAAAAAGAATAGTTTAAGGCCGCGAGAGCTAACTGCAAAGGAAGCCGGCATATGAGAATCACGACAATTACGAATTGGGCCTACGGCATTACCGTGGTCCTGACCGTGCTGTCCGCCGCGGCTTTCATTCTGTCGGCTCGAAGCGCCACCCAGGAAAGGCAAGCCATCGAGCAGCATCTGCTGCTGAACAGCCTCGGAGAAGAACTTGCCTTGGGCGCGGAGGAGACGACGGACGAGGCGCGTCTCTATGTCATGCGCGGCGAGGCCAGGCATCTTGATGCCTTCACTGTCGACGAGGGCGAGGAGCGCCGTCGCGATGCCACCGTCGGCACATTGCGTGGGCTCGGTATTCCCGATCGTGAGCTTCAGGTCGTGGAGCAGGTTGCGGCCAACGCTGAAGCACTTGATAAGATAGAGGAAGCTGCGGTGGCCTTCTACCGTGGGGGCAACCAGACCGGCGCACGCGACACTCTGTTCGGACCGGAACACGAGCGTGTGCAGACGGCGCTCCTCGACGCTGTCACGCAGTTCCGCGCGCTGGCAACCGCCCGCACCGAAGCGGCGATGCGCAATGCTCAAGCACGCAGTGACCTCTGGGCCGATATCGCCAAGGTGATTCTGGCGTTGACCGCCGCGGTGTTCCTCGCCGTGCTCTATTTCGTGCTGCGGCGCCGCGTCGCCATTCCGCTGATGAGGATGACGGGAATCGTCAACCGGCTTGCCAAGCAGGATTTTACCTTCGAAGTGCCGCCCGATCGCCGGCGCGACGAGATCGGGGAGATGAACGACGCCATCCAGATCTTCCGCGAGAACGGCCTGGAGCGCAATCGGCTCGATGACGAGCGCAAGCAGGACCAGCGGACCAAGGATCTCATCCTGCAGATGATGCACCGTCTTCAGGCCTGCTACGCCCAGAACGAACTGGCGGAAGTCGTCGCCCTTTTCGTACCGCAAATCTTTCCGGGGATCGCCGGATGCCTCTACACGATGAACGAAAGCCGGACCGCGCTCGCCGAGGTCAGCCGATGGCTGGATCCCGCCCATACCCAACCCTCCTTCCCGGCGGCTGCTTGCTGGGGGCTGCGCCGCGGACGGCCGCATGTGAGCCATGTCGCGGACAACGATATTCCCTGTCAGCATCTGGATGATTCCGGTGTGCCGGGGCTCTGCGTTCCCTTGACGGCGCTCGGCGAGGCGATCGGGCTCCTCTATTTCGAAGACCGCTCGAAGGATGCAACCGCCGCCGACGCGCCGCGGCTCTATCTTGAACTGATCGCCGAGAATATCGGCCTCGCCATCGCCAACCTGCGGCTGCGCGACAAGCTGATGAGCCTTGCCGTGCGCGACGCCCTGACCGGCCTGTTCAATCGGCGGTCTCTCGACGAGGCGCTGAACAATCTTCACAGGGATAAGTCCGCCCGCACGGTCGTCTGCATCATGATCGACATCGATCACTTCAAGCGCTTCAACGACGAATTCGGTCATGATGCCGGGGATGAGGTATTGCGCCATGTCGCGCAGATCGTCTCCGATACGGTCGGCGCCGCCGGCACGGCTTACCGGTTCGGCGGGGAGGAACTGACGGTGATCGCCACCGATATTGCGGACGAGGAAGGCTTCGGGCTCGCCGAGAAACTGCGCACCAGTGTGTTCACCACACCCTTCTCCTATCGCGGACGCATCGTCGGGCCTCTTTCCATCTCGGTCGGCATAGCCTCGTCTCCTGTTTCAGGGCCGACGACGACGTTGATCAATCGTGCTGATGGTGCCTTGCTCCAGGCAAAGCTGAGCGGGCGCAACAGAACGGTGGCGGCGTTTGCGATGGGGGCGGAAGAGGAATTGAAGAGAGGATAGGATAGGATAGGGCGCTCCTCGAAACCGTCACCGGCCAGCTGTCGCGACAGGCGCGAGCCGAACCCGCCATACCGACCAAAAACGAGAACCTTGTTTAAAGGATACGGTCTGCTTGCTCCGGCGTCGGCAGCCAGCAGGTCTCCCGCTTGCCGAAAAAGCGGTAGCGATTGCGGGCGAGCCAGCGATAGGCTGGATCGCGCAGCATCCGGGGCACGACGCTCAGCAGGGCGAGCGCTTTCCAGGGCCAGCCGAGGCCCGCATAGATGGAAAGCACCGCGTCGCTGTCCCGCAACACCTTCTCGGCGTCCACGATGATCAAACTATCCGGATTGGCGGGATCGATGCCGCACAGCCGATAGAGCCGGGCTCCCGTCTCGTTCTGCATGGAGGCGAGGCGAAAGCGGCCGATGCGGTCGTGGCGCAGCACGAACTGGGCGTTGGCCGAGCAAAGGACACACATGGCATCGAAGACGATGATGGGGCCTTGATGTTCGATGGTATTGCTCTCGCTCATGCGTGCATCGGTGTCTTCCAAAGCCTGCTTTAGCGGCAGCTTTGTCCTTTCGTCGACGATACGTCAATTGCAAGTCTTCCACGCTCGCCGCCAGAGCCTACAAAAGGTTGTGATGTCGCTTGCAACGGTCGGGTGTTTCCAAACGCGAGAGGCGTATCGTCATGCGTTCAGAAGACAGGCTTTACGGAAACGATATTATTCTTGACTGATCATTCAATAATTACTATGTACCGCTCATGGCAAGACCAAAGGAATTCGATGAACTGGCGGCTCTGGATGCGGCGATTTCGGTCTTCCGCGACAAAGGCTATGCAGCGACCTCAGCCACCATGCTTGTGGAAGCCCTTCATATCGGGCGGCAAAGCCTCTACGACACTTTCGGCGACAAGTGGCGCCTCTATCTCGAAGCGGTGCGCCGCTATGCGGCACAGGAGACTGAGGCGCACCTTACTGCGCTTAAAACGGGACCACAGTCTATGGACGGCATCGATGCCCTGCTGGCGCGTGTCGTGGCGACGGCCTCAGAGGCCTGTCTCGGTGTCGGTTCGATCTGCGAATTTGGGACAAGCCAGCCTGAGTTGACGACGATTCACGAAGCCGCCGGCCGCAGGTTGCATGCAGCGGTCATCGAGCGTGTACGTGAGGCGCAGAGCGAAGGCAGCATTGCCGGGGACATCGACCCCGAGCAGGCCGCGCAGTTCTTGACGTCCAACATCGCCGCGATCCGTCTGGCTGCCCGAGCTGGGGTCGGAGGCGATAATTTGCTCGCCCTTGCCCGCCTTGCGCTTCGGAGCCTGCGATAAGGAATTTTTTTGCACAGTTTTGGAATGATTGTTCAAATAAGGAGATGAAGATGAAATCGATCGTCATGACCGCAGTTGGCGGCTCGAACGTCCTGCAACATGTGGACGGACCGGATCCCGTTCCCGGCGAGGGAGAAGTCTTGGTGCAGGTGCATGTGGCCGGCGTAAATTTCATGGATATTGGCGTGCGACAGGGCATGGCCTGGACCGATATGCCCAATCCCAAGCCGCTTGGCGTCGAGGGGGCAGGTCATGTTTTGGCCATTGGCGCGGGTGTCAAAAGCTTTCAGGTCGGCGATCGCGTTGCCTGGGTCTATGCGCCGGGAAGCTATGCCGAACGCATCGCCATTCCTGAGCGCGCGCTGGTACCGATACCGGCGGCCATCGACGACCGGACGGCGGCGGCCGTCATGATGCAGGGGCTGACCGCCAGCCATTTCGCGACCGACTTCTATCCCGTGCAACAAGGCGATATCGCGCTCGTTCACGCCGCTGCCGGCGGCGTCGGTTTGCTGCTGACGCAGATCATCAAGCTGCGCGGGGGGCAGGTGATCGGCCGCGTCTCCAGTGAAGACAAGAGCAGTATCGCAAAATCCGTGGGTGCCGACCATGTGATCGTAGATACGGAAGGCAAATTCGCCGATACGGCGATGCGCATCACCGGAGGGGAGGGAGTCCATGTCGTCTATGACGGCTCCGGCCCGAAGACATTTCAAGGATCGCTCGATTCCCTGATGCGGGCGGGGACATTCTGCTGGTTCGGGCCAGTTCTTGGCGGCCCAGGCCCCTTGGATATCATGAGCTTGCCGCGCAGCATCAAGATCGGCTACGCCACCTTCTTCGATCACATTCATACGCCAGAGCTTCTTATTGCCCGCTCTTCCCGCCTCTTCGAATGGATCGAGCACGGCAAGCTGCGGGTCAACATAGGCGGCGTCTATTCATTGGCGGATGCGCGCCGTGCGCATGAGGACATGGAAAGCCGCAAAACGACAGGAAAACTACTGCTCGTGCCATAAGACCAGGGGTGGCTTGGACGCCCCCATGCCTTGTCATTTAAGGCCGCGTGGCCCTACTTTCCGGGTTGGGCCACGCTAATCTTGCAGGATCTATTTAGCGGTAGCGCCATCCGCCATGCCACCGCTCGCGGTGCATCCAGTAGCGGCGCCCATCCCAATAGCCGCGTCCCGGATAGAAGGCGCCATAGCGTGGGCCGGCGGGCACGACGACAACCGGCCCGCGATTGGGGCGACATGCGCCGTAAGGGCCGCGATGGAAGCCGATACCGCATCCGTCACGGGCTTCGGCCGGTGCAACGGCGGCAAAGCAAGCTGCGGCCGCCAGGGCCAATAAAGTAATCTTTCTCATGATGTAGCCTCTATTCCCAAAGAACTTAGTTGTTGTCCCTTCAGCGCTTAAACGGCGGAGATCGGTAAATCCGTCGCTGCCCATGCCCGATATTTGCATTTCTCCGTAGGGGGCCGATGTGTCGGCGCTCACCGCCGGCTCAGGATCGGATTTCCAAGGTGTGGGAGGCGAGGTTTGACTGTGATGGGCATGCCGTCGCCGGTGCGGAGGTTGCTTCTTCTTTCGCGGTTACCGGCCTGCGCCGCAGGAGCGCGCGCAGGGTCATGAGGACTGTTTTATACCGCTCTCCCGGGCACAGGCGGCCATCGGAGCCATAGGTGAAGAGCAGCCGGCGGCGGGCAAAAGCGTGGGCCAGCCACAAGGCGAAGGCTATTCCGACGCCCCAGCCCATCAAGGTGTCGCTCGCCCAATGGGCGCCGACCCATTGACGCGACAGGCAGATCAGTACGCCGGCCGGCATGAATATGGGACGTAGGCGCGGAAAGACGAGTGCCAACGACATCGCCATGGCGCCCGCTGTCGCGGAGTGTCCGGACGGAAAGGACGCGAAGTCCGCGTGGAAGGCGACGGGTCGAAAATAAAATGCGCCGTTCGTCTGCAGCAGCTCCGGCCGAGCCCGGCCGATGATGTTCTTGGCAAGCGAGTCGACAAGGCCGCCGCCTGCTACCGATAAGAAGACGAATGCCGCGGCGGTGGCAACAAGATCGGCGCCTGTTCGTGCCGATTTCCTCAATTTGTGGGCGGGCGCGAGGATAGCGAATATCAGCAGAGCACCGCTGAACGAAAGAACCAGGAGGCCGGTGCCGAAGCTGCTGATCCATTTCGCCGTTCCACGAAGCTGCTCCGGAAATGATTTCATCCAGACGCCCAAGGGGTAGTCGGCGGTGATCATGACCAGCAAAGACAGGGCAAGGAAGATGGAGATGATCACGATCGGACGTTCGAGAAACGCTCGATTTGCAGGGGGGGTGAGCGTCGGTGCTGCGAAGAATCGTCGAAGGCCATTGATGCAGCGTGCGCGACAGGTGTCGGTAGCCGTTGCGAGGGTTTTCTTCATGGGGTCAGAACCCTGCAGGCCCGCGCGCGGAAGTCCAGCTTGCCATCACAGGCAACACGCTTACTGATGAAACTGGCACTCATGAAGTTGCGCCTCAAACTCCGCTTTCTCACTTCGTCATCGCTACAACAGCACGCTGACAACCGCCTGAAAGGGGCGGCTATAGTGCATGACTGATGTTAGGGGCCTCGAGATTGCCTGCGCATGACACGGTGGATCGGAGCACCCGAAATCCGACGCTCGAGGGGGATTATCGGGCAATGGCGCTCAGTATCCGGGTGATCCTGCATGAAAGGTCGGCCACCGCGAGGCCGAAAGGGGCTTCGTCGTCAAGAGGATGGCAGAGCGCACAGCTGGCGGACGGTAAAAGAACCAGTGGAGGATTGCGTTACCTTGTTTTTTTAGCGACAATCGATGTTGCGTTCGGTGGGAGGAGCCAGATGCACGAATATTCCGCGCATGCGGACCAGGTATACGCGTCAGCGCAGTCGGCTGCGGCCAGTTCTTCGGTCGTTGCTTCCTGGCGCCGATGCATGATGATGCACCGTCTCGCGCCGGAAGAGAAACGTTTGCCGGTAAGTCTGACGGGGCAGGAATTCGCGACTGCCGTGGAGCGCTCGGAGCGACTGATCGCGGAAGCTTCCAATGAACTGGATCGCCTCTTTCTGGCTGTCGGCAAAGCTGGATGCTGCCTGCTGTTGACCGACCGGGACGGTATAGCGCTGGATCGCCGCGGCGCAGCCGGCGACGACAAGGAGTTTCGCGATCTTGGTCTCTGGACCGGCTCGGTCTGGACGGAAGCAAGTATCGGCACGAACGGCATCGGCACTGCGCTTGCCGACGAGCGGGCCGTGGCGATTTTCCGCGATCAGCACTTCTTTTGCTCCAACATCGACTTGAGTTGCACGACCGCGCCGATCCGGGATCATCGCGGTCAGTTGGCTGGCGCGCTCGACATTTCCACCCGCCGCGACGACGTCAACGATGCGACATTGGCAATCCTGTCGCAAACTGTTCGCGACGCGGCGCTGCGTATCGAACTCAACCTGTTCAGGAGCGCCTTTGCCGGCGCCCGCTTCGTCATGGTTCCGACGGATACGGCTTCCACCTCGGCGCTTCTGGCGGTCGACCGCAATGATCTCGTGCTCGGCGCGACGAAAGCCGCCCGCCTCGCATTGAAGCTGGACGATCGTCGTATCGCCGCCGGAATTCCCGCCTGCGATGTATTGAGCGAGCAGCAAGGGGAAGCGGGCGAAGACCTGCTGGAAGCCGAGCGCGCCGCCCTGCTGCGAGCCCTTTTCCGCGCCAACGGCAATGTGTCGCAGGCTGCTTTGGCGCTTGGCATGAGCCGCTCGACCCTGCATCGAAAGATGAACCGGCTCAATCTGCACTGATGCGCCCGCGATGCGCATTTGCGCGCTGCAGATGTCGCAGAGTTGCGACACTGTGCGCTGCGGCATCGCTGGGCGGTGGTTTCGCCTTGGCGCATATGGGCGCAGGTTCCTCCCATCGGGTCCATCTACCGGACCTGCCGACCAAGGGAGGATGGCATGCTACATCAGAAGATCGTCGAATCTCCGTTCAAACTGAAATATGGCAACTATATCGGCGGCGCCTGGCGCGAGCCGATCGGTGGCAGATACTTCGATAACCTCACGCCGATCACCGGCGGCAAGATCTGCGAAATTCCGCGCTCCGACGAAAAGGACATCAATGCCGCGCTCGATGCCGCCCATGCGGCAAAGGACAAATGGGGCAGGACTTCCGCCACTGAGCGCTCCAACATCCTGATGAAGATCGCCCAGCGCATGGAAGATAAGCTGGAGGTGCTGGCGCAGGCCGAAAGCTGGGATAACGGCAAGCCGATCCGGGAAACCATGGCCGCCGACATTCCGCTTGCCATCGATCACTTCCGCTATTTCGCCTCCTGCATCCGTGCGCAGGAAGGTTCGATCGGCGAGATCGACCACGACACGGTCGCCTATCACTTCCATGAGCCTCTTGGCGTCGTCGGGCAGATCATTCCGTGGAACTTCCCGATCCTGATGGCCGCCTGGAAGCTTGCGCCGGCGCTTGCCGCGGGCAATTGCGTCGTCATCAAGCCCGCCGAACAGACGCCGGCCTCGCTGCTGGTCTGGGCCGAGGTGGTGGGCGATCTCCTGCCGCCCGGCGTTCTCAATATCGTCAACGGTTTCGGTCTGGAGGCCGGCAAGCCGCTTGCCACCAGCCCGCGCGTCGCCAAGATTGCATTCACCGGCGAGACCACGACCGGCCGGCTGATCATGCAATATGCCAGCCAGAACCTCATCCCCGTCACGCTCGAGCTGGGTGGCAAGTCGCCGAACATCTTCTTCGCCGACGTTGCGGCGGAGGACGATGATTTCTTCGACAAGGCGCTCGAAGGCTTCGCCATGTTTGCCCTCAACCAGGGCGAGGTCTGCACATGCCCGAGCCGCGCGCTCATCCAGGAATCGGTCTATGACCGCTTCATGGAGAAGGCCATCAAGCGCGTCGAAGCGATCAAGCAGGGCAATCCGCTCGATTCCTCAACGATGATTGGTGCCCAGGCCTCCAGTGAGCAGATGGAGAAGATTCTCTCCTATCTCGACATCGGCAGGCAGGAGGGTGCTGAAGTCCTGACGGGTGGGGCGCGTGCCGATCTCGGCGGGGAATTGTCGAGCGGCTACTATATCAAGCCGACCATCTTCAAGGGCCACAACAAGATGCGTGTGTTCCAGGAGGAGATCTTCGGCCCGGTCGTGTCGGTGACGACCTTCAAGGACGAGAAGGAAGCGCTCGAAATCGCCAATGATACGCTTTACGGCCTTGGCGCTGGCGTGTGGACCCGCGACGGCAACCGCGCCTATCGCTTCGGCCGCGAGATCCAGGCGGGTCGCGTCTGGACCAATTGCTACCATGCCTATCCGGCGCATGCGGCCTTCGGCGGCTACAAGCAGTCCGGTATCGGGCGCGAGACGCACAAGATGATGCTCGATCACTACCAGCAGACCAAGAATATGCTGGTGAGCTACAGCCCCAAGGCGCTCGGTTTCTTCTGAGACCTCCCAACGAAGCCAACGAGGCTCCCAGCGGAAGCTGGGGGCTTTCGTGCATTTCAATCACCACGATGGGAGATCAACATGGATGACATAGGTACAGAGCCGAGGGTTCTGGCGACGGACAAGGCGCTCGACCTCATCCGGGAAATCCAGAAGGATCATCCCAATATCCTTTTCCATCAGTCCGGAGGCTGTTGCGATGGCTCCTCGCCCATGTGCTATCCGACGGATGACTTCATGATCGGCGACAACGACGTCAAGCTCGGCGAGATCGGCGGCGTGCCTGTCTATATCAGCGGCAGCCAGTTCGAGGCCTGGAAGCACACACAGCTCATCATCGATGTCGTGCCCGGCCGCGGCGGCATGTTTTCCCTCGACAATGGACGGGAGAAACGGTTTCTCACCCGCTCCCGCCTCTTCGGCGGCGACGAGGCCTGCGCGCTTCCGGATATTGGTCGCCCGCCCGCGCGATAAAAATGCATGGGTGCCGTTTGTAGTATTTGCCTAATACCCGCGACGCGCATTCCTTTGCTAAGCTGTGACGATTGGTTTCGAGGGAGGAAAACGATGCCAGCAGCGAAAATCCTGATGATAACAGGTGATTTCACCGAGGACTACGAGACCATGGTGCCGTTCCAGACGCTGCTTGCCTGCGGCTATACGGTGCACGCGGTCTGCCCGGGCAAGAATGCCGGTGAGACGGTGGCAACCGCGATCCATGATTTCGAAGGTGATCAGACCTACTCCGAAAAGCGCGGCCATAATTTCGCGCTGAACGCCACCTTCGCCAGCATCCGCGCCGAAGATTACGACGCGCTGGTCATCCCCGGCGGCCGCGCACCGGAATATCTGCGCCTGAACCCAGAAGTCATCAAGGCCGTTCAGCACTTCTTCGAGGCGGGCAAGCCCGTTGCAGCCATTTGCCACGGTGCGCAATTGCTGGCGGCGGCCGGCGTTCTCAAAGGGCGCACATGCTCGGCCTATCCCGCTTGCCGTCCCGAAGTCGAGCTTGCCGGCGGCATCTATGCCGATATCGCCATCAATGATGCCGTTGCCGATGGCAATCTCGTCACCGCGCCGGCCTGGCCGGCGCATCCGTCGTGGCTGCGCCAGTTCATGGCTGTCCTCGATGCCGGCGCCCTGTCGAAAGCCAACGCAGCCTGAGGCTGAGCCGGGAGGCATCCATGTGCGAATTGTTCATCAAGGCCGACGCCAAACTCTGGGAAAGTACGACGCGTTCTCTGCGCATAGACGGCATGGTAACCAGCGTGCGGTTGGAAAATTTCTTCTGGTCGAAACTGGAAGAAATCGCCCGGCGTGACGGCATGAATGTCGTGCAGCTGATTACCAGGCTGCATCACGAATCGATCGATGCCGGTCACGATCTCGGCAATTTCACGTCGTTCCTGCGCGTCTGCTGCGCACGCTATCTCGACTTGCAGCTCGCCGGAGACATTTCGGGCGATCTCTCCCAGCCCATTGCGGGGGTCGACGCTTCCGCTATCCTCGGCCGGGAACGCTTGAAATATCACTGATCGCGCTTGCCTCCGCCGCGCCCCATGCGGTGGAGGCCGGTCCTTTTTGCCGGTCTGGCTTCCGGGGAGTTAGCGTGATCATGCCGTACGTCCGATCTGCTGGCGACGAAGCGGCTGACGAATTCGATCAGGTCCGAACACGACATGGGTATCGCCAATCCGAAGCCTTGCAGCGTATCACAGCCAAGGTCGCGTAGGGCCTCGGCGTGCCGTTCGGTCTCCACGCCCTCGGCAATGGACTTGACGCCGAGCGAATGCCCCATGCTGATGATCGAGCCGACCAGTTCGCGCTGTTCTGCTGACGTGTCCAGGGTCTTGGTCAATTGACGGTCGATCTTCAATGCGCTCGGGCGCAGGCGAAGCAGGCCCATGATCGAGGCGTGGCCGGTGCCGAAGTCGTCGATCTCAATGCTGATGCCGAGCTGGCGGAGATGGGCCAGATTTTCAGCAATTTGTTCGTCCAGATCGTCGAGAAAAATCGACTCCAGCAGTTCGAACGAGAACCATCGTGCCTTCTCCGGCTGGATATCCAATAGTTGCTTGAGGTTAGGGTCGCGCAACCGCCGGGAGGAGACATTTACCGAGCATTTGGGGATGTTCAGCCCTTCCGCCTTCCAGATATCGAGATCCGAGATCGCCTTTCGATAGATGAGATGATCGATCTCGCTGACGATATTCAGGTCTTCGGCGATCGGCAGAAATTTGTCCGGTGTCAGCAGCCCGCGCGAAGGGTGCTGCCAGCGGGCCAGCGCCTCGACGCCGGCGATCGCGAGCGTCTTTGCGTCGAATTGCAGTTGGTAGAAGGGTACGAACTCGCCCCGCTCCAGGGCGATGAGAATGTCTTCCGTCGTCTGTTGTGCGTTCGCAAAGCGGCTGCGCGAATTGGCGGAATAGAACTCGTAGCGGCTGCGCCCCTGCGCCTTGGCCTGATAGAGCGCGATATCGGCGTCGAGAAGCATTTGGCCGACATCGACATTCTTCCCTCTTTCATGGGCGATGCCGATGCTTGCGCTTGACCGGCATTCGATGCCGTTGACGACAACAGGCTGACGCATATTCTGTATCATGCGCTCGGCGGTCACCCGCAGTTCTTCGGTCGATCCGTCGTAGCCGACGATCGCCAGAAACTCGTCACCGCCGATGCGGGCGACGAAATCGCCTTCGAGAACGCTTTCCTTTAGAAGCTTGGCGACATGCTGCAGCAACGCATCGCCGGCGTGGTGTCCATATATGTCGTTGATCTGCTTGAAGCGATCGAGATCGATATGGAGAAGTGCAAGGCCGGAGCCGCTCGACTTGCACTCAGCCTCGATTTCCAGGATCATCCGATCCATGAAGCGACGGTTCGGAAGCCCTGTCAACGCGTCATGGAGAGCCACATATTCGATTTGCTTCCTGGCGTCCTCGAGCTCCTGATTGCGTGCTTCAGCGAGGGTCTTAGCCTGCGCCAAATCGCGCTGAAGGGCGAGGTCCGCGGTCACATCCCAGTTGGCGCCGATCATCTTGCGATGGCCATCGCTGTCGATGAAGGGCAATGTTCTGGTTCGGATGAAATGCTCCTTGCCGTCGCTTAAAATCACCCGGTATTCGTCCGAAAACGGAATGAGGTTGGCGACATGATGATCGACATTCCTGAAGACACGCTCCATGTCATCGGGATGAAGCATCGATTCCCACAGTCCGCCGATTTTCACGGTCTCCTGCGATTCGAGGTGATAGAGGCGGAACATGCCGTCGTCCCACTCCGCCGTTCCCCGATCAAAGTCCGCCTCGAAGACGCCGATCTTCGAGGCCTCCAGCGCCAGCTTCAGACGCCGCGACATGCGATCCAGTGATTCCTCCCAGGCTTTCCTGGCCGTGATATCGTTGTCGGTGCCCAGAACCCTCAGCGGACGATTGTGCCGATCCCACTTGATGCAACTGCCGCGACATTCGATCCAGATCCAGTGCCCGAGCCGATGCCGGTAGCGATACTGGAAGATTGTGGGGTTCAGGTTCGGCTGTCGTTGCTGGTGAATGCGATCGAGCACGGTTTGCCTGTCGTCCGGATGAACGAATTCCAATAGTTCGTCCATGGTTCGAGGAACTGGGTCGTCGATGGCGAGCCCTCTGATCTGCCGCCACATGTCCGAATAGAATGTCTCTTGGCTTTCGAGATCATGATCCCAAATAGCGGTCTCGGCAGCCACCAGGGCGAGGCTGGCGCGATTGTCCGTGCGCGGCTGTTCGCCGTCTCGGTCGTTCGCAACGCCGGCTTCCATGAACGCAGCGGAGATGATCGCCGAGGCCGGCGTGCCATCGTGTTCAGCCATCAAAGCGACCGCGACAGGCTTGGACATGCCGCCGTCGGCGCGCAAGCGGAGCTGGACCCTTTGGCTCCGGTCTGGAGCTGCGATCGCTGCCAGGAACTGTGTTTCGAAGGCGCCGGTATCCTGTACCTCCAGGAAATCGCGGATATTGCGTCCCGCAAGCGATGATGAGGGAAGTCCTAGCAGATCGCTCAGGCCGTCACTGGCAGCCAGGATCTCGCCGTCCATGGCGAGGATAGTTGCCGAGGATCGGGCATCCGCCGACAGTTGCGAGGATACGGCACTATCCTGATCGGGTAGCCACGGTTCCCTGGAGCGAGTCAAACTCGAAGTTCCCTTTTTATAAGGCCCTTACGGCATCGCGCCGCGGAAATGAAACTATTCTAAATGCCCAGCGGCGGGCCGGCGTGGGCGACCGGGGTTTTCCATCCGTTTGCGGCCACGCAGCTCATCTACGCGGATATGAGCGCCATTTCGACGACGTTGTCGATGCGAATGGGTCGATGTCCAAGAGCAGAATGCGCCGCATAAGTCAGCAGTTTGAGCGCGACAGCTTAATAAACCCCTGCTTTCGCGTAGGGGACGCAATCGGGGGTGGATGGCGATCACGGTGCAACACGAATGTACTGATCCCATCGGCTGAACGGCTTTCGGTGGACGCAGACCCTCGATCGCAATCGCCAGAAGGCTTGCAGGGCGAACCGATGCATCAAGGCTAGACGGAGCCTCGTTCCTAAAGTTTGGCGAAGGCCACACTTCGCCAGATCCAGCCGGCGTCCAATGCGGCCTTCCGCAGCGGTTTCTTGATCACTGATGTGTCGAATGCATAGTCATAGATCGCGCCGAAGGAGCCGTCCTCCCGGAAGCCATAGGACTTCCCGAAGCTCTTCTCCGCGGTTTGACCACGAAAGGCGGATGCCGCCAGCGCAATTGTCGGGATGCCTGCGCGCCACTCGACGGACCATTCCTGGTCCACGGAGCGGACTTCTCCCTTGGCCTCGTCAAAGCGCATCAGCACTTTGAAGACCCGTTCGAGGCCGGCCTTGGCAAAGAATTCGTACCATTGCGCATCGACGATTTTCCACTCCGCAACCAGGTCCACGCCCTCTGCCGCACCATCGCGAACGAGGAAGGGTGCGGAGTCATGATTGACCGAGAGCAAGGCGTCGCGAAGCGCGTCGACCGATCGGCGCGGCACACCCTTCGCCGGATACGTCTTTCCGGTAAACAACTCCCAGAACCCCATTTTCCCGTCTCTGTCTATTTGAGAAAAACCTGCACCTACTGATACATGCCATGCCCGCAGCAACAATGGCCATTCTTGGGGACATTTTCGGCCCGGGACCGCCGCGCTAAGGCATTCTTGCGTTTGTTAAACGCTCATCGATAAGCCGCGCCGCAGCGTCTGCCGCGGTCTCCATATAGCTTGGATCGCGATGAAGCAGGACGATCGTAAACGAGCCATCAAGAAGCAGCATGATTTGTCGAGCAAGCGGCAAGGCATCAGTTCCGGCTCCGGCGTCCAGAAAAATTGATGAGAGCCAGTCTTCGACATGCTTCTTGTGGGTGCGCGCCGCAACCAAGGCCGGATGGCCGGGAAGGTTGACCAGCTCGACCGACGTGCGCAGAAAGCCGCAGCCTTTCCATTTTCCATTGCGTGCAGAGCGGGCAAGCTGGCGAAAGAGGCCGGCGACTTTCGTGGCCACGTTGCCTTCCGTTTCCTCGAACCAGCGTTTGAACAGAGCAAGATTCGGCTGATCACGCGCTTCCAGATGTGCCGCGATGAGATCGTCCTTGCTTCTAAAGTGATAGTAAAGGGTGCGCTTGGTCACGCCTGCTTTCTCGGCGATCGCATCGACGCTGACGGCCCGGATGCCGTCATGATGAAACAGCTTCGCAGCGGCCTGAAGAATACGATCACGTGTCGGCAGGGGCTGGGCTTTCATCGTCAAAAGTATACCGAGTAGTGAATATACATAATGCGGCGATCATCCCATGCTGTCGGGCATGAGTGAAGAGGCAATCCATCCATCGACCATCAGCGGTCGACCAATTTCCATCTCCTGTCGGGACGGTATCGTCCTTGGCGGCCATCTTTGGCGCGCGGAGACGAATACCCCCGCAGGCAGCGTGATCATCAATCCGGCAACGGGCGTTCTTGCACGCTACTATCATCGCTATGCGCAGTTTCTGGCGAGACATGGCTTCGATGTGCTGACCTTCGACTACCGCGGCATCGGCCAATCGCGTCCGCAAAGCCTCAAGGGCGTCGGCTATCGCTGGCGGGAGTGGGGCGAGCAGGATTTTGACGCTGCGCTGCAGCTGATGGTCGGCTATCGGCGCGGCGGCCCGCTCATGGTGGTCGGCCATAGTATCGGCGGCTTTCTGCCGGGGCTGGCCGAAAGTGCCGCGATGATCGAGAGAATGCTGACCGTGGGCGCCCAATATGCCTGGTGGGGTGATTACGCGCCGCGCCGGCGGCTGGGTCTGCTCGTCAAATGGCATGTCGCCATGCCTGCGATTACGGCCTTCTGCGGCTATTTTCCCGGTCGCCGGCTTGGTTGGCTGGAGGACCTGCCCCGCAATGTGGCGAACGAGTGGAGTTTTCGCCGGCGCCGGTTCGAATTGAACCATCCGCGAAACGAGCGGAAAGATGCGCTTTGCCGGATGGCGGCCGTCAAGGCTCCGATCCTGGCGATCGCGGTTTCGGATGACGAGCTTGGCACCGTGCCGGCGGTGCGCCGCGCGCTGACCTATTATACCGGCGCGCAACACGGGGTCGTGCTGCTGAAACCTGCCGATTTTGGCCGCGAAGCAATCGGCCATTTCGCCCTGTTTCACGATAGCCACGCGAGCGGCTTCTGGGCCGATACGCTGACGTGGCTTCGGGAAGGCCGTAATCCCTGGCCGGCATCTGTGGTGAAGCCTTCCCAGTGATAGGCGTCTTGGATGCGTAGGTAGCACGCAGCCGGCTCCGCCGGTTCCTATTCGAGAACGCGCGTCAGATAGGCGGCCGTTACGCTTGGGCCGGGAATGATTGCGACGATCTTCATCTGCGCGATCGTTCGGTTGACGGCGGCCTCCAGATGATTCTCCATCATTGCGGCTGCCGCCTTCACGGCACCCCGCAGCAAGAGCTCCGCCACCAGGCGCAGTTCGGTGATGATGGCCGGGTCGCCGGGCAGGCCGAGCCGCCGCAGCAACCGTTCGGTCGCCGTCACCGGCAGCAGATTGTTGCGGATCGATTCCTTCAGCCGCTCATTCGGCGTTGCAAGAATGCAGACGTCGATGAAATCGGCGTAGATCGCTTCCAGAGCCGCGAGATGATCGGCGGGCTCGTGCTGCTCCAGATCCGAAAGCCGCAGGAACAGGTCGTTCAATCGCCCACGATCGACGTGGTCGGCGCCTGCAATCAGTGCCTGGGGCTCGAGCATGCCGCGCAAGACGAAGTGATCCTTGATCATCTGCGCCGTCAGCGGCCCGGCGATCCAATGGGAGGACTGGTTCTTGCGCACGAGGCCACGTTCGCGCAGCCGGGTCAGCACATCCCGCACCACGGTGCGGCTGACATTGAAATGATCGGCCAGTTCGATCTCGATGATGCGATATTGGCCGAAGACGACGCAGCCGGCCACATCCGCTTCGACCGTGTTGTAGATCCGCTCCCAGGAGGCAC
Organism: Rhizobium sp. SG741; assembly: GCF_012275435.1. Classification (NCBI taxonomy): domain Bacteria; kingdom Pseudomonadati; phylum Pseudomonadota; class Alphaproteobacteria; order Hyphomicrobiales; family Rhizobiaceae; genus Rhizobium; species Rhizobium sp. SG741. The sequence goes on from NZ_JAAZQP010000002.1 coordinate 354,833, forward strand.
GACTTTGCAGCGCCTCGTCGGCATGGCGCGGAATCGTAAGCCCGAGCGTCTTGATATCAATGCGGTTAGGTTCGATGCCCTGGCCGGCGGGGCCGACGAGATAGCCGCGCCCGTTGAAGCGATGGACCAGCCCCTCGCTTTCCAGCGTCTGGAGTGCCCTTTGCACGGGCGCGCGCGAAATCTGCAGGATGTCCGCGATCGGGCCCTCGAGCAGCACGACGCCGGGCGGCAGCGTGCTGTCCTCGATATTGCCGCGCAGTACATCCTCCGCGATCTCGTAGCGCTTCTGCGCGCTGGGCCGCGCACCGTTTTCGGTCATCTGATGCAATGGACTCATGTCGTTCCGATGCCTCACTCTTACGCTTTTTGTAGCGTCAATATAGCGCAAAAATAAATGACTATTGAATACGAAATTCAACTAATACCATTCCGTAAGCCGGCGCCGATGCGCGGCGAGGGTAGGTGTGCGAGATGCAATACGCATTTTTGTGAGTTATTTCCGTAGGAAGCACTGACCTGGCTGCCTTTGCTTCGATCATATGGTGACGACACTTTGGGGCCTTTCGACGGGAGTTTCTCGCGTCTAATGCTCTGGATGTCGGTTGAGGTTTTGATATTTGTTGCCGGGCAATCAGACTTTTGAAAAAAAGCCTATTGAATACAAAAATCATTTATGCGATGCTTTCATCATCAAGGCGCTCATCAGAAGCGCCGCAGGTGGAACTCGTTGAAACGCCAAGGAACATCTCTTTGACGCGCATGTGATCATGCGCGAAAGCAGACGGACGTCTGGTGTCCGGATCAATGCTGATCCGGCGATGGCGGCTCTTTGCCTAAAGGATGGTCCTTGCCTTGAAACTGGCAGGAAATCGGTGTCGACCGTTCTTCAGATCAAGCAAGTCACCAAGTCCTATGGCGCGGCGCCCGCGCTGGATGCGGTGGATTTTTCTCTGCCCGACGATGCCTATATTTCGCTGCTCGGACCGAGCGGGTCGGGCAAGACGACATTGCTGCGTGTCATCGCCGGTTTCGAGGGGCCGGATTCCGGCTCGATCCTCTTTCATGGCAAGCGCCTTGATGGTGTTCAGCCACATGATCGCGGCATCGGTTTCGTTTTCCAGAACTTTGCGCTGTTTCCGCATCTGTCCGTTGCCGAAAACGTCGCTTTCGGCCTGCGCAATCGCAAGGTCGATCCGGTCACCGATCCGCGCGCCTTGGCCTCGAGGGTTCAGGACATGTTGGCGCTGGTCGGTCTCAAGGGCTTTGATGATCGCGCCGTCACGCAGATTTCCGGCGGCCAGCGCCAGCGCGTCGCCTTGGCGCGCACACTGGTGACGGAGCCGAAGATGGTGCTGCTCGACGAGCCGCTCGGCGCGCTCGATGCCAACTTGCGCGGCCGCATGCGAAGTGAGCTCAAGATTATCAGGGAGCGCTGCGGCGTGACTTTCCTGCATGTGACGGGCAGCGAATCCGAGGCCCTGGCGATGGGGGATCTCGTGCTTGTTCTCGATCGTGGTCGCATCGCGCAGGCCGCTGCCTCCGATGTCGTCTACAACAGCCCGGCCTCGGCAGCCGTCGCCCGCTATCTCAATTGCTACAATCTGTTTGCCGGTGCTGTCGTCGAGGATGCCTTCGTCGGTCCCGCCGGCCGCTTTCCGCTGAACGCGTCGCGTAGGAAGGCGCCGCAGCCGGCCTATGCCATCCGCTATGATCGCGTTTCGATCCGTTCTCGCGATGCCCGGCTGTCGGACGATGAGGTCCGTATCGAGGGCGATTTCATCGCCAGCGAATATTCGGGCGCGGCGGTCAATTCCTTCTTCTCGCTCGATGGCGGGCACGTCTTCGAGGTCGAGTCCCATCTCAGCCACGCCCGGCCACCGGCCTTCGTCGAAAAGGATCGCTATGCGCTCGTCTGGAAGAAGGAGGATGCCCTTGTCTTCGGTTGATCTGAGCATCCCGAAACCTTCCCCCGGACCTGCCAAGGAGAGCGAGAGATGACCATGGTTGCGACAAGCGAGGAAGCCGCAGAGGAAAGCGCAACTGTGCGCAGGGCGTCGAACAAGACATTCTGGCTGCTGGCGCCGGGCATGATCTGGATGCTCGCCTTTCTGGTCCTGCCGATACTGATGATGGTCTATGTTTCCTTCTGGACGCAGACGACCTTCAAGATCGAGCCGACGCTGACCTTGCAGAGCTGGGTCACGTTCCTGACCAGCCCCACATATCTCGGGGCTCTCTGGACGACGATCCGCATCTGGCTGCTCGTGCTGATATCGACCCTCGTCGTCGGCTATCCGGCGGCGCTCTTCGTCGGCCTGCTCGTCAAGAACAAGACGCTGCAGACCGTGCTTCTCGTCCTCTGCGTCATTCCGTTCTGGACATCGTTCCTGATCCGCGTTCTCGCCTGGCGGCCGATGCTCGGTACCGAGGGGGCGATCAACATGATCCTGATGAAGCTCGGCATCGTGCAGCAGCCCATTGAAGTGCTCTTGTTTTCGGAGCTATCCGTGATCATCGGTATGACGCAAATCTATTGCGTCTTCATGGTCGGGCCGATCGCGTTCATGATGGGCCGCATCGACGCCTCGGTCATCGAGGCTGCACAGGATCTGGGTGCCGGCTTCTGGCGCATCTTCCGCACGATCATTCTGCCGCTGTCCATGCCGGGCGTAGTGGTCGGCTCGATCTTCGTCTCCGTGATGGTTCTCGGCGAATTCGCGACGGCCGCCGCGCTGTCCGGCCGAAAGGTCAATCTGCTCGGCAATATCATCGTCACCCAGGTCGGCTCGCTGAAATGGGCTTTTGCGGCGGTCGCGGGCGTCATCCTGACCATCGTCATGGGCGCGGTCATTGCCGCATTGCTCAGGGTCGTCGACCTCAGAAAGGAGCTTTGATCATGAACGCTGGCGGCATCAAACTCGGCCTGGGTGTTTATACGGCGCTCTTTCTAATCTTCCTTTATGGGCCGCTCGCGGTCCTGGCGATCCTGTCGTTCCAGACCGGCCCGGAGGGCGGCCCGCAATTCCCGATCATCGAATGGTCAACCTATTGGTATCGTCATCTCTTCGGGTTGACGCCGCCCTCGCGCATCGCGCCCCTGCCGATCGATCAGGCGCTGATCCGTTCGCTATCCCTCGCGCTGATGACCATGATCGTCTCCACGGTGCTCGGCGTCATGTCCGCCCAGGCCTTCCGCCGCAAGTTCCGCGGCTCGGGCGTCGTCTTCTATCTGATCGTTCTCGGCATGATGGTGCCGGGCGTGCTGGTCGGTCTCGGCATGGCGCTCGTCGCCAATGCTTTCGGCGTCGACCGGCATTGGTGGAGCACGGCCTTCGTCCTGCATGTCGTCTATACTTTCCCCTTCGCTTTCCTGGTCATGCTGGCCATCTTCAACAGGTTCGATCCCAGCATGGAGGAGGCGTCCTGGTCGCTCGGCGTCACCCCCGCGCGCACCTTCCGCAAGGTGACCTTCCCGCTGATCTTCCCCGGCGTGCTTTCGGCCATGCTCTTTGCCTTCACGCTGTCCTATGACGAGTTCTCGCGGACCCTGTTTGCCTCCGGCCGGGAATTGACGCTGCCGCTCGCCATCTACGGCACCTTCTCCGTCGAGGTTCATCCGAACGTTTTTGCCTTCGGTGTGCTGACGACGCTGTTTTCCTTCGCGCTTCTCGGCACCTACGCGATCCTGATGGGGCTGTCGGTTCGCCGCGCCAAGCGCATCCGCATCCAGGAGGACGCATGATGACGCATAGGGCTTCTGCAATCGTCACCGGCGCCGGCTCGGGTATTGGTCGGGCTATCGCGCTCCGGCTTGCGGCTGACGGCTATGCGGTTTTGGTCAACGATCTCTCCGGCGACCGGGCTCAGGTCGTCGCTTCGGAAATCATATCGGCAGACGGTATGGCGACCGCGATCGCCGGCGACGTCGCCCGGCCCGAGGATGTGGCGGCGATCCATGCTGCCGCCAAGGCCTCGCACGGCGACGTCGACCTTCTCGTCAACAATGCAGGCATCGCGCATCAGGCCGCTTTCGAGGATCTCGCGCTTGAGGATTTCGACCGGATGTTTGCCGTGCATGTTCGCGGCACCTTCCTGATGACCAAGGCGGTCATGCCGGCAATGCTTCGACGCGGCGAGGGGGTGATCGTCAACGTCGCCTCGCAGCTCGGGCAGATCGGCGGCATCGAGCTCGTCCATTACTCCGGCGCCAAGGCGGCAATCATCGGCATGACAAAGGCGCTTGCCCGCGAGGTTTCCAGCTGCGGCGTGCGGGTCAATGCCGTGGCGCCGGGGCCGATCAACACGCCGCTGGTACTGGGGCTTTCCGAGGAATGGCGCGAGCGCAAGAAACGCGAGCTGCCGCTCGGCCGCTTCGGCGAGCCTGAAGAGGTGGCCGCGACCGTGGCGTTCCTGGCGTCGCCGGCCGCAAGCCTCTTCGTCGGTCAGACGCTAGGGCCTAATTCCGGCGACGTGATGCTCTGAAGGAGAGAAGCAGATGGACAGTTTACAAAAGCGGGTTGTCATTATCACCGGCGCAGGCATCGGCATCGGCCAGGCGACAGCCAAGGCTTTTGCCGCGCTCGGCGATCATGTCGTCGTCACCGATATCCTCGAAAACGAGGGCGAGGCGACCGTTCGCGGCATTCTCAGCGCCGGCGGTTCGGCTGAATTCCACCTCTACGATGTCCGCTCGACCGACGCTACCAACCAGCTTGTCGCCGATGTCGAAGCGCGTTTCGGCAAGATCGATGTCATCGTCGCCAATGCCGGCATCGCCCATCGCACCCCGCTCGCCAAGCTCAGCGACGACAAGTGGGACCTGACGATGGATGTCGACCTGAAGGGCATCTTCAAGCTGGTGCGTGCTGCGGCGCCCGGCATGCGCACCCGTAAATCTGGAAGCATCATCGCACTCTCCTCCATCATGGGCGTCGCCTACGGATGGGACGAGCATGTCCATTATTCCGCCGCCAAGTCCGGCGTTGTTGGGCTGGTGCGAGGGCTTGCCGTCGAGCTGGCGAAAGACGGCGTCAGGGTCAACGGCATTGCCCCCGGCTATATCCGCACCGCGCAACTGCTCTCGGAAGAGAATTCGCTCGGCCCTGCAGGTGCCGAGAAGGCAGCCGAATTCATCCCCATGGGCCGGCTCGGCGAGCCGGAAGATATCGCCGATGTGATCGCATTCCTCGCGTCGAAGGGCGCGAGATACATGACCGGCCAGGTTCTGGTCGTGGATGGTGGCCTCCTGGTGGGGCGGTACTGATCGCCGGCGCTCCGGCAGCGGCCGGGCGCCACGCGATACGGCAATAAAGCAGGCCCGCCAAGGGCTCAGGGAACAGCAATCAGCACAGGAGAACATGAGATGTCCAAAATGGAAATGAACAGGCGCTCTCTGTTGAAACAATCGGCCGGCATGATGGCGCTGGCGATCGGGGGCGGCACGCCATTCCTATCGTCGCGGATGGCTTACGCACAGGCAAGCGGTCTTGCCAAGGAGCAGCTGCGCACCATCGGTCTTTCCGTCACCGTTCAGGAACGAATCCTCGCCGATTTCCGCAAGGAAAGCGGCGTCGGTCAGACCTCCGGCACGGCAGCGACCTTCCCAGACGCGCAGACGAAGATCCTCTCTGGCTCCAAGGACTACGATTGCTGGGAGATTATCGGCGAACGCCTGCCGTCGATCGTGATGACCAACAATGTCGAAGCGATCCCGGCCGCCTCGCTGAAGAATTGGGCCAATATTCGTGACACCTTCACGACGCCATCCGACAAGTGGGGGCCGAAACAGCAGATCGTCGGCCAGATCTGGGCTGACGATGCCAAGACCACGCTGAACATGGTGCCGGCCGTCTATAACTACGATTCCATCGGCTACAATCCCGACGTGTTGTCGGCCGAAGAGGCCAATAGCTGGTCGGCGATCTTCGATCCGAAGTGGAAAGGCAAGTCGGGCCTCAATACCGATCCGCTGATCGCCTTCGGCCAGGCCATCATGGCCATGAACACGCTCGGGCTTTCGAGCGTCAAGAACCCGGGCAACCCGACCGCCGCCGAAATCGACGAAGCGGCGAAATTCCTCGTCTCCAAGAAGAAGGACGGGCAGTTCCGGGCGCTTTGGGGTGATTTCGGCGAGCTGGTGAACCTTATGGCATCGGGCGAGATGGTTGTCTGCGATGCCTGGCAGCCGGCGGTCATGGCCGTCAAGGCCCAGGGCAAGGCGTGCAAATATGCGGTGCCGAAGGAAGGCTATCGCGGCTGGGCGATCGGCCCTTCGATGATATCGGGCACGCCCAACAAGGAAGCCGTGATCGCCTATGCCGACTACTGGCTGTCGGGCGAGCCGGGCATCACCGTATCGGAGCAGGGCTACTACTCGCCCTCGACCAATATCCAGAAGGTCATGGCGCCGGAAAAATATGCCTTCTGGTACGAGGGCAAGCCATGGGTGGGCGCTGCCGAGCGCGGCATCAAGGAAGGCGACCTGCGCGACGGCGGCTCGCTCTCGGAGCGCGCAAAGAACGTGGCCTATTGGCACCAGTGGCCGGATGAATACGACCATCTCGTCCAGAAATGGGATGAATTCCTCAATGCCTGATCTGGGCCTGGCACAGGCTTCGGCCATCTGCCTCTTGCCCCGCGGGGAGGCCAATCCGGCCTCTCTGCCCACGCTCGGAGATCTCTCATGATTTATGACCTGGAACTCATCAATGCCGGCAAGGTCTATGACAATGGCACTCCCGCCGTCATCGACTTCAACCTTGCGATCAAAAAGGGGGAGTTCATCGCCTTTCTGGGGCCGTCGGGCTGCGGCAAGACGACGACGCTTCGCATGATTGCCGGCTTCGAGAGCATTTCCTCCGGCGACATGATGATCAAGGGCGAGCGCATGAACGATGTGCGGCCGCAGAACCGGCCGACATCGATGATCTTCCAGAACTATGCGCTGTTTCCGCATATGACGGTCCGGCGCAATGTCGGATATGGTCTCGAGGTCAAAGGCGTGGTGAAGGGCGAGCGGGATGCGCGGGTCGACCGCATCCTCGCCACGCTTGGGCTTGAGGATATTGCCGAGCGCAAGCCGGACAAGCTCTCCGGCGGCCAGCGCCAGCGCATCGCGCTTGCACGTGGATTGGTGGTCGAGCCCGACGTCTTGCTTCTCGATGAACCCCTCGGCGCCCTCGATGCCAATCTGCGCAAAGCGATCCAGAACGAGCTTAAGCTCTTGCAGAAGAGGCTCGGCGTGACCTTCGTGTTCGTCACGCATGCCCAGTCGGAGGCGCTGGCGCTGTCCGACCGGATCGTCGTGATGAACCAGGGCAGGGTAGAGCAGATCAGCCCGCCGCATCAGCTCTACACGCGCCCGGACACGCCATTCGTCGCGCAGTTCATCGGCCGCAATACCATCTTCGAAGGCGAAGTGGCCGGCGCTCAAGCCGATAACACGCTCGTCTCCACATCGTTCGGCATGCTCTCAGGTCAGGCCAACGGTGGCCTTTCCAGCAAGGTCAATATCGTTATTCCGTCGGAAGCGATCGAAGTGCACGCGGCCGAGACCTCGGCGCGAGAAAGCCTCGCCGGCGCTTTCGGCGGCAATGTCGTCGGCGCGCGCGTCGACCGCTTCGATGTCGTCGGCCATATCTCGCAGATCGGCGTCAGCCTGCCCGATGGCCGGGGGCTCGCCCTGGAAGCACATATCGACAAATACAGGCCCGGCGCCTTCCCCGTGGGGGCCGAGGTCATGCTTACCTGGGATCCGGCCGACGCGACCGTCATTCCAGCTCACTGATTATAGAAAACCTGATCAAAGGAGGTCATCCCATGGCGAAGGAAATCTTGTGCAGTTTTGGTGTCGACGTCGATGCCGTGGCCGGCTGGCTCGGCTCCTATGGCGGCGAGGATTCGCCTGACGATATCTCGCGCGGCCTGTTTGCCGGCGAAGTCGGCAGCCCGCGGCTGGTGAAGCTCTTCGAGCGGTTCGGCATCAAGACCACGTGGTTTATCCCCGGCCATTCGATTGAGACCTTTCCCGAGCAGATGCAAGCGGTGGCCGACGCCGGCCATGAAATCGGCATTCACGGCTACAGCCATGAAAACCCGATCGCCATGACGCGCGAGCAGGAAACCGAGATCCTCGACAAGTGCATCGAGCTCGTGACCAAGCTTTCGGGCAAGCGTCCCACAGGTTATGTCGCGCCCTGGTGGGAATTCTCCAACGTCACCAACGAGCTGCTTCTGGAGCGCGGCATCAAGTACGATCACTCGCTGATGCACAAAGACTTCACGCCCTATTATGTGCGGGTCGGAGACAGCTGGACGAAGATCGACTATTCCCGCAAGCCCTCTGAATGGATGGTGCCGCTGAAGAGGGGCAAGGAGACCGATCTGATCGAGATCCCGGCTTCCTGGTATCTCGACGATCTGCCGCCGATGATGTTCATCAAGAAGGCTCCCAACAGCCACGGCTTCGTCAATCCGCACGATATCGAGCAGATGTGGCGCGATCAGTTCGATTGGGTCTATCGCGAAATGGACTATGCCGTCTTCCCGATCACCATCCATCCGGACGTGGCCGGCAGGCCGCAGGTGCTGATGATGCTGGAGCGGCTTTATGCGCATATGATCAAGCATCCGGGCGTGAAGTTCGTGACGATGAATGAGATCGCCGACGACTTCGCTGCCCGCTTCCCGCGCGCCAAATAGCCGGCTAGTCTCGACAGGGCGAAGCCGTTTTCGGAAGGAACGATCATCATGTGCTCACTGTGCGGTGTTCTCGGTGGCAATGAGCATTGGACCGATGCTGCGGCCCGGCCGGGCGTCTTCACGCGCAATCACGCCAGCCCGGAGCGGCGGCGTGAACGCGCCGAGCGCGTCCGTGCGGCCAACGAAATGCTCTCCGGCTTTGGCCTCGTTCTCTCCGATTGGCAGGGCGCGTCCTTCGTCCTATCCACGAGAACGGGCTCGAGCGAGATCATCGAAGACCTCGGGCATCTCTGGCCGGCGGCCGAAAGGCTCGTCGGCCGACCGTGTGATCCCCTTGATATCGTATTCATGACACGGATGGAGGCGCGGCATGATGATTGAGCCCGATGGCTTCCTGCCGGTCAATCTTCTCACCGGCTTCCTCGGCTCCGGCAAGACGACGCTGTTGAAGCGCATCCTGGCGGATGCGGCATTTGCCGATACGGCCGTGCTGATCAACGAATTCGGCGAGATCGGGCTGGACCACGATCTTGTCGAACGCGTCGATGGCGACATGGTGCTGCTGCGCTCCGGCTGTGTTTGCTGCACCGTCCGCGGCGAGCTCGCCACGGCACTCAAGGACCTCTATTCCAAACGCGACCGCGGGCTGTTGCCGCCGTTCCGCCGCGTCATCATCGAAAGCACCGGCCTTGCCGACCCCTTTCCGGTGCTCTCCACAATCAAGGCCGATCCGGTGCTCAGGCATCATTTCCGTGCCGGCAACGTGATCACGACTGTCGATGCGGTCAACGGATTGCGCCAGCTGGAGACCTATATCGAATCCAACCGGCAGGCGGCGATTGCCGATCAGCTTGTGGTGACCAAGACCGATCTCGCGGCGGATTGCGACCGACAGGCACTTGAAGAGCGCCTTCGCATCCTCAATCCCGATGCCCCGCTCCTGATGGCAGCCGATCCCGATCTCGATCTGTCCTCGCTTGCGGACATGCGCGGCAGCGTCTCGCCAGATAGCTGCCTGTCGCAAAGCGGCTTTTATTGCGAGGAGCCGTTGCAGCTCGTTTCGGCAGAGGGCGTGCCCCATCAGGCGGCGATTTCCTCCGTCTCGCTCAGGGTCGACCGGCCCGTCGATTGGACCGCTTTCGGCCTTTGGCTGACCATGCTGCTCAACCGGCACGGGGAGCGCGTGCTGCGCGTGAAGGGCATCCTCAACCTCAAGGGCGAAGAGCGTCCCGTCGCGGTGCATGGGGTTCAGCATCTGGTCCACGCGCCGGTTCACATGGACACATGGCCCTCCGGCGACCGTACGTCACGTCTGGTCTTCATCCTGGATGGGATCGATGGCGCCGTGGTCAAGCGCTCCTTCGAGGTTTTCACATTGGCACGCATGCCGCAGACGCCATCTGCCGCATCTTCTTTGGCAATGGCGGCGCAATAGGATAATCGATCCCTTCATGAACAAGCATCAACCCATGGCAAAGACCGTGTCTGCTCCAGCCCTGCATCTGGCGGGGCGGCCGCGTCTGCGCGTTCTCGGCACCGCGATCTCGCTGCTGGAGGAACTGCGGCTTCGCGCGCAGACCGATCTCGGCATCGACGTGACCTTCGACAATAACGACTTCCTGACGACGCAGTACAAGGCGGCGCGCGAGCCGGAAACCTACGACATCTACGATCAGTGCTTTCATAACCTCGATATCGTCTGGCATTGGCGCGCCATCCAGCCGATCGACACGCAGCGCATCGTCTTGTGGGACGAGATCAACGATCTGACGAAGACCGGCCATATCGGACCCAACCCGCGGCTGGGGCTCGGCGATGTGCCCGCCCGCAAGCTCTTCGTTCAGCCGAATCTCGCCTTGGGCGACACGCCTTCGCGCTTCATCTCCATGCTTCCGACCACCCATAATTTTGACAGCTTCGCCTATCGAACCGATCAGGCGCACGATGACGTCGGCATGCATTCCTGGAGCGCACTCTTTGACGAGAGATGGGCCGGGCGCGTGGCCTTGGTGGACGAGCCCGCCATCGGCATTTTCGATGCGGCGCTCGCCGCACAAGCTGCCGGCCTGATGTCCTTCGACGATATCGGCAATATGTCGGTGCAGGAGATCGATCAGCTGATCGACTTGCTGGAAGTGCGCAAGAAAGCCGGTTTCTTCCGTGACTTCTGGAAGACGGCCGAAGACGCCGCCCGGCTGATGATCGCCGGTGAGACCAGCGTTCAAAGCATGTGGTCGCCGGGCATCGGCATCCTGAATTCCAGGGGCGTGCCGGTCGAGCAGGCTGTGCCCGCCGAGGGCTATCGCGCCTGGCATGGTGGCTTATGCCTGTCGAAACATCTCAGCGGTCGCCTTCTCGATGTCGCCTACGACTATCTGAACTGGTGGATATCTGGCTGGCCGGGCGCCGTCGTCGCACGGCAGGGCTATTACATCTCAACGCCGCAACGTTCGCGTCAGTTCATGACGCCGGCGGAATGGGGATACTGGTATGACGGGGTCGCCGCGACCGAAGACCTGCCGGGACCGGATGGGCAGATCAGGATAAAGGCGGGCTCGGTGCGCAGCGGCGGGTCCTATTGGCAGCGGGCCAATTGCATTGCGGTTTGGAATACGACAATGGATGAGCACAACTATCTTGTTCGTCGCTGGATGCAGCTTGTCGGCGGCAGAGGAGAGCAGGCGTCATGACACAGACACATCTCGGCAAGTCGATCGCGCAATTGTCGGTCCTGATCCAGTCCGGCAGTCTCGATCCTGTCACGCTGGTCGAAGAGAGCCTGGACGCGATCCGTACGCACAAGGATCAGGCGATTTTTACGCGCCTGCTCGAGGAGCGTGCGCGCGAGGAAGCCACTGCATCGTCAAGGAGATTGCGGGAAGGGCGCTCGCGCGGGTTGCTGGATGGTATTCCGGTGGCCTGGAAGGATCTTTTTGCTATTCGGGGCCTGCCCACGACGGCAGGATCGATCGTGCTCGCGGATGCCGCGCCGGCGCAAGAGGATGCGGATGTCGTAGAGGCGCTGAAAGCAGCCGGCATGGTCGCGATAGGCCGGGTCAACATGAGCGAGTTTGCCTTTTCCGGCCTCGGCCTCAATCCACATTATGGCACGCCGCTTAATCCACGGGCCACGGATGTCGCCCGGATACCGGGCGGGTCTTCCTCCGGTTCCGCTGTCGCCGTCGCTTCCGGGCTGGTGCCGGTGTCGATCGGCACGGATACCGGCGGTTCGGTGCGCATTCCCTCGGCCTTCAATGGCCTTGTCGGCTATAAGGCAAGTCGCGGCCGCTACAGCATGGCGGGGGTCTTTCCCCTGGCAACCAGCCTCGACTCGCTCGGCCCCCTGTGCCGCAGCGTTCAGGACGCCGTCTGGGTCGATGCGGCGATGCGTGGCCGTGCGGCACCCGACATCATCCGCGCGAATCCTGCCGGACTTTCAGTCGTCGTGCCGACCACTGTCGTCATGGACGATGTCGAGGACGGCGTGGCGGAGGCGTTCGAGGCGACGCTTGCCCGGCTGAGCGCTGCCGGCGTCAAGGTCCGGCGCGCCGCTTTCCCCGCTTTCGACAGGCTCTTTCAGGTGATGGCCGAGCATGGCCCGTTGGTGACCGCCGAGGCTTTCGCCCTGCATCATCGCCGGTTGGCCGGACCTGAGGCTGAAGCCATGGATCGGCGTGTCGTGGCGCGCACGCGCCTAGGCGAGAAGATCACGCTGGTCGGCTATCTGGAAATATTGCAGGTGCGTGAGCAGCTGATCAAGTACGTGGCCGGCATGATCGGGCCGAATGAGTTCGTCGCCTATCCGACTGTCGCCCATGTCGCGCCCGCGCTTGCGCCGCTTGAGGCGGATGACGAACTGTTCGTCAAGGTCAACTTCAAGACATTGCGCAATACCTTGATCGGCAACTTCCTCGATTGGTGCGGCGTATCGCTGCCTTGCGGCACCGGCAGCGCCGGCATGCCCGTGGGATTCTTGCTGTCCGCTCCGAAGGAACAGGACGAGCGGCTGCTGGGGGCGGCGCTGGCCCTGGAGGATATTATCGTCGCAAAGCTCGTCTGAGGCGAGCTTAGACTTCATGGCGACCAGCATTTGCAGCAGGGGGCGCACGCATTTTGCGCTCGGCGTTCCCCACTCATGAATCATGAATATAACTTTATGCCGATTATGCCGTCTAATCGTTAGATGCTGCCTCGCGAGCTGAGTGCCGATGACCTGGCCGAAATCCAGCGGGCTGCCGCAGAGATCGCCATTGAAGGCGAACGCTATCCCGAACAGCTGATGAAGACGACCGGCCGCTGAGCTTGAGGTTGATTTCCGAGGCCACCGCTGGCGGCCTCCTTCCAAACCTGACTGCATAGCCTTGGGCAAAGTGCTCCTTGACCAGCCTCAGCGCGGCGCGACGGTGTAGCGCAGATAGATCACGCCGTGGTCAAGCGTTTCGCAGCTCTTGAGCGAAAGTGCCACCTTGCCCGCCAGGCCTTCTTCACCGAATTCGACGAAACTCTGGCTCGCGGCGCGTCCGTCGAGAGCGGGTGCAACGAGCAGGCTGATTTCGTCGACCAGACCTTCCGCGAGGAAGGAACCGTTGATGCCGGCGCCGCCCTCCAGCAGAAGGCGCTTGATGCCAAGCTCGCGATTGAGAGTGTCGAGCATGGCGGGAAGATCGAGCTGCGGCTGTGTGGAGACGATGTAGGAAATGCCGTCTCCCGCCAGTTCGGCAAGATGGCTGTCCGGCACGTCGCCACCAAGAAGGACGACGACGTGATCGCCGTCGATTTCATTTTTGGTGAAATGCAATTTGCCTGACGTGTCGACTGCAATCGCATAATTGGCAGCCTCCCGATTGGCGAAATGGCTGGATCGGTCGACCTTGTCGTGCTCGTGCGTCGGATGCGGATTGCCTTTGCTCATTTCCGCCATCGTCACGCGGCCGACCATCCAGGCGTCGCCTTCCAGTTTCTCGTGGCACGACTGGTACAGTGCCGTCCAATCCACACGGCTGCCGTCTGGGCTCTCGGTCCAGCGGCTGGGGTGCAGCCCGCCGTCAAGCGACGAGATCATATGGCAGATGACATGAGGTTTCATGGTTGCGGCTTCCCAAGATAGTCCTTGTCGCTCACCTTCTCCATCCAGGTTACCGGCGAGCCGTTTTCCTTCTCGGCGATCGCGATGTGGCTCATGGCGCAATCGGGCGCCGCGCCGTGCCAATGCTTTTCACCTGGCGGGAACCAGACGATGTCGCCGGGGCGGATTTCCTCGACCGGACCGCCTTCGCGCTGGACACGTCCGAGACCGGAGACGACGAGCAGGGTCTGGCCGAAAGGATGCGTGTGCCATGCCGTGCGGGCGCCCGGCTCGAAAGTCACGGTTGCGCCACTGAGATTGCCGCGGCCGCTGAACGGCGCGTCGAGGCGAACCGTGCCGGTGAAATACTCTTCCGGTCCCTTGGCCGATGGTTGGGAACCGCTGCGTTTGATGTCCATGGCTTCGAACTCCTCGATAAAAAACTACGGCGTGATCGCCGTTATTCAAGGGACTTTAGACTTGTCGCATTGCAGGAACCATACGATATCAATGGCATAAAATTATATCAGGAGTTCATAAATGCAGCGAGAGGAGCTGGTCGACCTGAACGCCTTTGCTGTCGTGGCCGAAGAGAAGAGCTTTACGCGTGCCGCCGCCAGGCTCGGCACGTCGCAATCCTCCCTCAGCCATACGGTGCGGCGTTTGGAGGCGCGGCTGGGCGTGCGCCTGTTGACGCGCACGACCCGAAACGTGGCCCTGACCGAAGCCGGTGAGCGGCTGCTTGCCACGCTTCGGCCCGCGCTGGAAAGCATCGGCGCCGAACTCGCCTCTCTACGCGAACTGCGCGAAAAACCCGCCGGTACCATCCGCATCACCACGGCAGAGCATGCCGCCACGACTGTTCTATGGCCGGCGCTTGAAAGGCTTTTGTCGCAATATCCCGATATCCGCGTCGAGCTTAGCATCGATTCCGGTCTGCGGGATATCGTCGCCGATCGGTTCGACGCCGGGGTCCGGCTTGGGGAAGCTCTCGCCAAGGACATGATCGCGGTCAAGATCAGTCCCGACATCCGCATGGTCGTCGTCGGCTCCCCGGCCTATTTCGCCAGGCATCCTGCGCCGGAGACGCCAAACGATCTGGCTGATCACAACTGCATCAATCTGCGTTTGCTCACTGCCGGCGGCCTCTATGCCTGGGAGCTGGAAAAGGACGGGCGCGAGGTTCGCGTCCGCGTCGACGGTCAGCTCGTCTTCAACAATGTCGGCATGATCGTGCGTGCCGTGAGAGCGGGATTGGGGCTGGGCTTTGTGATGGAAGATCATGTCGCCGCGGATGTGGCGGCTGGGCGGCTCGTGCGCGTCCTGGACGATTGGTGCACGCCGTTTTCCGGCTATCATCTCTACTATCCGAGCCGCCGGCAGCCTTCGGCGGCGTTCTCCCTGTTGGTCGACGCGTTGCGTTACCGAGGCTGATCCCGTCATCAACGAATATGACCAAACCCGGCCGCCATGACGCGGCCGGGATTTAAGGATGAGAGTCCAAGTTCGCTGCGCCGAGGCGCCCTGTCAGGCTGCTTCCGGAACCGACAGAGACGCCATGTCGATCACGAAGCGGAAGGGAATATCGGCCCGCTGCAGGGTCGCGAAGGCTTCGTTGACCTGCTCCGGACGGATGATCCGGCACTCCGGAAGAATGCCCTTGCGCGCGCAGAAATCGATCACTTCCTGCGTTTCGCGCATGCCGCCGATCGGCGAGCCCGCGACGCGACGTCGGCCCATCAGGAAAGGCAGGCCGTTTACCTCGCCCCAGGGGCCGACCTGGCCGACGATAACAAGCGTCCCGTCGACGTCGAGCAGCGGCATGTAGGCATCGAGATCGTGCTTGACCGGGACGGTATCGATGATCAGGTCGAAGGCGTTGGCCGCGGCTTGCATCGCCCCGGCATTGGTCGAGATCAGGAAGTCGTCGGCGCCGATTTCGCGGGCGACCTTTTCCTTGTCGGGCGAGCGCGAGATCATTGTTACCCTTGCGCCCATCGCCGCGGCGAGTTTGACGGCCATGTGGCCGAGACCGCCCATGCCGATGACGCCGACGCGGCTATGCGGGCCGACGTTCCAGGTGCGTAGCGGCGAATAGGTGGTGATGCCGGCGCACAGGATCGGCGCGGTGCGGGACAGGTCCATGCCCTCGGGCACGGTGCAGACGAATTCTTCGCGCACCACGATATGCTTGGAGTAGCCACCCTTGGTGATCGAACCGTCGATACGGTCTGGGACGCTGTAGGTGCCGGTGTTGCCTTCGCGGCAAAACTGCTCCTCGCCGCGGCGGCACTGGTCGCAATGCTGGCAGCTGTCGACCATGCAGCCGACCGCGCCGTGATCGCCGACCTTGAACTTGGTGACGTCGCTGCCGATCTCGATGACACGGCCAACGATTTCATGACCCGGAACCAGCGGATAGAGCGTGAAGCCCCAGTCATTATGCGCCATATGGATATCCGAATGGCAGATCCCGGCATAGGTGATTTCCATTACCACGTCGTTTGCGAGCGGCGCACGTCGTTCGAAGCTGTAAGGCTCGAGCGGAGCATCCGCTGAGGTGCAAGCATAGCCAATGGTCTTCATGTTTCGTCCGCCTTGTTTATCATCTACCGATAAGCGCTGCGCGCAGTTGCCATTATCGGACGAAAGACTAGCCGAGGCTAGTCGCCGCGTTAAGATGGGCAATTCCGATTGCAGTCATGTCCGCTGTTCATGAATGGCAGACACTTGCGCGTTGCGGCATCACCTTGGCATAGTTTGACGCCCGAAAAGAGGCGTGGTCTTCCGTTTCCATCCGACTTGTTGGAGGAGTCCGGCCCATTATCCGGATTCCCGAATAGTAAAATCGTGAATTGCCGTCTAATTCCTGTTTTCCCGTAACATTAGATATGTAAGGGAGGCTGAGTATTGGCTTCCAGGTGGGTCGGGGGACAAAGAATGCATCTTGATGACTATGCCGCGTTCGGCCGTTCGAGCTTGCGTGTCAGTCCGCTTGCGTTGGGAACCATGACTTTCGGCGAAGGCTTCGCTTGGCAGTCGCGCGTCAAGAAGCCCGCGGCGATCCTCGATCACTATCTCGATCTCGGCGGCAACTATCTCGATACGGGCAGGGGTGACGCAAAACCGGATGCCCAGACGGTTGTCGGCAATTACCTCGCAAGGAACTCGATCAAACGCGACCGGCTTGTCATGGCTGCCAAGTTCGGCGTCGATCAGCAGGGCGTGGGGCTGGGTCGCGAAGCCATCATAGAGGCATGCGAACAAACCTTGCGGCGGTTGCGCACGGACTATCTCGATCTTTATTGGCTTGACAATTGGGACATGCAGGCGCCCCTCGACGAGGTGTTGGCAGGATTGAATGACCTCATTCAATCGGGGAAATTGCGCTATTTCGGCATTTCCGATACGCCGGCCTGGAAAGTCGCGCACGCGCAGCTGATCGCGCAATTTCATGGCTGGGCGCCATTCGTCGGTCTGCAGATCGAATATTCGCTGGCCGCCAGGCTGTTTGAGAGCGAGCTCATTCCCATGGCACGTGGAATGGGGCTCGGCGTCGTCTCGCATTCGCCGCTGAATGGCGGGCTCATTAGCGGAAAATACACTCGCAAGAACATCGGAAACCTCATGTCCGATCGCGCGTCGCCATTGGCACGGCAACCCGATGCGCAGCGTCTTGAAATCGTCGACGCTCTGCTCCGCATTGCGGCCGAGCTCGACACAACTACTGCCCGGGTGGCCCTCGCCTGGGCATTGGCGCGGCCCGGTGTATCGTCAACCATTATCGGTGTGCATACCTTGGAACAGCTCGATGATGACGTCGGCGCACTTGATGTTCAGCTCTCACCCGAGCAGACGGCGACGCTCGATGCGCTGACAATCCCGGTCCATTCCCTCGCTCTGCCGCTATTTCTGCAAAATGCGGCGCCTTCGGCCTGCATCGATTACTCGATGATGAGCCGCAGGCTTTCGTAATTTTCCGTGCTTGCTCTTGCGAGCGCATGGTAGCTTCTCTTCTCGGCTGGCCTCCCTATCTAAATTGCCAGTAGCAAGATGAGGATCCTCATGAGCGATGGGCCGCAGCCGCCGAACGTCAATCGAAACGTATTGCGCGAACTTGTCGCCGGATTGAGCGACGGCATCATCCTGATCGACCCTGAAGGCGCTATTTCCTGGGCAAACAGCGCCGCATTGCGGATGCACAGGGTGTCGACGATCGAGGAGCTGGGTGGCGATGCAGCCGGCTACCGGCAGGCCTTCACGCTGCGCTACCGCAACAATCATCTGCTTGACGAGGGCCAATATCCGATCGAGCGGCTGGTGTGCGGCGAGACGGTCGATGAGGTCACAGTCGAAATATCGCCCGCCGCCGATCTGGATCTCTTCTGGGTCCACACCGTCCGCAGCCTGATCATTGCAGATGCCGGAGTCCGCCCGGATGTGCTTGCGCTCGTCATTCGTGACGAGACGCCGCTTTTCGAGGCGGAAGAGCGTTTCGAGCGGGCCTTCAATGCCAACCCGGCACCCGGTCTGATCTGCCGTCTCGATGATCTTCGTTTCATCCGCGTCAACCAGGGTTTCGTCGAGATGACGAATTACGCCAAGGAAGACGTCATTGGAAAAACTGTCGATGAGATGGGCCTGTTTGCCAATTGCGATACGGGCGAGGATGCGTTGGCGAAGCTGGTGGAAGGCCGGCTGATCCGTCAGCGTGAAGCCCTGATCCCGCTTCCGAGTGGCGGCGATAGGCTGGTCATCATAGCGGGCGAGCCCATCGCTGTCGGCGAGGAGCCGTGCATGTTGTTCACTTTCGCCGATCTCGATGCACGGCGAAAGGCCCAGAACGCACTTCGCCAAAGCGAGGAGCGGTTCTCCAAGTCATTCAGGCTCTCGCCGGCGCCGGCGGCCATTTCTCGATTGGGCGATTTCGTCTTCACCGAAGTCAACGATGCCTTTGCCCAGCTCTCGGGCTACAGCCTCCAGGAGATTATTGGAAAGACCGCAAGCGAGTTGCGCCTGTGGGATGATGTTGCAGCCCGGCGCGCCATGGAAAAGAAGCTTGTCGATAACATGCCGCTTCGCGACGAGGTTTTGCGCCTGAAGCAGAAGGACGGCTCGATGGCCGACTGCCTTGTCTCTGCCGAGCGTGTCGAGATCAGCGACCAGCAATGTGTCATCTGGTCGTTGCAGGATGTCACCGAGCGCAGCCGCAGCGAAGCGGAGCTGATTGAGGCTATCGAGAGCGTGATGACCGATACATCGTGGTTCAGTCGTTCCATTGTCGATCGCCTCGCGACTTTGCGGCAGGTCTCGAACGGCAAGGGTCCCTCGGCGCAACTCCTCGATCTCAGCGAACGGGAAAGGGAAGTTCTCGCTTTGATCTGCCGCGGCCAGAGCGACGCCGAGATGAGCGAAACGCTGCACCTCTCCAGGAACACGATCCGCAACCATGTTGCGTCTCTCTACGCGAAGATCGGCGTAAACCGGCGCTCCGCTGTCGTCATATGGGCGAGGGAACGTGGCTTCACAGGCATGTCGATGCCCATGAAGACTGGAAAATCGACCTGATGCGAGGTCATTCCGCTTCGGTCTGGGCGCTGGACCGAAGAATCGGCATTGCAAGCCTCAAAAAGGCTATTTTCTACTAGTACAAATAGTAATTCCTGCTCTGCAAGCGTATACCATGCCGCCCTACTTCATTGTTACGGCCTCGGTTGAAAACCGATGCCTCTTCTTTTGAAAAAACCAAGGAGGCAAGACAATGGATAAGAACCGTGTCAAAGGTGCAGCCAAGGAAGCAAGCGGATCGATCAAGGAGGTCGCCGGAAAGCTGATCGGTAACGATCGGCTGAGGGCCGAAGGCGCTGTCGAAAAGGTCGAAGGGAAGATCCAGACCAAGTTCGGCAAGGCCAAGGACGCTGTCAGGAACGCGCTGCGCTGACAAGCGCGCCAACATCCACTCTTTCGATCTCGCCGAGGCTTTCCGATGCTCTTTCTAGCCAGGCTCTCATCGCTGACGATTTCGTCGGATAGCTGCGCGACCTGCGCGGCCATCCGCTGCTTGATTGCCTATGCCGATGGGCTGGAAGATGCGCATATCGACGTTAGCGCCGTAGAGGGCGCGATTGTTCTGTCGGGCGACGCGCCATCCGATGAGGCGCGTGAGCGGGCGCTCTCGATTGCCGGCGAATATGCCGGGCTTCGGATCATCAACCATATCGTCCTCCACACAGATCGAGGACCGCCCGGCCGGTCCGAGATCGGTGCATCGACCTCCGGGCCGCGGGCCGGGCTGACCGCGGCGCTCAAACCGCCAAAGGATAAGTCATGAAAAAGATCATCATCGCGGCAGCGGTCATTTCCGTTGCTCTTGGCTCGGTGGCTTCGGCCGCCAGCACGCATCATCCCAAAAAGCAGCCAGTGCAGGTTGCCTCCGAGCCAAAGCAGCGTCTTGGAACGCTGTCCTGCGAGGTTGCGGGCGGCGTCGGCATGATTATCGGATCCAGCAAGGACATCAGTTGCACCTTCAAGCAGCGAACAGGCAAGGTCGAACGCTACACGGGTACGATCGGCAAGCTTGGTATCGACATCGGGGTCACCCGCAAGACGTATCTCAGCTGGATCGTCGTCAATACCGCACCAACCCGCGTCGGTGAAGGCGCTTTGGCCGGCACCTATGTCGGCGCTTCCGCCGGCGCTTCCGTCGGTCTCGGTCTCGGTGCCAACGCCCTCGTCGGCGGCAACTCGAAAAATTTCGCGCTGCAGCCGCTGAGCGCCGAGGCAGGAACCGGGCTGAATGTCGCGGCCGGCGTTTCGCGCCTGCAATTGCGCCCAGCCGGCTGACCTGATGATCGGCACTGGCGACGCAATCGTGCCGATGCGTCCTCGCGCATGGCTGCTTTCGCCGTCGTATAGGCCAAACTGCCCTGCTCTGATCGGCTAAAACTGCAGGCAATGGTTTCGACAATCATTGCCTGCAATCAAAGTCAGTGAAATAGGTTGCTATGCCCTTGTAAGCCAAGCCTATCCGGGATTTGTGCAATGAGAAAACTCTCTCCCAGGAAGTATTTTGCTTATCTTGGATAGTGGAGCATGCCAAATCTATTAATATGGACATCTTAAGGTGGCGCTAGAGATGAACAATCCGGCAGCCTTTGATGTCCGAAATTCAAAAGCAACTTCATATTCCGGCACTTGACGGCTGGCGCGGACTTGCTGTCTTGCTGGTGCTCATCGGGCACTTTGGCGGGGACAGCTATCTTCCCGATCTCGGATCGGCTGGCGTTGACCTTTTCTTCGTCCTTTCAGGCCGCCTCATGGCTGAAATTCTCTTTGTAAGGAAAATGCCCCTGCGGCTTTTCTTCCTCCGTCGTTTCAGCCGGGTCTATCCCGCTTTGTTGGCCTTCGTGCTTGCAAGCGCTCTCCTCCTTTCCCAAACGCCGCTGGCACCCGGCGTCACCGGCGTCTTGTCCGCGCTCACCTTCACATTGAACTACGTCATCATCGAAAGTCGCACCTTCATACCCGTTTTTGATCATATCTGGTCATTATGCGTCGAGGAGCATAGCTATGTGTTGCTTGCCCTCATGGCCTTGCTGCTTCGCGGAGCCGCTGTTCGGTTCATCGGGCTCACCATTCTTGCATTGGGCCTTGCGGCGCTCGCTAACGGCATTGTGCAATATGACATCTATGGGCGGGATCCGTTTATCGTCTTCTGGCCAACCGACGTGGCTGCGGCGCCCATGCTGATTTCGGCGGCAGTCTTCCTGCTATTTGGTGAGCGCCTCAAACGGCCGGCGATAAGGTGGATAATGCCGTTGGCACTTTTCGGGGGTCTGGTTGCGCGCCTGTTCGGCGATGTCGCCTGGCTGTTCTTCGGTGCAAAGACTTTGCTATTGGCGATCGCCGTTTGCGCAATCGGGGACTCTACCCGTCTTTCCCGAGCGCTGTTCGAAGGCTCCGTCATCCGGCAAATCGGGCGAATGTCCTTCTCGCTCTATTTATGGCAACAGCCGTTCCATATCGTCGTGCTACACGGCCTGCTGCCGAAGCCTATCGCGTTGGTCCTGGCAATTTGCTGCGCGGCAGCCAGCTACCATCTGATCGAACAGCCAGCGCGCGCGCGGTTGAATGCGTGGACTGAAAGAGGCAGACGCCAGGACGCTGCTGCCGTACCGGGCTGATCTGGCGGGTACCAAAACATAGCATTCCAGTCCGCTTCATGGTTTGAAGCCGTGGATGTGCCGCGAGGAAATCGATCTGCCGGGATAATTTCGAAGATAGTCACGATGCGATATTCGGACGCGACCTGAACCTGGCCGCGTCCGAGCATGCTTCTACTTCACATCAGGCGATATCGAAGCGATCGGCGTTCATCACCTTGGTCCAGGCTGCCACGAAGTCCCGCACGAATTTCTGCTGGGCATCGCCCTGTCCGTAGACCTCGGCGATCGCGCGCAGCTGCGAGTTGGAGCCGAAGACGAGATCGACGCGGGTGCCGGTCCACTTCACGTCGCCGGTTGCGCGGTCGCGTCCTTCGAATACGTCCTTGGCATCCGAAACCGCCTTCCACTCCGTGCTCATGTCGAGCAGGTTTACGAAGAAGTCGTTGGTCAATGCCTCGGGGCGCTTGGTGAAGACGCCATGCTGGGTCTGTCCGACATTGGCGTTCAGTGCGCGCAGGCCGCCGACGAGGACGGTCATCTCAGGTGCCGTCAGCGTCAGCAGCTGCGCCTTGTCGATCAGCAGCTCTTCGGAGGAAACGGTGTATACGCCCCTCTGATAGTTGCGGAACCCGTCTGCGATCGGCTCGAGAACGGCAAAGGCGTCGACATCCGTCTGTTCCTGCGATGCGTCGGTCCGGCCCGGCGTAAAGGGCACGACCACATCGTGCCCGGCCTTCTTCGCAGCCTGTTCGATGGCGACGGAACCGCCGAGGACGATCAGATCGGCGAGCGAGACCTGCTTGCCGCCGGCGTGCGCATCGTTGAACTTCTTCTGGATGCCTTCCAGCGTCTGGAGCACGGATGCAAGCTGGGCCGGCTGGTTGGCCTCCCAATCCTTTTGCGGCGCAAGGCGAATACGGGCACCGTTTGCACCGCCGCGCTTATCGGAACCGCGGAAGGTCGAAGCCGAAGCCCAAGCGGTCGAAACCAGCTGCGGGATGGTGAGGCCCGATGCAGCAATCTCGCCCTTGAGCGCGTCGATATCGTTGGCGTCGATCAGGGCATGATTAGCGGCCGGGACCGGATCCTGCCAGATGAGCTCTTCCGTCGGAACTTCCGGGCCGAGATAGCGGGCGCGCGGACCCATGTCGCGATGCGTCAGCTTGAACCAGGCGCGGGCGAAAGCGTCCGCGAATTGATCCGGGTTCTCGAAGAAGCGCCGGGAGATCTTCTCGTAGGCAGGGTCGAAGCGCAGGGCGAGGTCCGTGGTCAGCATGGCCGGGGCGTGACGCTTGGAGCTGTCGTGTGCGTCCGGCACCGAGTTGGCGCCTGCGCCATGCTTCGGGGTCCACTGGTGCGCACCGGCCGGGCTCTTCGTCAATTCCCAGTCGTAGCCGAACAGGTTCCAGAAGAAGTTGTTGCTCCACTTGGTCGGCGTCGAGGTCCAGGTCACTTCCAGACCGCTGCCAATCGCGTCGCCGCCCTTGCCGCTGCGGAAGCTGCTCTTCCAGCCGAGGCCCTGTTCTTCTATGCCGGCAGCTTCCGGCTCGGGGCCGACATGAGCGGCATCGCCGGCACCATGCGTCTTGCCGAAGGTATGGCCGCCGGCGATGAGGGCGACGGTTTCCTCATCGTTCATCGCCATGCGGGCAAAGGTCTCGCGGATGTCGCGGGCAGCCGCGAGCGGATCAGGGTTGCCGTTCGGGCCTTCCGGATTGACGTAGATGAGGCCCATCTGCACGGCCGCGAGCGGATTTTCGAGGTCGCGGTCGCCGCTGTAGCGCTTGTCGCCAAGCCAGGTGTCTTCCGCACCCCAATAAATGTCTTCTTCCGGTTCCCAGACGTCATCGCGGCCGCCGCCGAAACCGAAGGTCTTGAAGCCCATGGATTCCAGCGCGCAGTTGCCGGTTAGGATCATGAGGTCGGCCCAGGAGATGCGGTTGCCGTATTTCTGCTTGATCGGCCAGAGCAGGCGGCGGGCCTTGTCGAGGTTGACGTTATCCGGCCAGCTGTTGAGCGGTGCGAAGCGCTGCGTGCCGGAGGAGGCGCCGCCGCGGCCGTCGCCGGTGCGGTAGGTGCCGGCGCTGTGCCAGGCCATGCGGATGAAGAGCGGGCCGTAATGGCCGAAATCGGCCGGCCACCACTCCTGCGAATCCGTCATCAGCGCGAAGAGGTCCTTCTTCAGGGCCTCGAGGTCGAGCTTCTTGAATTCCTCGGCATAGTTGAATGCCTTGTCCAGCGGGTTCGACAGGGAAGAGCCCTGATGGAGAATCCTAAGGTTCAGCTGGTTCGGCCACCAGTCGCGATTCGATCTGGCCGAGACGCTTGTGTTGCCGTGCGGAAACGGACATTTGCCAGCGTTTTCAACTTTTGTATCCATAATTTTCTCCCTTATGATGGCTTGAACTGCGCCGCCCGGTGGAGGTGTCGTCACCTCTTGGGCAGCAATTCGGTTTCATGTTCGGCGCGATGACGACATGTCATGCGCATGGAATCTCTCGTTATTCTGACCTCCCGCGAAGCGGACCGTCCGGAAGCAGACCAATCCCGACGCCCAGGTTTGCGACCGACCCGGGCATCGATGAGCTCTTGCAGTCAATGCTCCCATTGTGAGCTTGGTATGACATGCGGCGATATCTCGTATTCGCCTTACGCACTATAGCCAAGCCGTTCCATTAATTTAAGTTGGATTTCCTGATCGGTGCGATAAGGTAAAATTATGACAAATCTCACCCTCAAGCAGCTTCGCTATTTCGAAGCCCTGGCAAAGCACGGTCACTTCGGGCGCGCGGCCGATGTCTGTGCAATCTCCCAGCCCGCCTTGTCGATGCAGATCAAGGAACTGGAGGAGCAGCTCGGCACCGACCTCTTCGAGAGGGGCGCGCGCCAGGTTCGGTTGACCAATTTTGGAGAGGCATTCGCCGTGCGCGTTCGCAATATTCTGCGCTCGGTGGACGAACTGGGGGATCTGGCGCGCGCTTCCCATAACCAGCCAGTCGGGAGGCTGCGGATCGGCGTGATCCCTACGGTCGCGCCCTATCTGCTGCCGACCATCATCGGCAATCTCACCAGCCTGTATGACGGCCTGGACATTCATGTGCGCGAGACGCTGACGTCGAAGCTGGTCGAGGAACTGGCGGAAGGCCGGCTCGACACGGCCATCGTCGCGCTGCCTGTTTCCGAACCGACCTTGACAGAGGTCGCGCTGTTTGCGGAAAACTTTGTGCTGGTGCGACCGAGCGAGGACGAAGGCAAGCCGGTGCCCAATCGGGAAGCGCTGCGCGAAATGCGCTTGCTGCTGTTGGAGGAAGGCCATTGCTTTCGCGATCAGGCCCTATCTTTCTGTAATATACAGTCGGCGCTCCCACGAGAGCTTATGGACGGCAGTTCGCTCTCGACGCTGGTGCAGATGGTCAGCGCCGGCATCGGCGTCACGTTGATACCGGAGATGGCGGTGGCGGTGGAGACACGCTCGGCATCGGTGTCGGCCGTGCGTTTCCAAAGTCCGCAACCGTCACGAACGATCGGCATGATCTGGCGCAAGACGAGCCCCTTGGCCAAGCAGCTCACGCGGATTTCCGAGGTCGTTCGCCAATCGGCCGATGCCATGCGCGAGCAGCACGATTCGATCTGGCGCGCACAGGATTTCGAGTTCGACGCTCGAAGGCAGCCATCGGTGCTCCGTAACAGCAATGGTGCCTTTGCGGTGGACAAGGCGAATGATTCTGCTCTGAAATGAGCGGCTTTATGAATGGAATTGACTGAAGTTCGATCAGGATAGAGCCCTTGTCCACAGGCAAAAGGATTTCAAACGATTAAAGTAATTTTAATCGTTTAAATTTTTTAATGCATTGATTTACAAAGAATCTCTTCCATGTCATGCCATTATCGCATGGCAATGGAGGTCGTGATGCAAGAGTTCGAAAACGTAAGAAATGAGATTCCTACGGATGTGATTGATCGTCTGGAAAGCGAATGGCGGCTGATGCAGTCTCATGACTCGCAGCTGAAGACCGGGCTGCAGACGGAGACCCCTGAGAACACCGCACCGGCCACGTCCGATAGTCTCGGATCCCTGGATAAGTGACGGGTTTCGAGGGATCGCTTTGACATGACGGTGTCCCTCTGACGGCGCCTGTTGCCGACACTTTTTCCATCATCTCGCATCTGGATATCGATCAGCCCCGACCAGTGGTCAGGGCCGATCCGCTGTGAGAGTCTGGGCAGGTTCGCAATGTTGCCTAGGCGTCGAGATAGCGCTCGGTCAGTCGCGCCCACATGGCGGCGCCGACGGTGAGGCTTTCATCGGCGAAGTCATATTTGGCGCTGTGCAGGATTGCGGAATTGACGCCGTTGCCGAGGCGCAGGAAGCTGCCGGGCTTGTGTTCCAGATAGTGGGAGAAATCCTCGCTGCCGGGAATGAGGCTGCATGTGGCGACCTTGTCGGCGCCCACGAGCTCTTCTGCCACCATGCGCGCGAATTCGGTTTCCTTCTCGGAATTGACGACGACGGGATGGCCATGGGCATAGTCGACCTCGACACTGGCGCCATAGCCTTCGGCAACGGATTGCGCCAGCTTGCGGATTCGGGCTTCGAGGAGCTCGCGTATCTTCGGATCGAAAGAGCGGATGCTGAGCAGCATCCTGGCACTCTCGGGAATGACATTTGACGCTTCGCCGGCATGGATGGAGCCGACGGTGACGACTGCTGTCTGCGTCGGGTCGATGCTGCGGGAGACGACCGACTGCAGGCTGACGACGAGGTTGCAGGCGACCACGATCGGATCGATGGTCAGGTGTGGGCGAGAGGCATGGCCGCCCCTGCCGGTTATGGTGATCTCGGCCGTATCCGCCGCCGCCATCAGCGGTCCCGAACGTATCAGCCAGGTGCCTTCCGGCGCGCCGGGATGATTGTGCAGGCCGAAGATGACGTCGAAAGGAAAGCGCTCGAACAGCCCGTCTTTGATCATCGCTGGAGCGCCGCTTAAAGCGCCTGCTTCCTCGGCTGGTTGGAAGATCAGGTTCACCGTCCCGTTGAAGCGGCGGGTGCGGGCGAGATATTCGGCAGCGCCCAGCAGCATGGTCGTATGGCCGTCATGGCCGCAGGCGTGCATCTTTCCCGGCGTCGTGCTGGCATAGGGGCGACCCGTCTGCTCGGTGATGGGCAGGGCGTCCATGTCGGCGCGGATGGCGATGCTCTTCTTGCCGGCCCCGGCCGTCAGCCGGGCGACGACACCATGGCCGCCGACATTGCGCGTCACCTCGTAGCCCCAGGCTTCCAGTTTTTCGGCGACGAAGCGGGCGGTTTCCGCCTCCTCGAAGGAAAGCTCGGGATTGGCGTGAAAGTGCTGCCGGATGCCGATCAATTCGGCCTTCATCGGCTCGAAATCCGACAGGCGGGCGAAATCGTTGTCGAGGGTCATGGCTGTTCCAATGGTTCGCTAGAGCCGCCGTCCAGCCTCGGCGGGGCGGCTTTAAGGGGATCGAATGCCGTCGCGCTAGATGAAGCGCGACAGGAAGCTTCTGGTGCGGGGATGCTGCGGATTGCCGATGACATCCTCCGGCTTGCCCTGTTCGACGATCTTGCCGCCATCCATGAAGACGACCCGGTCGGCGGCTTCGCGGGCAAAGCCGATCTCATGGGTGACGACGATCATCGTCAGGCCCTGGCTGGCGAGATCACGCATGGTGGCCAGCACTTCGCCGACGAGTTCCGGATCGAGCGCCGAGGTCGGCTCATCGAACAGCATCAGCTTCGGTTTGATTGCCAGCGCTCTTGCGATTGCCACGCGCTGCTGCTGGCCGCCGGATAGCTGTCGCGGATAGTTGTCGGCCTTGGCTGAAAGGCCGACACGGTCGAGCAGTGCCCGCGCATTGTCCGTCGCCTGCTTCCGGCTTTCGCCGTGGATGCCGACCGGTGCTTCGATGATGTTCTGCAGAGCCGTCATATGCGGATAGAGGTTGAACTGCTGGAACACCATGCCGATCTTGCGCCGCTGCAGCGCGATTGCATGATTGGAGAGCTGCACGAGGCGGCCCTTGTTCATGCGGTAGCCGATCTGTTCTCCATCCACCTCGATCGATCCGCGATTGATCGATTCCAGATGGTTGATGCAGCGCAGGAAGGTGGATTTGCCGGAGCCGGAAGGGCCGAGGATGACGACCACCTCGCCTGGCGCGACATCGAGGTCGATGCCCTTCAGCACTTCGAGATGCTCGAAGGACTTGTGGACATTGCGGGCGCGCACGAGCGGCGGCAGGTTGACGTTGGCGTTCATTGGCCCGCCTCCTGTGCCGGAACCAGCATCGGAGTGTCATCCTTTGTGGCAGTGCCGGTGCGGCGGTCGCTGCGGCTATAGTAGCGCTCGATATAGCTCTGGCCGATGTTCAGCACCGACGTGATCAGCAGGTACCAGAGGACGGCTACAAGCAGCATCGGGACGACTTCGAAGGTGCGGTTGTAGATCGACTGCACGGAATAGAGCAGGTCGGCCATGGCGATGACGCTGACGAGCGAGGTCGCCTTGATCATGCTGATGAGCTGATTGCCCGTTGGCGGCACGATGGAGCGCATCGCCTGCGGGATAATGATGCGGCGGAGCGCGCGGGCCCGGGTCATGCCGAAGGCTTCGGCCGTTTCGAACTGGCCCCTGTCGACCGAGAGAAGGCCGCCGCGGATGATCTCCGCCATATAGGCAGCTTCATTGAGCGCGAGACCGGCGATGGCCGCCGTCATCGGGCTGATGACGGAATTCGTGTCCCAGCTGACGAAGGTTGGGCCGAAGGGAATGCCGATCGACAGCGTCGGAAAAAGCGTCGAGAGATTATACCAGAAGATCAGCTGCACGAGCAGCGGCGTGCCGCGGAAGAACCAGATGAACAGGGAGGCGAGCGAGCTTGCGAGCCCATCCTTAGACAAGCGGGCGACCGCCAGCAGCAGGCCGAGGACGATGCCGAACGCCATGGCGACGACAGTCAGGCCAAGCGAGACATAAAGGCCGCTGATGACGACGGGATCGAAGAAATACTGGCCGACGACATGCCAGCCGAAATTCTCGTTGTTGGCGACCGACCAGGCGAAATAGGCGGCGATCGCAAGGGTGACGGCCCAGGCCGCGACGCGACCCTTCGGAAACGGTTTATGGGCATTCGCCACATCCCGCTCGGCCGCATCGCCGGACGGCGATGCGATATCTCCGGTGTTCGTACTCATTTCGGCAACGTCCCGCCAAGATTGATACCCGGTTCCTTGATCATGTTGTTCTCAAGGCCCCATTTCTTCATGATGGCGGCATAGGTGCCATTATCAATCAGAAGCTTGACGGCATCCTTGAGAACGGGCCCTAGCGGCGAGCCCTTCGGCACCACGGCGCCCTGATAGAGGTCTTCGAAGCCGTTCTTCTGGCCGACGCCGGTCAGTTCCAGCTGGCCGTTTGCCTGCGATACGAAATAGGTGAGCGGTGCCTGCGACGAGAAGAAGGCGTCGGAGCGCTTCGAGCGAACGGCGAGGATCGAGCTTGGCTGATCGGTGAAGGACTGGATCTCGATCGCGCCCTTGCCATCGGTCTTGCATTTCTCGGCCTGGGCCTGGATCACCTTTTCGGCCGATCCGCCAGCCATGACGGCGATGCGTTGGCCACAGGCGCTGTCGAGCGAGGTAATGGCCTTTGGATTGCCCTTCTGGACGGCGAAGACAACGAATTCCTGCACCCAGTCGACGAAATCATTGGCTTCCTCGCGGCTCTTGAAATCGCCGATCGGACCGAAGGCAAACTGATAGCGGCCGGAATTGATGCCTGCGAGAATGGCGGGCAGGCCGCTGACGCTCTCATGTTCGATTTTGACCCCGAGGATCTCGCCGATAGCATCGGTCAGATCGGCACTGGCGCCGGTGAGCTTGGTGCCGGTGACGATTTCATAGGGAGGGAATGAACCATTATTGACGGAGATCATCTTGCCGGAGGTCCGTAGAGCTTCCGGCAGCTTGGCATGCAGGTCCGCGTTGACCGAGAGTTTCGGCAAGCTCGCGTCCTCTGCAAAGGCGGAACCCGAGATCATCAGGCTTGCCACGGCAAGGTAGGTCATTTTCTTCAGCGACATATGTGTTCCCCTTTTTTGCTTTGCATTTTTGAATTTCAGCCGATGGTTACGCCGCGCTCGTCCGGCTGCCATCGATGTCGAACGGAAAGAGTTCTTCGGGCGTCATCAGTCGCGGCAGGATCCCCTGCACATGCAACTCGCCGGCGAAATCTGTGATCATCTTGCGATTGGCCGCAAAGCCGCTCGCATCCCAGCCCTCCGGCAGCTCGGCCGCCGATTTCAGCAGTTCGTCGAGCATGAAGGGCGTCGTGTCGGCATATTTCCGCCGCTTGTTCAGCCACACGCGCTGCGATTCATCGATTAACGCACTCAGCTCGCCAATCACCCAGGGATGTTCGGCGACGATTTCGGCCTTCAATCCGATCAGGTGCATACCCGGTACATAGCCCACGTCATCGAAATAGCGACGCTCGGCGCTGCGGAAATCCGAAAGGACCTGGCGGAAAGCGGAGTCGCCGGCGAAATAGCCGTCCGGCATGAAGGGCGTGAAGATCGCGTCGAGCCCGCCTTCTTTCAGAAGGTCGACCATCGGCCTCTCGCGGGGGGCTGCCTCGATACGGCCGGGACGGCCGAAGCCATCGAGACGGTCGACGATCGGATGAGCTTCGGTGAGGCGACCGGCATACCACATGGCGTCCTCGACGCCGACACCCTCGCGGCGGAGTGCTGCCCGCGTCCAGGTGTTGCCGGAGTCGCGCCAGCCGGTGACGCCGATGCGCTTGCCGGTCAATTGCCCAAAGGTCGTGATCGGACTGTCCTTGGTGGTGATGACGCAGCGGTGGCGGAAACCGCGCATGATGAAATTCGGGATGCCGACGACGCTCTCGTCGCCGTCGATGCGCAATTGCGTATAGCGGCTGAAGGAGGTTTCAGCCGCGTCATAGGCATCGCTCTTGCCGACATGCGAGATGAGCGTGCCGACCCGGTCGACCTTGAGATCGAGCTTTTGGGAGGAGACGTCACCCAGGACCAACGGTGTCATGTAGTCCCAGTCACGGAGGGCAAGGCGGAGAGTAAGGGGCATGGATATTCACTCACGAGAAAACTTGTTTTCCAGATGAGTAAATGTTCAATATGGGTCAATCAAATGTTATTACGTTATTGAACATTAAAAGATGGCGCGGAAATGGGCGAAAATCGGGATGCGAAGTGGTTTGCCGAAAAATTGAACGATCGGACGATTCGCGGCATTGCGATCGAGACCAGTGCGCTGATCCGCGCGGGCGCGCTGCCTGTCGGCACCAAATTGCCGCCGATCCGCGATCTGGCCTTTGCGCTCGGCATCAGTCCAGCGACGCTGTCGGAGGCCTGGAGCGAGCTCCGGCGTCAGAAGATCATCAGTGGGCGCGGTAGGAACGGCACATGGGTCAGCGGCGATCGTTTCGTCGCCAAGCCGGTGCGTCTTGCGAGCGTGGGTGACTATGGCGACGGCGCACTGAACCTGACCGCAGCCGTTCCCGATGTCCGACTGCTGCCGAAGCTGGAGGCGGCGATGGCCTATGGCGCCTCGGCCGAGAACCTCAACAGTTACGAGCGCAGCCGTATCCTGCCGGAGCTGGAGGAGGTGGTGAGGAAGGCCTGGCCCTACGAGCCGGAAGCCTTCCTGGCGACCAATGGCGGCTATAACGCCGTATATACTTTGATCAACGCTCTCGTCATGCCCGGCGCCTCGGTGGCCATCGAAGATCCCACAGGCATGCGGCTGCTGGATATTCTGGAGGATCGTGGCGCCCGCATCATTCCGGTAAAATGCGACGAGGAAGGGCCGCTGCCGTCCTCGCTGGAAGAGGCGCTGAAGTACCGGCCGGTCGCCTTCGTCTTTCAGCCGCGCATACATTCCGTCACCGGCCAAAGTGTCAGCCCCGCGCGCATGGCAAGTCTCGCCGGCGTCCTTCGCGATAAGGACACGCTGATCGTGGAAGACGATGGTGTAGCCGATATCTCGACGGCTCCGCGTCATTCCATGGGACATCTTTTCCCCGACCGCGTCATCCATATTCTCTCATTTTCGAAAACACACGGGCCGGATCTGCGTCTCGCGGTGCTCTCGAGCTCGCGCGCGATCATCGACCAGATCCAGTCCTATCGCAGCTTTAGTTCCGGCTGGACCAGCCGTATCCTGCAGGCGGCTGCCGCCTGGCTGCTGCGGGATTCGGCGACTGAGGCGTGCCTGGACCATGCCCGCAAAACCTACCGCGAGCGCCGCGCCGGTCTGATCGATGCGCTCGGCGAGCGCGGTGTGAAAGCGTTGCACGGAGAAGGGTTGTGCGCCTGGATACCAGTCTCGTCCGAACCCTTCGCGAT
Organism: Rhizobium sp. SG741; assembly: GCF_012275435.1. Classification (NCBI taxonomy): domain Bacteria; kingdom Pseudomonadati; phylum Pseudomonadota; class Alphaproteobacteria; order Hyphomicrobiales; family Rhizobiaceae; genus Rhizobium; species Rhizobium sp. SG741. The sequence continues at coordinate 387,167 of NZ_JAAZQP010000002.1, forward strand.
GGTGACGCTTGCGGCGCGGGGCATAGCCGTGCATCCGGGCGCCAAGTTCTCCATCCTGCCCAGCAGCCACTTGCGCGTTGCGACCGCCAATCTTTCAGAGCGGCGCGATGAAGTCGCCGATGCCATCGCGCTTGCCGCCGTTCACACCTGACTTTGCCAAGAGCTATTCGCCGGGCGTGCTGGCGCTTACTCCCTTGGTCTCGCTTTTCCAGGATGATGCATATTTGACGAGCAGAGTGGCAAGCTGCGCCGAGGCAAATGCTATGACGGAAATCAACGCGAGATAGAGAACAATATAGGCAAGGGGCTGCGACTGAATCGCACCGAAAACATGGCCGTAGATCTCGGTGAAGCCGCGATGGCACATATAGATCGGATAGGAGAGATAGCCGAGGAAAACGCCGATCCGCTGCAAACTGGCCGGAAGCTCAAGCATCGTGCCGGCAAGGACGATGAGCGGCGAGATCAGGATGCAGAATATCAGCGCATATTTCAGCGAAGAGGTGGGCAGGAACAACAGAATGCAAATCGCCGCGATCGGTAGGACGGCGAAGTAGGTATTTGCTGTTCGCCCGAGCCCGGAAAGGCTTCGGAGCCTGTAGATGATCATGCCAAGGGTGAATGAGAAAAACACGCGGGCGAGGCCGCCATCAACCGAATGCCATTCCCAGCCGAGGTCAAGCGATCTGTGAACGAAGACCGAAGCGATCAGCGCCGCCAGGGAAACAGCGGCAATGGCGATAAGTGTTCGCGTTTTCAATCTGAAAAGCACGAGCGCGAATACCAGATTTGCCAGCAGCTCCCAGAACAGCGACCAGGCCGGCCCATTCAGCGGATAGAGCGGCCAGAGGTCTCCGGCCGAACGGGTCAGGAAGCTCGGCGAAGGCAGCATGAAGACGGTCGACAAGATGCTTGCGAAGAGATCGGCGCGCCCGACGCCTGCGGCCTGCCAGTGCAACAACAATTGGACAAGGCCAAAGACGCTGCCGATCAGGAAGAGCGGATAGAGGCGTATATATCGAGCCTTCATGAAGGCCAGGACGGTCATGCCACCGGCAAGCTTTTCGCCATAGGCTCTGGCGATCACAAATCCGCTGAGAACGAAGAAGAAATCGACCGCGATATAGGCTGATGGCGCATAGGGCCTGTCGAGATGGTAGACGACAACGGCGAATGCCGCCAGGCCGCGCATGGCGTCCAGGGCGGCGTATCTATGTCTTGTTGCATCAGCCGGCATTGATCGAGACCTCGTTGAGCGAAAGCGACGCGTGTGCCCTATCGGGCTGCGCGGACGCCGAAGAATTCACTTCGCAGGTTGCGATCTAGCGGGCGGACACGGGAGAGATTTCCCAGGAACTGGCGTGGATGGCGAAGCACCGATGAGTTCAGAAAATGGGTCCGGATCAGATTGGAGGACTTGCTGTGAGCGCCGCTATGCCCCACCCGGTAGATCGCGCCGCGAAAGGGGAGCGATCCCAGCGGATGACCTTGATCGGCCAGCATCTTGCCGATGCGCACATGGCTGCCGAGCATCGACTTGATGTAATCGATATCGGCGTCTTCGAAGGTTGCCGGCAGCCGGTATAGATCCGAGCGGATGATCAGCGACGTGCCGCAGAAATTGGCGAAGTCGTTGTGATGCAGCAGCAGCCGACCGCCTTCGTTCCATAGATAACCTCTGTCGATCTTCCAGCCATTGGCATCGGCGTTTCTTGCGGCAAACTCGACGATGTTGGCGCTGACGAAATCATCGTCGTCGACGATCATGAAGAAGCGCGTGTCGCGGGCGGAAAGCATTCCGGCCAACACCCGGCGACCCTTGTCCAGACGGAATGCGTCGTAGACTTTTTCGCGGTCGGCGCCGTTGATATCGTGCAGCTGATTTGGCGGGAAGGTTACGCGCTCTGCCGAGAATTTCGGCGGCAGGTCAGGCAGATCGGCACCCTCATTGGCAACGATCACGGCGCGCCAGTCGCCGTTGGTTTGTCCGGAAATCGAGGCTATCGTTTGCGACAGCCTCCTCTTCAACGAAGGCCAATCGTTCGAATTGGCCTGATGACGAACCGGGATGATGAAGGTAACCAGCGTCATAAACGCGCCCTTTCTGACAGTTGGTGCTGCCATGGCGGGGGTCGAAGTGGCATTTGCTGCCTTGTTTCGATCCATTGTCCGCGACGGCAGTTATTGAGCTTTTGCGCGACGACCTTGCAGCGTCGTGCGCACCAGGAAGAGGATCCTTTCCCTGCACAGGAGGAGGATCAGAGCTGAGTAGGTGATGCCGCCGATCAGGATTTCGCAGACCAGACGCGAGGCTATGGACCAGTCGCGCATGGCCGACGATATCGCCAGTACCGCGACAAGCATGCCGAGATAGGCGGCGATCGGTCTGATAAACTGGCCGAAATATTGCGGGATGCTCAGGCCGATCAACCGGGAGACCATCCACAGCGTCGCAGGCCACAGCATCAGCACTTCGACCATCAGCGCAAAGACGATGGTGGTAACGCCATATTTATAAAGAAGAAGCACGGTCAGGATGGTGACGATGTTGCGCACCAGCTGATAGTAGAACCACCAATCGGATTTGCCCTGGCTTGTGATCAGGGATGCCTGGATCACGCCGATGCCGGCCATCAGGCCGATCACGCAGAAGAAGCGCACCGGCCAGATGGCAGCCGCCCAATGCGGGCCGAAGATCAGCGGGATGGCATCGTCGGCAACGGCTGCGAGCCCCATGAAAGCCGGAAAGGAAATCAGCGAGCAGCCGAAGGTGGCCATGAGGAAGGCTTCGCGGACCTTGTTCTGATCGTGCTGCAGGGAAGAGAGCAGGACATGGCTCACCGAGGTCAAGCCGCCGGCGACCACGTTGTTCAGCATCTCGTACAGGCGTCTGGCAAAATTATAGATACCGAGCGCTGCCGGGCTCACCAACGTGCCGATGATCAGCTGATCGAGGTTCATGGTCTGCAGGAACCGGTTGCCGGAGGCGAATATGCCGTAATGCAGCAACTCGCGCAGGCTCGAGAGCTTGATCCGGACACCGGGCAGCCATTTGGCGCCCCAGAAAGCCGCGACACAGGCTGCGGCCGGCGCTGCGATCTGCGCGATCGCAAGCGCCCAGAGGCCGAAGCCGGCGAAGATCAGCGACAGGCAGATGGTTGCGGACACGCAGGTGGCGATCGCGGTACGCGCCGCCGCCAGATGAAAGGACATCGTCCTGCCGATCAAGGCGTTGGGAACGATGATCATCATGTCGAAGAAGATCTTCAATCCGATGATCATCAGCAGGCTGACGATCTCGTCGTGGCCGACCCAATGGGCAACGGTCGGGGAGAGGAAAAACAGCGCGGCATAGAGAATGGCCGCCGAAAGGAAGGAGAGCCAGAAGACCGTGTCGAGATGGCTGCGCCGGATCGACTTCTGCTGGATCAGCGCTTCGCCGAAGGCTGTAGGCCCAAAGCCGGCGGTGAAACTGACGATGGCGAAGGCGAGCGCAACGAGACCGAAATCTTGCGGCAGAAGAAATCGCGACGTGACGACGAAGACGAGACTGTTGAGCGCCGTCGGGATCAACGTGTCCAGTGCCGACCAGAATGCACCCCTCAATGCGGCCCGCGATCGGTTTTCGCTCAGATGTTCAAAGACGATGTCATCCGCTTGGGAAGCCAGCAATCGCATACTCCACGTTTTAAATTTTCAACCGGCGCAGGCGTCTTCCGGCGTCGGCCGATCGCCGTGTCGTCATCTTTGATGGAATCGAACGGCTCACTTGAGGCTTGATCTAGGCCAGCCCTTCGATTTGTCTAGGGACGATTGTTGCATTGCAACATAGCGTTGCTGAAAAGAGTCGGCGATCGAGATAAGGGCGAGCAAACCGACCGTCTCAAGGTGGCTTCGATCGACCGCAAAGATCAGCTTGGACGGGCTTATCTATGTCCCCGCATGCGAGCCATGATCAATGGCGCAATCACTGGGCGGCGGAGCGGACCTTAGGCACTTCGTCCCATTCGATATCGGGCGCCAATTCCGCCTCGTCATGAGATTCGTCCATGACATAGAGATAGCCGTCGAGCATGTCGCAGGCGCGTTCGTTGGCGCCGATCTTCGATTCGGTCTCACTGATCGCGGTGGCAATCGCCTTAATGCGGGCGCGCAGCATGTGGCCGACAACGTCCTTGCCGGGGCGTTTTCCAAGACGGTCGAGATGAAGGTTGATCCGATTGGAATGCCGCTCCAGTTCGCTCTTGCTGAAATGCGCCTTGCGGATCTCTTCGAGAAGAGCCGCCCGCATTTTAGCAACCGGATCGAAGGTCCCGGGCTCGCGTTCGTCCAGAACCATATCGGTAATAAGCTTCTCGATGGCGACCAGCGCCTGCAGATCGACGGCATCGGTCAATTCGACATCATAGCCGGTATCGTCGAAGACTTTTCGGCGCACGGGATCCAGAAGCAGCTCATAGGCCTTCTGCAATTGCGAGAAGGTCTCGGTATCGCCGCCGGAATCGGGGTGTGCCGCCTTCGCCCGTTTGCGATAGGCCGCCTTGATCTGCTCTTCGCCCGCATCGCGCGCAACGCCGAGAATGTCGTATGGATCAGTCACTCCAACTCCTGCCGCCGCTTCGTCCTGTCCCAAGGGCAGAAGCCCTTTGCCGTTGAATTTTCCGGCAGACAAAAAGGTCCCCCATCGGGTCGCTCCTATCTGCCCACGACGTCTTTGTACCATCACAAAGGCAGAGTTTGGACAAAAACAATCACGTGTCAAAGCCGAAGTGTCTCTTCTGTGGAAATGCGGCTTCCTAGATCGTTCGATCGAAGAAGACGGTCGAGCGTGCCTGCTTCAGCCGATAGAGTTGGGCCGGGCGATTGCTGGCACGGCGCATTTCTCCTTCTATTGGCTCGATGAAATCTACTTCCCCCATGCGTTTGCGGAAGGCCGATTTGTCGAGACTGCGGCCCAAAAGGCGCTCGTAGACGGTCTGTAATTCGCCCAATGTGAAGGCTTCCGGCAGAAGGTGGACCGGCAGCGTCGAATATTCGACCTTGCTTCGCAGCCTTGCGGTCGCCGCCCTCAGAATGGTGGCGTGGTCAAATGCAAGGGGCTCCATAACCGCGTCGCCGCTGATCGGCCGCCAGGCAACATCAGTCACGTTACCCCCGTGCCGCAAGGTGAACGCATCCGGCGAAATCAACGCCATGTAGGTTACGCTCAAGCTCCAGCCGCGCGGATCGCGCAACGCATCGCCGAAAACGCCGACTTGTTCGAGATAGGGCGCCGTGATTCCCGCTTTGTCGGCCAGGACACGCCGCGCCGCCGCTTCGAGGTCGCGGTCCTCGTCGACATGGATCCACCCGCCCGGCACACCCAACCGCCGGCAAAAGGATCCGTGCGGCGACGTGCCAGCAGGAGCTCGAGCCCAGCAGGTGAGCACGGCGTCATCTTCAGCGACGGCATCGAGACGGATTTTCTCCCTTTCAACGCCGGAACCCTGGCGAGGATCGGTCTTGCCGAACGGCAGGGGTTGCTGGTCATCTAAACGCAAGCGGCCCGCCTCCCGGAATGGGAGACGGGCCGCTTTGTGCTATCGGTTCAGGCGTCAGGCGGCCGAGAACGGTACAGCCACGAACGTCTTGTCGCCATCACGCTCGATGAGGAGCAGGACGGATTTGCGGCCATCCTTGCTTGCCTGTGCAACGGCGGTCTGCACCTCATGGGCGTTGCGAACCGGCTGGTCGTTGACCGAGACGATGATGTCGCCGGTCTGGATGCCGGCTGCGGCGGCCGGCTTGTCCGGGTTGACGCTGGCAACGACCGCACCCTCGACGCCGTGTGGCAGGTTCAACTGCTGGCGTAGATCGGGAGTGAGGTTGGCGAGGCCGACGCCGATGCTCGGCTGGTTGGAAGGCTGAACCTTGCCATCGCCGTTGTCATTGGCGGCCTGCTTGCTGTCGTCGTTGCCGCCGATGGTGACATTGACATCCATGCTCTTGCCGTTGCGCCACAGAGTGACCGAACGCTGGTCGCCCGGGGACAGATCGGCGACGAGCCGCGACAGATCCTTCGGCGTCTTGACGGTCTCGTTGCCGACGGCAGTGACGATGTCGCCGCTCTTGATGCCGGCACGGGCAGCGGGGGTTCCGTCATTGACGCTGGCGACGAGCGCACCCTGCGTCTGTGACAGGCCCATGGCGTTGGCGACATCCGAGGTTACGGGTTGGATCGCGACGCCGAGATAACCGTGATCGATCGAGCCATTCTTTTCCAACTTGGCGACGATCGTCTTGGCTTCGTCGGAAGGAATGGCGAAGCCGACGCCGACACTGCCGCCGTTCGGCGAATAGATGGCGGTGTTGATGCCGACCACATTGCCTTCGCGGTCGACAAGCGGGCCGCCGGAATTGCCGTGGTTGATCGGGGCATCGATCTGGATGAAATCGTCATAGGGGCCGCTGTGCAGGTCGCGACCACGGGCCGAGACGATGCCGGCGGTGACTGTTGTACCGATGCCGAAGGGGTTGCCGATGGCCAGGATCTGGTCACCGAGCTTCAACTTGTCGGAATCGCCCCAGGCAATGGTTGCCAGCGGCTTCGGCGCCTTGATCTTCAGGACGGCAAGGTCCGATTTGGCGTCGGCGCCCAGCAGCTTGGCCGGCAGTTCGGTGCCGTCGTCGAGTGTCACCTTGATGTCGACTGCGTTCTGGATGACGTGGTTGTTGGTGACGATGATGCCGTCAGGGCTGATGACGAAGCCGGAGCCGAGCGCCATGGCGTGCTGGTTCTGCTGCTGGTGCGGCGCCTGTTTCGGGAAGGGGATACCCTGGTTTTCGAAGAACTGGCGGAACTGCTCGTCCATCGGCGAGTCGCCGCTGTCGGCGCTCGTGTCCGTCGCCTTCATGGTTGTGGTGACGGTGACGACAGCGGGCTTGTCGGCGTCGACGATCGGGGCAAAGGAGCCGCCGGGCGCGATGATGCCGGCAGGCTCGGCTGCGGCTGCTGGGGTTGCGGAGGTGCCGAAGGCAAAAGGCAATGCGCCCGCGCCGACAATGATGGCGGCTCCGACAATGGCGGCGGTGCGATGTTTGCGAAGAATAGATGACATGGCAAAAGTCCCTTGCGAGATTGTTGGCGAATTGGCGTCTTGTCCATCTCCGGGACAGGCGTCGAATGGGTTCGCGTCAATTCTTTCCGGGAGCCTTTGTTTCCCGCACTTACTGTGGGGAGGCAAAGTATAAAATTGAATTGGCGCTGTCATGTAATATGATCCGCCAATTGACTTTTACAAATTAAATATTGATCATGTTATTATTGCAAAATTTTAAGATATTACATGAATTTAATGTTTGGCGGCCCGAATTTCTCCATATTCAGGGCTGTGGCGCCGGCCATCGTTTAAGCGCCTCCGCACCGACTTCCGTAAGCGCATAGATGCCGCGATCGACGCGTTCGAACCAGCCGTAGACGTTATCCCTCAGAATTTGCGGCGCCTTTGGTGCTGCGGCACGCATATCCTTCGGTTTCTGTACGCCGTTTTCGATCGCTGCGGCGCAGGCAAGGGCCTGCTGACGATAGGCAGTCATGATCGGTTTGCGCGTGCTGCCGCCAAGTGCCGGATCGCCCTTTCGCCGGCGATGTTCGTCAACAAGCCGTGATCTGCGGCGCGCATTCTTGCGCGGCATCGGCGAGACAGGGCTGACGACGATGTCGACGGTGCCGCTGTCGGACACCGCCAGCATGCCGAAGCCCAGCCGCCGGCAGAGATCGCGGAAGCGCCGGTCGCTTTCCCGGCCCTTGCCCTTCGCCGAGACCCGGGCGGCAATCCAGACTTCGTCACTGGCCGCGGCACGATCGACCGCCTGCAGGATCAGTTCGAGATTGAAAGTGAGCTTCAGCTCGCAGATGACGACGACGGGCGGCTCGCCGTCATTGAGCCCGACGAGATCGCAGCCGCCGATCTCGCCCTTTACGGCGTAGCCCGCCGTCTCGAGAAATGACTTGATCGGGAGATAGAGTTCCGTTTCCAAATCCTGCTCTCCGCTCTGGAGTGTCCGGATTCGGTTTATCCGATTCGGTTAACCAGAAAGTCGATAAAGGCGCGGATGCGGGCCGCCAGGTGCTCATGGCCGGCATAGACGGCATGGATGTTTTCGATATCCTCCGGATTGAAGTCTTCCAGAACTGGCACCAGCCGTCCAGAATCTATATCCGGCTGCACGTGAAATTGTCCGATGCGGGCAAGGCCCATGCCCTCGAGGCAGAGGCTGCGCACGGTCGGGCCGTTGTTGGCTTGGAGATTGCCCTCAACGATTTTCACAAATTGCGCGCCGGTGTGTGGATCGCGAAAAGGCCAGCCTTCGGCCGTCGGACGGAAATTGAAGGTCAGGCAATTGTGATGGTCGAGTTCTTCCGGCGTCTTCGGAAGACCCTTCCGTTCGATATAGGCCGGCGATGCGACGACGACGCGGCGGCTTTCTAGAAGCTTGCGGGCCTTCAGCGAGCTATCCCGCAATAGCCCTGAGCGAATAGCGACGTCGGCGCGCTCGCCGACGATATCGATGACGTTGTCGGTGAGCGAGATGTCCAGTTCGATCTCGGGGTAGCGTCTCAGGAAATCGGGAATGAGTGGCACAAGGCAGCTCACGCCAAAGGCGACGGAGGCGCTGACCCGCAGCAAACCACGTGGCACGGCCGCCCCGCCGGCTGCCACGATCCTCTCCGCTTCCTGAATATCCGTGAGGATCGCCTGCGCCTTTTCCAGATAGATCTCACCTTCCGGCGTCAGTTGCAGGGAGCGGGTGGTGCGCACCAGAAGACGGGTGTTCAGCCGCTCTTCCAGCCGGGTGATGAGCTTGCTGACGGCAGACGGAGACAGGCGTAGTTTCCGCCCGGCCGCCGAGAAGTTGCGAAGGGTCGCCACCTGAACGAAGACATCCATCTCGCCGGCGCGATTGTCCACTTCTTCCTCCTGGCTTTGAATTGAATTCACAAGTGTTGCGTTTATATAGGCGATTATCGCTTGAATGTCTTGGCCCCATATTCTCTCCCGAACAAGAACCTATGCAGCCGGAATTCTCCGGCCTGTCTTTTGGATCGGGTGATCTCATGCCTCTCGCTCTCTTCGCGTTGACGATCGCTGCCTATGCGATCGGGACAACCGAATTCGTCATCGTCGGTCTGCTCCCCACTGTGGCGAACGACCTCCACATCAACCTGCCGCTTGCCGGCCTCATCGTCAGCGTCTATGCGCTCGGCGTCACCTTCGGCGCACCGATCCTGACGGCGCTCACCGGCCGCATCGAGCGCAAGCCGCTGCTGCTTGGCCTGATGGCGCTGTTCATCGTCGGCAACGGCATGGCCGCCTTGAGCCCGGGATATGCGCCGCTGCTCGTCGCGCGCGTACTTTCCGCCTTCGCCCACGGCGTGTTCTTCTCCGTCGGCTCGACCATCGCGGCCGATCTCGTGCCGGAAAACCGCCGTGCCTCGGCAATTGCCATGATGTTCATGGGGTTGACGGTTGCGATCGTGACGGGCGTTCCCCTCGGCACCTTCATCGGCCAGACCTTCGGCTGGCGGGCCACCTTTGCCGCCGTCGCAGCTCTCGGTGTCATCGCCTTCGCCGCCATCGCGCTGCTGCTGCCGTCGAACCTGAAGAAGGCACCGGCGGCCGGCATCGGTGAGCAGATCCGCGTGCTTGCGAGCGGCCGCTTGTTGATCGTCTTCGCCATGACGGCGCTGGGCTATGGCGGCACTTTCGTTGCCTTCACGTTCCTGGCTTCCATCCTGCAGGACGTGACCGGCTTTGAAGCCTCCGCCGTCAGCCTCATCCTGGTACTCTATGGCGTCGCCATTGCCATCGGCAATGTCGTCGGCGGGCGCCTCGCCAACGGCAATCCGGTGCGCGCGCTGACCTGGCTGTTCATTGCCCAGGCTGTGGTGCTCGTCCTGTTCAGCTTCACGGCTGTCTCGCCCTGGCTTGCCATCCCGACGCTGGCCGCTCTCGGCTTCCTGTCCTTCGCCAATGTGCCCGGGCTGCAGCTCTATGTCGTCCAGCTTGCCCGGGAGGTTCGCCCTGCCGCCGTCGATGTGGCCTCTGCCCTCAATATTGCCGCCTTCAATCTCGGCATTGCCGCGGGTGCGTGGGTCGGCGGCCTGGTGGTGGAATCCTCGCTTGGCCTCGGTGCCACACCCTGGGTCGGCGCGATCCTGGTCGTCGCTGCCTTGCTTTTCACTCTCTGGAGCGGCGCGCTCGACCGCCGCTCGGCCTCCACGGCGCAGGCCGTCTCCTCCGCTGCCTGATCAAACTTTGCAATCGAAAGGACAATCCATGCAAATCGTCAGCGCCAACGGCGCCTCCATCCCCGCTCTCGGCTTCGGCACCTTCCGTGTGCCGGGGCCTGACACCGAACGCATGGTGGCGCATGTGCTCCGCAACGGCTATCGCCACATCGACACCGCCCAGATCTACGGCAACGAGGCCGAAGTCGGCGATGGCATCCGGCACTCCGGCATCGCCCGCGCCGATCTGTTCCTGACGACGAAGGTCTGGGTCGAAAATTATCGCCACGAGGCTTTCGTCGCCTCGGTCGACGAAAGCCTGAAGAAGCTGAAGACCGATTACGTCGATCTCCTGCTTCTTCACTGGCCGAACGCTACAGTGCCGCTTGCCGAACAGATCGGCGCGCTGAACGACGTCGCCAGGGCAGGAAAGGTGCGCCATATCGGCGTCTCGAACTTCAATCGGGTGCTGATGCGCGAGGCGGCAGCGTTGAGCGAGCTGCCGCTCGTCACCAATCAGGTCGAGTATCACCCCTATCTCGATCAGTCCGCTGTCATCGAGACGGCAAGAAGCCTGGGCATGTCGGTGACCGCCTACTATGCCATGGCCGACGGGAAGGTATTGTCTGACACGCCGCTGAAGGAGATCGCCAGCCGGCATGGAAAGTCGGTTGCCCAGATCGTCCTGCGCTGGATCGTGCAACAGGGTCTGGTCGTCCTATCGAAGACCGTGTCGGAAAGTCGCGCGATGGAAAATGCCGCTATCTTTGATTTTGCCCTGACGCAGGATGAAATGGCGGCAATCCACGCGCTTAGCCGCCCGGATGGCCGCATCGTCAGTCCCGACGGTCTGGCACCTGTCTGGGATGAGGCAGCTTGAATTCTAAAAATGAGGGAGCCGCGCCAGCAGCTCCCTCATGTGTTTATCGGTTCAAGCCTTGAAATCCAGCTTGACCTCGCACGCACCAACCGAAGCCGGCAAAAGCGGCTTGCGGATGCGCTGGCCGAAGTCCCGCTTGAAGCCGAAGACATTGCCGATCAGGCTCTTGGTATAGAGGCCCGGGCCGCTCGAGTACGTGCGCCAGCCGCCATCGACAGCAATATCGCCCGCCTTGACGCGCGCCCAGTCGGACGAAGCATGATAGCGATCGTCGAAGGCGGCGTCGCTGCTGCTGAAATAGGTGTTGCGCTGGCGCAGTGACGCATGGTCCAGCCGGCCGCTGACGGCGATTGGATTGGCGAGCGCCAGGGCAGCCCATACCGCTTCGGCATCGTCATCAAGCGCCAAGGCTTCGCAGTAGCGCAGATGTGCATGCACATACATCAGCCCGATCTCACGGCCGAAGAAGGACGAGGATTCGGCGCGGCGGAACAGCGTTTCAGGCCCACCGGCATAGGTCGCCGGCTTTTCCATCAGCCGAACACCATCCGGGAACAGCAGGTTCTCGCGAATAATCTTCATATGGCTGTGACGCTGCTCCGGCGTGAACAGGCCGCCGATCATCGGCTGCGTCATCGCAATCAGCGAATAATGCAGGCCGGTCCGGGTATCCTGCGGGTGCAGCAGCAGTTCGACGCCATCATGGCTCGGATCGAATACGCCGTAGCCAGCGACGATGCCGTCGCGCATCAGGAGCCGGTTGAAATCGCTGCGCATGGCGGCTGCAGTCTCCTGCAGTGCCTGCGCCTCATCGCTGCGGCTGGCGAGCGTCAGGATCTTGGCATAGCGCACCAACTGCTCGTAAAGCAGCGAAACGGTCCAGCTGCTGACCATCCAGTCGCGCAGGTGCGGGTCGGCCGGCTGTAGACTGTCGTTCCAGTCGCCATCGCCGTAGCGGATAAGGCTTGTGCCCTTCACGAAGCGGCTGCGCACGGTTTCGAGCAGCTTTTCGACGTGATCGGAGATCGTCGCGCGCTCCGAGGTCAGCAGCATGGTGTCGTCGGCACGCCACGGCACGGTTTCGGCAAGGAAAGCGATATCGCCCGTGGCCTCGATATAGTCGCACAACGCCTTCAGCGGCCAGACGACGATATCGCCATGGGCCTCGCCGGCGCGGATATTGGCGTAGGGCTCCAGCATGAACCATTGCGGCCAGTCGCCCCGATCCCGATACTGCTCGGAAAAGACGGTGCTCAGAACCTGCCGGGTTTCCTCGTCATGCTCATAGGCAAGCAGGAATTCCACCGGACCCTGGCAGACGTCACGCGTTCCCCAGGCGGCGCCGGTATACTGCTCAAGTCCATGCGGCACGCTCAAGTGCACGATCGCATCATGGGCGATCCAGGGCAGCATGACGGCCTGGGCTGTTACATCCGGATCGTCGCCTTCGATGCGCGCGTTGCGCGTCACATGGCTCCAGAACCGTTGTGCAGGCGCCAGCATCTCTTCGCTCTTCACACCCGAGGCGTAGCGCGCCGAAAAGGTCTCGCCGGCAGCCGCATCGGCCATCGAACCGGTGACGGCAAAGCGCAATTCCTGCGTGGGATGCGATTTCAGCGCGATGAACGGGCCGTTGCGGGAGTTGCCATCGTCATAGAGCAGTTCGTCGCCGCCGATGGCCTCGAAGGCATCCGGCGTCGGGGTGACGAGGTGATAGGCCGCCTGCGGGTAACGATCCCACAGCCACGAGGGCTGCGGGCGGAAGGAAATTCGTTTGTTCTCGGTATCGATGGCGATATCGGCGACTGCTTCATAATCGCGTTCGCCGAGTACGATATGGCCGAATACCAGGAAGCGGCAGGCGGCCCCTTCGACCGAAACGCTCCACTGCATGGCCGGATCGTCGCCGGAGGCGATTGCCGACACAGTGATGGTGCGGTCGGACAGCCGATAGATCCAGCTGGTGTCGCTCAGCCCCATCTCGAAGGCAGCGGGCACGCCGAGCAGGCGCCAACCGTCGCCGAAATCGACGAGAATGCGCAGGCCGCTCGACCGCGTCAAATTGTAGGGATCGCGGGAGACGGAGAAGAGTTTGTGGAAGGAAGTGTTGCCGATGGTCAGCTGCGCGGCAAAGATGCCCTGCATCCAGCAGGTCGCCGCCAAGGTCTGGTCGTCGAGCAGCATGTTCTGCCCGCTGCGGATAATGGCGCCGTGACGGCGCGCCACGACACGTTCCTTTTCGCTGAGCACGACGTGCCTGTTGTGCGGCCCATCCGGCACGAAGAAGGAAATGAGCTTCCCGTCGACATGCTCCTCAAGCATGCGCTTGGGATAAAACGCATCGATGTCGTCCTGCTCGAGGGTGTCGCTGACGGCGAAAGATGCGTTCTGCACAAGGCTGCGGGCCGGCGGCGCAGCGACAATCGCGTCCTTGGCCAGTTCATCCCGCAATTTTGGCAGGTTATCGAGGCGCGCAAGGTCGGCATCGCTCGAGGCGGCCGGATGGTCGGCAACGAAGAGACCGAAGAAGGACGTTGTAGCTGCCGCGCCTGGTGCCAGAGAAAGCAGCTTCGACTGGATCGCCGGGCAGGCGACCTCGTGCTGTCGGCGCATGCTCGGCAGGCTGATGCCGAAGTCAGGCACCATGACGCCGTCATTGTCCTTGGACGGCACGAGGAGCTGGATCGCGTCGGTGGCAAAGGCCGCAGTACCCTCGAGGCAGCCTTGCGCCAGCCAGGGGTTGCGTTTGCCGCCCTGCTTGAGGTTCTGCCGATTCATGACCACGGGGCCGAGGACGGCATGGTTGGCGATGTGGTGGTCGATATATTGCGACGCGTAGGCCTCGCTGTTCATCAGGAATCCGCGATCGCCAAGGCCGACGTCCTGAAGGAGAACGAGATCGGCCGCGAGCGTCGTGCCGGTGGTGTTTTCGAGCGATACCTGCCAGAACCATGCGGCCTCGCTCGGGTGCAGCCGCAGGCTGACCATGTGCTTGACGCCGGCCGTCTCGCCGCTCCAGCAAAGGCCGCTCTCGGCATGGCCGAAACGCACCGCGGCCTTCGGGCCGACGATCTCGGCCGTTTCCGGCTTGGCGCCGCCGACGCGCAGATAAAGACGGCCGATGCCCCCATAGACGGGCGATCCAAGCACCTGGTTGATCATGACGCCGCCCTGCTGGTCGGCAAAATCGATTGAAAACAGCGTGCCGTTCGGCAGCGCTGAAACCGAAAGGCCGGCACTATTGGTAAGCGTGGTAAGACCGAGTTCTTCGCGACGGGGCGTCTGAAAGCTGCGATTGAAGTCCGAGGACATAAGCTAGGTCTCGCTGATTCATGGATCGGATGGGGTACTAGATCACAAGGCTGAGCCCGATCATAGGCGGCATTTTTGCCATTCGCGACAGCAATCTTTCGTGACGGCTGCCTGCTGGCTCACGGAAAACATATGACTCGACCCGGCAAGGGCGCCGGGTCATTCGACTGGAAACGCTGTCACTTTCATCGATGCGCCGGCGTCTCTGCGACCTGATTGGCAGTGCGCACGATGGTTGAAAGCTCGGCGTTGTCGAAGGCTTCCTTCGAAATGCCGCTGACGTGGAAAGCCCTGCTTTCGCCCGGCATCAGATTGACGAGCATATCGTCGACCTCGGCATTCGGGCTAATGCGATCGACGAACAGGCAGAGGTCGCGCAGCAGCGTCTGTGCCGTAATGGTGACCGTGATCCCGTCGCCCGTCTGCATGCTCTGGATATCGAAGCGCGGCTGCGGATAGTGCAGCTCCATGTCCTTCTCGAAGAACCACCACGCTTCGGCATCGCCGAGACGCGCGCGCAGGAATTCCCGCCGGGGATCATCAGGCGTCGCCACGTCACTGGGGATCGGAATGTCGGTATTCTCGAAACGGTCGCACAGAACGCGCCAGACGGAGTGATGTGCAAGCAGCTTGCCGTTGACATCGAAACGTTCGACGGTGAAGGGCACGCGCCAGAATAGCGTCGCATCGTTCACGGCAACGGCGGCAAGGCCGTCGCCGCGCGGCTGGATGGTAAGAAGATGCGGGGCATAGCTGTGGCGCAGCGCGTACCAGAGCGGCTTTTTGCGCCCCGCGCCGTCGATCGCCGCCCATGACGTCACCGGCCAGCAATCGTTGAGCTGCCAGACGATCGTGCCCATGCAGGTCGGCCGGTGCGAGCGCATGTGGTCGATGCCGAAGCCAATGGCGCGCGCCTGATTGAGCTGTGTGACGAACAGCCAGTCGTCGAAATTTTCCGGATGGGGGAACCAACCATCCAAGCCTTTCAGCAGCTTGTCGTTGCCGGTGGTCGCTTTCTGATGGTGCAGGACGCCGGGGGAGGCGGGTGCACGATCCTTCTCGCGCACGGATTGCGTCAATGTCGCGAAGGTTGAAGGTGCCTGCCATCCGAATTCGGAACAGAAGCGCGGGATGTAGTTGCGGTAGGTCTCGTAGCCCACCTCGTTCCAGACATCCCAGATGTGCTTGCAGCCGTGCTCGTCGGCATTCGGCGCGATTTCCATCGAGCCGGAATAGGGGCTTCCCGCCCAATAGGGCCGCGTCGGATCGATCTCGGCCACCAGTTTCGGCAGGAGATCAAGGTAATAGCCGGCGCCCCAGGGACGATTGCCGAGCACATCCTGCCAACCCCAGTCGAAATAGCCCCAGATATTCTCGTTATTGCCGTTCCAGATCACCAGCGAGGCATAGGGCATCAGCCGGGTGATTGCCTCGCGCGCTTCGGCTTCGATCTCGCTGTAGACGGGCGCTTCTTCGGGATAGGTGGCGCAGGCAAACAGGAAATCCTGCCAGACCATGATGCCGGCGGCGTCGCATTCCTCGTAGAAGGTATCGGTCTCGTAGATGCCGCCGCCCCAGACGCGCAGGAGGTTCATGTTGGCATCGCGGGCCTGGGCGATCCGCTCGCGATAGCGCTCCCGCGTCACGCGCGGCAGGAAGCAGTCGTCCGGAATCCAGTTGGCGCCGCGGGCAAAGACCGGCACGTCGTTGACGACGAGGGTAAAGGCCGAGCCGATCTCATCCGGCGTCGTGTCGAGCCGCACGGAGCGGAAGCCGACACGACGCTTCCAACCGTCCAGCACCGCGCCATCGGAGCCCTGAAGCTGAAGATCGAGGTCGTAGAGCGGCTGGTCGCCGAGCCCGTGCGGCCACCAGACCTGCGGATTGTCGATGCGGCATTCGATCTGCGCGTGGATCTCTCCCTGCGCAACGCGAACTTCCGAGCGCTTGCCGCCGACCGACAGCACCAGGGCTACGCTGTCCGTACCCTTCGCGGCCCATTCGATCTCGACATGCAGGCGGGCGACGCCCTGGCCGCCTTGCAGCGTAATTTCCGGGCGGATGCTGCCGAGGCGCGCCTTCGACCAACTCTCGATGGCGATGGGCTGCCAGATGCCCGAGGTGACGACGGTCGGACCCCAATCCCAGCCGAAATTGCAGGCCATCTTGCGGATGAGATTGCCGGGGCCGGGATAATTTGTGGGTATATCGGCGGCGCTGCCGAGCTGCTTGCGCACGGCTTCGCCATGCTCGTAGGCCGATTGGAAATCGACGATCAGTTCGTTGCGGCCGCTCTTGAGGTTGTCGCCGATGTCGAAGCGATAGCTGCGATGCATGTTGCGGGTCTCGCCGAGCACGGTGCCGTTCAGCTCCAGGCGCGCCGCCGTATCGAGGCCGAGGCAGGAGAGATCGATACGCTCGGCCTCTTCGCTCTCCCAATCGAAGGCGAGGCGATAGCGCCAGGCGGCGCGGCCGATCCAGTCCTGCGAGATCTCGTTGACGTCGAGATAGGGGTCGGTGATCAGCTGGGCGGCCATCAGGTCGAGATGCACGTTGCCAGGCACAGCGGCCGGGATCGTATTCGGCAGGGACGGCGCGGTGGAGGGTGCGCGAAGGCGCGAGATGGTCCAGCCGGTGTCGAGCGTCTGTCTTTTCATGTCATGGATCCGTGAAGAAATGGGCGTCTCAAACGGCGTTCGGCGCGATGAATTGCAGCCCGGCCTGCAGGTGGCGGTTCATGTGATAGGCGTAGGCGATTCGATCCCGTTTTATCAACGCCTCGATGATGTCGCTATGTTCGTCATAAGCGTTGTCGACGGCTTCGCGGGACCGCTTGCCCGCCTCCATCAGCCTTTGCAACAATGGCTGCAGAATACCATAGACTTGTGACAGCGTTTGATTGCCGGCAAAGCCGACGAGAGTGGCGTGGAACTTGAAATCCAGCGCGGCGGCCTGCGAAAGTTCCGGTGCAGCTTTCATTGAGTCGTTGATCGATCGCAGCGTTTCGATGGCGGCATCATCGATGCTTGAGAACAGAAGATCGCAGAGATTGACCTCGATCAGGCGGCGAAAACCCTGGATATCGAGGAAGCTTTCCGCCGATATGTCGATGGCGAAGGAGAACTGATCCATCAGTGCCTGTTGACGCCGGTCGGTGATGACGGCGCCAACCTTCTGGCGGCTTTCGACAATGCCGTAGGCCTTGAGGATGCGGATTGCCTCGCGGACCGTATTGCGGCTGCTGTTGAACATCGAGGCGAGCTCCGCCTCAGAGGGCAATGCATCCCCAAGGCCGAGATTGCGCTCGCGCATCAGTCGCCGCAGCGCATCGACCACCTGGTCCACTGCCGAGCCTCTATCCTCGATATCAGCGGTCTCCACCACGATTCGTCCTCCATGGCCGGAAACATATTGTTGGTCAATAAGGACTGTCAAGCGCGGAAAAAGATGTGTTCTGAGTGGACATTTGCGGATACGGCGATATTTTGACCAACAAATCGAGGAGGTGTCGCATGGAGAGCTGTTGGCGTTGGTTTGGGCCGAAGGATCTTGTTCCGCTTCAGCATGCTCGTCAGGCCGGGGCGACGGGCATTGTCACGGCGCTGCATGAGGTCGCCTATTCACGCTCCTGGACGCCGGCTGAAATCGAAGCGCGAAAGGCCCTGGTGGAGGCGGCGGGCCTGCGCTGGAGCGTATGTGAATCGATCCCCGTGCCCGGCGCCATCAAGCTTGGCGGCGCCGGAGCCAGGGCCGCGATCGGCATCTGGAAGGACAGCCTGGTCAATCTCGCCCGGTCCGGCATCAAGACGATCTGCTATAATTTCATGCCGGTGGTCGATTGGACGCGGACGGATCTGCGCTTTGAAATGCCGACCACGGCGCTTGCGCTGCGTTTCGACATGGTGGAATTCATCGCCTATGACGTCTTCGTCCTGCGCAGGAAGAGTGCCGAGGCGGATTATGCGCCGGAGCTGGTGCAACGCGCCGAGGAGCGGCTGAAGGGCCTTTCCGAGGAGGCGGTGCAACGGCTGGAAAACAACATCATCGCCGGGCTTCCGGGCGGTGAGGACAGCTACGGTCGCGAGGCGATCCGCTCGGCCATCGCCCTCTTCGAGGGAATGACGGCTCGGGATCTTCAATCCAATCTCGAGATGTTTCTGCAGGAGGTTGCGCCCGTTGCAGCCGAGCTTGGCGCGAGGCTCGCAATCCACCCGGACGATCCGCCCATTTCGCTTTTCGGCCTGCCACGCGTCGTTTCAACGGCGGCGGATCTGCGCCGCATCCTTGGCAGCGTCGACCATCCGGCCAACGGCTTGACGCTCTGCGTCGGATCGCTCGGGTCCCGCGCCGACAATGATGTGCTTGATATCGCGCGGGAATTTGCCCCACGCGTCAATTTCGCCCATTTGCGCGATGTCGCGATCGAGGCCGACGGTTCCTTCGTCGAGGCTTCCCATCTGGAGGGGCGCAGCGACATGCACGCCATCCTGCGAACGCTTTTGGCCGAGGAGGCGCGCCGACGCGCCGAGGGTCGCGATGACTATCTGATCCCGATGCGGCCGGATCACGGCCATCTCATCGGCGACGATATCGATAAGCCGACCAACCCGGGGTACTCTTTGATCGGCCGCCTGAAGGGGCTGGCGGAACTGCATGGCGTCATTCACGCCATCGGCAAGGCTGGCCTGTAAGCATCACGCTTGTCCGCTGTTGGACTGCGTGGCCGTGAGGGTAGAAAAGCAAAGCGCGCGGTTGCATATTCGGTAGGCTTTTGCTCAAAGTTTAGGCGAGCTACCATTTTGATTTTATTTAACTTTTTAGAATATGACTTTCCAATTCTCTGGTAGTTCAACTCGAATTTGCAAGGTCGATCCGTCCATGAATTCCGTTTGGCCCGACGCCCCGAACGACGATTTTCGGTCGCTTTTCAAGACGCATCCCTCGCCGATGTGGGTCTATGATCCCAAGACGTTGAAATTCCTGATCGTCAATGACGCCGCTCGCGATCTCTATGGCTACAGCCACGCTGCCTTTTCGGTCATGACCGTGCTCGATATCCGGCCGGCGGCGGAGCGCGAGCGCATGCTCGAAGCGGTTCACCAGCGCACCGACATGGAGACGGCGCAGCGCTGGACGCATCTGAAAGTCGATGGCCAGACGTTCGAGGTTTTGACCTATGGGCGTGAAATTTACTTCGACGGCAAGGCGGCGATCCTGGCGATCGTTCAGGATCGCACCGAGGTCAACGCTGCCCGGCGACAGGTCGATGCCACGCAGTCGCTGCTCGACAGCATCGTCGACAATCTGCCAGTCGGCGTTTTCGTCAAGGATATGGCGAAGGGCGGCCGCTATATCCTGTTCAACGAGGCCTGCGGAGGCATTGTCGGGCTGCGGGCGAAGGACGTGATCGGCAGGCCGGACGAAGCTATATTTTCCGACGAGCAGACGGCGATCCTTCGCGAACAGGACAGGCTTGCCTTCGACGCGGCGACGACCGTCGGCTTCGAAGAAACCATCCACGCACGGGATGGAGTTCCGCGCATCGTGAAGACCGCCAAGCGGATACTGCCAGCGCCCAAAGGACAGGCGCCGCGCTACCTTCTCGGCATCTCGCAGGATGTCACGGAGGAGCGCAATGTCGAGGCGAAGCTTGCGCATCTTGCCATGCACGATTCCCTGACCGGCCTTCCGAATCGTGCTTTCTTTTCAGAGAGCATCGTCAAGCAGGTGGCTGCCGCGACACCGGAGAAGCCGATTGCGCTTCTCTACATCGATGTCGATCATTTCAAGGATATCAACGACAGCAAGGGCCATGCCGCCGGCGACATGCTGTTGCGCCAGGTCGCCCAGCGTCTCCTACAGCTTGCCGAGAAGAACGATCTTGTCGCCCGCCTCGGTGGTGATGAGTTCGCCTTGGTCCTGAAGATGACGGATGCCGGGCGGGCCCAGCGCTTTGCCGACCTGCTGCTGCTATCGCTCTCCGTGCCTTTCGATCTCGATGGCGTCCGCGAGCACGTTACCTGCAGCATCGGCATCGCGATGGCGCCGGAACATGGCGGCGATGCCGACGTCTTGATGCGGGACGCCGATCTGGCGCTCTATGCGGCAAAAGGCAGTGGCCGATCGACCTATCGCTTCTATCAGACTGATATGCGGCTTGAGGCGGAGCGGCGCTATCAACTCACCCTGGAGCTTCGCGAAGCCCTGCAGAGGAACGAATTCGAGCTCTATTATCAGCCGATCATTCGGCTGGACAATGACGGGTTGTCGGGTTTCGAGGCTTTGATCCGCTGGCACCATCCCACGCGTGGGCTCATTGCGCCTGCCGAGTTCATCCCCGTTGCCGAGGAAACCGGCATGATCGTGCCGATCGGCGACTGGGTATTGCGGGAGGCCTGCCGGACCGCGAGGCAATGGCCAGGCGATCTGAAAATCGCCATCAACCTTTCCGTCTATCAGTTCCGTCATGCGAGCCTGCTCGCGACCGTCGTTTCGGTTTTGGATGAGACCGGCCTTCTCCCCGAGCGACTGGAGATCGAGGTTACCGAATCCGTCCTGCTTTCAGAAGTCGAGCAAAGCCTGTCGCTGCTGCGCGCCCTGAAGGAACTCGGCATCCGCATCGCCATTGACGATTTCGGCACCGGCTACTCATCGCTCAGCTACCTGCGCTCCTTCTCTTTCGACAAGATCAAGCTCGACCGCAGCTTCGTCGCCGGCATGGAGACCGATCCCGGCAATCTGGCGATCGTGCGTGCCGTCGTCGGCATTGCCTCGGGCTTCAATGCCGTGACGCTGGCGGAAGGCATCGAGACGGAGGAGCAATTGGCGAAATTGCGCGCCGAGGGCTATAGCGAAGTACAGGGCTTCCTGCTTGGCCGGCCTATGCCGCGCGAGGAGGCGGAAGCACGCATCTTCAGCGAGATCTATCCCGCCAAGGCGCTTCGCGCCCGAAAGCCGGCGCATGGGTGATCCTCGGACAGGATGCCCCGTGCTTCCGAAAAGATAATTTAAAAAATCGAACTCCTTTTGTCGGGAAGTCTTTTCGGTCGACGTCCTTGGGGCGGCCCACCGCAAGGGCGTGACATGCAAACCCGTTCGCAAGGAGACGAACATGACCGATACAGCAGAACAGACGCAATCCTCGCAGCCCCGCGTGCCGGTTCACGGCGGCGTCGTGGCCTATCTGACGGTGGATGGCGCTGTAAAGGCAGCCGATTTCTACAAGCGTGCCTTCGGTGCCGAAGAGGCCTTCATGTTCCCGGTCGACGAGAAGGGCCGGACGATGCACATCCATCTCTACATCAACGGCAGCTCGGTCATGCTCGGCGATGCCTTTCCCGAGTATGGCCACGCACTGGAAAAGCCGCAGTCGTTCGTGATGCAGCTGGTCGTCGAGGACTTCGATGCCTGGTGGAAGCGTGCTGTCGATGCAGGCTTGGAGGTCATCATCGAGCCGCAGGTGATGTTCTGGGGTGATCGCTGGGGCCAGCTCCGCGATCCCTTCGGCGTCACCTGGGCTATGAATGCGCCCGTCAACGAGTGATATCTGCCAACCCTCGGCGCGGACGATGCGCGCCGAGGGCATGTTTCATTGACTGCAAGCTTCAATCCGCGAGCAAGGATCGCGTCAGTGGATGAGAGACATCGGTGAGGCCGTCGAGTACCGTATAGTGATTCCGATCGGGCTCGATTACCACTTCCGTTGCAGCGCCAAGCCCGGTCCAGATATTGGCAAGCAGCGCATTCTGACGCACGAATTCGGCACGCTCCGCACCGCCGACCCAGCACGTGAGGCGGATATTGCTTAAGGGTTCCAGGAGCGCGGGGCTCTCGCTTTGTGCCTCCGCCATATCGATGCGAAGCTGCGCGTTCATGCTCCGCTTCATGATCGGGCGCAGATCATGCAGGCCGGAAATCGCGAGGACATGGCGGATGCGTTTGAGGATCGTCTCGTCCAGCGGCGATGTCGTCGTCATCATGCGGGCCACGAGCTGACCGCCGGCCGAATGTCCCGTCAGGATCACGGGGCCATCGACGATGCCTGCCGCCGTTGTGATCGCCGCTGCGACTTCCCTGCCGATCCCGCCAATGTGGATTGCAGGGCAGAGCGTGTAGGACGGGATGGCGACTGCGTAGCCTGCAGCAATCGGACCTGCTGCCAGATGCGACCAATAGCTTTTGTCCAGTTGCAGCCAGTAGCCGCCATGAACGAAGACGACCAATCCCTTCGGATGTTCTTCGGGCAGGAAGAGATCGAAGCGATTGCGCTCGGCGGGACCGTAGACGAGGTCTAGTCTGGCGCGTCCGGCTGTTGTCAGGTTGTCACGGAAGGATCGAGCGGGCTCGACCCATGCATCTGGCCACCGATCGCCGTCGACGATGTAGGCGCCGTTGGTATAGGCACTATCCCAATCGGTGACCTTGAAATAGCTCATCTATGGCTCCTCCGTTTCGGCGATCGGCAACAATGGATCAGGTTACAGCCGAGCGCACGGCAAAGCGTGCGTCCCGCCAGGATCCGCTGCTCAGAATCTCTTCCAGCACCGAAGCTGCCAGCCACACATCGCGATAGCTGACATAGAGCGGCGTGAAACCGAAGCGCAGCGTTGATGGCGCGCGGAAATCGCCGATGACGCCACGCTCGATCAGCGCCTGCATGACCTCATAGCCATTGCCGTGGGTGAAGGAGACCTGGCTGCCACGCCTTTCGCTGTCGCGCGTGGTGTCCAATACGACGCCATATCGGCCGCACTTCGCTTCGACCAGCCGGATGAAGAGATCGGTGAGCGCTATGCTTTTTCGGCGCAGAGCATTCATGTCCACTTCGTCCCACATCGAAAGAGCACCCTTCAGCGCCCGCAATGACAGAATGGGCTGCGTGCCGCAAAGGAAGCGCTTGATGCCGACGTCGCCGTCGAAGCTTCGCTCGAAGGCAAAGGGACGAGCATGGCCCCACCAGCCGCTGAGCGGCTGGACGATAGATGCATGGTGCCGGCGGGCCGCATAGATGAAGGCCGGCGCGCCGGGGCCGCCGTTCAGATATTTATAGGAGCAGCCGACGGCGAAATCGGCGCCAGCGCCATCGAGATCGACCGGCAGGGCGCCGGCGCTGTGGCACAGGTCCCAGATGACGAGTGCGCCGGCCGCCTGGATGCGCTTCGTCAGTGCCGCCATATCGCGCAGCTCGCCGCTCTTGTAGTTGACATGATTGACGAGGACGACGGCGACGCTCTCGTCGATCAATTCCTCGATGGTATCGGCATCGCGACCCTCGAGACGGAGCGTAACCCCAGTACGGGTCGAGGCCACGCCCTCGGCCATATAGAGGTCGGTCGGGAAACTGTCGCCTTCGGCAACGATGACGTTGCGGTCCGGCCGCATCGTCAAAGCCGTATGAAGCGCCTTGTAGATGTTGATCGACGTGGAGTCGGTCACGACAGTCTGGCCTTCGGCGGCGCCGATCAGCCGGCCGATGCGATCGCCGAGCTCGAGCGGCAGATGAAACCATCCGGCGCTGTTCCAGCTGCGGATCAGGCCATTGCCCCATTCTTCCATGGCCGCCTGGCGCACTTCGGCAAAGACCTCGTGCGATGCCGCGCCGAGCGAATTGCCGTCAAGGTAGATGACGCCGACCGGCAGGGCAAAACGGCTGCGGAAAACACGCAGCGGATCGGCCTCGTCCAGGGCCTCGACGGCGGCGAGATCGGGAAGGCTGTCCATGATATTGCCTCTTGATTTATTCGCGAATGGTTTCCCGCGCGGGCGCTCCCCCGCGGCTGCGGCGGATGCTCGGCAGCGCCAGCATGGCAAGCACGAACAGGCCGGTCGCAAGCTTCAGGTTCGGCGGCGGCATGCCGGCTGCAAGGCAGAGCGACACGAGCTGATAATAGATGATCGACCCCACGAAGGGGGCCAGCAGCTGACGCAGTACGCTCTGCTTACCGGTGAAGGCTTCGCCGATCATCAGCGCGGCAAGGCCGTTGATCAGGATGCCGATCCCCATGTTGACGTCGGCAAATCCCTGCGACTGCACCATCAGTGCGCCGCCTGTTGCGGAAAAGGCGCTGGCGATGCCGACGCCGCCGATGGTCGCGGCCCAGACATTGATGCCCTGTGCCTCGGCCATGTCGGGATTGGAGCCGACGGCGCGCATGGCCGTGCCCTTTTCCGTCTTGAAGTAGAGATTGAGTACAATCAGCACGACGAGAGCGATGAAACCGGCAACGACGATCTTGCTCGCTGGAAAGCCGGCCTCCGTGAACGGCACCCAGTCGAACACGGTCGGCGAGCCGAAGACGGAAAGGTTCGATTTGCCCATGATGGCGAGGTTGATGCTGTAAAGCATGGTCGACATCAGGATGCCGGCAAGCAGCGTATGGATGCGGAAGCGCAGGTGGATAAACGCCGTGCAGCAGCCGGCGGCAAGGCCGACGGCGAAGGCCACGACGATGGCAAGCGGCGGTGTGACGCCGGCTGCAAGCAGAATGCCGCTGATGCAGCCGCCAAGCGGAAAGGCGCCCTCGCTGGTCAGGTCCGGAAAGCTCAGCATGCGGAAGGGGATCATGATGCCGAGGACGACGAAGCTCAGGATGAAGCTCTGCGCCAGCGTGACCGGGATGAGCGAGACGAAGCTCGAAAAGGTTGTCTGAATGAAATCCATGATCTCAGCTCACCAGCAGCATGCGGTCGGTCTTGACGGCGAAATGGCCGATCAGTTCGGGCACCGTGATGCGCCGCTTTCCTTCGCCGGTAATTTCAAGATGGACGCGCCCGGCGTCGAGCATGATGATACTGTCGCCGAAATCGACGGCGTGTTGCATGTTGTGCGTCACCATCAGGGTCGTCAGCTTCAGCGCTTCGACGGTGCGCACCGTCGCCTGCATGACGATGTCGGCGGTGCGGGGATCAAGCGCTGCCGTATGTTCATCGAGCAGCAGCACATCGGGGGAGCCGCCGACCGCCATGATGAGGGAGAGCGATTGCCGCTGGCCGCCCGAAAGCAGCTCCACCTTGGTATCAAGCCGGTTCTCGAGGCCGAGGCCGAGAACGGAGAGGCGCTCCTTGTAGGTGGCGAGGCGGGAGGCGTTCAGTCCGGGTCGCAACCCGCGTTTCTTGCCGCGCAGTTCGGCAAGAAGCATGTTCTCGCCGACCGTCATGCTGGCGGCGGTTCCTTTCATCGGATCCTGGAACACACGGGCAAGGCGCGCGGCGCGCTTGTGCACCGGCATGTCGGTGACGTCGTCGCCGTTGATGAGTATCTCTCCGGAATCGAGGCTGAGCGCGCCCGAGATCGCGTTGAGCATGCTGCTCTTGCCCGCGCCGTTCGAGCCGATGACGACGCCGAATTCACCGGATTTGAGGGAGAGTGTCAGGCCGTCGAGCGCGACTTTCTCGTCCGGCTGGCCCCTGTAGAAAACCTTGCGCGCGGATTTGATGTCCAGCATCCGTGCCTCCCCTGCAGTGTAGGCTTGGAAAATGGCGGCGTTCGTGACGCCGCCATGGATCGAATGATCGTTAGACGATGCCGCCGATCACTTCGTGAAGCAATTGCAATCGGCAAGCGATGCCGGCACTTCGGCGCCGAATGCCTTCAGCACTGTCTTGTTGATCAGCGGCGCATGGTCGGCATAGGCCGGAAGCGAAGGCTTGATCGTCTTCGGATCGGCACCCTTGAGGATCTGGGCCGCGATCTTGCCTGCATTTTCGCCGACCTGCTCGTAGTTGACGGCGAAGCTCGCGGGCACGATGCCGTTGCGAACCGCGGCGTCGTCGGAATTGACGATCGGGATCTGGGCCTGACGGGCGGCGGAAGAAACGGCGGTGATTGCCGGCTGCAGGAGATTGGAGGCGGGCGTGTAGATCACGTCTGCCTTGCCGGCGAGCGAGGCGATGCGCTGCTGGATGTCGTTGACGTTGTCAACGCCGACGGGAACCACTTCGAAGCCGGCTGCCGGTGCGGCCTGCTTGACCTTTTCGAGAAGGGCAACGTCATTGGCCTCGCCCGGATTGTAGGGGACGCCGAAGCGCTTGGCATTCGGAAGCAGTTTCCTGGTGAAGGTCATGATGGCGGCGATGTCCTGCAGGTCGCTTGCACCGGTAATGCCTTCGCCGCCGGCATCCCAGGAGGGGACGAGCTTGGCGGCGACCGGATCGGTCACGGCCGAAAAGACGATCGGAATGCCGGAGCCTGCGAGCGCCTTCTTGGCGATCTGCGAGACCGGCGTCGTGACCGTGTACATCAGCTTCGGATGTTCGGACTGCAGCTTGGCGATCATCTGCGGCACAAGCGAGGCGTCGAAGCTCGTGTTGCTTTCGGAATAGACGACATCCTTGCCTTCGACGAAGCCATTCTCGGCGAGCGCCTTTTTGAAGCCGGCGATCGAGGCATTGAGCTGCGGATGCTCGCCGAAGTTGGCGATTGCGATCTTGATGGGTTCTGCCGACGCCGAGGCGACGCCTGCCATGAAGGCACCGGCAACCACGAGGCTGGACAGCCATTTGGACGTAGATTTCAGCATATTTCCCTCCCGCATGTGTCAAAGAGCCGTGTTTTTCGGCTTTCTTGGGCAGGATCATAGCGACTGCTGCAAGCCTGTCAATTTGCGATATATGATATGCACCATGGACGGCTTTAATATATAATTTCTCGATATGGCTATTTTATATATAATCTGGGGAATGTGAGGATTGGGATGGGCGTCATGCAGGACAAGGACGCGTTGAGCAAGACGGAGGCGGCCTATTGGCTGTTGCGGCGCGACATTCTCAACACCAGGCTGAGGCCCGGCGCATCCCTGCGGCTTGCCGCCCTGCGCGATGCCTATGGCGTCGGCTGGACTCCGCTTCGCGAGGCGCTGTCGCGGCTCGAGGCCGAAAAGCTGGTAACGGCCGTCAGCAATCGCGGCTTTGCGGTCGCCCCCGTATCGCGCGCGGAGCTGGAGGACCTGATGCGGGCGCGCATGGTCGTCGAACTGCCGCTGCTGTTGGAATCGATCGAAAAGGGCGGTCCGGATTGGGAATCGGCCGTCGTCACCGCGCATTATCGCCTGTCGCGCTGCAAGATCGTGCCCGACGCCGCTTCGGACGAGATGGCTGACGAATGGGACGAGAAGCATACGGCCTTTCATGCAGCGCTTGTCAGCGCGGCGACATCGAACTGGCTCTTGCGCTTCCAGGCCACCATCACCGACCAGCTTCGCCGCCACCACCGTTTCCTTGGTCTGGCGCCGACCCAGCGCGCCGCCGCCGGCCTGACGATCGGCTATGAGAAGGCAGCCGCAGCCCTGCAGGATGCGATGGCGATCGAGCATCACACGGCGCTGATGGAAGCGGCCCTCGACCGTGATCTCGAGCGCGCCAAGGCGCTGATGACGGAGCATATCGGCTATACGCTGCAGGTCTATATCCGTTCTGAGGATGAGAACGGATAGCGCCACAGTGTCCGGATATTGTAAATAACTATATAATATCAATGGATTAGACATTAAATCGGGAGCGCCCGATTGGCTGTTTCTGCGGGGTCTTCACGTTCAAGTATTATAATATTGAGGAAGAATTCCCAAGTTAGTTATAATCGTGTCGGCCTGGCTCGCGCGATTGCCGCAAATCCGGAAATCATTCTTATGGACGAACCGTTCAGCGCAGTCCTGATCTTATCCGTTCGGAGGACGGCGACGATGAACGGGAAGGGCCAAAGCAGCGCATCGGCGCGGCCGTAAGAAAATCCCCGCTTCCTTTCCTCTCGGAGGGTGACAAATCGGTGTGCGCTCCTATTCTCAAGGGCGGATCACTTTTTGAATTTCGAGGGGATCCGCTTTTGACTTTGGGAGGACATCATGACGCGTGCAGTGGTAATCGGCGCAACCGGCCATGTCGGCACCTATCTCGTGCCGCGGCTGGTCGAGGCAGGGTACGACGTGGTGGCGATCAGCCGTGGTCAGGCAAAGCCCTATTCGCCGAACCGGGCCTGGGACGACGTCGAAATGTTGACGATGGACCGCTCCGCCATGGAAAAGGACGGCAGTTTTGGTCCGGCGATCCGCGCTTTGAAGGCGGATATCGTCATCGACATGATCTGCTTCACGCTCGACAGCGCCAGGCACCTGACGGACGCGCTGACCGGTCATGTGAGCCATTTCCTGCATACGGGCACGATCTGGACGCACGGCTTCTCGATGGTCGTTCCGACGCTGGAGGAGACACCGAAGCGACCCTTCGGGGACTATGGAATCCAGAAGGCAGCCATCGAGGCGCATCTGCTGGATGAGGCGCGCCGCAAGGGCTTTCCCGCGACGCTGATCCATCCGGGCCATATTGTCGGCCCTGGCTGGGCTCCCCTTAATCCGGCCGGCCATTTCAATCTGTCGGCATTTTCGACGCTGGCGCTGGGCGAAACGCTCGTCTTGCCGAATTTCGGCCTGGAGACTGTTCACCATGTCCATGCCGATGATGTCGCGCAGATGTTCATGGGGGCGATCGCCAATTGGCGGGCTTCGACCGGGGAGAGCTTCCATGCCGTCTCGGGCGGTGCGGTGACGCTTCGAGGCTATGCTGAGGCGATGTCGCGCTGGTTTGGTCACGAACCGAAGCTTGAATTCCTGCCCTATGAGACATGGGCGAGAGATCGGACTCCGGAAGATGCGCAGGCGACATGGGAGCATATCGCCCGCAGTCCGAACTGCTCGATCGCCAAGGCACAGCGACTTCTCGGCTACGAGCCGCGATATACATCGCTCGAAGCTGTTCAGGAATCGGTGGCATGGCTGATGGCGAACGGGCGTATCGGCTGAGAAGCTCAGACCTTATCGCTCAACGCTTGAGCCAGGCGTCGATGCCCTTGGCCGCCGCGCGGCCGGTGGCAAAGCAAGCCGACAGGAGATAGCCGCCTGTCGGCGCTTCCCAATCGATCATTTCCCCGGCGACGAAGATACCAGGGAGCTTCTTCAGCATATAGCCGTCATCGAGTTCGCCCCAACGGATGCCACCGGCAGACGAGATGGACTCGGCAATGGGTCTTGGTCTCAAAAGCGGAATCGGCAAGGCCTTGATCAGGCGCGCCAGACTTTCCGGATGCGAAAGGGTCGCCGGATCGGCAAGCTCCCGCAGAAGGCCGACCTTGACGCCTTCGATCCCCGCGCCCTTGCGCAGGCGATTGGAAAGGCTGGCTTTCGGATCCTGTCGAGCCAGATCGCGCGACAGCCGTGCCGCCGTTCGGCCGGGCGCCAGATCGATGATGAGCGCGGCTTTGCCTTCGCTTGTTAGGTGATCGCGCAAGGCAGCGGCATGGGCATAGACGAGACTGCCTTCTATGCCCGCCTGCGAGACGACGAATTCGCCTGGGAAGGTCCCCGCCTCGGATGTTGCCGTCACGGCTTTGAGCGGCATGCCGGCAAAACGTTCCTTGAATGGCCCACTCCAGTCGACGTCGAAACCGCAATTGGCGGGCTGGAAATCGGCAATGTCGATGGCTTTGCCTCGAAGCCAACCGGTCCAGGCCGCATCCGAACCCAGCCGAGGATAGCTGGCACCGCCGAGCGCTAGCAGAACGGCATCATAATGGACGATGCTGCGCCCCTGCGGTGTCTCGAATGCCAGACCGCCGTCTGCGAAGCCAGACCAGCGGTGCCGTGTCATGATACGCGCACCTTGCGCCTCCAGGCGGGCGAGCCAGGCGCGCAGCAATGGCGACGCCTTCATGGCTTTCGGGAAGACGCGGCCGGAAGAGCCGATGAAGGTCTCCGTTCCCAGCCCCGCCGCCCAGGCTCTGATATCGTCGGGCTTGAAGCCATCGAGTGCCGCGCGCAGCCGGGGCGAGGCCGCGCCAAAGCGGTCGGCGAAAAGGCCATAGGCTTCCGAATGCGTGATGTTGAGGCCGGATTTGCCGGCCAGCAGGAATTTGCGCGCGACCGTCGGCATGCTGTCATAGACAGTGACGCGATGGCCCGACAGAGACAGGGCTTCTGCCGCCATGAGCCCTGCGGGGCCGCCGCCGATGATTGCGATCTGCTTCTCAGCCATAAGCCGTCCGGTGCCAATTCCTATCCGCTCTCTTGGGCCGGACCGGTGTCGAAAGCAAGGTCAGCCCATTCATTTGTCAGGGAAATTCATGCCACGGGGAGGGTCTTGTCTGACGCGTATCCACCTTTAAATCGATATAACCATCTGGTTACTATGACCAGCGATTCGCGAGGGACTGTCAACTTATGAGATGATCGGTTACTTATCGGCGCCAGGAATGGCCGCACAAGCCTTGAACGATGCCGCCGGGAGCCATGATGTCGGAAGCCAGAACCGTGAAGCGCCGCGCAAAGAACGCAGACCTTGCGAATATCGATCAGGCGTCATCGCGCGCAACGCCGGAACGGCCCCGTCTCAGGGATGCGGAACGCACGAGCAAGGCGATCCTGGCCGCCGCGACCAAGGAATTCGCCGAGCGCGGCTATGGCGGCGCGCGTGTCGATGCGATCGCCGAGCGCGCCAAGATCAACAAGCGGATGCTCTACCACTATTTCGGCGGCAAGGACGCTCTTTACGTCGCCGTTCTCGAAGGCAGCTACATCGCCATCCGCTCGGCCGAGGCAAGGCTTGACCTTTCGCATCGCTCGCCTGTGGAAGGCATGCGGGAGCTTGTTGTTTTCACATGGCAATATTTCTTGGATCACCCTGAATTCCTTGGTATTCTCAGCACGGAAAACATGCACAAGGCCCGCTTCCTGAAGCGTTCGGCGCGTATTTTCGAGCTGCATTCGCCCCTGGTTTCAGAGATTTCCGACCTGCTCGACCGGGGTGCGGCAGCCGGCGATTTCCGCCCCGGCTGCGATCCCGTCAAGATCTATATGAGCATCGCAGCGCTCGGCTCGTTCTTCCTCACGAACCGCTGGACGCTATCGACGATCTTCCGGCGCAATCTTTCCGACAAGGCGGAAATCGACGCCTGGGGCGAGCACATCGTCGACGTCATCTTCGCCTATCTGCGCCCCTAGGCGTCCTCTCGCGACAAGCTCAGCAATTGCGGGTGATTGCCGCCGCGGCCATCGACGATGACCGTTGACAGCCTCGCTTCGCCATGTCAGTTATGTAACTATATAGTTATTTACGGGAGGAATGACTTATGGTGACGAAGCCGATCGGTATCATCATGCACGGCATCACCGGACGCATGGGCTATAATCAGCATCTGGTGCGCTCCATTCTGGCAATCCGCGAACAGGGCGGCGTCTTGCTGGCCAACGGCGATAAGCTGATGCCCGAGCCGATCCTCGTCGGCCGCAATGCCGAGAAGATCGAGGCGATCGCCCGCAAGCATGGGCTTTCCAAAACGACGACCGATCTCGACAGCGCCTTGGCCGATCCCGACAATACGATCTTTTTCGATGCCGGCTCGACGCAGATGCGCGTCGACCTGCTGGAGCGGGCAATTGCCGCCGGCAAGCACGTCTATTGCGAAAAGCCGATCTCCGAGACGCTTGCCGAGGCGCTTTCGGTCGCCGCTTCGGCGGAGCGGCGCGGGGTCAAGAACGGCGTGGTGCAGGACAAGCTGTTCCTGCCGGGCCTGCGCAAGATCGCCATGCTGCGCGACAGCGGCTTCTTCGGCAAGATCCTCTCCGTGCGCGGCGAGTTCGGCTATTGGGTCTTCGAAGGGGATTGGGGCGTGCAGGCGCAGCGCCCGTCGTGGAACTATCGCAAGGCCGACGGCGGCGGCATGATCCTCGATATGCTGCCCCATTGGCGCTACGTGCTTGACAACCTGTTCGGTGAGGTCAAGGCCGTCAGCTGCCTCGGCGCCACACATATTCCAAGCCGCGTCGATGAGAGCGGCAAGACCTATGTCGCGGATGCAGACGATGCGGCCTATGCCACGTTCGAACTTGAAGGCGGCATTGTCGCCCATATCAATTCCTCCTGGGCGGTGCGTGTGCGGCGTGATGATCTCGTTACCTTCCAGGTCGACGGCACCCATGGTTCCGCCGTCTGCGGCCTGATGCGGTGCTGGACGCAGCATCGCGTCAACACGCCCAAGCCGGTCTGGAATCCGGACCAGCCGCAAACGATCAATTTCTTCGACACCTGGGACGAAGTGCCGGACACCCAGGTCTTCGACAATGGCTTCAAGGTGCAATGGGAAGGTTTCCTGCGCCATGTCGCCGAGGACGCGCCGTGGAAGTTCACGCTTCGCGAAGGCGCCAAGGGCGTGCAACTGGCGGAGCTGGCGCAGAAGAGCTGGACCGAGCGTCGCTGGGTCGATGTGCCCGCACTGACAGCGCTGTAGGAGATCGGCCTCATGACGAGAAGCCTTCGTTTGCCGACGGTCAGCGGCGGCCTTGCCGACTTCACGCTCACCAGCGCACCGTTGAGCGCTCCGGTAAAGCCGGCCGGCGGTCATCATTTCAACCGCGTCGCCTACGCTGCCGCCCACGTCGTCGTCGACCCCTTGGCAGACAACGATCCCTGGCTCGATCGCAACATCGACTGGGAACGCACCATCGCCTTCCGGGAATGCCTCTGGGATCTCGGTTTCGGCGTGGCGGAGGCCATGGATACAGCACAGCGGGGCATGGGTCTCGATTGGACCGGCGCCAAGGAGCTGATTGCGCATGCGCAATCGGCCGCCCGTAATCGGCCGGATGCGCTGATTGCCTATGGCGCCGGCACCGATCACGTGCCGCCCGGCCCGGATGTGACGATCGACGATGTCATTCGCGCCTATGAGGAGCAGATTGCCTATGTGGAAGGGCAGGGCGGCCGCATCATTCTGATGGCGAGCCGCGCGCTTGCCGCGGCGGCCAAAAGTCCGGACGATTATATTCGGGTCTACGACCGTATCCTCGGGCAGGTAAAGGAGCCTGTGATCATCCATTGGCTCGGTTCGATGTTCGATCCGGCGTTGTCAGGCTATTGGGGATCGCCCGACGATCTGCAGGCGATGGAGACAGCGGTCGCGATCATCAATCAGAACGCCGCCAAGGTCGATGGCGTGAAGATCTCGCTGCTGTCGGCCGAGAAGGAAATCGTCATGCGCCGCCGGCTCGACCCGTCGGTGAAGATGTATACGGGCGACGATTTCAACTATGCCGAACTGATTGCCGGCGACAGCCAAGGCTATTCGCATGCCCTCCTCGGCATCTTCGATGCCATCGCGCCGGCGGCTAGTGTGGCCTTGGCGAAACTCGCCCAGAACGATCTCGATGCCTTTCATCGGATACTGGCACCGACCGTTCCGCTGTCGCGGCATATCTTCAAGGCGCCGACGCGCTTCTACAAGACCGGCGTCGTCTTCCTCGCCTATCTCAACGGCTTCCAGGATCACTTCCAGATGCTCGGCGGCCAGCAGAGCACGCGTTCCATCCTGCATCTTTCGGAACTGTTCCGGCTGGCGGAGGCGGCAGGTGTTTTGAAGGATCCGGATCTGGCGGTGCGCCGGATGAAGACGATCCTCGCCACCGTCGGCATCGACTAACGGACAAGAGGATCATCGCAATGGCCGTAGAGGGTCTGTCCATCAATCTGGCGACGGTGCGCCAGCAATACGACATGCGCCAGGCGGTCGAGGCCTGCCTGAAGCAGGGTATCGTCGCGATCGCCCCCTGGCGCGATCAAGTGCACAAGATCGGCCTCGCGGAGGCCGCAAGGATTGTGGCCGACAACAGGCTCAAGGTGACAGGCCTTTGCCGCGGCGGCATGTTTCCCGCTGCGGATGCCAATGGGCGGGCTGCGGCGATCGACGACAACAAGCGCGCAATCGATGAGGCCGCCGCGCTCAATGCCGATTGCCTTGTCCTTGTCGTCGGCGGTTTGCCTGAGGGTTCGAGGGATATCGGTCATGCCCGCGAGATGGTGGCCGACGGTATCGCGGCGATCCTGCCGCATGCCCGCAGCGTCGGCATTCCCTTAGCGATCGAGCCGCTGCATCCGATGTATGCCGCCGACCGCGCCTGCGTGAACACGCTGGAGCAGGCGCTCGATATCTGCGACCTGCTGGGTGAGGGCATCGGTGTCGCCATCGATGTCTATCATGTCTGGTGGGATCCGAAGCTTTACGAGCAGATCGCGCGCGCCGGTGCCGGCGGCAGGATCCTGGCGCACCATATCTGCGACTGGCTGGTCCCGACCACGGATCTGTTGCTGGATCGCGGCATGATGGGCGATGGCGTCATCGATCTGAAGGGCATTCGCGCCGAGATCGAGAAAGCCGGCTATTTCGGCCTGCAGGAGGTCGAAATCTTCTCACAAGACAATTGGTGGAAGCGCCCGGGTGAGGAAGTGCTGGCCACCTGCATCGAGCGGTTCCGCACTGTTTGTCAGAGCAATTCCAGGAAAAGTGCGTAGCGGTTTTCCGTCCGGAATTGCGTAGAAACAATAGCATAGAGCGGTCAGGCGATTCCGTGAAACGCGTAACCGCTCTAGCCAGCATAGTGTGAATTAGGCATAAAAAGGCCGGGCCAGCATGTGGCCCGGCGAGATTTTGAGAGCGTCGATCCGACGGCTTATTCGGCCGAAACGATCTTACCGCCTTCCCATTTGTAGAGCGAGAAGCTCTGCGAGGTGAGGTCGCCGGTTTCGCCATAGGTGACCTTGCCGATGGCGGTATCGACAGGCTCGCCCTTCTTCAATGCAGCACCGGCGGCTTCGGCGTCGTCTGGCTTGCCGGCCTTCTCGATGCCGGCCTTCAACACTTGCACGGCGGCATAGGCGTTGAGCGTGAATGCTTCAGCCGGAATGTTGCGTGCCTTGAGCGCGGCAACGGCGCTCTGCGAAGCCGGGTTCTTCAGGGCGTCGGCCGCATTGGTGAAGATCGTGCCGGCAGCGGCGTCATTGGCGATCGCCCAATATTCGGTGTTGGAAAGTCCGTCGCCGCCGATGATCTGCGCCTTGACGGAGATGTCATGCAGCTGGCGAGCCAGCAGACCCGCTTCCGGATGATAGCCACCGAAGTAGATCACCTCGACACCGGCCTGCTTCAGCTTCGACGTCAGGGCGCTGTAGTCCTTTTCACCTGGCGTCAGGGAATCGTCCAGCACCTCGGTCACGCCGCCCTTGTTCAGGGTAGCCTTGAAGGCGTCCGCCAGGCCCTTGCCGTAGGCGCCCTTGTCGTTGAGGATGGCGATCTTCTTGTCCTTGAAGTTCTTCACGACGTAGTCTGCCGCAACGGTTGCCTGCTGGTCATCGCGGCCGCACGTGCGCAGGATGTTGGTCAGGCCGCGATTGGTCAGGTCCGGAGCGGTCGCGGTCGGCGTCACCATCAGGATGCCGTTTTCGGCAAGCGCATCCGAAACCGGAATGGCAACGCCCGACGTGACCGGGCCGACGACGAAGTGGATGCTGTCACCGACGAAGCCGTTGGCGACCGATACGCCCTGCTTCGGGTCGCCGGCATCGTCACCGAGCTTCAAGACCAGCTTCTGGCCGAGAACGCCGCCGCTCTTGTTGATTTCCTCGATAGCGGTTTGCGCGCCGTTCTTGACCTGTTCGCCGTAAGCGGCGACCGGGCCGGTCAGTGGCGCGATGAGGCCGATCGTGATGTCCGCGTGCGCGAGAGGCGCAAAGGCCAGCGAAGCGACGAAGGTCGCGGCCGTCAATGTCTTCAGACTCATTTTATCTCTCCTTGGATGGGCGCGGCAGCGCCCTTTGAACCCGCCCAATGGCCTGTCTCGACGCGCAAACTGCCGTAAGGCGTGCTCTTAAAGAGAACAGAACTGACATCGAAGCTGACGACCGCTTTCGGACATTTTTGACCTCGAGAGCGCTCATAAGAGTATTTTCTGTAGGAATATTGGGACGATTCCGCAAGAAAATAACCGTCGCGAAGACAATTTTAGCGATTTTTCGGAAATTTTCGTCGAGGGATGGTTGCTGTAGTCTTGCAGTCGGGGGTTGTTCCCAGTCTCGACCACCCGTCACTCGGCGCGGATTGACCAAACCTACCCGGTCAAGGCATCGCGCCAGGTCTGCCGATAGCGAATCAAACCCGGCAGGTCGGCGTGGACTGGCGGATTTTCCGTCGCAGCCGGCGGTCGGATGCCGGCGAGCAAGGCCGCACCCTGGCTGGTCCCCGTCGAGCCCGCCACAGCGATGACGTCAGTCCTCGTCAGGGCGGACAGCGCGAAGAGATAGGCGCGATTAAGGGCAAAAGGTCCCTCGACGAAGATCGACCCCTTGGCGCCGATCAGGCCGAGGCAGGCTTCCGTCATCAGGGCAAGATAGAGGCTGACGGCTGCAAGACGTTCGGCATTGCTTGTTGAGGCATCCCCGATCCACTGCATCTTCCTGTCAGGGAACGGTCCCGATCCCTCGACAATGTTCGGCAGCAGCATGAGGCCATTTCCGATCACCGTCTCAAGAGCGGCTTCGATCGCCTCGGGAGGTGCTTCGCCGATGTCTGCAGCCAAAATCTCGAACTCGCGGCCGCCCATGAAGCGGGACGAGGGCACGGCGCGGCCATAAGCGTCGACATTGGCAAGCGCATCGCGTGCCGGGTCGAGATGTTCGAGATCGCCGCCGACGGCGAAGTTGATCACCCAGGTTCCCGTCGACACCACGGCGAAAGGTGCCTCGTTCTCGACCAGATGCGGCAGTAGGGAAGCATTGGAATCATGGATGCCGCAATAGACCGGGGCCGGCGCCGCAAGGCCGATATCAGCCGCAAGTGCCGGCAGTACCGGCCCAAGCGCGTCGAAAGCCGAGCGAACCGGCGCCATCAAAGTGCGAATGCCAAGCGTATCGACCAGGGAAGAATAGGTTCCGGTCGTCGGGTTCCAGAGATCCGTGTGGCAGCCGAGCGAGGTCACCTCGCTGGCAGCGATGCCCGTCAGGCGATACGCCCAATATTGCGGATAGGTCAGGATCGTCGCGACGTGGGCGAAGTCTTCGGGAAAGACGCTTTTCTGATAGTGGATCTGCGCGCCGACATTCAGGCCACCGGAGAGGCTTGGCGAGAAGGTTTCCGTAAAGGCCGGGCGCAATTGCCCATAGGCGTCCTGTATGGCTTGCGGATAGGTGTGCTCATAATCGAGAACCTGCAAGGCAAGGCCGCCATCGACATCGAGCAGCACCGCCGAGGCTCCGTGGGTGGTGATCGATATGGCATCGAAGCCTGGCGTCGTTGCAAAGCCCTTCAGCGCACTGATGATGAAATCCCAAAGTCTCTCGATATCGTAATGCGGATAGAGGCCGGTCTTCAGCACGCCGTTGCTCGTTTTGACGACGGCGATTTCGCCCCCGGTCTCAGCATCGAGCACCACGACCTTGGCATTGGTCTTGCCGATGTCGATCACTGCGATATGGCGATAGGCTGATACGGCGGTCATGGCAGATGGAAGACCGTAACGAGATCGCTCTGAATCGGCGAATTGTCGGGATTGGTCGCCATGATATCGGCCATGTGCGCCCACCATTTCTTCATGATGGGATGGTCTGGCAGGCTCGCCATCGTGTGATCCTTCGGTCGCGTCAGCACGCCGAAGAGCGTGTTCGTCTCACGATCGAGATGGATGGAATAGTCGCTGGCGCCGGCCTCAAGCAGCAGCACCACGAGTTCGGGCCAGATCTCGTCATGGCGTCTTTTGTATTCCGCCTCCATGCCGGGATTGAGCTTCATCTTGAAGGCGTGGCGTTCGAGAGCTGCGGTCATCTGGAACTCATGGTCTTGATGCGTCTTGCGACGATCGGCAGTGCGATGGTGATGATGAGAAGGAGGCCGATGAAGATCGACATGACGATGCCCGGGACGTTCAGCAGGCCGAGGCCGAAGGTGACGAGGCCCATGACGAAGGCGGCGATGACGACCCCGCCGATCGTGCCTGAGCCACCGAGGATCGAGACCCCGCCAAGCACAACCATGGTCACTACTTCGAGCTCCCAGCCGAGCGCGATCGACGGGCGGGTCGAGCCAAGCCGCGAGGTCAGGCACACTGCTGCGATGCCGCTCATAAGACCGGTCAGGAGAAACAGGATGAATTTGACCCGCTCGAAAGGGATGCCGGAGAAGCGCGCGGCAAAATCATTGTTACCAATCGTATAGACCTGCCGGCCGAAATTCGTCGCATGCAGCAGGATCGCGAAGACGATCGCCAGCACGATGAAGAGAACGAATTCGAAGGAGAAGACCCACACGACATAGCCCTGGCCGAAATAGGCGAAGCTGTCTGGGTAGTTGCCATAGGCCTGGTCGCCGAGAACGATGTAGGAGATGCCGCGGAAGAGGCTCATCGTGCCGATGGTGACGACGATCGACGGCAGCTTCATCCCGGAGACGAGGAAGCCGTTGAACAGGCCGCAGAACAACCCGACCCCAAGCCCGATGGCAACGAGGCCGACAGTATCGACGCCGGCCTGCGCCGCAGCGCCCATGGCCGTCGAGGCGAGCGCGATGATGGCGGCGACCGAAAGGTCGATCTCACCGGCAATGACCAGCAGCGCCATGGCAAAGGCGATCATCGCCTTTTCGGTGAAATTGAACGTCGCGTCAGAGAGATTGTAGGGATCGAGGAAATAGGGCGAGGCCAGCGAATTGAAGATGAAGATCGCGACTGCGACGCCGAACAGCAGCGTTTCCCAGCTTGCCAGAATGCGTTTGAACGGTGTTCCCAAACGGTCTGGAATGGCGCGCTTTTCCGTCTTTGATTGAGAAACGGTGCTCATGCGCTTGCTCCATGGCTGGCGGTGTCCTTCGCCGCCTGATCCCGCAGGATGATACGGCCGCGATTGCGCTCGCGCCGGGCGTTGAAGACGACCGCAAGGATGATGACGGTGCCTGATATCGCCATCTGCGTGAACGGCGAAATGCCGATGACCGGAAGGGCGTTCTTGATGACGCCGAGGAAGAGCGCGCCGAGTACGGCGCCCGCCACCGAGCCGACGCCGCCGGCAATCGAAATGCCGCCGATGACGCAGGCCGCGACGCTGTCCAGTTCGAAGCCGCTGGCGATATCGACATAGGCGACCGCATAGCGCGACACCCAGAGATAGCCGCTGAGGCCGGCAAGCGACCCTGAGAGGACAAAGGCGAGGAAACGCGTCCAGCCGACGTCGATGCCGGCATAGACCGCCGCCACCGGATTGCCGCCGCTGGCATAGGTGGAGCGGCCGAACCGCGTGTAGCGCAGCACGAAATACATGATCAGCACGATGGCGATGCCGATCCAGGCGAGCACGGGCAGGCCGAGCAACGGCGTGCGCGGCACGCTGAGGAAATTCGGCGTGAACTGGTGGGCGTTGACCCAGGCGCCACCCGACAGCACGAAGGCCATGCCGCGATAGATGGTGAGTGTGCCGAGCGTGACGACGATCGGCGGGATCTCCAGCGCCCAGACGAGATAGCCGTTGATGGCGCCGAGAGCCGCGCCCATGACGATCGCCGTGATCACGAGGACGACCAGCGGCAGATCGGGATAGGCAGCATTCAGCATCGCCACCGCCATGCCGGTAAAGGCAAGATTGGCGGCAACCGACAGATCTATCGATTTCGTCAGGATGACCGTCATCTGCGCCAAAGCGAGGATGATGAGGATCGACGTATCATTGAAGATATTGGCGAGATTGGCGGGCTCGGCAAAACCGGCCGCGCGTGTCGCGAAGCCCGCGATCATCACGGCAATGATGATGGCAAGCAGCGTTTCGCGTCTTTTGAGGATGCGTGGCATCCCGTCCTCCCTATGCGTTGCCCGTGGCGGCGCGCACCAGTGCTTCCGGTGTCAGCCCCTCGCGCTCGAACAGGCCGGCCGACAAGCCCTCTTTCATGACCAGCACGCGATCCGCCATGCCGATGATCTCTGGCAGCTCGGAGGAAATCATGATGATGCTGAGGCCTTCTGCCGCCAGTTCGCTGATGAAGCCGTGCACGGCCGCTTTCGAGCCGATGTCGATGCCTTTTGTCGGTTCGTCGAGAATGATGATCTTCGGCTGCGTCGCCAGCCACTTGCCGATGACCACCTTCTGCTGGTTGCCGCCGGAGAGCGTGCCGACCGGAACGGAAAGGGCTGCGGCGCGAAGATCGAGGCGCTCGGCATATTTGCGCGCCAGCGCGAATTCGTTGGCGGCCTTCAGGAAGCCCTTGCGCGAGGTGCGTCCGAGTGAGGGTAGCGACATGTTCTGATAGATCGGCATCGGCAGTGCCAGACCGTGGCGTCCGCGTTCTTCCGGCACATAGACGATACCGGCGCGAATGGCGTCCTGCGGCGAACGGACGTGGATTTCCTGCCCATTGAGCGTCAATCGTCCGGAAAGCGGTTTGGTAATGCCGAAAAGGGACTGACAGAGTTCGGAGCGTCCGGCGCCGATCAGGCCATAGACGCCAAGGATCTCGCCGCGGCGGAGCTTGAAGGAGATGTCGCGAAATTCGGTGCGGTGGCAATAATTTGCGACGTCCAGCACCGTATCGCCAATCGTCACCGAGACTTTCGGGAAAGCGTCCTTGACGTCTCGGCCGACCATCATGCGGACGATCTCGTCCTGCGGCGTTTCCTTGAGCGTGCCGTGCCCGACGGCGCGGCCGTCACGGAAGACTGCGAAATTGTCGGCGATCTCATAGAGTTCGTCGAACTTGTGGCTGATGAACAATATGGCCTTACCCTTGGCCTTCAACCCCTCGACGATGCGGAAGAGATCGTCGATCTCCTTGCGGGAAAGGGCGGCGGTGGGCTCATCCATGATGACGATACGGGCATCGATCGAGAGTGCGCGCGCGATCGCGACGAGGTGGCGCTGCGCGATGGAAAGATCTTTCAGACGGGTGGAGGGATCGATGGCGCTTTCCAGCGATTCCAGCAGTTGCCTGGAGCGGCTGTTCATCGTCTTCCAGTCGATGGTGCGCCAGGACGTGCGCGGCGCATGTCCGAGAAAGATGTTCTCGGCAACCGTCAGTTCGTCGAAGAGCACGGTTTCCTGATGAATGGCGGTAACGCCGGCATCGATGGCGGCCTGGGCATTGGTAAAGGTCGTCGGCTCGCCGTCGATGAGGATCTCGCCTTCGTTCGGGCGGTAGATCCCCGTCAGGATCTTGACGAGGGTCGATTTGCCGGCGCCGTTTTCGCCGATCAGGGCGGTGACCTTGCCGGGGTAGAGAGAAATGCTGACGCCATCCAGCGCTTTGACGCCCGGGAAGATCTGAGAAATGCCGCGCATTTCCAGGATGGCCTGACTGTTCGCGGCTGGTGTGTCCGCTAGGGATCGTTGAAGGACTGTGGTCATCAGCAATGCACCGGATCAATGAAACCAGGTCCGGCGGCTGACGCCGCCGGAGAGCTGCGGATAAGATCTTCGATCAGAAAACCTTGGAGAACTGATCGATATTCGTGGCGTTGTAGACGAACGGATCGGCCATGGCGGCTTCGCCGTTTTCGCCAACCTTGATCTTGCCCATGCGACCGGCATTGATCTCGCTGCCCGGCTTGCCATCGGTCTCACCCTT
The DNA here is from genome assembly GCF_012275435.1 of Rhizobium sp. SG741. Lineage (NCBI taxonomy): Bacteria > Pseudomonadati > Pseudomonadota > Alphaproteobacteria > Hyphomicrobiales > Rhizobiaceae > Rhizobium > Rhizobium sp. SG741. The sequence continues at coordinate 429,032 of NZ_JAAZQP010000002.1, forward strand.
GACGAGGCGGTAAGCGATCTGCGTTGCCGAATAACCAAGGTCGATCGGGTTCCAGATCGCGAATTCCTTCGTCGCGCCCGACTTGATGGCGCCGGCCATTTCCGACGGCAGGCCGAGACCGGTCACGTAGACCTTGCCGATCTTGCCGGCATCCTTGACGGCCTGTGACGCGGCCAGCACGCCGACGGTGGTCGGAGCGACGATGACCTTGACTTCCGGATGCGAGGTCAGGAGGCCCTGGGCTTCGCGATAGCTCTTGTCCGAAAGGTCGTCGCCGTAAACAGTGGTTACCAGGTTAAGACCCGGGAAGTCCTTGAGCTGCTTCTTCATCTCGCCGATCCAGATGTTCTGGTTGGTCGAGGTCGTCGTGGCCGACAGAATGGCGAAGTCGCCCTTGCCGCCGTCAAGATGATCCTTGGCGAGCGTCAGGCACATCTTGCCGATCAGCGCGTTCGAAGAGGGGTTCAGCTGCAGGATGCGGCCGGCCTTCGCGACGCCGGAATCCCAGGAGATGACCTTGATGCCGCGCTGTGTTGCCTTCTTCAGGGCAGGGACGACAGCGTCCGGATCGTTGGCGGAAATGGCGATCGCATCGACACCCTGCGCGATCAGCGAGTTGATCACTTCGATCTGGCCTTCGGCCGTGGTCGAGGTCGGGCCGGTGTAGATCACCTGCACGCCGCCGAGGTCCTTGGCTGCTTCCTGGGCGCCCTTATTGGCGGCCTCGAAGAAGCCGTTGCCCAGCGACTTCACCACAAGACCGATCTTGATGTCTTTCGCGCTTGCCGTGCCGGCCATCAATGCCGCAGCGAGTGCGACGCCGATCGCCAGTTTCTTTGCTATGTTCATGTTTCTTCCTCCCAAGTTGATAGGCTATGCTCACCCCGCCACAGCCGCGTCCCTTATGCGACCGACGGGGAATCTTCCTCCTCGGCCTCAGCCGAAACGCTTGTAATAATCAGCGATACGCCTGCATCCTCGATCATCCGCACGGTGTCTGCCGAAATGCCGTCATCGGTGATGATCGTCGTTACTTGCTCGAGCGGGCAAAGGATCAGGCTGGAGCGCTGACGGAATTTGCTCGAATCGACCATGAGGATGAGTTCGTCGGCCTGGCGCATCAGCTTCTGCTCGCTCTGGATCAGCAGCCCGTCGGCCTCCATGATGCCGAGCGGGCCGACGCCCTGCGCGCCGATGAACATGCGTCGTGCGTAGAAATTGCGGGTCGTGTCGTTGTCGAAGGGCGAGAGAATCAGGCTCTGCTCGCGATAGATCGCGCCGCCCGGAACCGTCACCGTATTTTTCGAATGCTTGACCAGATGTTCGGCGATGGCGAAGGAATTGGTCATCACCTGCAGCCGGAAACCCGAAATGTAATGCACCAGCTGAAAGGTGGTCGTGCCGCCATTGATGATGATGGCGTCGCCCGGATTGCACAATTCAGCGGCCTTGCGCGCAATTGCGCGTTTCTTATCGATATTGACCGCTTCTGAGACACGGAAGGGGCGGCCGGCCAGATTGCCGAGCTGCGGAGGGTGGATCGATTCTGCGCCACCACGGACGCGGCGAATCTTCCCTTGCACATGCAGGGCTGCGATATCACGGCGTATCGTCGCTTCCGAAGCTTCTGTCAGCTCGGAAATATCCTGAATGGTCACCACAGGCTTTTCCTGTACGGCGCTCAGAATAATGCGATGGCGTTCACGTTCGTGCATCGGCTCCTCCTTGTTGGCGGTTATTTCGCAAATATGACAAAGTGTCAATCATAAACGATCACAAACTTTCATATTGCATCGCAGCATTATCGAATATGATCGTTTTCGATTGACAAGGTGACTGTGTGTGAGCGATACCCTGCTCACAAAGAGTGGTACCTGCATGTTCCGGTTCCGCTTGCAAGACTTGATTTCAAGGGAGGATGACATGGCGGCTGACGTTCAGCTTCTGAAGAACCGTTGGGATGATGCATATGCGGCCGGCCTCGATGAGCCGGGCAAACTGCTTTACCGGTCCAACTTGCTTGGCGCCGACAAGCGTATCACCAACTACGGCGGCGGCAACACGTCGGCCAAGGTCATGGAAACCGATCCGCTGACCGGCGAGAAGGTGAGGGTTCTCTGGGTCAAGGGCTCCGGCGGTGATGTCGGCACCATCAAGCTCGATGGGTTTGCCACGCTCTACCAGCAAAAGCTCGATAGTCTGAAGGCCATCTATCAAGGCGTTGCCGATGAGGATCGCATGGTCGGCTTCCTGCCGCATTGCACCTTCAATCTCAATGCGCGCGCTGCCTCCATCGATACGCCGCTGCATGGCTTCGTGCCGTTCACCCATGTCGACCATATGCACCCCGATGCCATCATCGCCATCGCCGCCTCGAAGAATTCGCGTGAATTGACACGGGAGATCTTCGGCGAGGAGATCGGCTGGCTGCCATGGCGCCGTCCCGGCTTCCAGCTCGGCCTCGATCTCGAAGCCTTCGTCAAGGCGCATCCGAATGCCAAGGGCGTCGTGCTCGAAAGCCACGGGCTGTTCACCTGGGACAATGACGCTAAAGCCTGCTACGAGCTGACGCTTCAGATCATCAACAAGGCCATCGAATGGTTTGCCGCCAAGACCGAAGGGAAGACGATCTTCGGTGGTGCGGCCGTCCAGAGCCTGCCACAGGCCGAACGGCGTGCGATCGCTGCGCGGCTGATGCCGGAAATTCGCGGCCGGATCGGCAAGGCGGAGCGTAAGCTCGGCGACTTCGACGATCAGGCTGCCGTGCTCGAATTCGTCAACTCCAGGAATTTGCGGCCGCTCGGTGCGCTCGGCACGAGCTGCCCGGACCATTTCCTGCGCACGAAGATCCGCCCGCTGATCGTCGATTTCGATCCGGCCAAGCCCGATGTCGATGCCGTCATCGCCGGCCTCGACAAGGCGCTGGAAGACTACCGCGCCGATTACGCTCGCTATTACAACGACTGCAAGCACGACAACTCGCCCGCCATGCGTGATCCCAATCCGGTGATCTTCCTGGTGCCGGGCGTCGGCCTGCTGTCCTTTGCCCGTGACAAGGCGACCGCCCGTATCGCCGGCGAATTCTATGTCAACGCCATCAACGTCATGCGCGGCGCCTCCACCGTGTCCGAATATCAGGGCCTGCCGGAGCAGGAAGCTTTCGATATCGAATACTGGCTGCTGGAAGAGGCAAAGCTGCAGCGCATGCCGAAGCCGAAGAGCCTTGCCGGCAAGGTTGCCTTCGTCACCGGCGGTGCCGGCGGTATCGGTCGCGCCACGGCGGCGCGTCTGGCCGGCGAGGGCGCCTGCGTGGTGCTGGCGGATATCGATCAGTCGGCACTTGAGGGGACGCACGAGGATTTCGCCAAGAAATTCGGTGCCGATACGGTGCGCAGCGTCAAGCTCGATGTCACCAAGGAAGACGCTGTCATTTCCTCCTTTGCCGAGGCCTGCGTCGAATTCGGCGGCATCGACATTCTGGTATCCAACGCCGGCATCGCCTCCTCGGCGCCGATCGAAACCACCGAGCTTTCGATGTGGAACCGCAATATCGACATCCTCGCGACAGGCTACTTCCTCGTTTCACGCGAAGCTTTCCGGCTGTTCCGCCGCCAGAACCTCGGCGGCAATGTCGTGTTCGTCGCCTCGAAGAATGGCCTCGCTTCCTCGCCGAATGCGGCGGCCTATTGCACGGCCAAGGCCGCCGAGATCCATCTCGCACGTTGCCTGGCGCTGGAAGGTGCCGAAGCCGGCATTCGCGTCAACACGGTCAACCCGGATGCCGTCCTGCGCGGTTCGAAGATCTGGAACGGCGAATGGCGCGAACAGCGGGCGGCCTCTTCGAAGATCGAGGTGGACGAACTCGAGGAACATTACCGCAAGCGCTCGATGCTGAAGCTCAACGTCTTTCCGGAGGACATTGCCGAGGCGATCTACTTCCTGGCTTCTGACCTTTCCGCCAAGTCGACAGGCAATATCATAAACGTCGACGCCGGCAACGCCCAGAGCTTCACGCGGTAATGGATACGCTCTCCCTTCTCCCCAACGGGGAGAAGGTGGCCCGAAGGGTCGGATGAGGGGGCGCGGCAAAACGCAGTTTTATCTTTCGCTGGTGCTCAAGATACTCGTCGCTGCGCTCCTCATCCCCCTCATCTGCCCGTTGGGCATCTTCTCGCCGCTGGGGAGAAGAGGAGGCCGCACGATCGAAACGCTGTAACATTTCGAATGACGTATCTGGGAGGAAAGAATGGCCGAGTTTAGAATTGCGCCGGATCTGGTCGCTGCCGAAAACGACAAGCGCGCCGCTGCGCTCAAATCCGATTACGAGGCGCTGGGCGCCGCGCTCGCCCGCCGTGGCGTCGATATCGAAGCCGTGACGACGAAGGTCTCCGAATTCTTCGTCGCCGTCCCGTCCTGGGGTGTCGGCACCGGCGGCACGCGCTTTGCCCGCTTTCCGGGAACGGGCGAGCCACGCGGCATTTTCGACAAGCTAGACGATTGCGCCGTCATTCAGCAATTGACGCGCGCAACGCCCAAGGTCTCGCTGCATATCCCTTGGGACAAGGCGGATCCCCGCGAATTGAAGGCGAAGGGCGATGCGCTCGGCCTCGGCTTCGATGCCATGAATTCCAACACTTTCTCCGATACGCCCGGCCAGGCGCATTCCTATAAGTTCGGTTCGCTCAGCCATGTCGATGCCGCAACTCGCGCCCAGGCCGTCGAGCACAACATCGAATGTATCGAGATCGGCAAGGCGATCGGCTCGAAGGCGCTGACCGTCTGGATCGGCGACGGTTCGAACTTTCCCGGACAGAGCAATTTCACGAGGGCATTCGAGCGCTATCTCGCCTCCATGGCGGATATCTACAAGGCGCTGCCAGATGACTGGCGGCTGTTTTCCGAACACAAGATGTATGAGCCGGCCTTCTATTCCACAATTGTACAGGATTGGGGCACCAACTACCTGATCGCGCAGACACTGGGCCCGAAAGCCCAATGCCTCGTCGACCTCGGCCATCACGCGCCGAACACCAACATCGAGATGATCGTCGCGCGCCTCATCCAGTTCGGCAAGCTCGGCGGCTTTCACTTCAACGATTCCAAATATGGCGATGACGATCTCGATGCCGGCGCCATCGAGCCCTACCGCCTGTTCCTCGTCTTCAACGAGTTGGTCGACGCCGAGCGGCGCGGCGTCAACGATTTCAATCCGGCGCATATGATCGACCAATCGCACAATGTCACCGATCCGATCGAGAGCTTGATTTCCAGCGCCAACGAGATCCGCCGCGCTTATGCGCAGGCGCTGATCGTCGACCGAAATGCGCTGGCCGACTATCAGGATGCTAACGACGCGCTGATGGCGTCGGAAACGCTGAAGCGCGCCTATCGCGCCGATGTCGAGCCGATCCTCGCCGAAGCCCGCCGTCGCGCCGGCGGCGCCGTCGATCCTGTCGCGACCTATAGGGCAAGCGGCTATCGCCGCAAGGTTGCCGGCGAACGACCGGCCTCGGTTGGCGGCAGCGGCGGGATTATCTGAGGACCTTATAGTTCCGGTGGATTGGCGAACGGATCGAGCGAGCGAACATCCATTAACTCGAAGTGTCTCAGGTTCCGGGTGAGAACCGTGTAATCATGCCGCAGCGCCGTTGCGGCGATGGCTGCATCTTCGAACCCAGGGTTTCCGCCACGCCCGACCGCCTGGTCGAACAGGCGACCGGCGATGCGGGCCGTTGCCGCGTCGAACGCCAGGATACGTTCGCCATAGAGATGGAGGACGAGCGCGAGCCATTCGCCAAGCAGACTGGCTTTCTGGCTGGCACCTGTTCGATGGGCCTTCGCGATCCCAGTTCCTATTTCAGCGACGGTTATCGCGGATAGGAAAAGCCGATCGGCATGGGCCGCAACCCATGCCCGAACCGTTTGTGACAGTAAATCTTGCGCACGCAGCGGCGATGTCGCGGAAATGATGTTCGTATCCAGAAGATACATCAGATATCGTTATCGCGCAGCAGTCGGCCCGGCTTGCGCACGGGCAGGTCGTCATCTTCCAGCGGTGCATTGGTTAGCAACCAACCAAAGGACGGAACCTGCTTCAGCTTTTGATATTCGTCATAGGAAATGATGACGGCGGTGCGTTCGCCATGGCGTGTGATGACGGCCGCATTGCCGCTGAGAGCGTCATCGACAACGGCGGAAAGTGTTGCCTTCGCGTCCTTCAACTGAATTTCTCTCATAGGTCACCTATATGACTAGTGTAGTCATAATATGGGCCCCACCTCTTGCTCCGTCAATATTCGAACTCAATAGCCAAGCGCGATGCCATCCTTGCGGTGGTCGGATCCGCCGAGCAGGATGCCGCGCTCGTGATCGATCATGATCGCTTGCGCACCGCCGATCGGCTCGTCCGCCCATTCGACGACATGGCCGCGGCGTTCGAGATTTCGCTTGGTTTCTTCCGATATCGTCGGCTCCAGCGACAGCTTGCCGCCGAAGCAGAAGCTGCGTGGCTGGTCGCTTGCCTGCTGCGGATCGAGATCGCGGTCGAGGATCTGGGTCAGCATATGGGCATGGCCGGCCGCCTGATATTGCCCGCCCATGACGCCGAAGCTCATGCGCACCTTGCCGTTTTCCATCAGCATCGCCGGGATGATCGTGTGGAAGGGCAGTTTGCCGGGGCCGATGGCGTTTGGATGGCCCTGCTTGACGACGAAGCCGGCGCCGCGGTTTTGCAGCAAGACACCCGAGCGCGGGGCATAGATGCCGCTGCCGAAGGCCATGAAGACCGAATTGATCAGTGAAATGGTGTTGCCATCGCGATCGACGACGGAGACGTAGACGGTGTCGCGATGCGTCGGCCCATCCCAGATTTTGGCATCGGCGGCGCGCTCAAGGCTGATCTTTGCCCGCATGGCCGCGACCGAGTGCTCCGACAGCAGTTCGTCTATGTCGAAGGTCAGATAATCGGGATCGCAGATCAGTTGATCGCGCATGGCATAGCCCGCCTTGGTCGCTTCGGCATGCAGGTGGATGCGATCGGCTTCGGAAAGCTTCGGGTCGCGAAGATCGAAACCGTCGAGGATGCGAGTGATCAGCAACGCCGCAAGGCCCTGACCGTTCGGAGGGCATTCCAGAAGATCGCGGCCGCGGAACTTGCCGGAGATCGGCTTGGTCTCGAACGCCTTGTAGTCGGCGAAATCGCTTTCCTCGTGCAGGCCGCCCAACGATTTCAGAAGCGCGGTGATCTCCTCGGCCACCGGGCCGCGATAGAAGGCGTTGCGGCCATCCCTGGCGATGGCCTTCAGCGTCGCGGCGAGGGCGGGATTGGTGACGCGTTCACCCGTTCTCGGCGCCCGGCCGTTCGGCAGGAAGTAGGCGGCCGAATCCTGATATTTGGCGACGCGGTCGCTGTAACGATGCCAGTCGAGTTCGACACGCGGCGTGATGCAATAGCCGTCTTCCGCGGCGGCGATGGCCGGAGCCAGTACGCGGCCCATATCCAGCCTGCCGTAGGTGCCGATCAGCCGGCACCATGCATCGATCGCGCCGGGAATGGTGACAGCATGCGGGCTGTCGTCGGGAATGGCGGTGAAGCCCTTTTCGAGGAAATAGTCGAGTTTTGCCTTTTGTGGCGCGCGGCCGGAGCCGTTGAGCGCGACCGGCATGCCGCCGGCGGCACTATAGAGGGCGAAGCAGTCGCCGCCAATGCCGGTCATGTGGGGATCGATGACCGACTGCAGCGCGACCGCAGCGACCGCGGCGTCGACGGCATTGCCGCCGGCACGCAGGATGTCGACGGCGGCGAGTGTTGCCAGCGGATGGGAGGTGGCGGCCATGCCCTTGTCCGAAACGGTGACCGAACGGCCGGGCTTGAAAAAGTCTCGCTGCTGCATGTCGTCGACGTCCTCTGTCTGCCTTGTGTGCATCCGCGCGCATGGCGCGGCGTCGATAGTGTTTTACGGTGTTTTTTCCGTCATGGAAGCCATGGCCTTGCCGCGTTGTGATTTTCAAACATCTTGTCATCAACCGATCGTGCTATCGGCCAGCCAAGCAGCGAAAATATCCGGATATTTGTCATGTTCATCTGTCAGGTTCGGGATGAAGCGGCCCGCCGTGCGGTGGCAATCACGCTAGGGTCGGCTTTTTTGACGCGCTTGCGTCGGATGGTCACTTTCGAGTGGCCCGGGCGTCGGAATTGAGTATTGTCGGCGGTAGTGGCGGCCTTGATTTGATTGTCGAAGGCCATCTCGAAAGATAGGGCTTGCGCTCGATTAGGTGAGGAAAATCAATATGACGACTGACATTAACGGCTTTGCCGGGCGCCTGAAGCGTCGCGAGAATGGCGGTATGATCTCTGCCTGGATCGGCACACCCGACCCGCTGTTCGTCAATCACCTGGCGCAGGAAGACTTCGATACCGTTGTGCTGGATATGCAGCATGGCATGTGGGACATGGCGTCGGCCGCCAACGGTATTGCGCATGTAAGGCTCGCCGGCAAGCCGGCGATCGCCCGCATCCCGGTCGGCGATTTCGCCTCCGCCTCGCGGCTTCTGGATGCGGGTGCCTCCGCCATCATCGCGCCGATGATCAATTCCGCCGATGACGCTCGCGCTCTGGTGAAGGCGACGAAATATCCGCCGCTCGGCGAGCGTAGCTGGGGGCCTTCGCTTGCGCTCAATCATTTCGGCATTTCAGCGGAAGACTATCTGCAGAGCGCCAATAGTCTGACCGTCACCATCGCTATGGTGGAAACCCGCATGGCGCTCGACGCCATCGACGAGATACTTGCTGTCGATGGTATCGATGGCATTTTTGTCGGCCCATCCGATCTTTCCATCGCGCTTTCGAACGGTGCGCGATTGGCGCCGGAAAGTGCGGCGATCGATCAGGCGCTGTCGACGGTGCTTGCACGTTGCCGCGCCCATGGCAAGGTGATCTGCGCCTTCGGCGGCGATGGCGATCGCGCCGGGCAATATCTGAAACTTGGCCTCGATCTGGTCATCGCCGGCGCGGAAACGGCGCAGTTGCGGGCCGGTGCCCGCACGGCCATTCAGACTGCACGAAAAATCGCTGCTTCATAAACGATTGGGTAGCAAAGAGGCTGCCCGGGGGCACTTCCGGGCATGCCATTGCCACTATCTGCGATGTCGATCCGCAGTTTCGGATCCGCCGATAGCGGCCCAAACCGCAGATCCGGAGTTTCCGGTCAGCGAGGTCGGGCTGCTAGCGATGGGTTTTGCTAGTTTACGAGCTTTACGTAGCAGGGCCTATAAGTCTCTAAACCACAGCCGCCACCGACGGCTTGTGCCGGCGTGATCGTGTTTTGGATGGCGATCGCTGCAAGTGCGACGGCAATGATTGTCAAAACAGTTTTGGTATATTTGTCCATGAGCTATTCTTTCAAAAGTAGCGAGTAATGATTTGCACTTTAAAATTGCTTTTATAAATGTCAATTACAAAAAGTTGCATTAAGCAATTTGCTGTCGAGCATATGCGCCGGTGGGGCCTGCTGGTCTTTCCGTTGCAATGAGCGCGGCTCCGCGCTTGCGTCGCCATTCGCCGGCGGGCATTGTCAGGCTGATATGACGGAGCAGAAAGATTTGTCGAAAGTGCATGGATGGGGACTAGGGCGCGGCCTGCGGCGCGAAGCTGGCCAGCGCGTGACCTTGCGAACGGTCGCGACTGCTCTCGGCCTTTCGGTCACAACCGTCAGCCGGGCTTTGAAAGAGGGACCCGAGGTCAATCGCGAGACGATCGAGCTGGTCAAGCGAGCGGCGAGCGAGCTTGGTTATCGCCCCAATCTCGGCGGTATCAATCTGCGCACCGGCAAGACCCACGCCATCGGCATCGTGCTGCCATTCGGGCGCGAGGGCGAGGTGAATATCGTCGTCGCCTCGCTGATCGAGGGTGCGTCGCGCTACATGAAGGCGCGGGGATACCGGACCACCATCGTGCCGCAACTGCAGGCGGATGATCCCTTCGCGACGGTGCGCGATATCGTCGAGGAAGGGTCCGTCGACGGCATCATCATCACGCATACGACGCCGCAGGACGACCGCGTCAAATATCTGCTTGAGGTCGGCATGCCTTTTGTCACCTTCGGCCGCACCGAATTGTTGAGCGTCCATCCGAGCATAGACCTCGATCATGAGGTGATCGGCGCGCAGGCCGCGCGCCTGCTTCTGGATGCCGGTCATCGCAAGCCGTTGCTGATCGCGCCCAGCAGTCAATTCACCTATAGTCTTCAGTTCGTCCGGGGATGGCGCAAGGCCTTTGCCGAGCGGCATCTCGATGTTACGGGCGAACAGATCCACTTCACGGCGGGAACGCCGGATAATGGTCGCGAATTGGCAAAGCGCGTCGTCACGCAAAATCCGGAAGCGACCGCCGCCTTCGTCGCGAGCGAGGAGGCGGCTCTGGGCTTCCTGGCCGGCTTGCGGGACGCAGGCCGACAGGGTGGGCAGGATTTCGCGCTGATCACCTATGGCGGCACGGCATTGCCCGATTTCTTCAATCCACCGCTCAGTACTTTCTATTACTCCAATCATGCGATCGGCGAGCGGTTGGCCGCCTTTCTAACCCGGGCGATCGCCGGTGACGATCCCGCTGAGCTACGCGAAATCGTTCAGGCTGAATTCGTCGATCACAATAGTCAGCTACTCTCTGCCTGATATGCGCAGCAGTTGGTAACATCAGCCGAGCCCTGGAAGATATTCGTAACGTTACGATTTTGCGCATTTATAGGAAATGCCGCGCCCGTTGCCGAGAAAATGATCGCTTGACAGCATCGCGATTATCCAACAATCGTAACGTTACGAATTGTCATTCGGAGGGGTTTGAGGCTCCGATTGGCAAAAATATCGACGAGGGCACGGAGGCCCTGCCGCAGGCGGGCAGCCACATTCAAAGGGAGGATGACGTGAGCCAAGGCGCGCTTTTTTTCGGATCGCCAATATGGGCGTTCAACTGGAACCCGCCTTACGCGGCACCGCTGCGGCGACTTGCCCGCACCGGCTGCAAGGGCTTCGAGCTCACCGCATGGTCGGTCGACATGCTGGCCTATTACACGCAGGAGACCATTCGCGAGCTGAAGCAGATCGCCGATAGCGAGGGGCTGGTGCTCACCAACTTCTTCTTCAATCTGCCCTTCAGCCGCGTGGCGGAAGCGGCGACTTCAAGCGTCGATCTCGATGGCTATAAGCGCGGAATGGATGTGGCGGCGGAGATCGGCACGCCCATCGTCACCAGCATGACGCCCTATCCCTTTCAGTCCGACGTCAAGCCGATCTTGCAACGGCCGATTTCGCAGGAGTGGACGGCGGCGGTCGAGCCGCAATGGGACTGGACGGGCGAATATGATGTGGTCGTCGATGGTTTTGCCAAGGCTTGCGAAATCGCTGCTTCGGCAGGCCTGCGCGTGGCGATCGAGCCGCATCCCTATCGCTGGGTCAGCTCTGGCCAAGGCATGCAGCGTCTGATCGAGCGCACAGGCGCTCCCAACCTCGGCCTGAATTTCGATCCGAGCCACCTCTTTCCGGCCGGCGACATGCCGCACTACGTCGTGCTGGCACTCGGCGACCGCATCTTCAACACCCATTTCTCCGACAATGAGGGCCATACTAATGCCCACTGGCGGCCGGGGCGCGGCAAGATCGACTGGAAGGCGATTTTCGCGGCACTGCAGGCGATCGGCTATTCAGGTCCGATCACGCTGGAGCTGGAGGATGCGCCGGGAGCGTCTCACTGGACGCATTTCCGTGAAGCGACACCGGAATTCGACGAGGAGATGCGACGCGGCATGAGCTATCTGCGCGCCGCTGCCGCCGAACTCGACATCATCATTTCCTAGAGGCAATCCCAATGAGCAATGAGCCCATGAAAGTCGGCATCGTCGGCGCCGGCAATATCAGCGCCACCTATGTCGCAACCCTGCATATGTTCGATTTTATCCGTGTGAAATCGATCTACGATCTCTATGATTCGTCGGCGCAGAAGCTGGCTGCGCAGTTCGGTATTGAGGCCGTGGCGCTGGATACGATGTTGGCCGATCCGGAAATCGGTCTGATCATCAATTTGACGACGCCAGTCTCGCATTATGCCATCAGCAAGAAGGCGCTTCTTGCCGGCAAGCATGTCTATTCCGAAAAGCCGCTCGGCGTTTCCATGGCGGAGGCAGAGGAACTCATGTCGATCGCCCGTGCCGGTGACCTGCGGCTCGGTTGCGCGCCCGACACCTTCCTCGGCGGCGGTCATCAATTGACACGGCGGCTGCTGGATGAAGGCCGCATCGGCAAGACGATCTCGGCCACCGCCATGCTGCTCTTGCCCGGCCATGAGCATTGGCATCCCAATCCGGCCTTCTTCTACGGCCGTGGCGGTGGGCCGATGCTGGATGTCGGTCCCTATTACGTGACCAACCTCATTGCCTTGCTCGGCCCCGTGCGCGAGGTTTTCGGCACCGCCAAGATCACTCGCATCGAGCGCACGGTGAAGACCGATCCGCATCGCGGCGAGACGATCAAGGTACTGGTGCCGACGCATCTGACTGGCGTCATGGAGTTCCATAGCGGCGCGACGGTGACCATCGCGACCAGCTTCGATGTCATCAAGCACAAGCACAACCAGATCGAGCTTTATGGCTCGGAAGGAACCATGGTGACGCCGGATCCGAACAACTTTACCGGCAGGGTCGAGATATTCCGCGAAGGCACTGATGCCTGGGAGGAGGTTCCGGTCGACCATCCCTATACCGAGGGTGAGCCCGGCCATCTCGGGCTGCGCGGTTTGGGCGCGGCTGAAATGGTTGATTCCCTTCGCTCGGGACGCCAGCATCGGGTATCGTCGGAACTTGCCTTCCACGCCCTGGAAGTCATGACGGCATTCGAGCGGTCGGCCCAGTCACGCGGCGTGGTTGCAATCCACAGCAGCTGTGGTCGTCCGGATCCGATAGATCGCACAATTAATGAGGGACGTTTCGCATAGGCTGCGCTATAGGTTGGGAAAATGCAGTCCTTTCGGACTGTGGGCTTGACGAAGGGACGATGCGTAAGGAAGCATTGGCCACTCGCCGCAGGGAATGGAGGCCCGGCGGTACGGTTTTGGGGGACCGTGAAATTCGGCATCCGATGTCTGAAGATGGCGGCGGCTGAGCACGGGCGTTTGGAGAACGTTATCAAAGGAGGAGGAACGTATGCGTAAATTGATGATGGCATTGGTCGGCGCCACGGCGCTGGTCGCGGCAAGCGTGACCGGCGCTCTGGCCGACGGCAAGAAAGCCGAAGTCTTGCATTGGTGGACATCCGGGGGCGAAGCCGCCGCCGTGAAGGAACTGGCCAAGGCCTTCAACGCCGCCGGCGGCGAATGGGTGGATACCGCGATTGCCGGATCCGGCTCGACCGCTCGCCCGATCGGCATCAACCGCATTATCGGCGGCAACCCGCCGACGGCCATGCAGTTCAACACCGGCACGCAGATGAACGACCTGGCCCAGCAAGGTCTGCTGCGACCGCTTGATGATCTGGCCAAGGAGCAGGATTGGAAATCCGTCCTGACGCCCGCCTTCTATCAGGCGATTCAGTTCCAGGACCATATCTATGGCGCGCCGATCAATGACCACGGCCAAAACTGGCTGTTCTATTCCAAGCCCGTTTTCGCCAAGGCGGGCGTGACCGAGGAGCCGAAAACCTGGGATGAAATGTTTGCCGCGCTCGACAAGATCAAGGCCGCCGGGCTGATCCCGGTCGCCGTTGGCGGCCAGCCCTGGCAGCTCCAGTTGATGTTCAACGCCATCCTTCTCGGCGAGGGCGGCAAGGATCTCTACGGCAAGGTCTGGAAGGATCTTGATAAGGATGCGGTCAAGTCCGACAAGTTCAAACATGTCGCCGAGGTCTTCGCCAAGCTGCGCAACTACCAGGATCCGGGCAGCCCGAACCGCGACTGGAACGTCGCGACCGGCATGCTGATCGACGGCAAGGCCGGCATCCAGTTTATGGGCGACTGGGCCAAGGGCGAATTCATCCATGCAGGTCTCGTCGCCGACAAGGATTTCGGCTGCATCCTCGGGCCGGGCGAATCGAACTTCATGATGGGCGGCGACATCTTCGTCTTCCCGGTCCTGAAGGACAAGGCGGCGGTCGACGCTCAGACCCTGCTGGCAACGGTCATCATGTCCAAGGAAGGCCAGCTCGCCTTCAACTCCAAGAAGGGCTCGGTACCGGTTCGTCTCGACGTCGACACGTCGAAGCTCGATGCCTGCGCTCAGAAGGGTCTGAACGCGCTCAAGGATCCGAGCCGTCAGATCCTGACCTCCGACGTGCTGACATCACAGGATATCGTTCAGACCGAACAGGACCTCGTCGCCCAGTACTGGACGACACCGAGCATGACGCCCGATCAGTTCGCCGATCAGTTTGCCAAGGTCATCGAACAGGCGAAGTAAGCTTCAGTCGACATCCATGCGGCGGCAGGGCCTGCCTGCCGCCGGTTTTCATGAATGCTGAGGAGGAGCGTCGTGAGCACACCTGAAACAAGCGCCGCCACTGTCGGTGTCACCGTCGTAAAGACGGGCGCCACCCGCAGGAGGATGCGTTTTTCGCCCTATATCGCCCTTTTCCCTGCTTTCGTCATCGTCCTTCTCGCCTATGTCGTGACGGTTGTCTGGAACATCTGGATATCTTTCACAGACAGCAAGGTGCTGCCGGTCAACATCTTTGTCGGCACCAAGCAGTACGAGCGGCTGTTTGACACCGCACGCTGGCAGATATCGCTGCAGAATGTCGTGCTTTTCGGCTTTCTGTTCATTGCCGGCTGCCTGATCCTCGGCTTCCTTCTTGCCGTGGCGCTGGACCAGAAAGTTCGCTTCGAAAATACATTCCGGACGATCTTCCTCTATCCCTTCGCCATGTCCTTCATCGTGACAGGCCTTGTCTGGCAGTGGATCATGAATCCGACGCTCGGCCTGCAGAAGGTTGCAGACAGCATCGGCTTCACCTGGTTCCGCTTCGACTGGATCGTCCAGAGCAATCTGGCGCTCTACGTCATCGTGCTTGCCGGCATATGGCAATCGACGGGCCTCGTAATGGCGATCATGCTGGCGGGATTGCGCGGCGTCGACCGCGAGCTGTGGAAGGCGACGCGCATCGACGGCATCCCGAGCTGGCGCGTCTATCTCCACATCGTCATACCGATTCTGAGACCGACCATTATCACCGCCAGCGTTCTTCTGGCGATCGCCGTGGTCAGGGTCTATGAGCTGGTTCTGGCGACCACCGGCGGCGGCCCGGGAATTTCGACCGAGGTGCCCGGGAAATTCATCATGGATTACCTGTTCGGCCGCGGCAATATCGGCCTTGCCACAGCGGCGTCGACCGTCATGTTCGTCACCGTGGTCATCGTGGTGACGCCCTGGCTCTACTACGAATATTTCCGTGAAAAACCGAGGGGGAACTGATGACGACGCCATCTTCCGTCGCAGCCGCCATGCAGGGCCCGACCGGGCGCAAACCGCAGCACTTTACTCCCGGGCGCATCGGCCTCTACGCCTTTCTCGTCATGGCGGCAATGTTCTTCCTGCTGCCGCTTTATGTGATGCTCGTCACCTCGTTCAAATCCATGCCGGAGATCCGGCAGGGCAATATCTTTGCCTTCCCGCTGATGTGGACGACGGAGGCCTGGGTGCAGGCGTGGAGCACGGCCTGCACCGGCCTTGAATGCGGCGGTATCAGCGTCGGCTTCTGGAACTCGGTGAAGATCCTGATCCCGAGCATGATCCTGTCGATCTTCATCTCGTCGCTGACCGGCTATGCGCTTTCCTTCTGGCGGGTGAGGGGCTCGAATGTCCTTTTCGCCATCCTCCTGCTGGGGGCCTTCATTCCCTACCAGGTCTTCATCTATCCGCTGGTTCTCATCTATCGCGATGTCGGCATCTATTCGACGCTGCCCTGCATCATCATCACCCATACGGTGTTCGGCCTGCCTGTTCTGACGCTGCTGTTCCGCAATTATTATTCCAGCCTGCCGATGGAGCTGTTCAAGGCTGCCCGCATCGACGGCGCGGGGCTATGGCAGATCTTCTTCCGGCTGATGATCCCCATGTCCATTCCGATCCTTGTGGTGGCGGGGATCCTGCAGGTCACCGGTATCTGGAACGACTTCCTGTTCGGCGTTGTCTTCGCCGGCCGGGAAAACTTCCCCATGACCGTGCAGCTCAACAATATCGTCAACTCCACCCAGGGCGAGAAACTCTACAACGTCAACATGGCGGCAACCATTCTGACCGCCCTGGTTCCGTTGATCGTCTATTTCGGTTCGGGTCGCTGGTTCGTGCGGGGTATCACCGCCGGCGCAGTCAAGGGATAGTTCATGGCCAATGTTTCCATTCGCGAACTTGCAATCGGTTTCGGCAGCGTCGGCGTCCTGAAATCGCTCAATCTCGAGGTGAGGTCGGGCGAGTTCATCGTTCTGCTCGGTCCGTCCGGCTGCGGCAAGTCGACCCTGCTCAATGCCATTGCCGGCCTCACCGATATCAGCGATGGCCAGATCTGGATCGGCGACAAGAACGTCACCTGGGAGGAGCCGAAGGATCGCGGTATCGGCATGGTGTTTCAATCCTATGCGCTCTATCCGACGATGACGGTCGAAGGAAATCTCTCCTTCGGGCTGCGCATCGCCGGCATGGCGAAGGAGGAGATTGCCAAGCGCGTCGACCGCGCCGTGCAGATCCTGCAGATCGACCCCCTGCGCAAGCGGCGGCCGGGAGAATTGTCCGGCGGCCAGCGCCAGCGCGTCGCCATCGGCCGCGCCCTGGTGCGCGACGTCGATGTCTTCCTGTTTGACGAGCCGCTGTCCAACCTCGATGCCAAGCTTCGAACCGAACTGCGCGTCGAGTTGAAGCGCCTGCATAGCGGCCTCGGCTCCACCATGATCTACGTCACGCACGACCAGATCGAGGCGCTGACGCTGGCCGACCGTATCGCTGTCATGAGCGGCGGCGTCATCCAGCAGTTCGCCACGCCGAAGGAAATCTATCGTCGCCCTGTCAATCGCTTCGTGGCGGGCTTCGTCGGCTCGCCCTCCATGAACTTCCTGTCTGGGAAGGTGACGAGCAACAACGGCTTGCCTGCCTTCGTGCTGACCGATGGCCGCACGATCGATCTCAACGGCTACCAGTTTTCCGGCACGCCCGGGGAGGGCCGTACGGCAACGCTCGGCGTGCGGCCGGAACAGATGCAGTTCGCGCCCGCCAGCGATCGTGCCTCGAATCTGCCGGCGACCTTCAGCATCGTCGAGCCGATGGGCTCGGACAATCTGATCTGGGGCCAGGTCGGCAACGAGACCATATCGGTGCGCATCGATGCCGACGAGGAGGTTGCGCTCGAAAGCGAGCAGCCGGTCTATTTCCAGCCGGCGCTCGCGTCGCTGTTCGGCGAAGACGGGCAGCGTCTATAAAAGATCAGATGGCGCCGCGCGTTCTGCGGAGCGCGCGGCGCCATTTTCATGCCTTGACTTCGAAGACCATATTGAACGGCGTTTCGGTCGCCTTTCGGAAATGCGAATAGCCCGCATCCATAGCGACCTTGCGCAGTTTCAACTCGCCGGCTTGCGCGCCTAAACCCAGCCCGACTTCCTGCGACAGCGAGGCCGGCGTGCAGATCATCGTCGATGCGCCGTAGAAGACGCGGCCGACCGGGTTGAGATTGTCCTTCAGGCAATCATGCGCAAAAGGCTCGACGATCATCCAGGTGCCGTCGTCGGTAAGGCTGTCCTTGACATGTTTGCCGGCGCCGACAGGATCGCCCATGTCGTGCAGGCAATCGAACATCGTCACGAGATCATAGCCGGCAGCCGGGAAGTCCTTGGCACTCGCCTGTTCGAAGGTGATGCGACCGTCGACGCCCGCTTCCTTCGCCGCAGCTTTCGCTCGCTCGATGGAGGGAAGATGATAGTCGAAGCCGAAGAAGGTCGAGTTTGGATAGGCTTCCGCCATCAGGATGGTCGAGGCGCCATGGCCACAGCCGACATCGGCGACGGCGGCGCCGGCTTGAAGCTTTTCCTCTAAACCCTTCAGCGCCGGTATCCATTCCGAGACGAGATGGCTGTTGTAGCCCGGCCGGAAGAAACGCTCCGTGCCGCGGAACAGGCAGGCGCTGTGCTCATGCCAGCCGAGGCCGCTGCCGGTCCTGAAGGCATTGGCGATCTTCGGTTCGTCGAGCCACATGGATTGAACGACATCGAAGGCGCCGGTGAAGAAGGCGGGACTGTTTTCCTCCGCAAACACCATCGCCTGTTCTGGCGTCAGGTGGAAGCGCTCGGTCTTGTCGTCATAGCTGACATAATCGGCCGCCGCCTGAGCCGAAAGCCATTCGCGCACATAGCGCTCTTTCACGCCGACTTTGTCGGCTAACTCAGCCGAAGTCATCGGTGTTCCGTCCGCCATGGCCTTGAACAGGCCGAGATGATCTCCGAGTGTTACCAACACACCCGAGACTGCCGCGCCGAGATCGCCGACCAGGCGTCCGACTAGGGCATCGAGTTTCTGCATATCAGGTTCGCGCATGACATCCTCCCATCAGAATTGATGCAGCGTTCCGTCCAGATATATACGGAAGCTGAAACATACTCTCGGGCGGGAGGGGAGGCAATTACGTCATACGGCTGAGCAGGCCTCGTGCTGCAGCCTTGGAAAAGGCGCAACCTATTGAGGTAATGCCTTATTTTGGAAATGCGCGAGGTGCCGAGCTGCCTCAGCCGGCGCGCGCCAGCTCCTTTTCCAAAACGGAGAGCAAGCGCGGATCGTCGGCCGTAACATCAGGTGCAAAGCGGGCGGCGACCTTGCCGTCGCGGCCTATCAGGAACTTTTCGAAGTTCCAGACGATGCCGCCGTCCTGGCCGGTCTCAAGGCCGTGTTTCGCCAGGCGTTCGCGCATCGGGCCGTCGCCGGTCGTTTCGACGCCGGAGGCGATCAAGCCGTCGTAGAGCGGATGCCGCTCTTCGCCCGTGACAGCGATCTTGGAAAACATCGGGAACTGCACGTCATAGGTCAGCGTGCAGAAGCTCAGAATGTCCTCGTTCGTGCCGGGTTCCTGGCCCTTGAAATCATTGGCCGGGAAGCCTGCAATGACGAAGCCTTCGTCGCGCTTGTCCTCGTAAAGCTTTTCCAGCCCCTCATATTGCACCGTCAGCCCGCATTTGGAGGCGACGTTGACGACCATGATGACCTTACCGCGATAATCGGCGAGCGTCGTATCGCTGCCGTCGATCTTCTTTACCGGAATATCGAGCACGTTGTCGGTCATTTCGTTCACTCCAAGTGAGATGGAAAATAGGATGCCGATATTTGCCTGGATTTGACGGCCGTCAAGGTCAAAATCCTGCTCAGGCGGCCTCCTCCATCCGGACCAGATGGCCGTTCGACACTTCACGGTAGTGTCGCGTCGGCGTGATGTATCCGACCGGCCGCACCGGGCTCTTCAATTCGTCGACGCCCAGATTGCGCTTGATGCCGCGACGCGACGGATCCGGCACGGGCACTGCCGCTATCAGCTTCCTCGTATAGGGATGCTGCGGGTTTTCGAACACCGAGGCACGCGGGCCGATCTCGACGATTTCGCCGAGATACATCACCGCAACGCGATGGCTGACGCGCTCGACCACGGCCATATCATGCGAGATGAAAAGATAGGATAGATTGAGGCTCTGTTGCAGGTCCATCAGCAGATTGCAGACCTGCGCCTTGATCGACACGTCGAGCGCCGAGACACTTTCGTCGGCAACGATCACCTTCGGATCGAGGGCGAGTGCGCGGGCGATACAGATGCGCTGGCGCTGGCCGCCCGAGAATTCGTGGGGGTAACGGCCCATCATATCAGCCTTGAGGCCGACGCGCTCCAGAAGATCGGCGGCCTTTTCGCGGGCTTCCGCGCGTGAACCGAGACGATGCTCGATGAAGGGTTCGGCGACCGCCGCTCCGATCGTCATGCGCGGGTTGAGGCTGGCGAAGGGGTCCTGGAAAATCATCTGGATGCTGCGGCGCATGCGGCGCAGATCGAGCGCGCCGAGCTTCATCACGTCATAGCCGTCGAGACGAACGTCACCGGATTTGGGATTGATGAGGCGCATGATGGAGCGCCCGGTCGTCGACTTGCCGCAACCGGATTCTCCCACCAGTGACAGTGTTTCTCCTTGGGCAAGATCGAAGGAGACGTTTTCAACTGCGTGGATGGCGCCGGTCGGGCGCCCCAGCAGCCCACCGCGAAGATCGAACCGGGTGACGAGGTTCTTGACCTCGAGAACCGGCGTCTTGCCGCGATCGACGGTGTTGGCAAGCGCCGTGGGTTCGCTGCGCTCGCCGGTGCTGATATCGACGATGGGGAAACGTAGCGGCTGGGCCTGATCCTTCATCGAGCCGAGCCGCGGCACGGCCGACAACAGCGCGCGGGTATAGGGATGCTGGCCGCGATGGAAGATGTCGTCGGTCTTGCCGGTTTCCACCGCCTCGCCGCGATACATGACGATGGTGCGGTCGGAAATCTCGGCAACGACACCCATGTCGTGGGTGATGAAGAGAACGGACATGCCTTCCTCCTCCTGCAGCACCTTGATGAGGTCGAGGATCTGCCCCTGAATGGTGACGTCGAGAGCCGTCGTCGGCTCGTCGGCGATCAATAGTTTCGGGCGGCTGGCGAGCGCCATGGCGATCATCACGCGCTGGCGCATGCCGCCGGAAAACTGATGAGGATATTCGTCAAAGCGCGAGGTTGCGTTGGGGATGCGCACCTTCTCCAGCAGGCGGATCGTCTCTGCCCTGGCTTCTGCCTTGGAGATATCGCCGTGGCAGGTCAGCGCTTCGGAAATCTGCCGGCCGATGGTGAAGATCGGGTTGAGGCTGGTCATCGGCTCCTGAAAGATCATGGCGATGTCCTTGCCTCTGACCCTGCGCATCTCCCCTTCCGGAAGAGTAAGGATATCGCGGCCGTTGAGCCTGACGGAACCTTCGATACGGCTGCTGCCCCTGGCAAGCAGGCGCATGATCGAAAGCGAGGTGACGCTCTTGCCGGAGCCGCTTTCGCCGACAATCGCAACCGTTTCTCCCGGCATGACGTCGAAGGAGATGTTCTTGACCACCTGACGCCATTCGCCATCGACGAGAAACGAGGTCGTCAGATTGGAGACCGAGAGAACAGACTGTGCTTCCGGTTTGGTTTGCTGCGTTGTAACGGTTGTCATGGCGTCCCCTTTTTATGATCTTGCGCACTGGCCGGGCATCAATCGACGCTGTTCATGATGGTACCGGCGCGGTGGCGAAGGAGGCCGAAGGACGACCCTCGGCGATCCTTGCGGCTTCAAGAGCAGCAATCCTCTCGTCGATCTCGCGGCGGTCGGTCATCCCGCTCGGGTTCTGCCGTGTCGGCATGGTTTCGGCGACGTGCAGATAGCGCTCCTGCGCGACGGCATAGAGCCGTTCGAGTTCGGTGAGCGGGTCGGCGCTGTCGTCGACGCGGATGTTCAGCCAGGCATAATCCTGATCGCGGTAAATCACGAGCGCGGCCGATTGCTTGCCGCGCTTGTCGCCACCGGCATTCTCGCCGGCGCGCATGGCTTCGAGCAGCCGCTCGGCGAGCGGCTTTCCTGTCGTTTTCTTAAAGGTCGCAAGCGTCTCGGCAATCACCTGCGGTCCCGCCAGCATATTGCCGGCAACCGAGACATTGTCATCGACAAGATGGCCTGCCCAGTCGATGCACTTGGCGCCGGTGAAGGCGGCGTTGTTGCCCTTGCTGTCGATCAGATGGAACTGGCGTTGCTCGCGGCCTTCGTCGCGGGCACTCAGCGCTTGCAGAATCTCGGTCGGTGTATGACCGGCGGCGAGCATCGCAAGTCCGTCGATGCCGTAGAGCGGGCTTGCGAAGGCCTGCGTCGCGACGGCGCCGATGCCGCCGCGAAGATGCGGCACGATGCTGCCGACGGCGAAAAAGCGTGTGGCGACGGCAATGGCGAGATGGCCGGTTTCCGGCTCACGGGCAACGATCGACCAGGTCATCGGCTCTATCTCCCAATGGCATAGGCTTGCATCAAACGCGGTGTTGCTGCAGCGCGCAAGAGGCCATCTTTATCCCGCCGTGCTGCGGTAAGCCGCCCCACGGTCCATTCGGGTGCGACGGTCAGCTGATGGCCCTTCCTGCGGAGGGCATCGAGCACTTCGGTATTGAAGTTGGCCTCCGCCGTCAGGCCGCCGGGCTCGCGGGTGCGCGGATAGAAGGAGCTCGGAAAATGCGTGCTGTGGAACAGCGGTTTGTCGATCGCTTCCTGCAGGTTCAGCCCGTGGTGAACATAGCGCAGGAAGAAGGAAAGCTGCCATTGCTCCTGCTGATCGCCGCCCGGCGTGCCGAAGGCGAGCGTCGGCCGGCCCTCGTGCAGCGCAAGCGTCGGCGTCAGCGTCGTGCGCGGCCGCTTGCCCGGAGCAAGCGAAGAGGGCAGGCCCGGCTTCAGCCAGAACATTTGCGCACGCGAATTCAGGCAGAAGCCGAGACCGGGAATGATCGGCGAGGACTGCAGCCAGCCACCGGAAGGGGTGACGGAGACCATGTTGCCCTCACGGTCGATCACGTCGATATGCACGGTATCGCCGCGCTTTTCGGTCAGGTGCGACATGGTGGGCTCGTAGACCGCGCCGCCCTTGGCTTCCGGGGCGTCGAGCATGTTCATGGTGAGATCGTATTGGTCTTCGAAGCCCGGCAGCTTGCCAGGGCGCAACGCAAGCGAGGCCTCCGGGGAAATGAGCTTGCGGCGCTCATCGGCATAGGCGTCCGATAGCAGGGTATCGAGCGGTACGGTCGTGAAATTGGGATCGCCGTAATAGACCTCGCGATCGGCAAAGGCGAGTTTCATGGCCTCCGTGATCGTGTGGACGAAGTCCGCGCCGGCCGGATCCATGCCAGCGAGGTCGAAACCCTTGAGCAGCGACAAAGTCTGCAGGAAGACCGGCCCCTGGCCCCACGGGCCGATCTTGGCGACGGTCCAGCCATGATAGTCGTAGGTCTGCGGCTCCTCGACGGTGGCGTACCAGTTGGCCATATCGTCGGCCGTCAGCACGCCCTTGTGGCGCTGGCCGCTCGCATCCATCACTTCGGCCTTGCCGACATAGCTGTCGATCGCCTCCGCGATGAAGCCGCGATAAAAGGCATCGCGTGCCGCCTCGATCTGCGCTTCGCGGCCGCTCTTCACCTCCGCCTCCGCGACGACCCGCTTCCAGGTTTCGGCAAGAACCGGGTTTTTGAAGTTGGACCAAGGTTCCGGGGCGGAGCCTCCGGGAAGCCAGGTCTCATGGGAAGTTGGCCATTCCTTGCGATAGAAATCGGCGAGCCCCGCAATAGTGGCGGAGACGCGGGGCAGGATGGGGTGGCCGTTCTCGGCATAGCGGATTGCCGGCTCGAGAACATCGCGGACCGTAAGCCTGCCATAGTCGCGCAGCATCAGCATCCAGCCGTCGAAGGAGCCGGGGATGACGGTGGCGAGCAGGCCATCGCCAGGGATCAGCTTCAACCCCTCGCTCGTATAGTGCTCGATCGTCGCTCCGGCCGGCGCCGGTCCCTGGGCGCAGATGACCTCGACCTTGTCCTTTTTCTTCGAATAGAGGATGGCCGGCATATCGCCGCCCGGTCCGCAAAGATGCGGCTCGACGATCTGCAGCACGAAGCCGGTCGCTGCGGCGGCGTCGAAGGCGTTGCCGCCCTTTTCGAGAATGCTCATGCCGACGGCCGAGGCGATCCAGTGCGTTGACGTAACGACGCCGAAAGTGCCGAGGATCTCGGGGCGCGTGGTGAATGCGGTCATTGGGGGCATCCTTTCAGTTTATTCATGCTTCGCGCGGGTCGAGCGCGTCGCGCAGGCCGTCGCCGAGGAGATTGAAGCCGATCACGACGAGAAAGATGGCGGCCCCCGGCCACATGGCCATCCAGGGCGCCTGTTCCAGATAATTCTTGGCGACGTTGAGCATCGAGCCCCAGCTCGGAGCCGGCGGTTGCTGGCCGAGCCCGAGGAAGGAGAGGCTGGCCTCGGCGATGATGGCGGTCGCGATGGTGAGTGTTGCCTGCACCAGGATGGGCGCAAAGACGTTCGGCAGGATATAGCGGGTGATGATGCTGAAGTGGCGCAGGCCGATCGAGCGGGCGCCTTCGACATATTCCTCCGTCTTGACCGCGAGCACCTGACCGCGTGTTAGCCGTACGAAGACAGGCGTTGCCGAAAGGCCGATCGCGATCATCGCATTGGTGAGGCTCGGCCCGAGAAAGGCGGCAAGAGCAATGGCCGTGATCAGGAACGGCATGGCCAGAAAGGCTTCGGTGATGCGCGAGATGATCTGGTCGATCCAGCCGCCGTAATAGCCGGAGATCAGGCCGAAGGGCACGCCGATGGCGACCGCAATGGCGACAGAAAAGATGCCTGCCATCAACGATGCCTGCGCGCCCCAGATCATGCGGGACAGAATGTCCCGGCCGATATCGTCGGTGCCGAACCAATGGGCTGTTGATGGCGCCTTGCGGATCGCCGACCAGCTGGTGGCAATGGGATCGGCGATCGGCAGGATCGGCGCCAGCGCGGCGAGCACGGCAAAGAAGAGGATGATGGCGAGCCCGACCAATGCTCCCTTATTGGCCTTCAACTTGCGCCAGGCGCGGTTGGGAGCGCGCTTGGCCGAGGGCGCGGCTACGGCCATCTGTACGATCGTACTCATAGCGCTGCCCTCATGCGCGGGTTGAGGAGGACATAGAGAATGTCGGCGATGAGGTTCATGGCGATGAAGCCGATAGCCGTGCAAAGCACGACTCCCTGGACCACCGCGTAATCCCGGTTGAAGACGGCATCGACGATCAGCTTGCCGAAGCCGGGGATGGTGAAGATCTGCTCGGTCAAAACCGCGCCGGCCAGCAGCTCGCCGAATAGCAGCGCGCTGACGGTGACGATGGGCAATATGGCGTTGCGGAAGGTGTGCTGCAAAACGACGGCGGCTTCGGAAAGACCTTTCGCGCGGGCCGTGCGGATATAGTCGGCGCTGAGCACGCTCAGCATCGAAGAGCGGGTGTGCCGCATCAGCGTGGCCGCGAGCGCATTGCCGAGCACGAAGGCGGGCATCAGCATGGTCTGGATCGAGCGCCAGGGGTCCTCGAAGAACGGCTGGTATCCGGAGGCGGGCAGCCAGTGAAGCTTCACCGAAATCAGCAGGATCAGCATGATCCCGAGCCAGAAATTCGGCACGGACAAGCCGCAGAGGGCGACGATATTGGCGAGAAAATCGATAAGCGTATTCTTCTTCACCGCTGCGAGGATGCCCATGGGAATGCCGATGGCGAAGGCGAAGATCATCGACATGACGGCGAGCTGGATGGTGACCGGCAGCTTTTCCGCGATGAGCGTCAAGACCGGCTGATTGGTGCGCAGCGAAACGCCGAGATCGCCCTTCGCGACGCCCTGCAGCCAATAGCCATATTGGTAGATGACCGGGTCATTCAGCCGGTATTTTTCGCGAAGCAGCTCAAGAACCTGCGGATCGCGCTCCTCGCCTGCCATGGCCAGCACCGGATCGCCCGGAAGGAGCTTCTGCAGGGAGAAGACGAAGATCGAAATGATCAGCAGCGTCGGTATGGCGACGAGCAACCTCTTTCCGATATAGCTATACATGGGCAGATCCTCGCCGCGCATATCGAATGCCGGAAATGCCATGCGGGGAGAGCGCCCGCATGGCGTTTTTGGCTCAGTTGCTCTTCTTCACACCGGCGAGCCGGATCATCCCGTCCGGGGCGGGCGCGAAGCCGGTCACTTTCTTGTTGTAGGCCCAGATCCAGGCCTGATGACCGAGAAAGATGATCGGCAGATCCTCGTTGAGGATGGCTTCTGCCGCATCGTATTTTTGCTTGCGCACCGCAGTGTCCTGCGACTGGCGTGCCTCGAGCAACAGCTTGTCGACTTCCGGATTGCTGTACTTTGAATCGTTGAGTCCGGCACCGGTCGTCACGAATTGCTGGATATTGCCGTCTGGATCGGAGCGGCCGGACCAGTCGGAGCGGCTTAGCTGGTAGTTGCCGCTCGACTGCGCATCAAGCAGCGTTGCGAATTCGGTGGTTTTCAAGGTTACGTCGAAACCGGCTTCGGCAACCATCGACTGAATGATTTGCATCATTTGCATCGAGACCGGATTGTTGGCGACGGCGAGTTCGACGGGGATGCGATCGAAACCGGCGGCCTTGACCAATGCCTTGGCCTTGTCGATGTCGCGGGCAGGAACCGGAATGTCCTTATCGTACCAGGGGCTGTTCGGTGCAAAGGGCTGATTGCCGGCAAGCCCGGTGCCGTCGAAGACGATCTGCATGGCGGCTTCGCGGTCGATCGCCAGCGAGAAGGCCTGGCGCAGGCGCTTATCCTTGCCCAGCGGATTGTCTGCGCGCGCACCATTTCCGACATTGGCATAGACGCCGAGCCACCCCGTGCCGATTGCATCGGCATAAACGAGATTGGGATCACCCTTCACCGTGCCGACATCGGATGCGGCGACGCGCTCGATCATGTCGAGATCGCCGGAGCGTAGGTTTGCGAGGCGAACCGTCGTGTCGGGGATCGGCAGATAGGTCACCTTGTCGATGAAGATGGTGTTCTTGTTCCAGTAGTCCTGGAATTTTTCGAGTACGATGCGGTCTTGCTGCACACGCTCGACGAATTTGAACGGACCGGAGCAAACGGGATGATCGCCGAATTTGGCGCCGGTCGCCTTTGCCGCGGTCGGCGAGACCATCATGCCGGAGCGGTCGGAGAGCTGGGCAAGCAGAGTGACATCGGGCGCTTTCAGGGTAAAGGTGACTTCGTATTCGCCCGATGCCTCGACCTTGGCGACGGAGGAGAGCTCGCTCTTGCGGCGCGATTCCGGCATCGTTTGGTAGCGCTGGATGTTATCGACCACCGCTTGCGCGTTGAACGGCGTCTCGTCCTGGAATTTTACGCCTTGACGCAGTTCCATGATCAGCTGCTTGCCATCAGCAGACCATTTCCAGGATGTGGCGAGCTGCGGCACGAACTGCAGATCCGGCGTCACGTCGACCAGCTTGTCGCAGAGCGCGGTATAGACGATGCGGCCGACGAATGTGCGCGATTGGGCCGGATCCAGCACGTCGGCATCGTCCTGCAGGCCGATCTTCAGCTCGACAGCGAAAGCCGGCAGCGCGATCAATGCGCCGGCGGCAAGCGATGTCAGGAATTTGGCGATCTTCATCTTGTTCTCCTGATTATGAATTATGATTTTCGTTTTTTTGCAGTCTCGACCGGTTTCCTCTCCGGTCGTTGTCTGGTGCGGGCAGAGCTTTTGGTCAGCCTACCTCTTCGGTCAGTGGTTCCTGTGCTTGTCGCGCATCGAGCGAGGTGATGCGGATCAGGCTTTCCTGAAGCATCAGAAGGTGCTTACGCATGGCTTCGGCGGCCTTCATCGGGTCGCGCGCCGCAATCGCATCGATGATCGCCATGTGCTGCGCATAGGAGATCGGGCGCGTCTTGTTGATGCTGCGGGCCAATTCGCGAATGGTTTGCCATGCCTCGTCCTGGCGGACATGGTTGATGACGTCGAAGATGGTCAGAAAGAACTGATTGCCGGCACTCTCGGCGATCAGCCGGTGCAGCGCGCCATCCCAGAGCTCGCGACTGTCGGCATCGTCGCTGGCGGTGATTTTCTTGGTCAGCTCATACATGCGATCGATGTCATCGGGCTTGGCGCGCATGGCCGCCAGCTGGGCCAGCTGCGGCTCGATGCGCAGACGAACCTCCATGACCTCCATGAGATCCGTGCGGGCGACAAGCGAACTGACATGCTCGCTCCAGCCGTCCGGGCGCTGCCCCGCATAGGTTCCCGAGCCCTGGCGCCGCCAGACGCGGCCTTCGGCCTCCAGCACCTCCAACGCTCGCCGGATGGCACGACGGCTGACGCCCAATGTCTCCGACAGAACCCGTTCCGTCGGCAACTTCCCGTCTGCCGGCAGATCGGCCGAATTCAAAAGCCCTCTGAGCTTTTCCAGGGCGTAGATCGAATTCTCCGGAAGGCTGCTGATTGCCATAGTGGGGAGTGAACCAATTTCGAATTGGTTCAATAGAAGTTCAACGCAACCCTGCCGTCAAGCTCTTTTTTGTGCAATTTATGCAATGCACAATGTTTGTGCGTGACGCACAAAAGCGGACCGTAAAACGGTGCCGCCCGCGTGCTATTCCGGAAGAGTTTTGCCCGACCTACCGCTGCCGGCTTTGGAGCTCAGCGACTGATAGCTCGCGCCGAGACTACCGTCTCGGGCGTGAAATCGAAATCCTTGTCGAAGGGATAGGTTGGCTTCTGCTTGCGCAGCCGCGGCAGGCGTTCGACGAACTGATCAACGACCCCCGGCGAAAGCGCCATCAGGTTCGGATTGGCGATCGGCGCCAGTTCCGGCGAGAGATAGCCGGACTTCACGACGATGATCCTGGCCTTGTGCGGATCGAGGCCGAGGCGCGTGAAATCGGAGAGGTTGTGATAGGGCCGGCGCTTTGCCGACAGCACTAGGTCGATACCGCCGATGGAAACAACCGCCTGGGCGTCGATCGGGTCTGCGGTCTCAAGTAGGAATTTAACGGTGAAGCTGCCTTTCACGGGCTTGCTGCCCTTCGTGTCGAGCGATGCGCCGACCGAAAGATCGAGGGTGGCGCCGACGCCTGCCACATAGCAGGCTTCCGTGGCAGCTTTGTCGGCAATGCCGGCGAAAATGACGCCCTTTGCGTTATTGGCGATAAGTTCAGCAAGCACATCAGCGCGGTCGCCGACGCCGCCGCCTGTGGGATTATCGCCGGATTCGGCAAGCACCACGGGCACGGTCTCGCTGGCAATCGCCTTGGCGACGCATTCCCCGATCGTTCCGGTCTCGCAACCGAAAACGAAGTCCTCACGCACATCCCAACAGGCCTGAGCCAGGCGCTTCGCTTCGCGCTCAAGAACTTGGCGATCCGTGCCGGTCATGATGGCCGCGGCGGTGGCCCGCGGTTCGTCGGCCCAGA
Organism: Rhizobium sp. SG741; assembly: GCF_012275435.1. Taxonomy (NCBI): domain Bacteria; kingdom Pseudomonadati; phylum Pseudomonadota; class Alphaproteobacteria; order Hyphomicrobiales; family Rhizobiaceae; genus Rhizobium; species Rhizobium sp. SG741. The sequence continues at coordinate 458,082 of NZ_JAAZQP010000002.1, forward strand.
CATAGCCGACCATCAGCGAGGCATCCCAGACGCCATCGATGGCGTCTATCTCGGGCAGTAGATCGTAGAGGCTCTTGGCCGGCTCATCGACCGTGCTGGTGCGTTCGCCCGGCAGTACCACAGGGATCGGTGCCCAAAGCAGGATCGGCTTCACGCCGGTCTTCAGGCTCTCCGTCAGCATCTTCACGGCGCGACGCATGGTCTCTTCGACATCAATATGCGGCGCGGTGCGATAGGTGGAATACATGTCGAGCGCATCGATGATGCGCTGGGTGACGTTGCCGTGCAGGTCATAGCTGGCCGAGACCATGCAATCGTCGCCGACGACGGCACGTGCCGCGCTGATCCAGTCGCCTTCGGCATCTTCCATGCCTTCGACATACATGGCGCCATGCATGGCAAGATAGAGCCCGTCGAGCGGCAGCAATGGTTTGAGACGTTCCAGAAACTCCGCCTTGAAGGCCTCGTATGTATGGCGGGCGACAGGACCGCCGGCGATTGCCCTGGCATGGATGGTCGGCAGGAATTCGCCGTCGTAATCCCTAAGGAAAGCGAAATAGGGCGCGGCCGTCAGCTCCTCGCCACGCAGAACGCGAAAATCCCTTTCTTCGTTCAATACGGGATTATAGGTGCTGCACTCGATGTGAATGCCTCCGACGGCAATGCGCATGGGAACCTCAATTCGGGGTGGGACCAATCAGGAAATTGTGGGCGGCAATGCTGGCGGCTCCACGAGCCCAGACATCGCCATCGACGCGCTGGGTGCGGATCGGCGTCTGGCCGGCATAGCGCGGCAACACGTTCGCCTCGGCCGCCTGCCGCATGACAGTGCCGAAGAGACCATCGAAGCATCCCTCGACATGGGTGATCAGGATCATGCCGGGATCGTTGAACTGGATCAGATGGGCAATGGCCAGACCGAGTGCATTTCCGGCCCGATGCAGGATGCGGATGGCGGCCGCGTTGCCGAGCGAGGCCTCGTTTTCCAGATCGTCAAGGGAACTGCAGGCAAGGCCTTCCGCTTTCGCCATTTCCTTGATTGCCTTCATCGAGGCGACGGTATCGAGGCAGCCGCGCTTGCCGCACCGGCAGGGCGAGCCATTGGGTTCGATGGTGCAATGGGCAATCTCGCCGGCGCCGCCATGATTGCCGCGATAAAGCTTGCCGCCGACGAAATGGGCGCAGCCGATGCCGTCGTCGAAAGAGACGACGCTGAAATTCTGGACGTCGCGTGTGCTGCCGAACAGCTTCTCGCTGACGGCGACCGCCTTGGCGTCGTTTTCGATGAAGGTGTCGATACCGGTCTTCTGCCTGACGATGCCCGCAAGCGGCACATCCTTCCAGCCAAGCAGCGTTGATTGAACGCAGTTTGCCTGCTTCTCGTCGACAAAGCCTGAGAGGGCGATGCCGATGCCGTAAAGCTTGCGGACAGCATCCTCGCGTTCTGCCAACAGCTTCGGCAGCGTCTCTGCTATCAACTCGGTGATAACATCCGGATCGCGCGACCGCGGCATGGTCTGGCGCGCGACGATACTGCCGTTGAAATCGCTAAGCACCATCGCTGCCGGGTCTTCGAGCAACGAAATGCCGACGAAGAAGGCGCCTTCGGGATGCAGATCGAGCAGGATCGAGGGGCGGCCCTGGCCGTAGATCGTCTCCGTTTCGTGCAGGACGCCAAGGGAGATCAGATCGCGGGCAATTCCGCTCATGGCGGCCTTGCTAAGACCCATGGATGTCGCAAGATCTGTTCGACTCAGTGGTCCGGATTGACTGATCACGCGCAGAAGCTGTTGCTGGGAAGAAGTAAGCAATTCGACGTTCCGCCTGGATTTCAGCGTGTTTTTCCGACAATAAGTTCATAAAATGAACAAATCAACGGAAATAAATTTAGCTGAGGGCTTATTTGCGGACGTGACAACAGACGGATTCCAGTCAATCTGCGCGATCTGCAGTTGCGTTTAAACAGTTGACATCGACCTGTATCAGTATGCAATGCTTATCATAGCAATCTAGGCAAAAATCCCCCCAGTCGCCTCGTCTTCCGGCGTCGATTCCAAAAATGAAACGCTCGATCATGGTCGCCTCGACGGCCTGTGCGTATTCGACATCGGGCGCGGCAGTCAGAAAGGAATACCATGTCCAGCACGGTCGATCGTTCGAGACGTCCGTTGGTCATCGTCTCGATCATGCTTGCGACCTTCATGGTCGCAGTGGAAGCGACGATTGTCGCGACCGCCATGCCGCGCATCGTCGGCCAGCTCGGCGGCTTCACCTATTACAGCTGGGTCTTCTCCGCTTTTCTCCTGGCGCAGTCCACCACGACGGTTATCTATGGCAAGCTTTCCGATATGTTCGGCCGCAAGCCCATGCTTATCGTTGGCATCCTGATCTTTCTCGTGGGATCTACGCTTGCGGGTTTTGCCTGGTCGATGGCCTCGCTGATCGCGTTCCGGCTGCTTCAAGGGCTTGGCGCCGGCGCCATTCAGCCTGTGACGATGACGGTTGTCGGCGATCTCTACAAGCTGGAAGAGCGTGCCAAGGTGCAGGGTGCCCTTGCCAGCGTCTGGGCTGTTTCGGCGGTCATCGGTCCGCTTGCCGGTGGCATCATCGTCGATCATCTCTCCTGGGCATGGATTTTCTGGATCAACCTGCCGTTAGGCGTCCTGTCCATCGCCGGCTTCGTATGCTTCCTGCATGAGCGCATCACCCCGCGCGAGGCGAAGATCGACTATCTCGGGACGATCCTGTTTTCGATATCGATCGTATCGCTGCTGGTCATTCTGACGGAAACCGGTTCCGGTTTTGCCGTCCTTGGTTTGCTAGCGATCGTCTTTGTGGTCAGCGGCGTCCTGTTCATATGGCAGGAGCGGCGGGCGCCTGAGCCGATCATCTCGATCGCGCTGTGGAGCCGGCGGCTGGTGGCGACCAGTAATGCGGCAACCCTGCTTGCCGGCATGGCCTTGATCGGCCTGACGACGGTTCTGCCGATCTACGTTCAGGGTGTTCTCGGCCGATCACCGCTCGAAGCCGGATTCACCTTGACCATGCTGATCGTCGGCTGGCCGCTGGCGGTCATGCTTGCGAGCCGGTTCTTTCGCATGTTCGGCATCCGCCGGACCTTGCGTGCCGGAAGCTTCATGTTTCCGTTCGGTGCGCTGTTTCTTTTGTTCCTGACCCCGGAAAGCAGCCCGATCATCGCCGGCGTAGGCTCGTTTCTGATGGGCTTCGGCATGGGCCTCATCAGTCTCACCAGCGTCGTGCTCGTGCAGGAAAGCGTCGAATGGTCTATGCGCGGCAGTGCCACGGCCTCGATCATCTTCTCGCGCAGCCTCGGCAACACGCTTGGCGCCACGGCGCTCGGCGCGATCATGAATGTCGGTATCGCTCATTTCGGCAGCGGCGAACTGGCAAGGAGGCTTCACGATATTCTGAACCAGCCGACCGGCCTTTCCGATCTTGTCGGCGATCCGGCGATCAGGAACGTTTTCGACGCCGCGCTTCACTGGAGTTTCTGGGGAGTCGTCATCGTCGCCATCACGACGTTCGCAACCGTCTGGCTCATTCCCGTCGCCCATGATGCCGGCCGCCGATCGGTGCCCAAGGCGGATGCCCAGGATGCGATGACGCATTGACGGAGCGCGACCGGCAACGGGCCACGCTTCCCTCCGCCGGCATTCATCGTGACGCTTGCGACGTGCTGCGTCAGAAATCGTAATGGCTGATGCGCCAGGACTCCAACAGGCTCCGTGATGCCTTGATCGCGGCGTCGGGATCGCGGGCGACGATCGCGTCGAGGATGGCCTTGTGGTAGGGCAGGGAACGCTTCTGACCCTCCGCCACTTCATCATGGTCGGAAAGCGTGCGATTGGCGTAGATCCCAACCGCAATCAGGTCGATCAGCTGTGAATAGATCATGTTGTGCGTGGCGGCGAAGATCGCGGTATGGAAGCGCAGATCGGCGTCGGCATTGGTATTGATGTCGCCGATGGTGGAAACCATTTCCTCGTAAGCGGAACTGATTGCCGTGACGTCTTCGTCCGTGCGGCGTGTGGCGGCACGCGCGGTAGCCTCCGGCTCCAGCGCCAGCCGCAAATCCTTGATGGAGCGCATGATTTCCACCGAAGGTCCGGTCTCGTAGTACCAGACCATGACGTCGGTATCGAGGTGATGCCAGTTGGAGCGCTCCTTGACGCGGGTGCCGACGCGGGTCTTGATCTCCACCAGCCCCTTGCCGGCAAGGCATTTCATCGCTTCGCGAATGACGGTGCGGCTGATGCCGAATTGTTCCACCAGATCGGGCTCGTTCGGCAGCGTGGCGCCTACCGGGTAACTTCCACCGACGATGCGGCGACCAAGCTCGTGGACGAAATAGCCGAAGACGCCGCGACGGGGGATCGTACCGTATTTTCGCACAAAGGCATCGAATGGTGACTGCGTTACGATCAGTTTCGCCTCCGGTGTTGCCGCAGTGGTCTTTGCATCAAGGCCATGTTTCATTATGCGGAGCTCTCATTCCTTTGATACGCGATTGCGAAGCTAATCTTCAGCCGATGATATGTTTTGCGGGCTCTATGCTGATGTCTCGGCTTGTTCGAGGCTGTTTCATATTGTTTTGATATCGATCCTGTCGTTCTTGGCGCGGCATTTCCGATAAAAAACCCTACCATGTCTTGTGCGCAAATGCCTACTGGCACCGGATTGACCGGTCCGTTCACCAAGGCGCATTGGCGGATCGTCATGATTTCCGGCCCAGCCGCATGGCGGAAGGTGGCAGCACGGCAATCAAATTCTGCGCCACCCACTAAGCGAAACGTGATTGACCAATCGAATGATGGGACGATTTCGATCTATCGGAAACGATGCCGAACCGATTAAATAAAGGGGGATGCGAGGCGGATTCGGAGTAACTGGTTGATGAACGACATGTCCACGCATGGGCGGGAGAAGGAAATGCAGGCGGCAGGCTCACGGTCGGTCTCGATTGCGTTGCTCGTGGCCGGTGCTTTCTTCATGGAAAACCTGGATGGTACGGTCATTGCAACCGCGCTGCCGCAGATGGCCGTTTCCTTTGGCGCCCGACCGGTGGATCTCAATATAGGCATGAGTGCCTATCTTCTGACGCTCGGCGTCTTCATCCCCATCAGCGGCTGGATCAGCGACCGTTTCGGCGCGCGACTGGTATTCACCACGGCCGTCGTCGTCTTCACGCTCGCTTCCGTTTTGTGCGGTTTTGCCAACGGTGTCGGCTCCTTCGTCGCTATGCGCATCCTGCAGGGGATCGGCGGCGCGATGATGGTGCCGGTGGGCCGGCTCGTGGTTTTGAACAATACCCCGAAGGACAAGCTGATCTCGGCGATTGCGACGATCACCTGGCCGGCGCTGGTGGCGCCCGTTCTTGGACCGCCACTCGGCGGCTTCATCACCGACCATGCGAACTGGCGCTGGATCTTCTTTCTTAACTTGCCGCTCGGCATATTGGCGTTTGCCTTCGCGCTCATTCTCATTCCGGAAACCAAGAATGCTGCGCGGCCGCCTTTCGACTGGATCGGCTTCGTCGTCAGCAGCATCGGTCTAGCAAGCCTGATGTACGGGCTGGAGCTGGTCGGCCGTCCCGATCTCATATGGCTGGAAGCCTCGGCCTATGTGGTCGCGGGGCTGGTTCTGCTCACCGTAGCCGTGTTTCATTTTCTGAGGACGGAGCATCCGCTCATCGATCTCTCAGGGCTGAAGCTGCCGACCTTCGCGGTCACGATCTCCGGCGGATCACTGTTTCGTACCGCTATCGGTGCGGTGCCGTTTCTGTTGCCGCTGATGTTCCAGGTCGGCTTCGGGCTCAGCGCCTTTCATGCCGGCATGCTGACCTTGGCGGTCTTTGCCGGCAACCTGGCGATGAAGCCGGGGACGACGCCGATTTTGCGGCGTTTCGGCTTTAAACCGGTATTGATCGTCAACGGCATCCTGAATGCCGCCTTCATTGCAGCCTGTGCGTTGTTTTCGCCCGATACGCCGGTCTGGCTCGTCGTACCGGTGCTGTTCATCGGAGGCATGTGCCGCTCGATGCATTTCACGGCATTGAATACGATTGCCTTCGCCGACATTCCGCCGCAGAAGATGACAGGCGCCAACACGCTGTTCAGCACCGTCTTTCAGCTGACCATGGGCATGGGCATCGCTGTCGGTGCCATCGGCATTCGCATCGGTCAGGCTGTCAGTGCACCGCTTGGCGTAGGCGGCATCGTCGCCATCGAATTCCGCCTCGCCTTCGTGTTGCTCGGCATCATCGCTCTCTTTGCCGTGCTGGATTGCCTGCCGCTCGACCGCAGGGCCGGCGACAACGTTGCGCGCAAGCAGAAGGCGGGCGCGAAAAAGGCGGCTTGAAAATCTCCGCTATGAACGACATGTGCTGCTCAATGGGGATACTGAATGAGATTATAATGCAACAGCACCGCGGGTATCGCCATCAGGATGATAAGAAGCATTGCAAAGCTTGCTGCACGCAACATTTTCATCCGGCGGGCGCGCTGACCGGTCCAATCATATACTGCCATAATGAGCCCCTCCTTTTCCTCAATCATTACAAAGGCAAGAAATGGAACTCCAGTCAATATTGGCAATAGGGCGTTAAATAATAAGTTCATTCTAATATAATGGGGTAGTATACCGCCATTCTATTGGGCACCAGCACAACGCGTCTTCTCCGGCATTGGCGCAAGCTCGTTTCGCGACACCGGTTGGACGCTGGAAGAACAAGAGTTTGGGCCTTGCGCAAGCAGGCGCCGTTTGCTTCGAAAAGAGGAAAAATGCGATGAGTAAGATGCGCGCTTTGGTGCTGGAACGCCAGCATGAACTGGCAATCCGCGATATAGACCTTCCGCAGGAGGTCGGGCCGGGTCAAGTCAAGATCAAGATCCATACGGTCGGCGTCTGCGGATCCGACGTCCACTATTACACGCACGGCAAGATTGGCCCCTTCGTCGTCAACGAGCCGATGGTGCTTGGCCATGAAGCCGCCGGCACTGTCGTCGAAGTCGGTGCTGGCGTGACGCATCTGAAGATCGGCGACCGCGTCTGCATGGAGCCGGGGATCCCCGATCCCAATTCCAAAGCGAGCCGTCTCGGCATGTACAATGTCGATCCCGCCGTCATCTTCTGGGCAACGCCGCCCGTCCATGGCGTGTTGACGCCCTTTGTCGTGCATCCGGCCAATTATACCTTCAAACTGCCTGATAATGTCAGCTTTGCCGAGGGCGCGATGGTCGAACCCTTTGCGGTCGGCATGCAGGCGGCGACCAAGGCGAGAATTACCCCCGGTGACACCGCCGTCATCCTCGGCGCCGGCCCGATCGGCACGATGGTCGCGATCGCGGCTCTTGCCGGCGGCTGCGCACGGGCGATCGTTGCCGATCTCGCCCAGCCGAAGCTCGACATCGCCGCCCAATATCAGGGCGTCATCCCTGTCAATATTCGCGAAAACAATCTGGTCGAGGAAATCAGCCGACTTACGGATGGTTGGGGCGCCGACGTCGTCTTCGAGTGCTCCGGTTCGCAGAAGGCCTGGGAAACAGTCATGGCGCTGCCGCGCCCGGGCGGCGTGATCGTCGCCGTCGGCCTGCCGGTCGATCCGGTCGGTTTCGATGTTTCGACGGCATCGACCAAGGAAATCCGTATCGAAACGGTCTTCCGCTATGCGCATCAATATGAGCGCTCCATCGCACTGATCGCGTCCGGCCGTGTCGATCTGAAGCCGCTGATCTCGGAGACATTCGCCTTTGAAGACTCCATCGAGGCGTTCGATCGTGCCGTCGAGGCCAGACCAACGGATGTCAAGCTGCAGATCATCCTGGATCAGTAAGCGTCTGTTTACCTCGTCGCCTTGCATCCGCGAGGCGACGTTTTCCTCCGGTTTCGCACGACCCCGTAGACGGGTAGGCAAAAGCGATGCTAGTTAGCCTGAAAAGAGAGGAACAGGCTTTAACGCCGTGAAACGGGAAGGATAGCCGTGCCGCACGACGTCGCATTGATCGCACTGATTGCCGGCGGGTTCGTGTTCGCGGCCATTTTCGGCTATCTCGCCGACAGGCTACATCTGCCGCCGTTGGTCGGCTATCTGGTTGCCGGCGTCATTATCGGCTCATCCACACCGGGCTTTGTCGCCGATGTTTCACTCGCATCGCAATTGGCAGAAATCGGCGTCATCCTGCTGATGTTCGGCGTCGGCCTGCATTTTTCGGCCGCTGATCTGCTGGCGGTGCGCGGAGTCGCCATCCCCGGTGCCATCGGTCAGATCGCGATCGCAACGCTTTTAGGCATCGGCTTGACGTCCCTCTGGGGCTGGGGCATCGGCGCAGGCGTGGTCCTCGGGCTAAGCCTTGCCGTTGCCAGCACCGTTGTACTGTTGAAAGCGCTGGAAGAGCGCAATCTGGTGAATTCGACCAACGGGCGCGTGGCTGTCGGCTGGCTGATCGTCGAAGATCTGGCGATGGTACTCGCACTTGTCCTGCTGCCGGCCTTTGCCGGCGCCATGGGCGGCCATGTGAATGCCGGCGACCATGCGGCTTCCGGCTCGATCTGGCTGACGATCGGCATGACGCTGGTCAAGGTGGCGGCATTTACTCTGGTAGCGATCTTCATCGGTCCGCGCGTCGTACCCTGGCTGTTGACGTCGGTCGCCCGCACAGGCTCGCGCGAATTGTTCACGCTGTCGGTTCTGGCGATCGCGCTTGGCATCGCCTTCGGGGCGGCGGAGATATTCGGCGTTTCCCTCGCGCTTGGAGCCTTCTTTGCCGGGCTCGTGATGAGTGAATCGCATCTCAGCCATCGGGCTGCGGCCGACTCCCTGCCATTGCAAAATGCCTTTTCCGTGCTGTTCTTCGTATCCGTCGGCATGCTCTTCGATCCGACTATCCTGGTGCGCGAACCGCTGATGATCGTCGGCGTGCTTGCGCTCATCATGATCGGCAAGTCACTGATTGCTTTCGGCCTGGTACTGCTACTGCGTTACCCGGCGAGCATGGGCTTTGCGGTTGCAGCCGGCCTTGCGCAGATCGGCGAATTTTCCTTCATCCTGGCCGGGCTCGGCGTTTCGCTCGGTCTGTTGTCCCGGGAAGGACAGGATCTCATTCTTGCAGGAGCGATCCTGTCGATTACGCTCAATCCGCTGGCCTTCTTCGCCGTCGAGAAGCTGGAGAAATGGACGTTTTCCCGATGGCCGTCGTTCGCGAGCAAATACGGCATGGCCAAGCAAGATGGGCTGCGTCGCGAACTGACCGCCATCAACAAGCAGCGGGAGGAAAGGGATCGGCAGCATAGTCTCGAGATCGAGGAACTGATCGAGACCTTTCCGATGTTTGCCGAGCTGGATGACAATGCGCATGAGGAGCTTCTGCTGCTCTTCCGGCCGAGATCGGCTTCGCCGGGCGATCGCGTCATTCGCACGGGCGATCGCGGCGACAGCATGTTCTTCATCGCGTCCGGCGCCGTCGAAGTGCAGCTTGAGGACGATGAGGTTCCGCTCGGCGCCGGTTCATTCTTCGGCGAAATGGCCCTGTTGACCGGCGCGCGCCGTACCGCCGATGTCGTTGCCGTCGATTTCTGTCAGCTTTTCGTGCTGGAGCGCCGTGATTTCAACCTGTTCATGTCGCGGCATCCGCAACTGCGCGCCGCCGTCAGCCACATGGCGCGCGAACGGCAGGAAAGCAACGTGTCGCGCCAGCGGCGCGACCAATCAGAGGATGCGAGCTGACGCCCGATCTGGGATTTAGCGGCGCCTCAGCCAGGATTTCGAAACGCGGCAGGCCATCGTATAGGCCGGATCGAAGACATTGCCGACATCGTAGCGCACGACTTGGCCGAGCAGGTGGCTGGCGGCAGTCTTATCGAGGCCGTAGTCGGAGCCGAGCCAGCGCAGCATTTCACTGGTTGCGTGCTGCAGGGCCTGGTCGAGCGGCCGGGCATTGCCGATGGTGAAAATGTCGTCCACCGTCTCGCCGCGCGGCCAGACTATCGTCTTTTTCTTTTCGACGCTCAGCCGTACCGTCACCTCGAAGGTGGTTTCGATTCCCGTGCCGACGATCTCGCCGTCTCCCTGCACGGCGTGGCAATCGCCCAGGAAGAAAAGTGCGCCTGGCGCCGATACGGGAAACCAGATGGTCGTGCCCGGCCCCAGCAGCCGATAGTCCATGTTGCCGCCGAATTCGCCGCTGGTGGCGGTCGATATGGCCTGGCCGAGCGCCGGCGCAACACCGAAGCAGCCGATCATCGGCGAAAGCGGCAGCGTCAGGGCCTCAAGGCCGGCCACCGGCTCGGAAAGTCTCGTTGTCAGGGCTTCGCGGTCGATCTGCCAGATCACCTTTTCGCTGGCCGGCAGTGCCCGCACATCCTGCGGATCGACGACGTTGCCTGCAACGACGCTGCGGGTGAATCCCGTATCGCGCGTCGGCACCATCGTCAGGATTTCGACTTTGAGGGAATCGCCCGGTTCCGCACCCTCGACGAAGATCGGGCCGTTCATCGGGTTGGGACCCGAGGCATGGCGAATATCATGCTTGTCATAGCCGGCAGCGTCGAGCGTTTCGGTAATGACGGTATCGCCATCGGCGACATGCAAGGCCGGCGGCAGGGAGCCGATGACGTTGTGATAGACGGTGGGGGTAAAACGGTGCGTTGCCATTGCCTACAGCCTTATCCTGAATTTGGTTCGGTCAACCTATGACAGCTTTGCCGTGTCACGAAAGACCGCGTTTGCGGATATTATGGATTACCGCTTCGGACGATCCCAAGGACGATAATAGAAAAGCGACAACAGCGCTCTGCGGATTTCGCCGGCCGCGACCTGGAATGCAGGTTGATCTAGGCGAAATGATCGCGAAACGCCTGTGGCGTGGTTCCGAATTTTCTCAGGAAATTGCGCCGCATGGTTTCCTCCGAGCTGAAGCCGCAACGGATGCGCGCCTGGTGAACCGTAAGGCCCTCTTCCAGCAGACGCCGCACCGCCTCGGTGCGGATATCCTCCACAGCCCTTGCGGGCGTGCGTCCGGTCGCCTTGAGGTAATGCCGGGAAAAGCTGCGCGCACTCATATTCGCCCGTTCGGCGAGAACGGGCAGAGAGAGGTCCGCGCGCAGATTGCTCATGATCCAGGCATGCAGTTGGTCGAAGCGCTCGCCGCTTTCCTGCAGGCGCAATGCTGAACTGAATTGCGCCTGGCCGCCCGGCCGCTTCAGGAAGACGACGAGCTCGCGGGCGACGGAAAGTGCCAGTTTCCGGCCGAGGTCGTCTTCGACCAAAGCGAGGGCCAGATCGATGCCGGCGCTCACGCCCGCCGAGCTCCATAGGTCGCCGTCCCGGACGAAGATCGGATCCGGCTCCAGTTTCACTTGCGGGAAGCGCTTTGAGAATTCCTCGCAGCGGTTCCAATGGGTCGCCGCGCGTCGCCCGTCCAGAAGTCCCGCTTCGGCAAGAAGAAAGGCGCCGCTGCAGACGGAGGCGGTTCGCCGGGTGCTTGCCGACCGCCTGCGCACCCACTCGACCAGGGCCTGATCTTCGCATGCCTTGTTGACGCCCCAGCCGCCGGCGATGATCAAGGTGTCGAGCGGGCCGCCAACGTCGCTGAGTGGCGCAGTCGTCAGCACAAGGCCTGAACTGGTCCTGGTCTGCGCGTCCGTCGCGACTGCGACTGCCTCATAGGGCCTTGGCAATCCGCTTTCGATTGCCGCCTCATTGGCACTGGTGAAAACCTGCAGCGGACCGGCTATGTCGAGCAGCTGGGCATTGTCAAAGGCAAGTATCTCGATGTGGCGCATGATTGGCACAAAATGACGGGAGTTTGGCAAATACGCCAGATTGTGATCGCATAGGCTGGTCGAAGTCAACCATAGGAGATCCACCATGACCGTTCGCTTCGGCCTGCTCGCCTTTCCGGGCGTCCAGCAACTCGACCTGACCGCCCCTTACGAGATATTTGCGTCGATGGAAGGTGCGGAGGTTCACCTCGTCTGGAAGGATACGTCTCCGATCGTCTCCGCCACCAAGCTGGTGCTGCAGCCGACGACGAGCTTTGCGGCGTGCCCGTCCCTCGATGTGATCTGCGTGCCGGGGGGCAGCGGCGTCAATGCGCTGCTGGAAGACGAGACGGTTCTCTCCTTTATCCGCGCGCAGGCGGCCCAGGCACGCTTCATAACCTCGGTGTGCACAGGTTCTCTCGTTCTTGGCGCCGCCGGTCTGCTCAAGGGCAGGAAGGCGACGACCCATTGGAATGCGCGCGATTTCCTGGCGGAATTCGGCGCCATCGCGACCCCTGGACGAGTCGTCCGGGACGGCAACCTTTTCACCGCGGGCGGCGTGACGGCGGGCATCGATTTCGGACTGACCATCGTTGCGGCCCTGCGCGATCAGGCGGAGGCGGAAGCCATCCAGCTTTCGCTGGAATACGCGCCCGCACCGCCGTTTCACTCCGGATCGCCGGAGGAGGCGCCGGCCGATGTGTTGATCGAGACGAAACGGCGGCTTGCCGGCTCGCGGACGGCCCGGGAGGCCATCATGGCTCGTCTCGCGGCTCGCCGGCATCAGGCCGGTTGAGCGCCGATCCTGTGCGCAAGCGATGTCACCTCGCTGAAATGGAACGTCGATAAGGACACGATCTGACTTTTGATCGTAGCGACAATCCCATCGAGGTGACGATGCCCAATCGGGCGAACAGGATCCTGATTTCAGGTAGCCTCTCATGCTTGACAGGAACAGCATTTCTGCGACCGTGGCATCACGATGTCGTGTGCGGCCTTGTGGTGGGCGAGAGGCTATTCTGATGAACAAGTTCCGATCATTTCGCTGCATTCCCCGTTTTGCCATGGCGATGAACATTCTGGTCGCCGCGGTTTTCTCGCCGATGCTGCCGGCATCAGAAGCTCACGCGCTTGAGGTCGGGCAGCAGACGAAGGCATCGGGCGAGCAGATCGAGAAGCTGATCAAAGCGCTGCGCGACAGCGGTGCCATGGCCGACAAGGACCTGTTGCAGCGGCGTGCCGACTTCGAGAATCTGATGGCAGCGACGCCGGATCCGACACGCGTGCAGATTCGCCGGGTTGACGCCAACGGCGTTGCCGGCGATCTGATCTGGCCGGCACGGCTGCACTATGGAATCGGCAGGCGTGCCATTCTCTATCTGCATGGAGGGGGCTTTTATAGCGGCTCGCTGCGGACACACCGCAATATTGCCGCCTCGCTTGCCAAGGGGGCGTCTGCCGATGTGCTGCTCATCGACTATCGTCTCGCGCCCGAACACGGTTTTCCCTCGCAGATCAACGATGCGGTGGCGGCCTATCGTTGGCTCCTGTCGTCAGGATACAAGGCCGGAAACATTGTCATTGCGGGAGAGTCGGTCGGCGGAACCCTGGCCATCGAGATTATCCTGAACCAGCTTCGCCTCAAAGGAGCGCTTCCCGCGGCAGTGGTTGCCATGAGCCCGGTGACCGATTTCGCCGCGACGGGGGCGTCACTGGTTGCAAACGCTTCCCGTGACCCGTTCATGGGCAAGGAGGAATTGACCATCATCCACAATGCCTATGTTGCCGACCGATCACCGGTCGATCCCGAGATATCGCCGCTCTATGCCAATTTGGCCGGCTTTCCACCCCTGCTGATCCAGGTGGGTTCGCGGGAGACGCTGCTGGATGACAGTGTGCGGCTGGCGGACAAGGTGCGGCAGGCGGGCGGAGACGTGGCCCTGGAAATCTGGCCTGGCATGATTCACCAGTGGCAGATTTTCCCATTCTGGCTCGAGGATGCCAGGAAGTCGAATGGGAGAGTGGCGGAATTCGCGATTTCGCATTTCGTCGACAAACCCGCGCAATAGTCTTGGCGTACAATCGTATGCGGCCCGATTGGGTTTCGTGGAGTATCCTATAATTATTTATCGCACGATATAATCGTAAGATAAATTTTTTGTAGACAACGCGCGGCGAGTGCTCTATGCATAATGATATTGCGATAATAAATCGCGCAATATATTATAAGTGGAGATTGAAATGAGCCAGTCGATCAATCAAGCTACCCGTCGTGGCGTTATGACCGCCGGACTAGGCCTTGCCGCCGCCGCCGTCATGCCCTTCGCTCAACCTGCACAAGCCTCTGCAAAGCAATCTTCGAAAGGTAAGGACACAATGAGCAGCAGCACGATCACCACCAAGGACGGAACTCAGATCTTCTACAAGGATTGGGGAACAGGCCAGCCGATCGTCTTCCATCACGGATGGCCGCTGAGCTCGGACGATTGGGACGCCCAGATGCTCTTTTTCCTCAATCAGGGCTACCGCGTTATCGCCCATGATCGCCGCGGCCACGGGCGCTCGAGCCAGACGGCGACCGGAAACGAGATGGATACCTATGCTGCCGACGTGGCCGCACTCGCCGAGCATCTCGACCTGAAAGGCGCCATTCACGTCGGCCATTCGACCGGCGGTGGCGAAGTCGCCCGCTACGTGGCGCAGTATGGCGGTCATGGCCGGGTTTCCAAGGCGGTGCTGATTGGCGCCGTGCCGCCGATCATGGTCAAGTCCGACAAGAATCCCGGTGGCCTGCCGCTGGAGGTATTCGATGGCTTCCGCGCGGCGCTTGCCGCCAATCGCGCGCAATTCTTCCGCGACGTTCCGTCAGGACCGTTTTACGGCTTCAATCGCCCCGGTGCGGTGGTTTCGCAGGGCGTCATCGATAATTGGTGGCGTCAGGGCATGATGGGGGGCGCCAAGGCGCATTACGACTGCATCAAGGCCTTCTCGGAAACGGACTTCACTGAGGATCTGAAGAAGATCGAGGTGCCGACGCTGGTCATGCATGGCGATGATGACCAGATCGTCCCGATTGCGGACGCGGCCCTTTTGTCCATCAAGCTGCTGAAGAACGGCACGCTGAAAGTCTACAAAGGCTTTCCGCACGGCATGGCGACCACGCATGCGGATATCATCAATGCGGATCTGCTGGCGTTCTTCAAGGCTTAAAGATCCCCCGAAGAGTGAAGCGCCCGCCTTCCGGCGGGCGCTTCACAGCCGGCCGGGTGCTGTTACCACGCCTGCCGCTTCAGCTATCAAGTTTCAATGAAAGCTGAACGGCACGCGGCAAGGGTGGTAGCGGCCGGCTGATGTCGACGCGGCGTTTCCAATTGGCGAGCCGCTTCTGCTCGCGCTCCCGAAGCGCCTTCGAGACCGCGACAAAGGTCATGGCACGCTCAATGACTTGTTCAGCTTTGGTCATGGACATCTCCATATGTTCACTTTATGTTCTCATATTGAGTGCAATAAGTCAAGCTTATGGCGGTGAGCGCCCAGCGCTCTCGGGTTCCGAATATAGGGCGAGCATATTCCGACTGCTCTGCGGAATGTCCCGGACTTGCAACGCCAGTGAATGGGGTTGACGTTCGTAGCCAATCAAATGCTTAGAAGAGTGTCGCGGTCGTCTTTTCCAATTCGGACGTTGACGGTCTACTAGCCTTTCAGCTTGCGCCCCTGTTTTTGCTTCGGCTTCTCAACGGATGGGTCCGACACTTCCTTGGCCAATCTTGCCTGGCGAAGGCGCTCCGTCTTGCTTTCACGCGCAACGACTTCGTTTTGAATGATGGTCCGTGCTGAATCATTCGTGGCAATCGCCGCTTTTTCGGCTCTGGACAAGCGCTGCTCTGACCGATTGACTCTAAATGCACTCATGTTGCCTCCTGGAGCTGCCGGCAACAAAAAAGGCCGGAGCGAAACCGCGCCGACCTTCCTCACATCGCCCTCGCACCAATGCCAGTACATCCGTGGTCAAAAGAGGAAAACGACTAAAACATCGCGAGCGTCAAATTTCGTTAGCGCTCACCAGCAATGTTACTTCGTAGATGTGGGGTGTCATTCCGTCGAATGCAAGTACTAGAGAAATTTATTTCGATTTATTAGGCGTCCATAGGGAGTTTCCGGACGTTTTTTCGATGCAGCTAAGGAGATGATGAGTATCCGTCTTCTCCGAAACTTAAATGGCTGATAAACTACTTGAGATCGATGCGACACGGAAATTGCTCCGCCCCATCCTTCTCGGTGGCCCATGTCGAAGCTTACATTCAGATACAGCGTTCGTGAGGAGCGTGATTGTACCTGGACAGTGTACGATGTCTTCACGGGAAGGGCTGCGGAGCCCACGCATTGGATACTGAACGTTCTGACTGAGAAGGAAGCAAAGGCCTATTGCGCCATTCTTAATGTCAAGGACATGGAAAGACGTGAACGCCTGGGCTTCTAGCGCGCGCAGGCGAGATTGCCTTGTCCCTTAATGGTTAGGCGATATTCTCCCGCAATGTCACGCCCGGCCACGCCGGATGGGCTTTTTTCTTTCCTTTACCAAGGTGGCCGTTTTCGGTTCTTCCGTGGCTTCTTGTTGCAGGCGAAGAGTTCGCAGCGCCTCGGTTTTCTTTTCCCGGGCGGAGTTTTCCGCCGCCACGATGGATTTTGCCATGCTGGTGGTGGTCGCGGCTTTGTCGTTGGTGAGAGACGCAGCCTTCTTGAAGAATTGGTCCTTGGTGGCTGTCATGATCGCTCCTTCGCGCACAGCAGTAAATTGGGGAGGGTTGTCGAAGATTAACGACTTTGGGTCCGGCTTCGGGTGCTCTTGGGCAGCAGACCGTCTCTTTGTAGCTTCTTGCGCATCAGCTTGCGGTGCCGGCGAATGGCTTGCGCTTTCTCTTGAACACGCTGCTCGGATGGCTTCACAAAGGCTGAGCGCACTTTTATTTCGCGAAAAATGCCTTCACGGATCATCTTCTTCTTCAGTACGCGCAATGCTTGATCAATATCATTGTCTTTTACAAAAACTTGCAAATCATACCTTTCCGTAGCGCACAGCATGTCGCTCCGCGCCCTATCTGAAGGCTTGTTTTTTGCCTCCCGCAGTAAGGGGTTTCAGCCAAGGCTCCGGTCTTGCGGATGTGGAGTTTTGGCTGTCGGCAACTGGATCCGCGCAAAGCTGCTCGATGTCCGCCTCCGAGATGCGGCGTTCAAAGCTCTCATGCGTGAAGCGAACCTGATAATATGCCTCGGCGGAGTCGGAGGGGAGCATGCTTATGATGCGGCATGTCCTTGGGGCTGCTTTCAGCCGAGTGAGATCCGCTTTCAAGACCACTACGTCTCCAGCCGAAAACTTCATTCTGCTCATGGCATCCCCTCGCTGATGGGCCGCAGAAATACAAAAGGCCGGGCATTACCCGACCTTTCCCTGCCAGTTCGATCCTTGCTGCCAGTACATCCGTGGTCAGCATGACGAATGACAATCAGATAGCTTTGAGATTGTCGGCAGAACTCTTGCCGGTCTTGCGATCGCGAACCAGTTCGTAATCGACCTTCTGGCCTTCGGCGAGAGAATTCATACCTGCGCGCTCCACAGCGGAAATGTGAACGAACACATCCGTTGCGCCGTCTTCAGGTTGAATGAAGCCAAAACCCTTGGCGCTATTGAACCACTTTACAGTTCCAGAGCTCATGACAATTTCCTTTCAATTAGACATAGAATTTCGCTCCGCGGCAAACCATTTGCCGCAGTATCACGACCAAAATTGAAAGAAAATTCGGCTACGCTTCCGCGTTAACAAAGATCATCAAGCAAGATCGACATTATTAACATAGGGCTGAAACAAGGCAAAGGCAAGGCTGCATTTATGGCCGACGATTTTAACCGGCAGCCGCTCCGATACAATAAATGAAAATAACCGTTGATTTACAATCGCCATGGGGTGTTCGCTACACCCACTCGGCCGCGGTCGCAAGGCATGTGTCGACGATCCCGCGGGTATCGGTACGGCAGGAGCCGCGACCGGCTGGCGGGCGACGCTGCGGGTCGCGCGGCCGGAAGATTTGCCGGATGGACGGTTGTGTCGGATGAGAGCGAAAATCATCTGGCCGCCAGCGCATGAAGCGACAACGCCCGCTTGAAATTTGCCTCATCTTCCGCCACCTGTTCGGCGCGACTTTCAATATTCCCAGGAGACTAGACGCACATGACAACCACCGCAGAAAACACCGCTGAGAGCCACGTCTTTGAGGCTGACGTTGCCCGCCTTCTGCATATGATGGTTCACTCGGTTTATTCGGATAAGGACGTCTTCCTGCGCGAGCTGATCTCGAACGCGACCGATGCCTGCGAAAAGCTGCGCTATGAGGCGATCGCCGAGCCCGCGCTGCTCGCCAACGACCCCGACAGCCGCATCCTGTTGACGCTCGATGCCGACGGCAACAAGCTCGTCGTCGAGGACAACGGCATCGGCATGAGCCGCGATGAGCTGATCGAGGCGCTCGGAACGATCGCCCGCTCGGGCACGCGCGCCTTCATGGAGCGCATCGAGGCCAACAAGCAGGGCGAAGGCGCGCAGCTCATCGGCCAGTTCGGCGTCGGCTTCTATTCCTGTTTCATGGTCGCCGACCGGGTTGACGTCGCCTCCCGCCGCGCCGGCGCGGAGGAAGCCTGGCTCTGGTCATCCGACGGCAAGGGTGGCTACAGCGTCGCCCCGATCGATGTGGCCGAGGCTCCCGCTCGCGGCACGCGCATCACGCTGCATCTGATGGACGATGCCAAGAGCTATGCATCGCGCTGGACGGTGGAGCGCATCGTCAAGGAGCAGTCGGGCCATGTGCCGGTACCGATCAAGATCGCCGAGGCGCCCGGCGCCGAGCCCACGCAGTTGACCGACGGCACCGCGCTTTGGACCAAGTCGAAGAACGACATCACCAGCGAGGAATATACGGATTTCTATCGCGGCGTTTCCGGCCAGTATGACGAGCCGGCGCTGACGGTGCATTTCCGCGCCGAAGGCCGCCACGAATATTCCGCTCTCGCCTTCGTGCCGGGCTCGCAGCCATTCGATCTCTCCGATCCGGATCGCAAAGGCCGCATGAAGCTCTATGTGAAGCGGGTCTTCATCACCGACGAGGCGGAATTGCTGCCGCGTTATCTTCGCTTCGTGCGCGGTCTTGTCGATACGAACGACCTCCCGCTCAACGTCTCGCGCGAGATGATCCAGGAAAGCGCGATCCTGTCGGCGATCCGCAAGGGTGTCACCAACCGTATCATCACGGCAATCGAGAAGCTGGCTGAAAGCGATCAGGATGCTTTCCTGAAGCTCTGGGAAAATTTCGGCAGCCTGATCAAGGAAGGCCTCTACGAGGATTTCGAGCGGCGCACGCAACTGCTGGCGCTGTCGCGCTTCCGCACCACCGCCTCCGGCGATGGCTACCGTTCGCTTGCCGATTACGTCAAGGACGCCAAGGAAGGCCAGCAGTCGATCTACTATCTTGTGGGCGGCAGCCTGGATCAGCTGAAGGCATCGCCTCAGCTCGAAGGTTTCCGCGCCCGCGGCATCGAAGTGCTGTTGCTGACGGATTCCGTCGACAGCTTCTGGGTGACAAATGCGCCGGAATTCGAGGGCAAGAGCTTCAAGTCGATCACCCAGGGCTCCGCCGATCTCGCGCAGTTCAAAAAGCTGGACGAAGACAAGGCGGAAAATGCGAGTGCTCCCGCCGAAGTGCAGGCCTTCATCGATTTCGCCAGGCAAAAGCTTGCCGATGAGGTGTCGGACGTGCGCGCGTCCGATCGCCTGATCGAAAGCGCTGTCTGCCTGGTCGCTTCCGAACAGGGTTACGACCGGCAGCTCGAGAAGATCCTGCAGGGGGCCGGCCGCTTGCAGTCCGGCGCCAAGCCGATCCTGGAAATCAATATGGATCACCCGGTCGTCAAGGCCATCGCCGCCAAGATCGATGCACCGTCGCTGCGCGACGATGCGGCATTCCTGTTGCTCGATCAGGCGCGCGTGCTGGATGGCGACAAGCCGGCCGATCCGCGCGCTTTCGCCGAGCGTCTGGCGCGGGTGATGGAAAAGGCTCTCCAGTAATCGAAAGGGCCGGCACGACTTTGATGAGGCCGTGCCGGCCCGGATCTTTCGAGTGCGGTCGGGAAGGCTGAATACGTTCGACAGAGCGGGTCGCTCTAGCCAAAACTTATCGCCAGGGCACGAGATCCGAATTGGCAAACTACGCCGCGCGGCGTGAAATCGCTGTCGTTCGGAAGGAGTTCCCCATGTCGGAAGAAAAGACGGCACTTATTATCAGCGCGCATGCTCCTGACTTCGTATCGCGCTGCATGCGGAGCGGGCTATAAGGTCACCGTCGTCTGCCTGTCCCTCGACGAGCGCGGCGAGTCGGCAAAGCTCCGGAAGCAGCCGGGCATGACGCTGGAGCGGGTCAAGGCAGCGCAACGGGCGGAATCGGAAAAGGCGGCAAAGGCGCTCGGCGTCTTCGACCTCGGCGACTATCCGCTGCGCCTGACGGACGAAGACAAATACTGCCTGGCCGATGTCATCTCTTATCGAACATCCGGCGGGCCTGATGGAGGTTTTCCTGGACCTCGACGAGGGCGACCATTAATGGGGCGGGAACGGTCAGGACAGCGCGAAAACTGTTCGATGGCCGCATGTTTGCGACGTCATAAACTTGAGTTTCATTTGAAGCTTTTTATTGCGCGCTGCGCATTCTTCTCCTATAGAGGAACCCGAAATGGCCGGGTGTCGCCCGGCCACGTAAGCGTTAACGTCACTCAACGCGTATGATCGAACGGCTCTGCGGCTTCGGTCTGCGCGGCTATGTCCTGCGGATCAAGGTTTAAGAGCCTCGAAGGGACACAGATGGATAACCCCCAAACCTCAAATCCGAATAGTTCGGTTCCGAAGATCGAGCGTGTGCGCCATGAGCTGAAGCGGCGTACCCTGACCGTCTCCAACGTGGAAAAGATCACGCCCGGCATGCTGCGCATCGAGCTTGCCGGGGAAGACCTTGCCGATTTTGTCAGCCTCGCGCCCGACGATCACATCAAGGTTCTCGTGCCGGGCCCTGGCGAAGAGATGGTGCGGCGCGACTATACGCCTCGCCGCTACGATACCGATGCCCGCACGCTCGTCATTGATTTTGCCATTCATGAAGCAGGACCTGTCACTCAATGGGCACTCGGCGCCCGCCCCGGTGACAGCCTGGAGATCGGCGGTCCCCGCGGTTCTGCTGTTATCTCCGACGACGTCAAGAATTGGCTGCTCGTCGGCGACGAGACGGGGTTGCCGGCCATCGGCCGTCGCATCGAGGAGGCCGGCAGCGATGTGCGGATCACGGCCATTATGGCGGTTGCGGACGCTGCCGAGCACCAGATCTTTCAAACCGACGCCCAGCTGGAGACTCATTGGGCGCATCGGCCCCTGTCGGAGGCGACCGACGCGTCTGCGCTGATGGCCGTTCTCCAATCGGTCGAGCTTGCGCCCGGCACCTTCGTCTGGATTGCCGCTGAAGCCTCGGTGACGCGTGCGCTGCGGACCTATTTCGTCGAAGAACGCGGCTATCCGCTGAGCTGGATCAAGGCATCCGGCTACTGGGTCAAGGGCAAGGCGGACGCGACCGAGAAATTCGACTAGGTGTCGATATGGCAGGCGGCTGCAAGAAACCGCCTGCCAATCCTGATATGAAGGCCGGCTCATCTTGCCGGCAGATGTTCCTGCCCCATCTGATGGCACAGCTGTCCCGTAAAAGGACAAGGGGCTCAATGCTAAGATTGAGTTCACCGAGACTGAAGCCGGGGCAGATTTCGACTTCCTAAATTGCGTGGAATCGCCGAAGGTTAGGCGCAAAGCGGAAATGGTGACGAAGTCATCGCCGGTCAATTTACAGGTTCGAGGCGCCGAGCGGGAGGCGGTGCCGACGAACGTCGCGCAAACCCCTGCCGCACGCGACGGCCGATATTGAGGATCAAAGCGAAGTGCCTGCCGTCCCGAAAGAACCGCCGCAAACATTCGTCTCGCTGATGTTGTCGTCTCTGCGCAAGGCCTTCTTCAGCATTGCGCTTGCGAGTGCTGGTATCAACGTGCTGGCGCTGACCGGCTCCTTCTTCATGCTGCAGGTCTACGACCGGGTTATTCCCAGCCGCAGCCTGCCGACGCTATCGGGACTCGTCATCATCGTCGCAACCCTGTTCCTCTTCCAGGGAGTGTTGGAACTGCTGCGTTCGATGCTGCTTGCGCGCATCGGCACGTCGCTGGATGAGCGGTTGAACCGAAAGGTCTTCCGCTCGCTTCTGTTCCTGCCGACTCAAAGGCAGACATCGGATGACGGGTTGCAATCGGTTCGCGATCTCGAGCAGATCCGCTCGTTTCTGTCCGGCAGCGGCTCGACGGCGCTTTTCGACCTGCCTTGGATGCCTTTCTACCTGATCCTCTGCTTCCTGTTCCACGTCTGGATCGGCGTCACGGCCCTATGCGGCGCCATCCTGCTCGTCGGCATAACCTTGCTCGCGGAAATATTGTCGCGACGGCCGGCCTTGGAGGCCGCCAAGTCCTCCGCCCTGCGTCTCGGCTTTGCCCAGGCGGCACGGCGGAACTGGGAGGCGGCGATATCAATGGGTTTTGCCGGCCGGCTGACCGAGAAATGGGTTGTCATGAATGACGATTACCTGAAGCATCAGGCGGCTGCCGGCTCCATCGTCGGAGCGCTGACGATCGCGGCAAAGATGGCGCGCATGATGCTTCAATCCGCGGTGCTGGCGGTCGGCGCGATCCTTGTCATCCGTCAGGAGGCGACGGGCGGTATCATCATCGCGAGCTCGATCCTGGTTACGCGGGCGCTGGCACCCGTCGAGCTTGCGATCGGTCAATGGAAGGGTTTCGTTGCCGCGCGCCAGGGCTGGACGCGGCTTGCGACGCTCCTCGATGTCGCACCTGCCGAGCAGCATGCTCTCACCCTGCCGGCACCGGCGCGCGAACTCAGCGTCGAGAATATCAGCGTTGCCTCTCCGGGCGGCCGCGATCTCATCCTGCGCAACGTCTCGTTCAAAGTACCGGCGGGAACGGTGCTGGGCGTCATCGGTCCGAGTGCATCGGGCAAGTCTTCGCTGGCGCGCGCGATCACGGGTCTCTGGCCGGCTGCGATCGGCACCATCAGGCTCGACAAGGCAGCGCTATCGCAATGGGAGCCGAACGAACTTGGCCGGCATATCGGCTATCTGCCGCAGGATGTCGCTCTCTTCGACGGCTCGATTGCGGACAACATTTCCCGTTTCGATAAGAATATGGAGCCCGAGCCGGTCATCTCAGCTGCGAAGGCTGCCGGCGTCTACGACATGATCGTCAAGCTTCCCGATGGATTCGATACGGTGATCGGCGAGGGCGGCTCACGGCTTTCGGCCGGCCAGAGGCAGCGCATCGCATTGGCGCGCGCGCTTTACGGGGATCCATTCCTGGTGGTCCTGGACGAGCCGAATTCTAACCTGGATGCCGAAGGAGAGACGGGCCTGACCGCCGCGCTGACGGGCGTGCGGGAGCGGGGCGGCATCGCCATCGTCATCGCTCACAGGCCGAGTGCGCTTGCCGCCGCCGACAAGGTGATGATCGTTGCCGGCGGCCAGATGCAGGCATTCGGGCCGAAGAAGGAGATCCTCGGCGCCCCGCCCAAGCAGGTCGGGACGGCAGCCCTTGCGATTGCTGGCGGAGAAGTATGAGGATGAACGACACCCCATCACCTTCAACCGAACGCGCCATCCGCCGTCTGTCGCTGCTCGTGGTGGCCGCCATCCTGCTATTGTTCGGCGTCATGGGCGGCCTTGCGGCCGCAACGAAGATTTCCGGCGCGGTGATTGCTTCCGGAAGCCTGGTCGTAGACAGCTACGTGAAGCCGGTGAAGCATCTGAAGGGCGGTATCGCGAGCGCAATCTTCGTGAAGAACGGCGATCATGTCGGTGCAGGCCAGGTGCTCCTGCGGCTAGACGACACGCAAACCAGAGCCAATCTCGCCATCATCCGCAAGCGCCTCAGCGAACTGTCCGCGCGCACGGCGCGTCTGGTCGCCGAGCGCGACGGCAAGGATGAGATCGCCTTTCCGGCCGATCTGCTCACTGCCGCCGACAACGAGGATGTCGGGGCCATTCTGGACGGTGAGCGGCGGCTTTTTCGAGACCGGGAGGCTTCACGCGAGGGCCAGAAATCGCAGCTGCGCGAACGAATTCAGCAGCTGAAGCAGGAGATCGAGGGGCTTACGGCGCAGGAGCAGGGCAAGCGGAGCGAGATTGCGCTGATCGGCAAGGAGCTTGGCAGCCTCGAGGGGCTGCTCAACCAGGGCATCATTTCGGCGACGAAGGTCTATTCTCTGCAGCGGGAAAGCGCCTCGCTGAACGGCGATCTCGGCAATCTCGTATCGTCGATTGCCCAGACCAGGGGCAAGATCGCGGAAACCGAACTGCAGATCCTTCAGATCGATGCCGATCAGAGCTCGCAGGTCTCCGATCAATTGCGCCAGGCGGAGAGTGATACCGGCCAGTTTTCGGAACGCCTGGTCGCCGCCGAGGACGATCTGAAGCGGATCGACATCAGGGCGCCGCAGGCGGGCATCGTCGATCAGCTGGGCATCCATGCCGAAGGCGCGGTCATCTCGCCGGCCGAAGCGATCCTGCAGATCGTCCCCGACAAGGATGCGCTCGTGGCCGAGCTGAAGCTCGCGCCGCAGGATATCGATCAGATCGCTGTCGGGCAGCCGGTCTCATTGCGATTTCCCGCCTTCAATCAGCGGATTACGCCGGAGCTGAACGGGCATGTGGAGACGGTCTCGGCGGATCTGGCGATCGATCAGCGTTCGGGCCAGAGCTATTATATCGTGCGGGCAAGGGCGCCGAAACAGGAATGGGACCGGCTGGGGAAACTGACGCCGCTGCCCGGCATGCCGGTGGAGGCTTTCATGCAGACAGGCCAAAGAAGCATTCTGGCCTATCTGACGAAGCCGATGACCGATCAGATCCGGCGGGCATTCAAGGAGGATTAGGGTGCCGCCGTGAGGCACCCTTGATTTTCTCAGATATGCCAATCCGACGTATGGGCTGTTTGGGCCGAGGCGGCGAGTTGCGCTGCATGGTCGTCCAGCGAATAGGCCTTGATGTAGTCGATCTTCATTTCGGATCCGTGCTGGAGCCCGTCCGACGGCGTGCCCGCCAGGCCTCCGACGGCGAGATCGACAAGCATATACATCGGACCATGCATATCGGCGGGCGTGGCGGCATGGGCGACGGCGACGTCGTCGAAATACCAGGTGATCTGATCCTTGTCCCAGAGCACGCCGTAATTGTGGAAGCCGTCGGTGCTCGGCACTTCCACTGGAATGGACGTCATCGTGTGCTCGCCGGTGGCATTCGAATGAACCGTGACGTTGACCGTATTCGGGTTCTGGCCGCGCATTTCCGCCACGTCGAGTTCCGGCGGCCAGGAGCCATCCTCCGGCAGCAGCCAGAAGGCCGGCCAGACGCCCTGGTCATGCGGCATCTCGGCGCGCATTTCGAAATACCCGTAGGTCTGGGAGAAGGAGGAATGGGTGGTCAGTACGCCGGACGTGTAGTTATGGTTCTCGGTGATTGTCTTCAATGCGTCGGGCGTCGGTTTCGCGGTGATGGTGAGAACACCGTCGGATGAAATTGAAAACGGATTTGCCGATGCCGTCGGCGCATAGGACGGGTTGATGTACCATTGCAGCTCGTCGTTCAGGCTGCTGCCCTTGTCCGGTGCCCAGGAATATTTCGCGTCCCAGGTGCCCTGTGTTCCCTCGTGCAGCGAGAGCGCGTTGAAATCGTCTGAAAAGGTTTGCGTCAGCAAGGATCTGTCCAATCCGAGCTGGAACTGATTTTCGTGCAGATCGGCAACCGTCTTGTTGGCGAAGACCAGGCTTTCGCCGTTACCGAGATCGAGATGCAGGTTGGCGCCATCCTGGCTGGTATGGCTGACGACCTGATCGAAGGAAGTCAGACCGTATTGGTTGAGGCGCACCTTGTCGTCAGCGCTGAAGTCGGTAATGAGATCGCTGCCGTTGCCCTTGGTGACGATGAAGGTATCGGCACCGCCGCCGCCTGTCAGCACGTCGTTGCCGGCGCCGCCGTCGATGGTCTGGCTGCCGCTGCCGCCTGTGATGATGTTGTCGGCGCTATTGCCATAGGCATGGCGGTTGTTGCCGGTCACCGTGAGATTTTCGAAATTGTCCGGCAGGGTGTAGTCCATCCAGGTGTTGATGGTATCGACACCGGCATTGGGCGCCTCGTAGGCGTGGTTGATGCTTGAATAGAGATAGTAGATATCGTCGCCGGTGCCACCCATCATCGTCACGTTGACGGTGTTGTCACCCCACATGGAATCATTTCCGGCGGTGCCGTGGAGCGTAGGGCCGGAGCCGGTGGCCGAAAAGAAACCCGTCGACGTATCGCTGTAGTAAAGCGGCTGTCCTAGGGCATTCAGAACCGAATTGGGCATCGCAAACCTCTTCCTTTGTGCCGGGCTGTCTCCTCCACAGACCTGATATTATATTCCTCCACGCTCATGTGCCTCAGATAGCGTGCTTTGTTTTTTCGCCCAGCCCCGCGCGACAAGTTTTTCGGCGATATGAGTGAAATGGCTGGGCATCGCGCATTTTGGATCACCCGGGACGGGCAGCCCCTACAAGCAGGGAAGAGATTTTCGGTTTTGCGACCAACGAGAGATCGTCGTTTCTTTTAATCTATCAATTTTGTGGACAATATTCGCATTATCGAAAGCGTGCCCGACGTTCGGAAAGGAATAAGAATGAGCGCCCCTAAACTCGTCGGCATCGCCGGCAGCTTCAATCGGCCATCAAAGACCTACGCGCTGGTTCGGACCGTCGCCGGTCTGGCGAGCGACCGATATGGGTTTGCCAGCAAGGTCTACGACCTGCACGATGTCGGTCCCTCGCTCGGCGCAGCGCAATGGCGCAAGGATCTTGACGATCAAGCCAAGAGCGTCATCGACGATATCGTCTCGTCGGATGCGCTGATCATCGGTTCGCCGACCTTCAAGGGATCCTATCCGGGGCTCTTCAAGCATCTCATCGACCTTATCGATCCTCATGAACTGCGCGCCAAGCCGATCATCATCACGGCGACGGGCGGAGGCGACCGGCATGCGCTGATGGTGGAGCACCAACTACGGCCGCTCTTCGGCTTCTTCATGGCCCATACGCTGCCGACTGCGGTCTATGCCTCGGATCGCGATTTCACCGATTACAAGGTTTCCTCGGAGCCGCTCGCCAACCGGATCAATGAAGTCGTCGGCGAGCTTGCCGCCTTCTTTCCGCATCCGGTGAGGGTGCTTGTTGCCGCGGAATAGTGCCTGAAAGGCGGTTCGATCTGCAAGCGCTAAGCCTGGAATTCAACGAGATGGAGGGTTGCATGAGATCTAGTATCATCAGTCGCCTGAAGACGATTTTCGGCTTCTTTCCGTTGGATAGAAAGAGGGATGGGCTTGTGCCCGTACAAGGGGCGCCGACCGCAAGCTACGACCGGGAGCCTTCCGCCCGCGAGTATGAGCTCTATTATTGGTGCTCCACGCCGGCGCCCTGGTATTGAAGGGACACGCCCTTGGTTTCGTGTCGCGGATTGCGGTTCTCGCTGAAATCGGCTGGGAGGGTATCATGAGCAGAGTGCTGATCATGCCCGGATTGTTCGGATCGGGCGAGGGGCATTGGCAACGCTATTGGCTGCAGGATCATCCTGATGTTCGGCTCGTGGAGCAGGACGATTGGGACCATCCCAATCTCGGCAATTGGATGGAAAGCCTCGAGGCGGCGCTGGAAGAGGCCGGCGAAGCCTATATCGTTGCCCATAGCCTGGGCTGCCTGCTGACCGCGAGATTGCCCGGTCGCCCGGCTGCGCGAAGGGTCAAAGGAGCACTTCTCGTCGCCCCTTGCGATATTCCCGTAACCGAGACGCTTCACGCCGGCCATCTTTCCTTCGGCACGATGCCGACGGAGGCGCTGCCTTTCCCTAGTATCACGATCGGCAGCCTTAACGACATCTATATGAGGCTCGACCGCCTGACCATGTTCGGCCGGCTCTGGAATTCCGATGTCCGCAACATCGGCCTTGCCGGGCACATCAATATCGCCAGCGGGTTTGGACGATGGCCAAGCGGCTACGGGTTTCTGGAAATGCTGAAGGCGCGCACAAAGCATCGCCGGCGGCAAGGACTTCCGCTTGCAATCACGGCGCTCCCTTGAAAGAGGGGCTTCCCATGAGAGTCATTCGACGCCATTGTGCGGTCGACTTTTTGACAGTTTCCTCTGCTCGCAATCCAAGGCATGCGACGAGGATCACATTTTGGAGGTAGGGTAATGAGCTTGCGTATCAACGATATTGCTCCCGATTTCACCGCAGAGACGACGCAAGGGGAAATTCACTTCCACGACTGGATCGGCAGCGGTTGGGCCGTTCTGTTCTCCCACCCGAAGAACTTCACGCCCGTCTGCACGACCGAACTCGGAGCGATGGCAGGCCTGGAGCGGGAATTCGCCAAGCGCGGCGTCAAGGTCATCGGCATTTCCGTCGATCCGGTCGAAAGTCATGAAAAGTGGAAGAGCGATATCAAGACGGCGACCGGCTTCGAGGTCGAATATCCGCTGATCGGCGACAAGGACCTCAAGGTCGCCAAGCTCTATGACATGTTGCCGGCCGGTGCCGGCGAAAGCTCCGAGGGGCGCACGCCCGCCGACAACGCCACTGTTCGCTCGGTCTTCGTCATCGGCCCGGACAAGAAGATCAAATTGATCCTTACCTACCCGATGACGACCGGGCGCAATTTCGGCGAAATTCTCCGCGCCATCGACTCCATCCAGCTGACCGCCAAGCACCAGGTCGCGACGCCGGCAAACTGGCAGCAGGGCGAAGATGTCATCATCACCGCCGCCGTTTCCAACGAGGACGCCATCAGCCGGTTCGGCGCGTTCGATACGGTATTGCCCTATCTGCGCAAGACCCGGCAGCCGACTGCCTAAGTCGGCACGTTGGCGCGACTACCAATCGATGCGATGCGACCTCGGGGGCCGCATCGCCTTTTCATAGCCTGACATTCTCGCGCAGGAACTCCAGGAGCGCCCGCACCCGCGCCGGCAGGGGGCCACCCTGGCCGATATAGACGGCGTAGAATTCCTCGACATCGCCCGGGTTGAGCTCTTCCAACACCGGAAGCAGCCGGCCGGCATCAAGATCGGCCTTGACGGTGAAGGCGGCGAGGCGCGCAATCCCGGCGCCCGCAAGCGCAAGGTGGCGCATGGCTTCGCCGTCGCCAACCAGCAGGCTGCGCGTCGCCGGAAGTGTCATCATTTGGCTGCCGAACCGAAGGGACCAGTCTTCGATCGCCCGCGAATAGGAAAAGCCGATGCGGCAGTGCCTTTCAAGCTCTGCGGGTGAGCGCGGCACACCGTGCCGCCGTAGATAATCCGGCGATGCAACGATCATCTTACGCGTCGCGCCGAGCTTGCGGGCGGTGAGGCTGGAACTCTTCAGCGGGCCGGCGCGGATTGCGACATCTGCCCGCTCTTCCATCAGATCCACGATCCGATCGGTATGAAAGACCTCGAGCGAGACATCAGGATATAGCGCCATGAAGGCGGGAACGAGTGGAGCGAGCACATGATTGCCGAAGGAGCCGCTGGTGTTGATGCGGATATGCCCCGCAACCTGCTCGCCTGCCGAAGCATGGCGTTCGGCCTCGCCAATATCGGCGAGGATCGTCACGCTGCGCTCATAGAAGCCGCAACCCTCGGGCGTCAGCTGCAGGCGCCTCGTCGAGCGATTGATGAGACGCGCGCCGAGACGCTTCTCTAGCCTCGCGACGAGTTTGCTCACGGCTGAAGGGGTCATGCCGCAGGCCTTAGCGGCGGCGGTGAAGCCGCCGAGCTCGACGGCGCGGACGAAGACCTCCATTTCACCGGAACGATTGATATCCTGACGGCTCATGATGAATTGAAATCACAAATCAGTTTCTTTCCGGCAATCTATATCATCACTGTCGAAGCGTCTATCTATGAGGGGAACCAAAGGAGACAGACGATGGATTACAGAAATCTTGGTGCTTCCGGCTTGAGAGTGCCCGTGCTCAGTTTCGGAGCCGGCACATTTGCCGGCAGCGGGCCGCTCTTCAGTGCCTGGGGTTCGACGGACGCGGCGGAGGCGCGGCGTCTCGTCGATATCTGCCTCGAGGCGGGCGTCAATCTCTTCGACACCGCCGATGTCTATTCGGCCGGCGCCTCCGAAGAGGTGCTCGGTCAGGCGATCCGGGGCCGGCGCGATGCCGTGTTGATTTCGACCAAGACTGCACTGCCGATGGGGGATGGACCGGGTGATTGGGGCGCTTCGCGTTCCCGGTTGATCAAATCGGTCGACGCTGCGTTGCATCGTCTCGGCACTGACTATATCGACCTGCTGCAGTTGCACGCCTTCGATGCCTCGACGCCCATCGAGGAGACGCTTTCCACCCTTGACGGTCTCGTGAAGGCGGGCAAGATCCGCTATATCGGCGCTTCGAATTTTGCCGGCTGGGAGCTGATGAAATCACTTTCCGTCTCCGACAGGCATTCATATGCGCGCCATGTCGCCCATCAGGTCTACTATTCGCTTGCAGGCCGCGACTATGAATGGGAGCTGATGCCGCTCGGCGCGGATCAGAATGTCGGCGCGCTGGTCTGGAGCCCGCTCGCGTGGGGCAGGCTCACGGGCAAGATCCGCCGTGGTCAGCCGCTGCCGGAGAAAAGCCGCCTGCACGAAACAGCATCCTTCGGGCCGCCGGTCGATGACGAAAAGCTGTTCGATATCGTCGATGCTCTGGATGAGATCGCTGCCGAAACCGGCAAGAGCGTGCCGCAGATCGCAATCAACTGGTTGCTGAGCCGGCCGACCGTTGCGAGCGTCATCATCGGCGCGCGCAACGAAGAGCAGCTGCGACAAAATCTCGGTGCGGTCGGCTGGGCGCTTTCCAAGCAGCAAATCGAAAAGCTGGACCGGGTCAGCGCCGTGGCCGCGCCCTATCCCTATTTCCCATATCGACGGCAGGAGGGCTTTGCCAGGCTCAATCCGCCGCTGGTCTGACTGGCAGCCCTTGTGCTTGCCCGAGACTGGGACAAGGAAAAAGCTGGCGGCGAAGAACAATCTCTCTTCGCCGCCAAACTATATTTTACCGGCCGCCTTCGATATTGCGATGACGCTGGTTCCTGCCGCTCTCGCCATAGGGATAGGCGGCGGGTTGCGGTGCGCTGATCTCGTTCAGCCTGTCCATCTCCGCCTCCGACAGCTTCAGCTCGCCGGCGCCGAGATTGTCTGCAAGCTGCTCCCGCGTGCGGGCACCGAGGATGACGGAGGTCACCGCCGGCCGCGCCGCCGTCCAGGCCAGTGCGACCTGCGCCATGGTGACGCCGCGTGCCTTGGCGATCTCTTCCACGGCAGCGATGATTGCCCAGGTCCGCTCCTGCGCGTTGCGCGGTGCATAGGATTCGCTGCCGCGATTGGGGTTCTCGCCAAGCCGGGTAGCACCGGTCGGCGCCTCGTCGCGCCTGTATTTGCCGGTCAGCCAGCCCCCGCCCAGCGGTGACCAGGGCAGCATGCCCATGCCGGCATCCAGGCATGCGTCGACGATCTCAAGCTCGATATCGCGTACGAGCAGATTATATTGCGGCTGCAGCGTGACCGGCCGCGTGTATCCGTGCGCCTTGGCGATCTCGACGGCCTTGGCGATGTGCCAGCCGACATAGTTGGAGAAGCCGTAATAGCCGATCTTGCCGGCGCGCACCGCATCGTCGAGAAAGCGCAGCGTCTCCTCGATCGGGGTCAAGGCATCCCAGGCATGCATCTGATAGAGATCGATGTGGTCGATGCCGAGACGGCGCAGCGAGTCGTCCAGAGCCTGCCCGAGGTGCCGGCGCGAGAGGCCGATGTCGTTCGGGCCGTTGCCCATCGGAAAACGGCCCTTGGTGGCGACGACGGCTTGCCGTGCCTCGGTCGGACGCGCCTTGAGCCAGCGCCCGATGATCTCTTCCGACTTGCCGGCGCTATAGACGTCGGCGGTGTCGATGAAATTTCCGCCCCAGGCGAAGTAATCGTCCAGCAGTTTGTGCGATGCGGCTTCGTCCGCTTCCGCGCCGAAAGTCATGGTGCCAAGGCAGTAGGCGGTTACGACGGCCCCGCTTGGGCCGAGCTTGCGATAATCCATTCCTGTCTCCTCTGACGGAGCGACGGCACCCGATTCGCAAAAGCGAGCGGCAGAGCCGGGGGCTCCGATATCCATAGCGATGTCGTGGTTGAGACGGCCTCCACCGTCGATGACGTATGGCGCCCGACACTCCAGCGTCGAGGCCACAGCAATACAATAGCCAATCATCCCATGATAACCAAGCGCATTCATTGCCTGGACGACTTGGCTTGCGTAAAATTCTCCGTGATGATTCCTCTTTCGCCGAATGTCTTCCTTCATGGATGAAACGCCGACAAGCCGCATGCTCTCCTGGGCGCGCAACTCCACGATCTATCGCCTCGAACGCCGGATGATGACCGAGAAGCAGCTGTTCGATGCGATCGCCAGAAAGGCGAAACAGAAATTCGAGGGTATCAGTGATGCGCAGATCAAAGCGCTTGCCGATTTTGCCGTCAAATTCGCCTATGAGCTGAAAGTACTCGATGATGTCGTTTACGCCGAAATCAGTACGCGCTCCGCAGCTCGCTCCGGCAAATCGAAGAAAGCCATCGCCTTCAAGCTCGCGTCCAAGGGGATACATAGTGAAACGGTCGTCGCCGCAGTGGAGGAGGTCGACGATCTCCACGCGGCGGTGATCTTTGCCAGAAAGCGCGGCTTCGGGCCCTTTCGGCGCGGTGATCTGGATGAGAAGCGCAAGTCAAAGGAATTGTCCGCCTTCGCCCGCAACGGCTTCAGCTTTGCGGTCGGCAAGAAGGTTTTCGATATGGAGCGTCAGGACGCCGAAGAGGTGCTGCAGTCGACCTCTGCATTCTGAGGCCTGACACTCATTGAAATAGCCGGGGTCACCGGCTAGCTTGCCGCGCTTGAGAGCAGCGTGCACGGGGAAGTTTGTGAGATCAGCTATTCGATTGTCCGCGATGGCGTTATGCATCGCTTTTCTGCCCATGCCCGCCTATGCCGATTGGCAGCCTGTCGAGATCATCAAGACCTATGCAATTACTGGAACGTCCGGCGCCGAACTTTATGATTCGATCGGCGAGCGGGGTCCGTTGCTCGGCCCCAAGGTGCGGGCGATCGCCCATACCGATTTCAAGCTCACCTGGACCCGCAAATACGAGCCGCAGCCGGATGGCGCCTGCATGATCACCGTCAACATTCCCAAGGTGATCATCACCTACACATTGCCGAAACCCTCGGCACAACTGCCGGCCTCGACGCGCAGAAGCTGGCAGAAGTTCATTGCCGGCGTCGAGGCGCATGAGCGGGTGCATGGTGGGTTCATCAAGGATATGGTCAAGGAAATCGAGACCATGAGCGTCGGCTTCTCCGTGCCCGACGACCCGAAATGCAGCAGGATTCGCGTGGAGTTGACGAAGCGGCTTGGCGAGATTTCCAAGAAAGAGCGGCAGCGCAACGTCGACTTCGACAAGGTCGAATTCAGCGACGGCGGCAATCTCCAGCAACTCGTTCTGAAACTGGTGAGGGAAGAATAGGCGGCGACAGAGATATCGAAGCTCGCAACGCTATTGTCGTCTCCGCCGCTTGCCCCGATATCGACCTTTCGCCATTGTCACGCCCGGGGCGGAAGAGGTTGTGCAAGGCGATATGAAAACACCCAGGAGAATCGGTATTCTTGAGGTTGCGCGGCTGGCCGGCGTTTCCGCTACGACGGTTTCCCGCGTCCTCAACGGTCATGCCGATAGCCGCATCAGCCTGGAGACACAGGAACGCGTCAGGGCGACGGCAAACAGTGTCGGTTATGTCGTCAACCGGCTGGCGACATCGCTCAGAACGCACAGAACCGGTGTGTTCGGTGCCATCGTCAACAGTCTTTCGGGTCACTATCAGCCGCATCTGACAAGCCGCCTTCAGGCGGCGGCTCAGCGGCGAGGGGTGGAACTGCTGGTCGCGCAGGCGAAGGCGGAGGCTGGCGAGGTCGCCGGCCAGCTACGCCTGTTCCAGGAGGATTTCTTCGACGGCGTGATCATGGTCAGCGATCTCCCCGGTCAGCAGGCCCTTTGCGATCATCTGGATCGCATGGGCAAGGCGCATGTGACGCTCGGCGCGGGGTTGACCGGTCCGCTGCCTGCAGTCGTGACGGACGATCGTCATGGCATGACCCTGCTGTTCGACCATCTGACGGGATTGGGACACCGCCGCATCTCCTTCGTCTACCGCGTGAGCCGCAGCGCGCTTCGTGATCGCCTGTCGATCTTTCAGGACGTGGTTGGCGGCAGCGCGGGTGCCATCGTCGGCGATGTCATCTCCTTCGAGAGGAGTGATAGCGATCGTGACGCGTTCAAGAGCATCCTGGCTTCGCCCATGACGCATCCGACGGCCCTCATCTGTGGGAGCGATGGCCTTGCGATCGAGGTCGTTGCATTTCTGCGCGACATCGGGCTGCGGATTCCCGCCGATATATCCGTTGTAGGCTATGACAACGTGCCCGACACAGCCTATTGGGCGCCGCCGCTTACGACAGTGGCACAACCGACGGATTCGCTGTGCGAAGCCTCGCTTGACCTTCTGGTTGAGCTGTCGAATCTTCCACTGGAAGCACGCATTACAAAGCGCCCGATGCGCTTCGTGCCGCCTGAACTTGTCATACGTGCGTCATCGTGCTCCCCTAGTTTGCGGCCATTCTCCCTTGCGTAGTTGAAACGGCAGTTTTGAGCGCAAGTGGTCCTTTCTTATTTGCGCAAACGTTTGTGCAAGCCCTTAACAGGAGAGCGTGCCGATGTCCGATACCCTGCTCACCGGCCTCAATATGGCCATTACCCGCCGCACGACGCTTCTCATGGGAGCGGCGGCAGGACTCTCCGTCTTCGTGCCGGCACTGTCTGCTTCCGCTGGGGATGGCGATGACAAAAGGCCCGAGCTTCGCATCGCGGTTCAGCAGAATCCGGTATCGCAGGAGCCTGTCGATGCGGCCAGCAACGTCGCCTTCCGCAACAATTATTCCATTCACGAGACGGTTCTTGCTCTCGACATGCGCGGCGACTTCTCGGTGAAGCCCAATCTTGGGGTATCCTGGACCTGGGTCTCGCCGACCATTTTGGAAATGAAGCTGCGTCCGGGGGTGATCTTCCACGACGGCCGCGAGATGACGGCCGAGGATGTCGCCTTCTCTTTCGGCCCCGAGCGGCTCCTGAACAAGGATGCGCCGGGCTACCCCGTCTATCGCACCAATTTCACCAGCCTCGATCATGTCGAGGTGGTCGATCCGCTGACGGTTCGCTTCATCACGAAATTCCAGGATCCGATCTTCCTGCAGCGCCTGGCATCCTATGCCGCCGTCGTCATCAGCAAGGACGCATGGCAGAAGAACGGCGGCAACTGGACCACATGGCGCCAGAAGCCGGTCGGCGCCGGCCCCTACAAGGTCGAGAGCTATGCGACCAATGAAAATGTGATCCTCGCGTCGCATGATCAGGCATATCGCGGCAAGCCGGCCGCCAAGCGCGTGACATTGCGCATCGTCCCGGAAGTCTCCTCGCGCATCGCCGGACTGCTCGCCGGCGACTACGACATCGCGACGGACCTGCCGCCGGATCAGCTTGCGGTCGTGACCGCCAGCACAGGCCATGAGATCGTCGGCGGTCCGGTTCCCAATCACCGCATCCTGTTTTTCGACAAGAACAATCCGGTGCTCAAGGACCCGCGCGTACGCCAGGCACTCATTCTCGCTATCGACCGTCAGGCGATCGTCGATACGATCTGGAACGGCCGCACCAGAGTGCCGAACGGCCTGCAGTTCGAACTCTACGGTCCCGTCTATCTCAAGGACTATCCGGCTTACAAGTACGATCCGGATCAGGCGATGCAGCTCCTGAAGGATGCCGGCTATAACGGCGAAGAAATCGAGATTCGCTCGCAGAACAATTATTATACGGCGGAAAATCCCGTCACGCAGGCCGTCGTCGCCATGTGGCAGGCCGTCGGCGTCAACGCCAAGATGAAGTTCGTCGAAAGCGGCAAGCTGTTCGAAAACTCGTCGACCCGAGCCACTGGCAACTGGTCGAGCACCGGGCAGATCCCCGACCCCTATATTTCCTTCTTCACGCAATTCAGCTCGGCCGGCTCGTTGAACTCGTTCAAGATCTGGCAGAATGCGGATTTCGACGCCCTGGGCGTGAAGATGGAGCAGGCCGTCGATCCGGCCGAACGTGCCAAGATCTTCCGCGACATGCTGCATCTGATCGAGTGGCAGGATCCGGGTGTTACTGTCCTGCACCAGAATGCCGTCTTCTTCGGTATCCGCAAAGGCATCAAGTGGCAGCCGCTGCCGGCCTTCCAGATGGATCTCGGTGCCGGCAGCCTTGCCTTCGAAGAGCAGAAGAGCTGAGCATCGTCGCGATGGCAACGCCCATTCTTTCGGTCGACAATCTGAGTGTCTCGTTCAGAACGGGCGCGGGCCGGGTTCATCCGATCAACAATGTCTCCTTTGATCTTGCCGAGGGTGAAATCCTCGGCATCGTTGGGGAGAGCGGGTCGGGCAAGAGCATGACTTGTCTTGCCCTTGCCGGCCTCTTGGGTCCGACGGCGAGTGCCACCGGCTATATTTCCTTCGAAGATGCCATGTACGATGCTGCGGAGCTTAGCGGGATGGCGCGCGCAAAGCTGCCGCCCATCGGCCTGATCTTTCAGGAGCCCGTCTCCTGTCTCGATCCGGTCCGCACGATCGGCTCCCAGATCGCCGAAGCGGCTGTCAGCGCCGGCCTGTCGGCAAGCGAAGCCAGGGCCGAGGCCCTGCGGCTGCTGGCGGAGGTCGCTATTCCGCAGCCGGAGACGCGTTACAACGCCTATCCCGCGCAATTTTCCGGTGGCATGTGCCAGCGCGTGATGATTGCCATGGCGCTTGCCATGCAGCCGCGGCTGATCATTGCCGACGAGCCGACCACCGCGCTTGACGTCACCGTTCAGGCGCAGGTCGTGGCATTGCTGGTCAAGGCGGTGCGCGAGCGCGGCATCCCGATGATCTTCATCAGCCACGATCTCGATCTGGTTTCCGAGGTCTGCGACCGTATCGCGGTCATGTATGCGGGCTCGCTGGTCGAGATCAACCGGACAGACGATCTCTACGACAATCCGCGCCATCCCTATACGCGGTTGCTGCTGGAGGCGATGCCGGGCCGCGGCAAGCCGCTCGAAAAGCTCGCCGATATTCCAGGCGAGCTGAAGCTGCACGATGCCAAGCCTTTGGCCTGCGCCTTCGCGCCACGTTGCCCGCGGGCAGAAACCCATTGCGCGACGGCCGTTCCGCCGCTGATCGCCGGCAGGGCTTCGCTTGCCTGCTTCAATCCATGGAGCTCCCATGACGCTTGAGAAACCAATCCCATCGAATGGGGATGAAGCCGGCCTCGCGCTTGCCGCCCGCAATCTGCAATTTTCCTATTCGCCCGGCTTCTCCCTCCGGCCTGGGCGAGCCCAGGGATTTCACGCGATCAAGGATGTGAGCCTGGAATTGAAGCCCGGCGAGACGCTGGGTCTGGTCGGGGAGTCCGGTTGCGGCAAATCCACGCTCGCCTCCCTTCTCTGCGGTGACCGGATGCCGACATCAGGCGCCATCGAATTGTTCGGCCAATCCTTTGACGACTTAATGAAGCCGAACCGGCGCGGGCTGGCCAGGCATTTGCAGGTGATTTCACAGGATACGCTGGGCGCGCTCGATCCGCGGCGCAGCGTCGGCCACCAGATGCTGGAGACACTGGCGATCCACCGCATCGGTCATCCGTCGAGCCGGTCCGACCGCGCCGCCGAGACCTTCAAGGCCGTCAGCCTGCCGGTCTCCGCGCTGCAGAAGTTCCCGCATCAGCTTTCGGGCGGCCAGCGCCAGCGCGTGGCCATCGCGCGTGCTCTAATCGTCGAGCCGAAGATCCTGCTCTGCGACGAGCCGGTCTCTGCACTCGATGTTTCGGTGCAGGCTCAGGTTCTCAATCTCCTGCTCGATCTGCAGCGCGCCCGCGGCCTGTCGCTGCTCTTCATCAGCCACGACGTGCGGGTGGTCCGCCATGTCTCGCATCGCGTAGCGATCATGGAGGCTGGGCAGATCGTCGAGACCGGCCCGACCGAGGAGGTCTTCGCAAACCCAGCTCATCCCTACACGGCAAAGCTTCTGTCTGCCGTTCCGCGCGGACGTCGCCACAAGATGCGGCAGGCAGCCGCCGTTCTCGAAACGCTCTGAAGGAACGGGCCATGCTTCAATCCATTCTGCGTGCGCTCTTCAGGGCCCTCGTCACGCTCTTCTTGGCGATCACCTTTACCTTCATCATCCTGCGTATCAGCGGCGATCCCCTGCATTCGCTGTTGCCCGTCGAGACGCCGCCGGAAGTGGTGGCGCTGATGCGGCAGCAATGGGGTCTCGATCAACCGCTCTACATCCAGTATTTCTCCTATCTCGGCCATCTGTTGCGCGGGGATTTCGGCACGTCGCTGCTGAACGGGCAGGATGCCTTGACGCTGGTCCTTTCTAAGGTGCCGGCGACGCTGGAGTTGATGGGCGCGGCGCTGATATTGGCTTTTGGCGCCGGCGTGCCGCTTGGCATTCTGGCCGCGCGCAATCGCGGGGGTCTGATCGACCGTTTCGTGATGATGCTGGCGGTGCTGATGCATTCCCTGCCGAATTTCCTCATCGCAATCCTGCTTATTCAGTTGTTCGCCGTGTCGCTGCGGCTGCTGCCGAGCGGCGGCGGATCGACGGCGGCGCATCTGGTCATGCCTGTTCTGGTGATCGGTCTTTACAATGCCGGCATCATCGCCCGCTTCGTTCGTTCGAGCGTGCTGGAAGTGCTGGGCCAGCGCTATATCCTGGCCGCCCGCGCCAAGCGGATCGGCGAGAGCGCGGTGCTCTGGCAGCATGTCATGCCGAATGCGGCCCTGCCGCTCCTGACCATGCTCGGCTTTCTCGTCGGCGGCATGATCGGCGGCGCGGCTGTTGTCGAGACCGTCTATGCCTGGCCCGGCGTCGGCCGCTTTCTCGTTTCGTCGGTGGCGCAGCGCGACCTCAACATCGTGCAGACCATCGTCATCCTCATCACGGCGACGATGGTGAGCGCCAATCTCCTCATCGATTGTCTCTACATTCTCGCCGATCCGCGCCTGCGGCATCGGGCATCGGCCTGATCGGCCACTTCGAAAGGTCATCATCATGACGAACGCCGCGACCGGCGCCGATGCGCTCCCCAAGATCAAGTCCGCGAAAGCGTCGCGCAGCCCGCGTCTCGATCTCACGACGGCGGTTTGCGCGATCGTGCTTGTCACGTTCATTCTGGTTGCGATCTTTGCCAATGTGCTTGCGCCCTATGGCTTTGCGCAGATCGATCTCCATGCCCGCAAGGCGCCGCCGCTCCTGTTCGGCGGCACATTCAAGCACGTTCTCGGCACGGACGAGCTTGGTCGCGATATTCTGAGCCGGGTCTTCTATGGCGTGCGGACCAGCCTGCTGATCGCGCTCGGCGCCTCAGTGATCAGCCTGACGCTCGGAACGACGCTTGGACTGCTCGCAGCGTTTCGCCGCGGCTTTGCCGACATGCTGATCCGGGTGGCGGTGGACTTCCAGGCGTCGATGCCGTTTCTGATCATCGCGCTCGCCGTTCTCGCCTTCTTCGGCGACAACCTCTGGCTTTTCATGGCGCTGCTCGGCCTCTACGGCTGGGAGCGTTACGCCCGGCTGGTTCGCACCATGGCCGGCCTGGAACTGGAGCGGGGCTATGTTGCGGCCCTGAAGCGCAATGGCGCCGGCACGCCACGCATCGCCTTCCTGCATGTCTTGCCGAACATTCTCTCGGTGGTTCTCGTCAATCTCACAGTGATCCTGCCCGAAATCCTGATGCAGGAATCGGCGCTGAGCTTCCTGGGCCTCGGTATCCAGCCGCCGCTCGTCAGCCTCGGCAGCATGGTCGGCGCAGGGCGTGATTACATCATGACCGAATGGTGGATTTCGACGCTGCCGGGCATCGTGATCTTCCTGCTGTCGCTGTCGATCAGCCTGATCGGCGACTATCTGCGCGACGCCTTCGACCCGACGCTGCACTAAGCTTTTGCTGAAAACATTCGATAATTCAAGGAGACTTCCATTGCCTTTGCCTCTTCATGCCGCTCGTCACGGCCTGCTGCGCATCGCAGCCCATCGCGGCTTCAGCCGACATTTCCCGGAAAATACCATCCTTGCCTTCCAGCAAGGGGTGGACGCCGGCGCCAACGAATCCGAGATCGATCTGATGCTGACGCGCGACGACAAGATCGTCGTGATGCACGACAAGACGCTGGATCGCACCACGAGCGGTCGAGGCTTCGTCGCCGATCATGATCTCGACCATATTCTGACGCTCGATGCGGGCGCGAAATTCGACGCGCGTTTTGCCGGTGCGCGCGCGCCGGCGTTCGCCGAGGTGGTCTCCTGGGCGAAGCGGACGGACACGCGCCTCGCCATCGAGATGAAGGAGCAGGAGCGGCCCGACAGGCTGGCCGACATCATGATCGGGACGCTGAGGGACATGGATGCCTTCGAGCACGTCGCCATCTCCTCCTTCGATCACCTCGATCTGCGGCGGGTGAAGGAGATCGAGCCCCGCCTGCAGATGGAAGCGATCCTTCATCATCGTCCGGTCGATATCGTCGCTTCCATGCGATCAGGCGGGATAGATGGCGTGTCGCTGGAGCTCAATCGCTTTCATCGAGCCGATGCCGAGGCTCTGCAGGAAGCTGGGATCGCTGTGCGACTGAGCCTGCCGCTACCGGAAAAACTCGCCGTTTTCTGGCAAGGCGGCAGAGACCTGCTTCCCATGATCCGGCATTGCGTCAAGGACGGCATTATCGACGCCCTGATCGGCGACGACGTGGATTTCCTGTGCATGCTGGCGAGAAGCGCAGCCGGAATCGAGGAGTAACGGGCATTCCCGTGGCTACGTTGTTGCCATGAGGGCCGCCGTCAGCGGCCCTTTTTCTTTCGCCATTCGGCGAATTTGAGCTTCGGGGCGTCGCTGGTTGCTGGGTAGAGACCGATGATGGTGGCGCCGTTCATGACCTCCTCGGTCACGAAGTCCTCGTAAGCCGTCATCTCCACGGTCTCGTCTGCTATTTCGTCTGCCAGATGTGCGGGAATGACGATGACGCCTTCATTGTCGCCGACAAGGACGTCGCCGGGGAAAACCGCCACATCGCCGCAGCCGATCGGACCGTTGATCTCGATGGCCTGATGCAGCGTCAGGTTTGTCGGTGCGGACGGCCGGTGATGATAGGCGGGAATATCAAGGGCGGCGATTTCCGGGCTGTCGCGGAAACCGCCGTCGGTGACGACGCCGGCCACGCCGCGCACCTGCAGGCGCGAGATCAGGATCGAGCCCGCCGATGCGGCGCGCGCATCCTTGCGGCTGTCCATGACCAGAACGGCGCCGGGCGGGCACTGTTCGACGGCGGCACGCTGCGGATGTTCCGGATTACGGAAGACTTCGAGCGTGTTGAGGTCTTCGCGCGCCGGAATATAGCGCAGGGTGAAGGCCTGGCCGACCATGTTCGCCTTCTTCGGCGAGAGCGGCCGGACATCCTGGATAAACTGGTTGCGCAATCCGCGCTTGAAGAGGGCCGTGGCGATCGTCGGTGTTGCGACCCCCATCAGCTTGTTGCGCGTCTCGTTGCTCAGCACGTAGTTGCTCATGCAGAATATCCTTTGCGATCAATAGATGTCGGGTTCGCCCGGTGTCGGGCCGAAGCTGGTTTCCAGGAAGTCGAAGTCGCAGCCCGTATCGGCCTGTGCCACATGGCGCGAAAACATCCAGCCATAACCGCGGCCGAATTT
This sequence comes from Rhizobium sp. SG741, assembly GCF_012275435.1. Taxonomy (NCBI): domain Bacteria; kingdom Pseudomonadati; phylum Pseudomonadota; class Alphaproteobacteria; order Hyphomicrobiales; family Rhizobiaceae; genus Rhizobium; species Rhizobium sp. SG741. The sequence goes on from NZ_JAAZQP010000002.1 coordinate 499,914, forward strand.
CTCGGCCGGCTTGACCCATGCTTCGCGCCGCCGTTGCAATTCGTCTTCGTCGACAAGCATGTCGATGCGCCGCGCTTCGAGATCGAGACGAACGATATCGCCGTTGCGCAGCAAGGCCAGCGGGCCGCCGACATGGGATTCCGGGGAGACATGCAGGATGCAGGCGCCGTAGCTGGTGCCGCTCATACGGGCGTCGGAGAGGCGGAGCATGTCGCGATGACCCTGCTTCAAGAGCGCCTTGGGGATCGGCAGCATGCCCCATTCCGGCATGCCCGGCCCGCCCTGTGGGCCAGCACCGCGCAGCACCATGACGTGGTCTGGCGTGATGTCGAGATTTTCATCGTCCACCGCCGCTTTCATCTCCGGATAGCTGTCGAACACCAGCGCCGGCCCCTGATGCTTGTGGAAGCGCGGATCGCAGGCGGCCGGCTTGATGACGGCGCCTGTTGGAGCAAGGTTGCCCTTCAGCACCGCGAGCGAGCCTTCATGATAGACCGGATTGTCGAGCGAGCGGATGACGTCGTCATTGTAGCATTTGGCACCTTCCAGCGTTTCGCCGAGCGTAACGCCGGATACGGTGAGTGCCGACAGGTCGAGCTTGGAAGAGAGCTTCGCCATCAGCGCTCTGAGGCCGCCGGCGTAATAGAAATCCTCCATCAGATAGGTCTTGCCGGTCGGCCTGATGTTGGCGAGCACCGGCGTGGTGCGGCCCGCCGTGTCGAGATCGTCAAGTGAGAGATTGACGCCGGCCCGCCGCGCCATGGCGATCAGATGGACGACGGCGTTGGTGGAACAGCCCGTCGCCATTGCCACCGCGACGGCATTGTTAACCGCGGCTTCCGTGACGATCTTGGAGGGAATGAGATCTTCCCATACCATCTCGACGATGCGACGGCCGACGGCCGAGGACATGCGGATATGGTTGGCATCCGGTGCCGGAATGGAGCTGGCGCCGGGCAATGTCAGGCCGAGCGCCTCGGCGATCGCCGTCATGGTGCTTGCCGTGCCCATGGTCATGCAGTGGCCGTAGGAGCGGGCGATACCGGCCTCGACGTCGACCCATTCCTTCTCCGAAATGGTGCCGGCGCGGCGCTCGTCCCAGAATTTCCAGGCATCCGAGCCGGAGCCCAGATATTCGCCGCGGTAATTGCCGCGCAACATCGGGCCGGCCGGCAGATAGATCATTGGCAACCCCGCGGAGAGCGCACCCATGACGAGGCCCGGCGTGGTCTTGTCGCAGCCGCCCATCAAGACAGCGCCGTCGACCGGATGCGAGCGCAGCAGCTCTTCAGCTTCCATCGCCAGCATGTTGCGATAGAGCATGGTCGTCGGCTTCACATAGCTTTCCGACAGCGACAGGGCGGGCAGTTCCAACGGAAAGCCGCCGGCCTGCAGGATGCCGCGTTTCACATCCTCGACGCGATGCTTGAAATGAGCGTGGCAAGGGTTGGCATCGGACCAGGTATTTAGGATGGCGATGACCGGCTTGTCGGTCCATTCTTCGGGCGCATAACCCATCTGCATGGTGCGCGAACGATGCCCCGAACTTCTGAGATCGTCCGGGGCGAACCATCTGGCGCTGCGCAGTTCCGACGGTGTTTTCCTGCTGCTCATTGTATTCCAGCCTTGTATCCGAATGTTGGTGGAAGCGATAAGTCGATGCGCCGCATCATTCCTTCATGCCCCATTTTTGCAGGGTCCGACGCTCGATCGTCTGGAAGACCAGGTTCTCGACAATAAGCCCGATGACGATCACAGTCAGCAGGCCGGCGAAGACCGAGGGTATGTCGAGAAGATTGCGGTTTTCGAAGATGAACCAGCCAAGGCCGCCCTGGCCGGAGGAGACGCCGAACACAAGTTCGGCGGCAATCAGCGTACGCCACGAAAAGGCCCAGCCGATCTTTAGTCCGGTCAGGATCGAGGGGAAGGCGGCCGGGATCAATATCCGGAAGACATAGGAAAGTCCGGTCAGCCCATAATTGGCGCCGACCATACGCAGCGTGCGCGAGACGCCGAGGAAACCGGCATGAGTGTTGAGCGCGACAGCCCAAAGTACCGAATGTATGAGTACGAAGACGAGGCTTGCCGGTCCGAGACCGAACCAGATGAGGGCGAGCGGCAGCAGCGAAATTGCCGGCAGCGGGTTGAACATCGCCGTCATGGTTTCAAGAAAATCGGTGCCGATGCGGGTGTTGATCGCGACGACCGTGAGGATGGCGGCAAGCACCGTTCCCGAGACGTAACCCGTCACCAGCACCTTCAAGGTGGTCCAGATGCGGGCCGGCAGGACGCCGTCGGCGAACCGATCGTAGAGCGCCGTCAGCGTGTCGCTGAGCGTCGGGAACAGGAGGGGATTGTCGAGATGCCGGGCATAGGCCTCCCAGATGATGGCAAGGGCGACGATCAGCAGTGATTTGCGAAAGAGACCGGATTGCCAGAGGAGCTCCAGCGGGCCGAGCTTCTGTTCGACGGCGGCGATATGGCCGACCGTTTCGGCTGTCTCGGGGGCAAGGATGATCTGCGGTGCGCTCATGGTCTCACTCCCTGTGTCCCTGTTCGGCAAACAGCATGTGATGGATTTCCTGCTCCAGCTTCGCGGCGGCCGCGGCGTCATTGCGGACCGATTCCACATCGCGTACTTCGGCCTTGACGCGGCCCGGATGCGGCGACAGCAGCAGGATGCGGTTGGAGATCTTGATCGCCTCGGCGATCGAATGGGTGACGAAGATGACAGTGAAGCGGGTATCTTCCCAGAGCTGCAGCAGCTCATCCTGCATCTGGCGGCGGGTCAGCGCATCGAGTGCGGCAAAGGGCTCGTCCATCAGCAAGATATCGGGCTGCATGGCCATGCCGCGGGCGATTGCGACACGCTGCTTCATGCCGCCGGAAAGCATATGCGGATAGGTGTCCACCGCCCGGGTGAGCTTTACCTTCTCGATATAGTCGCGGGCGATGGCCTCGGCTTCCCTGCGTGGCAGGCGGCGTGCCGTCGTCAGCGGAAACATGACGTTTTCGAGCACTGTCTTCCACGGCAGCAACTGGTCGAATTCCTGGAAGACCATCATGCGGTCGGCGCCGGGCTTCTTGACCGGCTGTCCCTTGATTTCGATCCGGCCCGCCGTTGGCGTCATATAGCCGCCGATGGCCTTCAGCAGGGTCGATTTTCCGCAGCCCGAGGGTCCGAGGAGAACGAAGCGATCGGACTGGGCAACCGAGAAGCTGACGTTTTCCGTCGCGGTGATGAGGAGATTCGGCGTCTTGTAGCGCAGTGTCACCTTGTCGACATTCAACAGCGGCTTTGCGGTTGCCGTTTCTGTTGTCGGCTTGTCGGCGGCAATTTTTGTCTGAAGCATGAGGGCTCCTCCACGAAATGGCTTGAAGGCGGCATTCGCGCCGCCCGCAGGCGTCAGTTGCCGTTGAGATCGGCTGCTTCCGGCAGGTAGTAGTCGGTCCAGGCCTTGGGCATCGTCTTCAGTGTGCCGGTCTTGTAGAGATGGGCCGCGAACTTCATGGTTCCCTGTGGGTCCATGCGGAATTCCATCATGTGCGGCTCATTGAGGATCGCCAGCAGGTCGTCGACACCAGTTTTGTCGCCGCTGACCGTCTTATAGGCTTCCACCGCCGATTTCGGGTCCTTTTTGATGAAATCGATCGCTTCCGCCGTAGCTTCGCGCACCGCCTTGATGATCGTCGGGTTGGCGCTGGCAAACTGGGTCGTGGTGAAGAAGGTGCCCTGGGTCAGCTCGCCGCCGATGATGTCGCGGGAATCGATGACCTTATGAACGCCCGGCTGCTTCAGCTCCAGATACTGGAAGGGTGGGGCGGAGAAGTGGTTCTTCACCTCATGCGTCTGGTTGGCAAGCGCCGCCATGGCATCGGGATGGCCGAGCTGTACGGTATTGGCATCGAATTTGTGCACCTGGTCGTCGCCATACATCTGCGCGGCAGCCATCTGCAACAGGATAGCCTGCGTCGAAACGCCGACCGTCGGCACGGCGATCTTGTCGCCCTGCTGGATATCCTTCAGCGACTGAACCCGCGGATCGCGCGAGACCATGATGACCGGCTGGGCCGAATTGGTGACGATGCCCTTGACCTTGCCCCTGGTGCGATCCCAAAGCAGCAGGAGGTTGCCGGTGCCGGTATTAACGATGTCGACGCTGCCGGAAAGCAGTGCATCGGTCTGCGCGCCACCGCCGCTGAAGGTGCGCCATTCCACCGTGACGCCGGGCAGGCCATCGGCCGCCGCGTGTTTCTCGATCAGCTTCTGCGTCTCCATGACGTGGCTGGCGAGATAAAGAATACCCGGCTGGCGCGTGATCGAAATGTCGGTCTTTTCAGCGGCGCCGGCTGAAAAAGTGCCGGCAAGCATCACGCCGACCGCAGTCAGACAGCGAAGAAATCCTCTCATCTACTCCTCCCCATTGATCCAACCCTTGAGAAATGGAGTTGGCTTGGTTGGACTAAAGCACTAATGTATCAGTGCATCAAGCCCTAAACTGTGCTTAATGGTTCGACGCTCTCGATCAGAAAGGCTGCCAGTGAAGCTCAACCCGAAAGAATTCGCCCTGGACCGCTCCCGTCAGGTCGCGCCGCAGATCCTGGAAATCCTGCGGTCGCGTATTCTTTCCATGAGCCTGCCACCGACGACGGTGCTATCGCGCATCTCGCTGCAGAGCGAATTTAACGTCAGCCAGACGCCCGTGCGCGATGCCTTGATCCGGTTGGAAGAGGAGGGGCTGGTCGAGGTCTATCCGCAATATGCAACCGTCGTTTCGCGTATCGATATTCGTAATGCCACCGAAGCGCATTTCCTGCGACTGTCGATCGAGCTTGAGGCGATCCGCCGGCTGACGCTGGAAGCGCCGGATGAGACGTCAGCGGCTCTGGAGACGGTTCTGTCTCGCCAAAAACGTGTCGTGTCGCCGGAGACCTACGATCTCTTTGACACGCTCGACAAGGATTTTCATCGGGTACTTTACGAGAGGGCAGACATTCTCGGCCTGTGGGCGACAGTTCGGCGTCAGGGAGCACATATCGACCGGCTGCGGATGCTCAATCTGCCGATGCCGGGCAAACTGGAGCAGATCATCGTCGATCATCAGGCTGTCGTCGATGCCGTTCGCTTGGGCGATCCGGAGGCGGCCGTTGCCGCCTTGCGCAAGCATCTCTCCGGCACATTATCGATCATCGATCTGATCTGCGAGCAATATCCGGATTATGTGAGCCGTTAAACGCCATCGGTCATCTCAGGATTGCTTGGACATGTGGAGCGGGCAAGCGCGCGCATTGGCTTGCGCCTCGCTTCATGCGAGAAAGCGTGTGATGAAACAGATCATGGAGTTTGCTTGACCATCGGACTTGCGCATGCCGAGCTGATCGCCGTCCTGACGGCTGTCACGGGCAATGATCCCAGGGTGATGACGGTGCGGTCGGGTGAGGCTTTGCCGTCCGGTCCGTTCGAGCTTGGGCATCGCACGCTGCAAAGCGGGCTTCGTGAGTGGATCAGGGAGCAGACGGCTCATCCCGTCGGCTATCTGGAGCAGCTTTATACCTTCGCCGATCGTGACCGAAACAACGAGATCCTCGGCGGACGAACGATCTCGATCAGCTATCTCGGCCTGGTGCGCGAACAGGCAGCCCCCGGCGGCGGCCTGCCGGGATGGCATGGCTGGTACGAATATTTCCCTTGGGAAGACCATCGCAAAGGTCGGTCGGCGGTCCTCGATGACATCGCCGCCCGCGTTGCGCTCTGGGTCGATGGTGACGCTGCGAGGCGTGATCAACGCCGGCGCCGTATCGATTTCGCCTTTGGATTAAACGGGGCCGCATGGAACGAAGATCTCGTTCTGCAGCGCTACGAGCTGCTCTACGAGGCCGGTATCGTCGCCGAGGCGGGCTGCGAGCAGTCGCGAACTTTCGGACGGCCGATGTTTGCCGATCACCGTCGTATCCTCGCCACCGGCATGGCGCGGCTGCGGGCCAAGATCAAGTACCGCCCGGTCGTCTTCGAGCTCATGCCTGAGAACTTCACGCTTCTGCAATTGCAGCGAACAGTCGAGGCGCTGGCAGGCCTGACGCTGCACAAGCAGAATTTCCGACGGCTGATCGAACAGCAGGACTTGGTGGAAGAGACCGGCGGCTCCGAAAGCGAGACCGGCGGCCGCCCGGCGAAGCTCTTCCGCTTCCGTCACGCCATCCTCGAAGAACGCGAATTCGCCGGAACGAAATTACCGCTCTCCCGCAATTGACATATGCTCATATCGAGAATATCTATTTGCGCATAATATGCTCAAAGTGAGTATAATAAGGAGCCGGTCATGAATCTTCCCGTATCCGCATCCTCCCTCTATGATCGTGTCAGCCGCGTCATCCCGAAAGCCGAATGGCTGACGTTTCAGGATGATGTCGAGGCCATCCTCGAGCTGAAGCGGCGGCACAACGCCGTCATTCTCGCCCACAACTACCAGACGCCGGAGATCTTCCACGGCGTTGCCGATATTGTCGGCGACAGCCTGGCGCTGGCGCGCAAGGCCATCGAGGTCGACGCCGACATCATCGTCCTTGCCGGCGTGCACTTCATGGCCGAGACCGCCAAGCTGCTGAACCCGGAAAAGACGGTGCTGATCCCCGATATGGACGCGGGTTGTTCGCTGGCGGATTCGATCACGCCTGAGGATATCGCCTTGCTGCGACAGGCACATCCGGGCGTTCCCGTCGTCACCTATGTCAACACCTCGGCTGCCGTGAAGGCGGCATCCGATATCTGCTGCACTTCGGGCAATGCCAAACAGGTGGTGGAATCGCTCGGCGTGCCGAAAGTGCTGATGCTTCCGGACGAATATCTGGCGCGCAACGTCGCGCGCGAAACCAATGTTCAGCTCATCGCCTGGCATGGACACTGCGAGGTCCATGAACTCTTCACCGCCGACGACGTGCGCCAACTGCGTGAAAATTATCCCGGCGTCACGGTGCTTGCGCATCCCGAATGTCCGCCGGATGTTGTCATGGAAGCGGATTTTGCCGGCTCGACTGCCGTCATGTCCGACTATGTCGGCAAAAGGCGCCCCGCCCGCGTCGTGCTGCTGACGGAATGTTCGATGAGCGACAATGTCGCCGTGCGTCATCCCGATGTGGAGTTCATCCGGCCCTGCAATCTCTGCCCGCATATGAAGCGCATCACGCTCGGGAATATCCGTAAGGCGTTGGAAGAGGGGCAGCATGAAGTGACGATCGATCCGGCGATCGCGGTCGCCGCCCGCCGCGCGGTGGAAAGGATGCTGGCGATATGAGCGAGATTCTTGAAGAGCTGAGCGGTCGCATCGTTATCGTCGGCAGTGGTCTTGCCGGGCTGATGACAGCGCTGACCTTGGCCCCGGAACCCACCGTGATCGTAACGCGCGCCGCGCTCGGCGGGGAAACGTCGAGCGCCTGGGCGCAGGGCGGTATCGCTGCCAGCATGGGTGACGACGACAGTGCTGCGTTGCACCTGGCCGATACGCTTGCCGCCGGCGACGGGCTTTGCGATTTGAAGGTGGCCGCGAGCATCGTCGCTGAAGCGCCCGCTGCCATCGCTGCGCTGGAGCGGGCCGGCGTTCAGTTCGATCGCAATGGCGCCGGCGTACTATCATTGGGCCTCGAGGCGGCTCATTCACGTCGCCGTATCGTGCATGCGAAAGGCGACGGCTCGGGTGCGGCCATAGTCCGTGCGCTTACAGAGGCGGTCGCCCGCGCGCCGTCGATCAGGGTGCTTGAAGGCTATGAGGCGCAACGGCTGTTGCTGGACGGCGACCATATCGCCGGTCTGCTGTGTGCAACGGAGAAGGGGACGGTCATCCTGCCATCCTCCCGCGTCGTGCTCGCGACGGGCGGCATAGGCGGCCTCTACGAGGCCACGACCAATCCTGTCGGCAATTTCGGGCAGGGGATCGCGCTTGCCGCGCGGGCCGGCGCGCTTCTGGCCGACATGGAATTCGTGCAGTTCCATCCGACGGCGCTCGACAGCCGCAGACGACCGCTGGCGCTCGTCAGCGAGGCGGTTCGTGGCGAGGGTGCCTTGCTCGTCAATGAGAATAACGAGCGCTTCATGGCGAAGGTCGATGGCGCCGAGTTGGCCCCCCGCGATGTCGTTGCGCGCGCCATCAGCGCGGAAATCGCGCGCGGAGGCCGGGTTTTTCTCGATGCCCGTGAGGCGCTCGGCAACCGCTTCGCGGCGCGTTTCCCTGTCATCGACGCGCTTTGCGGCGAGGCCGGCGTCGATCCATCGCGTGATCTAATTCCGGTGCGTCCGGCTGTCCACTATCATATGGGTGGCGTGGCGACGGACGAGAATGGCCGCAGTTCCGTGCCCGGCCTATGGGTCGTTGGCGAGGCGGCATCCACTGGCCTGCACGGGGCCAACCGCCTTGCCAGCAATTCCCTGCTGGAAGCTGCGGTGATGGGCATGCGAGCGGCGCATGATATCGCCGGCATCGATGCAGGCCCGACAAGGCTGCTGCACGATCATGCGCGTCTCTTGGCACCCGATCTGTCGCTTGTTCGGCCTGTTGTCTCGCGCCATCTCGGCGTCCTGCGCAATGCCGGCGCGATTCATGGCGCGATCGCAGCCCTCCTGCCGCTGTTCGACAGCGAAGGTCCGACGGCCGATCCGGCCCTCGTCGCGCTGCTGATCGCCGTCTTCGCCAGCCTCAGGAGGGAATCGCGCGGTGCTCACGCCCGCACGGATTTTCCGCTGAAGCTGCAGCATGTGCAGCGTCGCATGATGCGTCTGTCCGATGCCTTGGACATCGCGAGATCCGTCATTCCCTATTCCTTCGCCAGGAGCGCCTGACATGACCCTCGTTCCCCTTCCGCGCCTCATCGTCGAGCCGTTGGTGCGCAATGCCCTGCTTGAGGATCTCGGCCTTGCCGGCGATGTCACGTCTGCCGCCGTGATCCCCGCGACGCATCGGTCCCGCGTGGCAATGGTGACGCGCCAGCCGGGTGTGGTCGCCGGCCTCGATGCGTCCGAACTCGCCTTCCAGCTCGTCGATCCCGGCATCATCATGACCCGCAACGTGCCTGACGGCACGAAGGTAGAGGCAGGCGAGGTGATTGCAACGATCGAGGGACCATCGCGCGGCCTGCTGACGGCGGAACGCACCGCCTTGAATTTCCTCGGCCATCTCTCGGGTATCGCGTCCGTGACGGGCGGCATCGTCGAGGCGATCGCGGGCACCAAGGCTTTGATCGTCTGCACCCGCAAGACGACGCCGGGCCTGAGGGCGCTGGAGAAATATGCTGTCCGCGCTGGCGGCGGCACGAATCATCGCTTCGCGCTCTATGACGCTGTGCTGATCAAGGACAATCATGTCGCCATTGCGGGCGGTGTCGTCGAGGCGATCCGTCGAGCCAAGGCGGGCGTCGGCCATATGGTCAAGATCGAAGTCGAGGTCGATACGCTGGAACAGCTTCGCGAAGCCATGGCCGAAGGTGTGGATGCCGTGCTGCTCGACAATATGGCGCCGGATCAGTTGCGCAAGGCGGTCGATATTGTCGCCGGACGAGCCATTACCGAAGCGTCGGGCCGCATCACGCCGGCAACCGCTGCAGCAATCGCGGCCTCCGGTGTCGATCTCATTTCCGTCGGATGGCTGACACATAGCGCGCCGACGCTCGATATCGGCCTGGACTGGAAGTCGGCGGCTTAACGCCGCCGATTGCAAGCTCAGAAAACGACCGGCACTTGTGCGCCGTCCATGCTGATGACGACGCCGGTAACGTAACTTGCCTTGGTCGAGCTCAGGAAGGCAACGACATTGGCGATATCAGCCGGATCTGCCATGCGGCCGATCGGGATGCGCCGCAGCGCGTCGGCGAGCGCCTCCTCCTCTGTCGAGCCGGTAGCTTTCGCCGCCGCCTTCAGGCCTTCGGCGACGCGATCCGTTTCCGTCAGGCCGGGATTGAGGCCGACGACACGCACGCCCTTGCCGGCATAGGCATTGGCGAGCCCGACGCTTGCGAGCATCAGGGCGGCATTGGCCGACCCGCCGGGCAGATGGAAGGGCGAGGCGATCTTACCGCCATTGCCGATGATATTGATGACGGCGCCCGAGCCGCGCATGCTCATGCGTTTGATGACGGGATCGATCACGTTGATATAGGAAAAATACTTCGCATCCATCGCGGCGCGCCAGATCGCAGGGATCAGTTCGTCTGCCGGCGTGCGCGCCGCAGCCCCTGCGCTGTTGACGAGAATATCGATGGGGCCGATTTCGGCCTCGACCTTGTCGACGACCGCGAGGGCCTGCTCATCGGATATCAGGTCGGCGGCATAGCCGTGCGCTCCGGAGAGCTTCGAAAGCGCCTTGTCGATGTTGGCTTGCGCGCGCGAACATATGGCGACACGCGCGCCTTCCAACAGGAAGAGTTCGGCGCAGGCATAGCCGATGCCCTTAGAGCCGCCTGTGATCAGAACGACTTTATCCTTGAGGCCAAGGTCCATGAGATTGTCTCCGGGTGCATTGCGAAAGGGCTCGCAAGCTACGTCCGGAAATCCCTGCCGTACAGAGTGGCAGCCGTCACAGCTTGTTTACCGGTCTCTACGAAAGGCGTTTGGCCTTCAGCACGGAAACGGCGGTTTCGCTGTTGTGGACATAGTCGTGGGCATCGGGCTGCTTTTGCACCAGCAGAATGAACAGCAAATCCGTCAACATCAGCTGGGCATCGCGCGCCGTGATCGACGAAGAGCGGACGCGATCCTCGTCGCCGACGGTGTGAAGGCGGATATCGGCAACGCGGGCAAGCGGGTTGTCCTGAAGTCCGGTAACGGCAATGACGGTCGCCCTGCGCTGGCTTGCGAGCTCGGCGATCCGCAGCGTCTCGATGCTGGTGCCGGAATAGGAAAGGGCAAAGAGCAGATCGTCCGGGCCGAGCGTCGACGCATTGGCCATCTGCACGTGGCTGTCGCTGTCATGCAGGACGTTGCGGCCGAGCTTCATCAGCTTGTAGGAAAAGTCGCGGGCGACCAGCGATGAGGCGCCGACGCCGGCCAGATGGATGCGCCGTGCATCGTGAAGGGCTTCGAGCGCCTTGTCGATATCGCCCTCATTGTTGACCGAGATGGTCTGCTGCATGGCTTGCAATTTACTGCCCAACAGCTTCTGCAGGATCGTGAGATAGCCGTCACCCACTTCGATCGTGCCGTGGATCATGCCGGCCGGGGCTGGCCATTCCTGGGCTTTCGCCTCGCTGACGGCAAGCTTCAGTTCCTGGTAGCCGGCATAGCCAAGCTTCTGGCTGAACTTGACGACGCTCGACTGGCTGCGGCCTGTCTCGACCGCAAGCGCCGCCGATGAGAGGCGCAACATCTGGTCGGGATTTTCGACGATGAATTGCCCGATCTGGCGATCGGCAGGCGCCATGGTCTCGAGCTGCGCACTGATTTTCTTCAAGATAGACATCTGTCCCTTCGGGCCGTCGGGGCCGATTCACGCATCATCACGAGCAGACCAAAAATAGCATTCGGATGAAGCCGGGCAACCATGCTTTGAGCGATAGAGGTTACCATAGAGAATTGGAATAAAAAATTCCAATTTCCGTTGACAGGTTGGAATGGTCGAATAATCTTCTGCAGGAAGCAGGCGGCGGAGTCTCTGGGACGTCGCACCTCTCTTCAACGGGTTCTGATCATGGATAGACTTCGCATCTCTGGCGGCAAAAGGTTGCAGGGCGCCGTGACGATTTCGGGCGCCAAGAATGCGGCCCTGCCGCAGATCGCGGCTGCCCTTTTGAGCCCGCATCCGCTGGAGCTGACCAACCTGCCTGTCGTCAGCGATGTCGAGAACATGCTTGGCGTCATTGCCCTTCATGGGGCGAAGATCACGCGTGCGGCGCACGGCACGACGATCGATCCGAGCGCCATCGTCTCGAAGGAGACCTCGTACGATACGGTCCGGCGCATGCGAGCAACCGTCCTGGTGTTGGCGCCGCTGCTTGCCCGTTTCGGTCAAGCACGCGTCTCCCTTCCCGGTGGTTGCGCCATCGGTGCCCGACCTGTCGATATGCATATCAAGGCGCTTGCGACCCTGGGAGCCGATATCGCGATCGAAAGCGGCCTGATCGTCGCTTCGGCTGCCAATGGGCTGAAGGGTGCCCGCATCGTGCTGAGCTCGCCGTCGGTCGGCGCGACGGAGACGGCCATGATGGCCGCCTGCGCCGCCAAGGGCGAAACGGAGATTTTGAACGCCGCGCGTGAGCCGGAAGTTGCCGATCTCGCCGCCTGCCTCAGCGCCATGGGTGCGCGGATCGAAGGGGCGGGCACGCATCGCATCCTCATCGATGGGGACACCAGCTGGCGTCCCGCCAAACACCACGGCATCCCCGACCGTATCGAGGCGGGAACCTATGCCGTGGCCGCCGCCATCACCGGTGGACAGCTCGAACTCATCCATGCCCGGTTGGAAAATCTTGCCTCGGTCGTGCAGGCGCTGGAGGCCATGGGCGTCAGTGTCTGGCCGAGCGATCGTGGCTTGGTCGTCTCCAGAGACCGTCCGCTCAAGGGCGCCGACCTCACCACCGAACCCTATCCGGGCTTCCCGACCGATCTGCAGGCGCAATTCATGGCTCTTGCCTGCTGCGCCGAGGGCGCCTCGCTGATCCGCGAGACGGTGTTTGAAAATCGCTTCATGCATGTGCCGGAGCTGATGCGGCTGGGAGCCAACATCACCCTGCAGGGCACAACGGCCCTAGTGCGGGGTGGTGTGCCGCTCAAGGGGGCGCAGGTGATGGCGACGGATCTTCGCGCCTCCGTTTCGCTGGTGCTGGCGGCGCTCGTGTCGAAAGGCGAAACCATCGTCAATCGCGTCTATCATCTCGATCGCGGCTATGAGCAGCTTGATCGCAAGCTTCGCCTCTGCGGCGCCGATATCGAACGGCTGACGTCATGACCGCTGCAGCAGAAACCTCTCCTTATTTCCTCGGCGTCGATGGCGGCGGCACCGGTTGCCGCGCCCGCATCGAGGATGCCGCCGGCACGATACTGGGGCAGGGATTGTCCGGTCCCGCGACGACGCGGCTCGGTGTCGAGGAAGCCTGGGCTTCCATCGCCAGGGCCTTCGATGCCGCAATCGAAGAGGCGGGTCTGAGCGCCACGCATATCAAGCGTATCCATGCAGGCGTCGGGCTGGCCGGTATCAGCCGCAAGGGTGCGCTTGAGGCCCTCAGGGCCATAGAACATCCCTTTGCCAGCATCGACTTCGTCAGCGACGGCGAGGGAGCCTGCCTCGGCGCCCATTCCGGCCGGGATGGGGCAATCGTCATTGCCGGCACGGGGTCGATCGGGCTCGGTCTCGTCGAGGGCCGGCAATTGCGGGTCGGTGGTTATGGTTTTCCGATCTCGGACGAGGGCAGTGGCGCTTACCTCGGGCTGAATGCGGTGCAGCTCGCGCTTCGCGCCCATGATGGCCGCGAGCAGAAGACGGCATTGCTGGCCGAGATCATGCAGCGATTCCAGAACGATCCCATGGAAGCGGTGGCCTGGATGGATCGCGCATCCGCCACCGACTATGCGACACTTGCGCCGATGGTTCTGCGTCATGCCGACCAGGGCGATGCCGTGGCGCGGCGCATCGTGCAAAGCGCGGCAGGGCATATCGACACATTGGTTCGCACCCTTTTCGAGAAGGGTGCGCCGCGCGTCTGCCTGCTTGGCGGCCTGGCGAGTCCGCTCGAGCCCTGGCTTGCGCCGGATGTGCGCCGCAGCCTCAAGCCCATCGATGGCGATGCGGTCTCGGGCGCCATCATCCTTGCCAGAAGGGCAATCCGCCAGCGTTGACGGGAAGGTCGGCGCAGCGGTTTTTCGCGCGATAAAATTGGAATATTTTATTCCTTTTGTGATTGACTGAAGGAATAAACGGACATAGTGTTAACAAAGGTAAACAGGGAATGGGCGCAGAACGAAGCCGAAAAGGCCGGCTGCATCCTGGCTGATTTCAGTCTTCCGTTTTGTTGAAAAACCGAATTTTGCCGGGGCGGGTCCGATGCTTCATTGGTCGGGCTTGTCATCTCCTGACTTATTGATGTCGAAGCGTTAGTTCGAGAACAGACCCATGACAGAGCAGAAGTTGATATCCGAACTGGAGCAGTTGGTTTCCGAAGGCCGCAATCCGAATACGATGCATATCGATCTGCTGCCGACCTTCGATATCCTGCGCGAGATCAATTATGAGGATCAGACGGTGCCGGTCGCCGTCGAAAAGGTCATTCCGGCCATCGCTGCCGCCGTCAACCAGATCGTCGCCGCCTTCCAGAAGGGTGGCCGGCTGATCTACATGGGGGCAGGGACCAGCGGCCGGCTCGGCGTGCTCGACGCCTCCGAATGCCCGCCGACCTTCAGCGTGCCGCCGGAGATGGTCATCGGCCTGATTGCCGGCGGGCCGGATGCGCTGCGGCGTTCGATCGAGGGAGCAGAGGATGATCCCGAGCAGGGACGCCAGGCGCTGCGGGAGATCAACCTGACGGCAGCCGATGTCGTTGTCGGCATCGCCGTCAGCGGTCGCACGCCCTATGTCATCGGCGGCTTGAACTATGCGAAGAGCATCGGCGCCTTTACGGTCGCCCTGTCCTGCAATCCCAATTCCATTATTGCCGGCATCGCCGATCTGGCGATTTCTCCGGTTGTCGGTCCGGAAATCCTGACAGGCTCGACGCGCCTGAAGTCCGGCACAGCGCAGAAGCTCATTCTTAACATGCTGACGACGGCAAGCATGATCCGCATCGGCAAGAGCTATCAGAATCTGATGGTCGACGTCAGCGCGAGCAACAAGAAGCTGGTGGCGCGCGCCGCGCGCATCGTCATGCAGGCGACCGGCTGCTCGCAGCAGGAGGCACGCCGCGTTCTCGATCTGACAGGCAATGACGTCAAGCTTGCCATTCTCACGGAAATAACCGGGATGGGCATTGAAGAAGCCCGCGCGGCATTGCAAAACGCTGATGGATTCCTGCGCAAGGCCATCAACGCTAGGACTGCTTAAGGGAAGATCGCGGCGCGCCGCGATAGCAATCAATTGGCCAAAATCGGCCGGGGACATTTGAAAAAATCGGAGGGCTGGGAATGGAAGGGCATTTTGCAAGGAAACTGATTTCGGGGGTCGTGCTGGCGGCGGGGCTTGGCATGGCGGTGGTCGCGATGCCGGTTGAGGCAGCGACGCTGCGCATGGCGTGGTCGCAGGATGCGACCGGGCTCGACCCGCACAAGCAGACGGCCTTTTCCTCCATCCGGCTGCTGGAACTGATCTATGAGCCGCTCGTTCGCCTCGATGGCAGTCTGCAGATCGTGCCCGGCATTGCCGACAGCTGGCAGTTTTCACCCGACGGCAAGCAGCTGACTTTCAAGCTCAACGCCAAGGCGAAGTTCCAGAATGGCGCCCCGGTGACCTCGGCCGACGTGAAGGCTTCCTTCCAGCGCATCCTCGACCAGGCGACCGGCGCCGTCGCCCGCGCCAACTTCTTGTCGATCGCGAGCATCGATACGCCCGACGCCAATACCGTTGTGTTCAACCTGTCGCAGCCTGACGTTCCGATCCTGACGGCGATGACCAGCCTCAATGCGGCGGTTGTTCCGGCGAGCGAAATTACCGCCGGCACCATCGGCACGAAGGCGATCGGTTCTGGCCCCTTCAAGCTCGACGGCTGGGTTCCGAATTCCAAGGAAGTGTTGAGCGCCAACAAGGACTGGGCAGGCGGCGCCGTCGGCGTCGACGGCATCAACATCAGCGTACTGCCCGATGAAACGGCGATTCTGGCATCGCTGCGCACCGGCCAAATCGATTTCGCGCTCCTGAACGATCCGCTCGTGGCGACACTGGTCCCCAAGGAGCCGAAGCTTCAGCTCACCCGCACGCCTGTGCTGGCCTACAATGTTCTGCAGCTCAACCCGTCGCGCAAGCCGATGGATCAGCTTGCGGTGCGCCAGGCGATCTCCTGCGCCATCGACCGCAAGGACGTGATGGATACGGCAGCGCTCGGCGAGGGCAAGGTGACCGGGCCGCTGACGATGCCGCTCTACGCCACCGATCCCGGCCAGCTTTTCTGCTATACGCGCGACGTAGCGAAGGCAAAGAAGCTGATGGCCGATGCCGGTTTTGCCAATGGCTTCTCCGCGACGGTGATCGCCGCCACCGGCGAGCCGCCGACGGCGACAGCCGAAGCGCAGGTCATCCAGTCGCAGCTCGCCGAAATCGGCATCAAGCTCGATATCAAGGTGATGGAGCTCAACGTCTATGTCGATACCTGGCTGAAGGGCAATTTCGACATGGCGGTCGCGCTCAACGGCGGCAGCGCCGATCCTTACTCCATGTACAACCGGTACTGGACGAAGACCGGCAATCTGCAGAAGGTCGCCAATTACATCGACGACACGCTCGATAGCCTGATGCAGAAGGGGCGCGTCGAAACCGACCCGGCCAAGCGCAAGGCAATCTTTGCCGAATTCGAGAAGCATATCGCCGAAGTCTCGCCCTGGATCTGGCTCTACACGGCTTACGGCTACACGGCTGAGCAGAAGAATGTTCAGGGCTTTGTGCCGACGCCGACGGGCTCGCTGTTCGGCCTCGCCAAAGTCTCGATCAAGTGACGGCAGTCGAGATTTAGAGGAAGTGCCATGGGATACCTGACGCGCCGGCTCATGACATTCCCGCTGATCATGCTGGGCGTATCCATCCTCGTCTTCGTCGCCATCCGGCTGGTGCCGGGTGACGCGATCACGGCGATGCTCGGAACCAATGCGGGCCTGCTGACGCCGGAGCAGCGGCAGGCCCTTGCCACCTATTTCGGCATCGACCAGTCCTGGCCTGTTCAGTATTGGCATTGGCTCCTGGGCATATTCCAGGGCAATCTCGGCATTTCCGTCACCTACGGCAAGCCGGTGCTCGACATCATCCTCGAGCGCTTCCCGCTGACGCTCGAACTTGCGTTGCTCTCCATGGTGATCGCGCTTGCCATCGGCCTGCCGGCGGGCGTCTTTGCCGCGACACGAAACGAGAGGTTCTCCGATCTTGCCGTGCGCATCGTCGCCATGATCGGGCAATCGACGCCGAATTTCGTTCTCGGGCTTCTGCTGATCTATGCCTTGTCGGCCGGTTTCGGTGTCTTGCCGACCATGGGGGAGTTTACGCCCATCTGGCGGGATCCGCTCGGCAATCTCGGCCAGATGATCCTGCCGGCATTGACGCTTGGCTTCGCCTTCGCCGCCTCGGTCACGCGCGTCGTACGCTCGGCCATGCTCGATGTTCTGAGTGACGATTATGTCCGCACGGCCCGCAGTCGCGGCGTGCCGGCGCGTGGCGTCATCTGGCGGCATGCGTTGCCGAATGCGCTGATCCCGGTGGTGACGCTCAGTGGCGTCGAGTTCGGCTATCTTCTCGGCGGCGCTGTTCTCGTCGAGCAGATCTATGCTCTGCCCGGACTCGGCCGCATGGTGCTCGACGCCATCCTGCAGCGCGATTATGCCCTGGTGCAGGGTAGCGTGCTGTTCATCGCCTTCAACTTCATGATCGTCAACCTGCTCGTCGATCTCGCCTATGTCGCGCTCGATCCGCGCGTCCGTCTGGGAGAGGGTTGATGCGGATCGTCAAGGCCATTTTGGGACATATGAGCGGCCGGATCGGCGGCATCATCGTTCTCATCTATATCGTGCTTGCCATTCTCGGCATGCTGGGGCTCACCCCGCACGATCCGTTGATGCAGAACCGGATCGACCGCCTGCATGCCCCCAATCTCACCTATTGGATGGGCACCGATCTCTTCGGCCGCGATGTCGCAAGCCGGCTGATGAACGGCATCGGAGAATCCTTCACCGTCGCCTTCCTGTCCGTGGCCGGCGCAAGCCTGATCGGCACCGTGCTCGGTTTGACCGCAGCCTGGTCCGGAAAGCGCTGGGCCGGCGTGATTATGCGGACGATGGACGTGCTTCTGGCCTTCCCGGCGATCCTTCTAGCGCTCCTGATTATCGCCATCGTCGGGCCGGGCACCTGGACCAGCGTCGCGGCGATCGCGATCGTCTACACGCCTATCTTTACCCGCGTCGTGCGCGGTCCGGCGCTGTCTTTGAAGGGACGCGACTTCGTCGATGCCGCCCGCACCTTCGGCAGCAGCAGGTCTTACATCCTGACGCGGCATTTGTTGCTCAATCTTGTTGCGCCGCTGACGGTGCAGGTGACGCTGGCGCTCGCCTGGTCGCTGTTGACCGAAGCGGGCCTGAGCTTTCTCGGTTTGGGAACGCAGCCGCCGGCCTCCTCGCTCGGGCTGATGCTGAGTGACAGCCGCAACCTTATGGAAACAGCGCCCTGGCTGCTGATCTTCCCCGGCATAACCATCATGATCTCTATTCTCGGCTTCAACCTGCTCGGCGATGCCCTGCGCGATATTCTCGATCCGAAAATGCGGAGGTCCACCGTATGAGCCCACTGCTGTCGGTCTCGGATCTGCGCGTCGGTTTCGGACGCAATCCGGAAGCAAATCCCATCGTTCGCGGAGTCAGCTTCGAGCTCGAAGCTGGCGAGACGCTGGCGATCGTCGGTGAGAGTGGGTCGGGCAAATCCGTCACGGCGCTTTCGATCAATCGCCTAGTCGATTTCGGCGGCGGTCGCATTACTGGCGGCTCGATTCGGCTGAAACGTGCGGATAACCGCGTTCTCGACCTGACCACGGCCGGCGAGGCACAGCTGGCGAAGATCCGCGGCGCCGAGATCGGCATGATCTTCCAGGAACCGATGACCTCGCTTAATCCGGTGCTGACGATCGGCACGCAGATCGAGGAATCGTTTCGGCTGCATCGCGGTCTGACCGGCCGCCAAGCGACGGCCGCCGCCAAGGATGCCTTGGATCGTGTGCGCATTCCCGATGCCGCTCGACGCCTGACCTATTGTCCGAACCAGCTTTCCGGCGGCATGCTTCAGCGTGTGATGATCGCGACGGCACTTGCCTGCAATCCGCGCCTGCTGATCGCCGACGAGCCGACGACCGCGCTCGACGTGACCGTGCAGGCGCAGATCATGGCGTTGCTCGCCGAGTTGAAGCGCGAGACCGGCATGTCGATGATCTTCATCACCCACGATATCGGCCTCGTCGCCGGCATTGCCGACAAGGTCATGGTTATGCAGGCCGGAGAGGCGGTCGAGCAGGGCGAACTCAACCAGATCCTCGATAATCCCATCCATCCCTATACACAGCATCTGCTGCATTCGGTTCCGCATTTCGCTGCCGGGAGTGCCGCGCGCACGGATTTTCAGCGCGATGAATCTCAGACCAAACCGGCGCTGAAGGTCGATGGCTTGACCGTCCGTTTCGCGGTGTCGAGCAGCTTCCTGCGTCGTGCGACCGGCGCGGTTCATGCCGTGGAAGGGGTCGGCTTCGATCTGATGCCGGGCGAGACGCTGGCGATCGTCGGCGAGAGCGGCTCCGGCAAATCCACGACCGCGCGGGCGATCCTTGGATTGGTCAAGTCGACGCGCGGCACGTTCACGACTAGTGGCGGCAAGGCCGCCGACCGCACGAGCGCGGTGCAGATGGTCTTCCAGAATCCTTACGCCTCGCTCAACCCGAGACTTCGGGTCGACAGCATTCTCGCCGAACCGGTGATCGCGGCCGGTGGCCGCCTGTCGGGAGGCACGCATGAGCGGATGGTCATGCTGCTGAAGCGCGTAGGCTTGCCGGAAAATGCCCTTGAACGCTACCCGCACGAGTTTTCCGGTGGCCAGCGCCAGAGACTGTGCATCGCGCGCGCTTTGATGCTGAACCCGTCCGTGCTGGTGCTCGACGAGGCGGTTTCCGCACTCGACGTCTCCGTTCAGGCGCAGGTCTTGAACCTGTTGATAGAGCTCCAGCGCGAATATGGGCTCGCCTATCTGTTCATCTCGCATGACATGGCAGTGGTGGAGCGGATCGCTCATCGCATCGCCGTGCTCTATGCCGGCCAGATCGTCGAGATCGGCGATGCGGCCTCGATCTTGTCGCAGCCCAAGCATTCCTATACCAGGCGGTTGATCTCGGCAGTCCCGACGGTCGCGCGGCGAAAGGAGAATTTCGCGCTCGACACGCGTCAGGTTCCTTCGTTGGTGCGTCCTCTCGGTTTCGAGCCGGCAGCACCGGAATGGCGCCGGTTCGCGCCGGATCACATCGCTCTGGCGGAAGCCTGAAGCAAGCCGGCGGGAAGGCGAGATATGGCGGGAGAGGGTATGCAGTTTGAGGAGCGTTTCGATCGGGCCTTTGCGCCGCTCGAACAGGCCGTCGCGTCAACGCGCATTCCGGGCGGCGTTCTGGGCATGGTCGATCTCGACGGTAACCGGCTGGTACGTGCCGTCGGTTCGGCGCAGAAGGTCCCGAGCGTCAGGCCCATGCTGGTCGATACATGGTTCGATCTCGCATCGCTCACCAAGGTCATTTTCACCACATCGCGCATCCTGGCGCTGGCGGAGGCCGGCACCATCGATCTCGATGCGCCGCTGACGACACTTCTGCCCGATCTGCGTCAGTACAGCGCCGAGGCATGGGAGCGAAAGGTGACCTTTCGCCAATGCCTCGGTCATCAGACGCCTTTTCCGGCGGTCGAGCCGATCTATACCTACGGCCGCGATCCGGACCTATTGCGCGCTTTCATCCTGCAGCGCGAATGGCGGGCCGGCCCACCCGTCTATTCCGATATCAATTTCATTCTTCTCGGCTTCGCGCTCGAACGCCTGACCGGCCAGACGATCCGCGCCATGGACCCGGGGCGGGGCTTTGCCTTTTCCGCCGAGCCCGATCAGGCGGCCGCGACGGAAGACTGCACGTGGCGTCATCGCGTCTTGTCGGGCGAAGTCCATGACGATAATTGCTCTGCTCTTCAGGGTGCGGGCCATGCCGGGCTATTCGGAACGGCAGCGGCAATCCTCGATTTTGCCGGGGGCTTGCTCGATGGCAGCGGCGCATCAGCCCGCTCGATCGCACTGATGCGCGCACCGCTTTCGGCCACACGCACGCATGGCTGGGAGCGCGCCCATGACGGTTGGTCCGGCGGGACGCTGTGCTCGCCGGAGACGATCGGCCACACAGGGTTCACCGGCACCGGCCTCTGGATCGATTTCGACAAGGGCAGGGCCTGGACCTTGCTCACCAACCGCATTCATCCGACACGCCATTTCGACAGTGGCATCTTGACGCTTCGTCAAACTGTCGGCGATCGCGTCAACGCAGCTTAGGAGCCTGATCATGGAACCAATCTGGGCAGTCGGTCTGATGACCGGAACCGTTCTCGACGGCAATATCGATGTTGCCATGCTGAAGACGGATGGCGAGCGGATCGAGGAATTCGGCCCCTATGTTCTGGCTCCCTATCCCGACTGGATCCGGGCGCTTCTGGAGGAGACGCTGCGGCAGGCGCGGGTATGGAACTTCGACGGCCCCGAACCGGCGATTTTCAAGGAGGCGGAAGAGGCCCTGACGCGGGCTCAGTCGGAGGCTGTCAGGCAATTGGTCGAGATCCACGGCATGACCATGGCAGATATCGGCGTTGTCGGGTTCCACGGCCAGACTGTGCTGCATCGGGCACCGCAAAAAGATCGGCTGGGGCAGACGCGCCAGCTCGGCGATGGCGAGTTGATGCGATCCATCCTCGGCACCAAGGTCGCCTATGATTTCCGCTCGGCCGATATGCGCGCCGGTGGCCAGGGTGCGCCGCTTGCCGCCGTCTACCACACCGCCTTGCTGCGCGGCGCGGGCGCGGCTGGCGAGACCGCCATCCTCAATCTTGGCGGCGTTGCCAATATCACGTGGTGGGACGGCGAGGGCAATTTCGTCGCCTTCGACACCGGCCCTGCCAATGCACCGCTCAATGATTTCATCAAGTCCCATGGTCTCGGCGAGATGGACCGCGACGGTGCGCTCGGTCGGGCCGGCAAAGTGGACGAGGCGCGGCTCGAGAAGTTGCTGCAGCACCCCTATCTTAGCAAGCCCTATCCAAAGTCGCTGGATCGTTTCGATTTCGGTGCTTCGATGGCGGATGGGCTCAGCCCTGAAGATGGTGCTGCGACGCTTTCGGCCTTCACGGCGGGCGCTGTGGGCAAGGCGCTGGATCTGTTGCCGCACCGGCCGAAGAAGGTTGTCGTCAGCGGCGGCGGCCGTCACAATCCCACAATCATGTCGATGCTGCAAAGCCGCGCCGGCGTGGAGCCGATCTTTGCCGAAGACCTCGGGTGGCGCGGCGATGCCGTTGAGGCGGAATGTTTTGCATTTCTGGCCGTGCGTGTGCTGCGCGGCTTACCGATCAGCTTCCCCGGCACGACGGGTGCGCCGGAGCCCATGCGCGGCGGACGTCTCGCCGGATAATCGCCGGCAGCAACATCACGCCGTCAAAGGTTTTCGCTGCAGCCCATCGATGCTATGAAGAGATCGCAATTATGCGATCGAACTGGCTTGGACGGATATCGCACGGATGGCAGGCAGGCAGCATCGAGCAGGCTTTGTCGGCGGCGTGGTCGCCTTTGCCATTATATGTGTCGTCGTGGCTTCGGCCCTTCGCCCTGCGAGCGCGCAGCCGGAATGGAGCGTTGCGCCGCCGGCCTGCGTCTCCGGCCCGATGATCACGCGCACGGGCGAGACACTTTGCATTCGCAAGGAAAGTTATAACAGGGATCTCTGTGCGGCTATCGATTACTTCGCCCGCATCAACCGTCTGCCGTCGGATTATCTGGCTCGGCTGGTCTGGCGCGAGAGCACGTTTCGGCCGGATGCCGTCAGCCCGAAAGGCGCTCAAGGCATTGCCCAGTTCATGCCTGGGACGGCAAAGCTTCGCGGCGTCCGCGACAGCTATGATGCGCTCGAAGCGCTGGGCAAGGCAGCTTCCTATCTCGACGAATTGCGCAACCGGTTCGGCAATCTCGGGCTGGCCGCCGCCGCCTACAATGCCGGCGAGGCGGGCCTGGCGAATTTTCTGAATTCCGGCGATCTTCCCTATGAGACGCGCAGCTATGTGAGCGCGATCACCGCGCATACGGTCGAGGAGTGGCGCGATGGACCGCCCGACGTCGCCGCGCCGGCCTTGGAGAAGGGCAAGCCTTTTGTCCAATCCTGTGTTGCCCTTGCCGGCAGTCGGCGGCTGAAGCAGGTCGCCTTGGAGCAAGAGCGGCCCTGGGCGCCCTGGGGCGCTCAATTGGCAGAGCATTTTCAGGTCAATGCCGCCCGCAACCTTTTCGCGACAAATGTCCGAAAGTTGCAGTCTCCCTTGAACGCGGAAAAGCCGCTGATCGTGCGTCAGCGTAATGCGGATTTCGGCCGGCGCATCCGCTTTGCCGCGCGTATCGGCAGGCAGACGCGTGCCGAGGCGGATGCCGTTTGCACGCAGGTCCGGCAACAGGGCGGCACTTGCCTGGTGTTCAAGAATTGAGTTTCTTGCTGACCTCAGATGCCGATCTCGAATGCCGGAGGCATGCCATCGTCGCATCGCGTCGCGCTTGTTTGATCGAGTGCCCACTGATTGGACTTTACTCCCTCTTGGCTCGCGCTTATTCGTTAAGGCCCGACCTTTGGGAGGAAGCCGCGGGATAACCAAAGGAGCGTGCAATGGCGCATAAGCGTGAAGTCCCTGGGATCCGTGCCTACAACAGCCCGGCCGGCGGCTGGGGAGCGCTCAAGGCCACCGCCAAGGCGGTCCGTGACCAGATGGAAGTCACCGAGGCGCCCGGCCTGCTCCTGCGCACCAACAAGCCGACGGGTTTCGATTGCCCCGGCTGTGCATGGCCCGACAAGGAGCATACCTCCACCTTCCAATTCTGCGAGAACGGTGCGAAAGCAGTCACCTGGGAAGCGACGAACAAGCGCGTGACGCCGGATTTCTTCGCCGAACATACGGTGAGCGAACTCCTGACTTGGAGCGACTATGATCTGGAGAATTCCGGTCGGCTGACGCATCCGATGGTCTACGATCGCGCAAGCGACACTTATAAGCCGATTGCTTGGGAAGATGCCTTTACCCGCATCGGCGAAGTCATGCGCAGCATGCCCAATCCGGATATGGTCGAATTCTACACGTCGGGCCGCGCCTCCAACGAGGCGGCTTTCCTCTTCCAGATCTTCGCGAGGGAATACGGCACCAACAATTTCCCCGATTGTTCGAACATGTGCCATGAGGCAACCAGTGTCGGCTTGCCGCAATCGATCGGCATGGGCAAGGGCACGGTATCGCTCGACGATTTCGATCTCTGCGACCTGATCATTTCGATGGGGCACAATCCCGGCACCAACCATCCGCGCATGATGGGCACACTGCACGAGTGCTCGCGCCGCGGCGTGCCGATCATCGTGTTCAATCCGCTGAAGGAGCGGGCGCTGGAGCGCTTCGCCGACCCGCAGAGCCCCATCGAAATGGGAACCTTCGGATCGACCCGGATCGCCTCCTCCTATTACCAGGTGAAGATCGGCGGCGATGCCGCTGCGCTCAAGGGTATCATGAAGGGCGTTCTGGCACTTGCCGAGACTTCGGAAGACGTGCTCGATCATGCGTTCATTGCCGAGCATACCAGCGGTTTCGACGCGCTGGTTGCCGATATCAAGCATACGGAATGGGCTGATATAGAGCGCGTATCGGGTCTTTCCCGCGCCGATCTGGAGCAGGTCGCCGCCGCCTATGCCAAATCCAAGGCAACGATCGTCGCCTACGGCATGGGTATCACCCAGCATGCCAAGGGCACTGCGAATGTGCAGCAGATCGCCAATCTTCTGCTGCTGCGCGGCAATTTCGGCAAGCCTGGCGCCGGCATCTGCCCGCTGCGCGGACACTCCAACGTGCAGGGCAATCGTACCGTCGGGATCACCGAGAAGCCGGATGCCGCGCTGATTGAGGGCATCGAGCGCGCCTTCGGTTTCAAGTCCCCGGCCCATCACGGCCATGATGCGGTTGCCGCCATGCAGGCGATGGCCGAAGGTCGCTCGAAGGTGCTGCTCAGCCTCGGCGGCAATTTTTCGATCGCGCTTCCGGATCCCGAGCTGTGCGCCGAGGGTATGCGCAGGCTCGATCTTGCCGTCCACCTGAACACCAAGCTCAACCGTTCCAATCTTCTGATCGGCAAGGAATCCTTCTTGCTGCCAGTGCTTGGCCGCACCGAAGAGGACGTTCAGGCCGCCGGCCCGCAATCGGTGACCATCGAGGACTCGATGTCGATGGTGCATGCCTCGCGCGGCAGGCTGAAGCCGGCATCGGGGGAGCTACGTTCAGAGCCAGCCATCGTTGCGGCCATGGCGCAGGCTACCTTGCCGGAAAGCAAGGTCGCGTGGATGGAACTGGTCAAGGACTATGACCTGATCCGCGACAAGATCGAAATCGTTTATCCTGATTTCGTCCGTTACAATGAGCGCATCCGCGTGCCCGGCGGCTTTCGCCTGCCGCTCCCGGCGACGGAGCGCGTCTGGAAGACGCCTTCCGGCAAGGCCGAGTTCAAGCTGTTTTCCGGCCTTAATGAGGACATCTCGCTTTCGGATTCAAGTATCCTCAAGCTCGCGACGATCCGCAGCCATGATCAGTACAACACCACGATCTACGGTCTCGACGACCGTTATCGCGGCGTGTTCGGCCGTCGTGATGTCCTGTTCATGAACGACAAGGACCTTGAGGCCAAGGGATTGGAGCATGGCGATCTCGTCGAGATCGAGACGGCGCTGCCTTCCGGCGGCAAGCGGCTGTTGAAGCTGACGGCGATTTCCTACGATATCTCGGAGGGTTCCGTCGCTGCCTATTATCCGGAAGCCAATTGCCTGATCCCGCTCGACTATCAGGACAAGGAAAGCGGCACGCCTTCCTACAAGTCCATCCCGGTGCGCATCAGCAAGGCTGCTTGAGCAAGGCTGCGCGCAAACCGGGCTAGACGCTGCGGCCGCCGACCCAGGTGGCCGCAATATTCGGCCGCGAGGCGGTGTAAATGATCTTCTGCAGGATGCCTTCTCCGGCATCGCGATCCTCGAACAGCCGCACCGTGCCCTTCTCGTGGGCGGTGTCGATGACGATGGCATCGAACTGATAGCCGGGCGTAAACTGCCCGACCGGCAGATCGAGTGCCGCGCCGCCGCCGGCCGTTGCGATATGAAAGGCATCGCGGAAATCGATCTGCGCCGGTCCGAATGTGGAGCGGCTTTCGGCCGGCACGTTCGGATCGACACCGCTTTGCAGCATCCTCGAGACGAGGATCGCGCCGCGGGCATTCTCCAGCATCGACGCGCTGGGCCCGCCGGAAATATCCGTGCCGAGGCCGACATGCAGGCCCTTTTCCAGCGCTGCCCGCAACGGAAAGACCGCATTGGCAAAATAGGCGTTCGAAAGCGGACAATGCGCAACGGCTGCTTCGCGCGCCTTGATCGTCTCCATATCCCTCGCGGTCAGGAAGTTCGCATGCGCCAATACCGTGCCGCGCCGAAGCAGGCCGAAGCGGTCCAGGCTCTCGGTATCCGTCATGCCGTGCCGGGTAAGCACGTAGCCATGCTCCCAATCGCTCTCCGAACAATGGGTCTGCACATGGCAGCAGCATTCCCGGGCAATCGCGCCGAGCCCTTCGAGCGTTGCATCCGTGCAGGAGGGAATGAAACGCGGCGTTACCACAGGCAGGACGCGGCTTTCGCCATTGTCGGGATGGCCGCGCACATAATCGATGAGTGCGCGAGTGCCTTCCAGCGCCGCATCGCTCGAGGCGTCGCGATAGTAGTCGGGGCATTCCTGCCGATTGTCCATGGCCACCTTGCCGATCAGGGCGCGCTGGCCCCTTTCGAGGCAGATATCGACCAGCGCCCGGGTCGCCTGCTGGTGTATGGTGGCGAAATACAACGCCGTCGTCGTGCCGTTGGCAAGGAGGTCGTCGACCAGCAGGCCATAGACATGGCGTGCGAAGACAAGGTCCTCATAGCGTGCCTCCAGCGGGAACGTGTGTTTCTGCAGCCAGACTTCCAGCGGAACGTCAAGCGCGTCGCCAAGCTGCGGGTATTGCGGCGCATGCACATGCAGGTCGACAAAACCTGGCAGAAGATAGGAGCCGTTCGGCAGCGTCACCAATTCACCGGTGGCTTCGCGCGCGTCGCGGATGGTCCGATAGTTGGGGTCACCGTAACGATGGATCGCTTTGATCGCGCCGGCTGCATCGATCTCGATCAGCACATCATCCAGAATGTCGATCTTGCCGCGCACGGGTGAATGAAAGCCCGATGCGCTCAGGGTCTTGCCACGCAAATCCATCGCTGTTCTCTATTTCAGGCAGCCATCATGGTGGTGCCGTAAGTAATGCCCTTTTCCTTCAGCCAGCGCCGATAGGCAATCGACGTGGCGTCGGCGCGAGTCGGGATTTCCGCCCGCGGCTCCAGCGGTAGCAGCACCGGGCGCTGGTTTTCAAGAATGATGCGGTCCTGCAGGAAGATGAGTTGCTGGAAATGCACCAGTTCCGTCGTCGTCGAGACGTCGTCGATCAGGAACATGACCGGATGGGCGCGGCAACGATCCGGATCCAGGGGCTGCACGAAAAGGCAGATGACGTCCCAACGATTGGCGGCATTCGGGCAGGTCTTGTAGAGCAGCGTCGCAAACGGCGTCATCACCCGATAGATATAATCCGTCATGATGCCTTCGCTGGCCGAAAGTGCCGCCTGCGGCTGGAAGAACTGGCAATTGGTCGCCCAGACCTCGTCGACGTCGCGGCGGATCTCGACATTGTAATGTGTCACTTCGGTGTGCGGCTCGGCGCCGAGAATATCGGTGTGCACGAAGGGGAAATGCGCCAGGTCGAGAAAATTTTCCACGATCCGGAGCCCCGAGGCCCGCACCGCCACCGTGCCGCAATTGACCACGCGGCGATCCGGCTCATCGGCTTCGGGCAAGTCGAACAACCCGCCGGCCGGCGTGCCGAGCGTCGTCCAGACGAGGCCGAAGCGGTGGATCAGCGGCAATGGCTCGGCGCGTCCCTCGGCATTTACGACCAGTGTCCCGTCATTCGATCGCGTCACGGTAAGGTCGGTGCCGAGAAGACGGTTCACCGAGGTTCCGAAGGGAATCTCGTTTTCCGTTTCCAGCGCATACCATTGATCGAGGGCTGCCTTGTCCAAACATTGGCTCATGCGAGGCTCCTTTTTCTTGTCCGTCGATGCACCTTAGCGGACATCGCGATAATAGGGCAGGCCGATGGCGGCCGGGGCGGCCATGATACGGCGCATGCGCTGCCATGCCAGCACCGGCACGATGATGAAGGCCATCGTGCCGAGATAGGGCAACATGGACAGGAAGGCGGGTGCGATCGGCCAGCCGCGCGCCTGGCCGACGAAGCCGAGCGCGGTGATGAGGCCGAAGAGCAAGCCCGACAGAACGGCCGGGATCGGCCGGTAGCCGGCAAAGATCACCAGCGCCACCGCGATCCAGCCGCGACCGGCGACCACCCCGTCGGACCAGGAAGGCACGAAAGCAAGCGTCAGGTAGGCACCCGCGCCGGCGGCAAGGGCTGAGCCGGCCATGACGTAGGCGCAGCGGATGAGGTTGACCGAAATGCCGGCCGCATCCGCCGCCGCCGGATTTTCGCCGACGGCGCGCAGATTGAGGCCGTGGCGGGTGCGGAACATGATGTAGCTCAGCGCTACCGGCAGGATGATATAGATCAGATAGACGAGGATGTTCTGCGAGAAGAAGGCCTTGCCGAGGATCGGGAGATCGCTGAGGAGGGGAATTTCGATACCGGAAAAGGTGGCGCGCACCGGCATGCCGGAATAGGCGCGGCCGATGCTGGAGGCGATGCCGTTGCCCATCAAAGTCAGCGCCAGGCCGCAGAGCACCTGGTTGGCACGCAGGAGAACGGTGGCTGCGGCGAAGATCGCGCCGAAGAATGCGCCGACAAGCAAGGCGGCGAGAAAACCGAGCGTCGGCGAGGGATAGATCGTCGTTGCGGCAACGCCCGTCAGCGCGCCCATTGCCATCAGTCCCTCGACGCCGAGATTGACGACGCCGACCCGTTCGGCCAGCACTTCGCCGAGAGCAGCCAGCGCCAGCACGCCGCCTGCGAGAAAGGCTGTGGTCAGGAGGCCGGTGAGAAGATCCATGGTCTCTTGTCCTTTCAAGCCTTGTCGCGGGCGATGTGATAATGGGCGAGCTCATCGCCGATCGCCGTCAGGAACAGGATGAGCCCGGTGATCGCGAGCACCGCCGACGTCGTCAGCCCCTGGGTTTGCAGGACGATGCCGGAATTCAGGATGAAGGCCATCAACGCCGCTGAAAAGATAACGCCGATGGCGGAGTTGCGCGCCAGCACCGCGACCATGATGCCGAGATAGCCGTAATTGTTGGAAATACCGCCCTGCAGGCGATGCACCGTGCCGGCGATCTCCAGCATGCCGGCAAGCCCCGCTATGGCACCGGACAGAAGCATGACCGTGATCAGGTGGCGCCGCGCCGGTATGCCGGCATAATGGGCCGCAGCCGGGTTGGAGCCGACGAGGCGCACTTCGTAGCCCCAGCGCGAGAAAGCCAGCAGGCCGGCGACGATGATGGCGGCAAGGATGGCGACAGGAAAGCCCCAATGGATGGAGCCCCAAAGCTCCGGTATTTCGGCCGACAATCGCGCGGTTGCCGAATTCGCCGTGCGGTCGCGCCAGGCGCCGGTCGAGACGTAGAATACCAGAAGCACAGCGACGAAATTGAGCAGCAGCGTGGTGATCAGCTCATTGACGCCGGCATAGGCGCGCGCCAGCGTCGGGATAAGGATCCAGACAAGGCCGCCGAGGAGGCCGCCAAGAAACATCAACGGCAGGATCACGACAGGCGAGCCGGGCACGAAGAGGCCGACCACGGCAGCACCGAATGCGCCGGCATAGAATTGTCCCTCGGCACCGATATTCCAGATGCCAATTTGCTGGCCGACGGCGACGGACAGTCCCGTCAGGATGAGAGGGACCAGCAGAACACCGAGATCCTGAAGGCCGAAACTGGAGCCGAGGCTCGAATCGATCACCTCGGAAGCCAGCTCGAGCGGCTTTGCGCCGGTGACCGCCAAAACCAGCCCGGCAAACACGAGCGCCAGCAGGATAGCGACGATGCGGGCGGCAAATGCTTTGGCGGGTGAGGCCGAGGGTAGGCGGTGAAGACGCCAGGACATGCTCATGTCAGGCAACCTCGCGCGCAAGGGCGCGTCCACCCATCAGTAGGCCGATCTGGTCGATGTCGGTCCTGTCGTTGTCGACTATTCCCATGATCCTGCCTTCGTAGAGCACGGCGATGCGGTCGGAGAGATTGAGGAGCTCTTCCAGTTCCTCCGAGATCAGCACGATCCCTGCGCCGGCATCGCGTAGCTCCACGATATAGCGCAGCATCGTGTTGATGGCGCCGACGTCGAGGCCGCGGCTTGGATAGGCAGCGATCAGAACCTTGTTGGCGATACGCATCTCACGTCGGGCGACGAGGCGCTGCTGGTTGCCGCCGGAAAGATTGCGGACCGGCATGTTGAAGTCGGGAATGGTCACTTCCGCCGCCGCCGCAATCTCCTTGGCAAGTGCGGTCGCTCCGCCCGGACGATAGACCGCGCCGGCTGATACCGGCGGCTTCTTGTACTCGCGCATCACGGCGTTGACGGTGATGCTGAGCGCAGGGGCAAGGCCGCTATGCAGCCTGTCTTCCGGTATATGGCCGATGCCATTGTCAGCGAAAACAGCCGCATTGCTGTGCTCGACTGGACGCCCATCGATAAGGATGCGCCCGCTGCCGATCTGGCGCATGCCTGATAGCACCTGGCTCAATTCGCGCTGGCCGTTTCCGGCGACACCGGCAATGCCGAGAATTTCCCCGGCATGAACCGCAAGCGAAACATCATGCAGCGCCTCGGTACCGGCGTCATTCTGTGCAGATACGCTTTCCAGGCTCAGTACGGGTTTCGCAGAGATCGGCGCGGCGCCGGCGGCGCGCTGGCGCATGTCGGCAAGCACGATATCGCGGCCGACCATCAGCTTGGCAAGCATGCGGGCATTGCAATCGGCCGTCCTTTCGGTCGCGACCTTGCGTCCGCCGCGCAGAACGCTGATGCGATCGGAAATCTCCATGACCTCATCGAGCTTGTGGCTGATGAAGATGACGGCGTTGCCATGGGAGACGAATTCGCGCAGTGCCCTGAAGAGTTCGCGGGCTTCTGCCGGCGTCAGCACGGCGGTCGGCTCGTCGAGAATGAGAACACGCGCCTGACGCGCGAGCACTCTCAGGATCTCGACACGCTGCTGCTCACCCGTTGAAAGATCGCTGATGCGCGCGCCGGGGCGGGTTTGAAGATTGAATTTTTCCGCGAGGGATGCCGTGCGCGCTTCCAGCACCTGTGCGGAGGCGCGCCGCGGCGTCTCCGACCAGCCGAGATGAATGTTCTCGGCGACGGTGAAGGCCTGCACCAGCTTGAAATGCTGATGCACCATGCCGATGCCGGCGGCGATCGCCTGAAGGGGCGTCGCAAAATGCTTGGCATAGCCATCGATGATGATCTCGCCGGCGTCGGGCTGATAGATGCCGGTGAGGATGTTCATCAGCGTCGATTTGCCGGCGCCGTTTTCGCCAAGCAGGGCATGGATCTCGCCGGGTAAAACCTCGAGATCGACATTCTCGTTGGCGATGACGCCTGGAAAATACTTGGCGATGCCCTTGAGCTGGACCAGTGGCGGTGTGCCCGCAGGAGCGGAAAAGGGTGTCGCAGTTTCGGTCATCAAATGCATACCAGACAGTCATGGGATAGGCCTCGGCCGCAGATCGACCGAGGCGTAATTCGCAATTGGCTTGTTCAGGCGCTGAGCCCGGTAACGCCCTCGACGGACCAATCCCAATTATAGAGGTCGTTATCGGTCATCGTCTGCCCGGCGGCGATGCGGACCTTGCCGGTCGAATCCTTGATTTCGCCGGCAAAGGGCGACCAGCCGCCGACGATCTTGTCGCGCACTGCATCGGCAGCGGCGGCAACATCGGCCGGAACCTTTTCGCCCCATTTGTCGCGGTCGACGCCGGAACCCATGGCAAAGAGCGTATTGGTCGGAGTCCAGGTGCCGGCTAGCCGCTTGCCGACCTGATCGACATAATACTTGCTGAAATCGATGAGGACGGACGAGACGTAGGAGTTCGGGCCGTAGCGGCGGATGTCGGTGTTCCACATGGCCGCCCAGACGCCGCGTTTTTCGGCGACCTGCAGGTAGCCGGCTTCGTCCATGATGCCGAAGAGGAAATCGCAGCCATTGTCGATCAGCGCCGTGCCGGCTTGCGTTGCCGCCTGCGGATCAAACCAGGAATTGATGGCGATGGTCTGCAGCGTCGCATTCGGATTGACCGAGCGCGCGCCCATCAGAAAGGCGTTGGTCGAGGCAAACACCGAGGCGACCGGGAAGGAGGCGACATAGCCGAGCTTGCCGGATTTCGACAGATGACCGGCGGCAACGCCGATGACGTAGGTCGGATACCAATGGGCCAGATAGTACCAGCCGAGATTATCCATATCGACGCGGCCGTCGCATTCGAGGAAGGCGACGGCGGGCGCCTGCTTGACGACGGCATGCAGGAAGTCGCCGTTTGAGGAGGTATCGAAAATGATGTTGGCGCCTTCGCTGACGAACTGACGATAGGTGCGGGTCGCATCGGCGGAATAGGGGATGTTTTCGACTTCGAGGATCTTTTTCAGCTTCGGATAGGCCGCCTTTACCGCAAGCAGGCCTTGGTGATGCGCCCAGGTCCAGCCTTCGTCCGAAATCGGGCCGACATGACCGAAGCCGACGACCGCATCTTCTTCCTTGATCGCCGGGAAAGAGGCTGCGGCATAGGCCTGGCCGGCAAGGCCTGCAGGCAGCATCAAGGACGCCGCACCAGCGGCGCTCATATTTAAAAATCCGCGACGGGAAAGCGAACGCAAGTCGATCATGGGACCCCTCTTTTGATTAGGTGCGCAACGGCGCCCAGGTGTAATCGACGCAACAATTATGCCAGTTGCCGCGCGGTGATCCGTCCGATGTCTGTTGGTCGATATCGATCCGCTCCGCAAAGCCTCTTGAATTTCAAAAGGCAGCGCGGC
Organism: Rhizobium sp. SG741; assembly: GCF_012275435.1. Lineage (NCBI taxonomy): Bacteria > Pseudomonadati > Pseudomonadota > Alphaproteobacteria > Hyphomicrobiales > Rhizobiaceae > Rhizobium > Rhizobium sp. SG741. Next base: position 532,961 of record NZ_JAAZQP010000002.1, read on the forward strand.
TAGAATGCCTAAAACTGAAGCATGTTTATTTTTTATGCAAAGTGGGCATTTTTGATGCGTAATGTGGGCATGGATAGAACGAGCGGACTGTCTGCGGCATGATCGAGGCGGCGCGTTTTGTCTTTCGGGGGCGGATGGTGTGCGACAGTTTCGTCGAGTTTGCCCGGCATCGTGCGCGCCGGCTGGATCTGGACATCGAGGTCGGGGCCTGCGATGCGCGATCCGCGACGGTTGCCGTAAGGGGCCAGAATGATCTTGTCGACGCGTTCGAAATGGCCTGCAGCCTCGGGCCCTACGATTGCATTATTCTCGATATCGAGCGGAGTGGCTTATGAAACTGGAAGCAGGATGGGTGCCGGTGGCGCTTTCGGCGTCGATCGAGGCTGGAACCTCGGCCGGCGCCGTGGTCGATGGCAGCGAGATCGTCGTCTGGCGCGACAATAGCGGCAAGGCGCATGTCTGGGAGGATCGCTGTCCGCATCGCGGTATGCGCATGAGCTTCGGTTTCGTTCGCGGCGATCACATCGCCTGCCTCTATCACGGCTGGCAGTACGATACCGCCGGGCAATGTCGTTATATCCCGGCGCATCCGACCCTTGATGTGCCGCAGACCATCAAGGTGCCGACCTATGCGGCCGAGGAGAAATACGGGATCGTCTGGGCGACGGCCGCGCGGGAGGCTGCGCTGCCTGACATCGACGGCGTAACCGAGGTGACCCCGGTGCGCAGCCTCTATATCGAACGCTGCCCGGACGATGTCGCTACTGCATTGCCCAGGAGCGGCTTCAGCGATCTGGGTGCCAATCTCGGCCTGCTCGAGGTGGGCGATGATCGTCTGCTGGTGGCGCTGCAAGACATCTCGTCGAAAAAGACCGCGCTGCATATCGTCATCGCCGGTGCGCCTGCCGTGCATGCCGGCGCCAAGCAGAAGCACTATGCTGTCTGGGCCGAGAGGCTGCGTTTCGACCTCGAGCAGAATGCGGAGGTCGCCTGATGGCCGGCATCACGCTCTATAATTACGAGATGGACGAGGGAAGCTATCGCGTCCGCCTACTGCTTTCGATACTGAAGCTCACCTATACGACGATCGCCGTCGATATGTTTCCCGGGCACGAAGAGACGAAGCCGGCCATGCTGGCGCTCAATCCCCTGGGAACGATGCCTGTCCTGAGCGACGGCGACCTCGTGCTGCATGGCACTGAGGCTATCCTTGCCTATCTCGCCAAGGCCTACGATCCCTCGCGCCTCTGGCTGCCGGAGGATGCGCCCGCCTTCGGCGCAACTGTGACGTGGCTGCATTTTTCGGCGACAGCACTTGCGGCCGCTGTGGCCGCGCGGCTGAAATCCCTGTTCGATACGCACGGCGATGAAACAGCCCTTTATGCCGGCGCGTGCAAGGCCTTCCGCATCATGGACGACCACATGACGCTGCGCCAGTTCGATGGCTGCGAATGGTTCGTCGGCGACGGCCCGACGCTTGCGGATCTGACGTTGTTTCCATCCTTCGCGCTCAGCCGCGACTATGGTATCGACCACGACGACTATCCGGCCCTGCGCCGTTGGGTGCGGCGTTTCCGTGCCATCGAAGGCTTCCGCACCATGCCGGGCATACCCGATTATCACTGATCTCGAATTGGATATCCGATGACGCTCACACGTTTTTCCGTCAAGCCGCTTTCGACCATGACGCGTACGCTTGCCGATGTTGCCTCGGCGCGTCGCGAGCCGGATCTGGTGATCAAGGGCGCGCGCGTGCTATCGACCTATTCTGAGCGGGTTCTGCCCGGCAAGGAAATCTGGGTTGCGGGCGGCCGTATCGCCGCCGTCAAGCCGGCCGGCAGTTACCGGGGCAGCGGCGCCAAGCTCTATGACGCCAGGGGAGGGATCATCGCGCCCGGCCTGGTCGATCCGCATATCCATATCGAGTCCAGCATGGTGACGGCCTGCGCCTATGCCGAGGCCGCTCTCTTGAACGGGACGACCACCATCTTCTGCGACAGTCATGAAATCGGCAATGTGATGGATGTCGCCGGTGTCGAGGCGATGCTGGAGGATGCACGCCATGCGCCCCTGTCGATCTTCCTGACGGTGCCGAGCACGGTGCCTGCGACCTCGCCGCAGTTGGAGACGGCGGGCGGCGATCTGACACCGCAAAAGATCGCCGATCTCTTCGACAAATGGCCGGAAGCCTTGGCGCTCGGCGAAAAGATGGATTTCGTGCAGGTGGCGATGGGCGACGAGCGCAGCCATGCGATCCTGGCGGCGGCGCTTGAGCGAGGACGGCCGGTCTCGGGTCATGTCTACGGCCGCGAATTCGTCGCCGCCTACGCGGCATCCGGCGTCACCGATACGCATGAAGCGATCGACCGGGAAATCGCCGACGACCTGCTGGAGGCCGGCATTTGGCTGTTCCTGCGCGGCGGTCCGCCGACAACGCCCTGGCACAGCCTGCCGCATGCCATCAAGACCATCACCGAGCTCGGTGCGTCGCATAAGCGCATCGCCGTCTGCACCGACGACCGCGATGCCGAAGACCTTCTGCTCTTCGGTCTCGATTGGGTAACGCGAGAGGCCGTCAAGGCCGGCATGACGCCGGAGCAGGCCTGGGCGATGGGCTCCCTGCACGGCGCGACCCGCTTCGGCATGGAAAGCGAAATCGGCGGTCTCGGCGGCGGCCGCCGCGCCGATCTGGTGCTGTTGACCGATGACCTGAAGCCGGTCAGCACCTGGTATGGCGGCGAACTGGTGGTCGAAGACCGCAAGATCACCCCGGTCCTTGATGCGGCGCTGTCCAATCCCTACCGCTATCCGGAAGCGGCCTATCACACGGTGAAGTTGCCGAAAGCGTTGAAGCTGACGCCGGAGCTGCCGACCGAGCCGGTGATTGCGCACACGATCAAGACCGAGTTGCCGGGCATCACGCTCGGGCATGTCACGGTCGAGCTCGAGCCGGCAAACGACTGGCAGACGCATTTCGACCGTCACGGGCTCTGCTTCGTGACGGTGGTCGAGCGTCACGGCAAGTCCTCGGGCAATGTGGCCCATGGTCTCCTGAACAGCTTTGGCCTGAAGAAGGGGGCGGTTGCCTCCTCCGTCGGCCATGACAGCCACAACATCATCATCGCCGGCACCAACGAGGCGGATATGAAGGTCGCTCTCGATGCGATCGAGGCCGTGCAGGGCGGCGTCTGCGTCGTCATGGACGGCGAGGTAACGGCGATGGTGCCGCTGCCGATCGCTGGGCTGCTCTCCGACAAGCGCGTGCATGAGGTTGCGGAAGAGGTGAAGGCGTTGAAGGTCGAATGGGAGAAGGCCGGCTGCACCATCGCCTATATGGGCTTCAACCTGATCCCGCTCTCCGTCATTCCGGAAATCCGCATCACCGACAAAGGCCTCGTTCTTGTGCCGGAAATGGTGATCGAGCCGTTGTTCGAGCAGGTGTGACGTTCGTTTAGATGTTGCCATCAAGCCATCAGGTGCCATCTTGATGGCTAGATGTGAGGGGCTTATATTGGTGGGATAGGAGACCAATATGGCTGAACCTCAACTATCTGTTCGTAGCGCCAAGGCACGCGACCTCGCTCATCGGCTTGCCCGGCGCGAAAACCGCACCATTGCCGATATCGTCGAACGCGCTCTGGAATCCTACGAAATTCGCGAGGCCGGCCGTGAACCCGCATCGTCTTTTTATGCTCGTATGGCTATGAGCGATGGCGAGGATATCGATCTGGAGGCCGTCATCCGCGAAGGACGGCAAGCTAATCACGGAATAGATCTGTGATATTTCTCGACACCAATGTCGTCTCGGAAACGTTCCGAAAGCTGCCCGATGCGGCTGTGATCTCGTGGCTTGGTCGGTATGATGCGGAGGTTGCGCTCTCAACCGCGGTTATCGGCGAAATCGCCTTCGGTATTCAGAAGATCTTACCGGATCAACGTGCGGCACGGCTGGAGCAACGATTGTCCGAATGGCGCCGCCGGTTTGCCGATCGGCTTTTCGGCCTCACCGAAGAGGCTGCGTTGGCTTATGGAGAGATCATGGGAGTCGCGAAACGACAAGGGCGGCCGATGTCGATGGCGGATGGCATGATCGCTGCCATAGCGCGCGTAAATGGCGGACGCCTGGCGACTCGCAATTTATCTGATTTTGAGACTGCAGGCCTTGAACTGATATCGCCGTGGGAATTCTAGTATCGCGCCAAGTTCAATAACCCCTCGCGATCATCCCAGCTGCCTTCGAGCCAATCGCCATTGCAGGTGCATTGGTATTGCCCGAGGGGATAAAAGGAATGATCGAGCAATCGATGACCCTGAGACCTTCGATGCCGCGCACGCGCAGCGTTCCGTCGACCACTGACATCGGATCGCTCTCCGGCCCCATGCGCAGGCTGCCGGAGGGATGGTAGTTGGTCTTGACCGTCTGGCCGGCGAATTTGGCCAGCGACTCTTCGTCCTGTAGCGCCCGTCCGGGCAGGATCTCATCTGATATCTTCGATTTGAACGGTTCGGTTTCCAATAGCTGACGGGCGACCTTCAGCGAGGCGAGCGTCAGCCGCAGATCGTCGGGATCGCCGAAGAAATTGCAGTCGACCAAGGGTTGATCCGCCGGATCGGCCGAGCGCAGCCTGACGCTGCCGCGCGCTTTCGGCCGCAGCAGACACGAGGTGAAGGTGACGCCGTAGGTCGGCTTTGCCGAGGAGACATCGCGGTCGAGATAGACGATCGGCGCGCAATAGAGCTGGATCGTCGGCCGTTCGCCGCCATCGGGGTCGTAGAACAGGCAGGATTCGATGCCTGTCGTCGTCACCGGGCCGGAGTTGAACAGGAGATACTGCAGGCCGTTGCGCAACATCGGCCAGCCCTTGTCCTCGCCGAAATAACCGGATTTGCCCTTGGTGGTGGCAATGACCGGGACCTCGTGATGATCCTGCAGATTGGCGCCGACGCCCGGAAGATCACGCACGACGTCGATACCATGGTTGCTGAGGTGATCGGCCGGTCCGATGCCGGAGAGCATCATCAGCTTGGCGCTGTTATAGGTGCCGGCTGCGACGAGAACTTCGCGGGCGGCCCTGACCGTGTGCGTTTGACCATTCTGCGTGTAACTGACGCCGGTCGCGCGGCCGCTTTCGATGACGATGCGATCGACGCGGGCGTCGGTGACGATATCCAGCCGCTCATCGCCGGCAAGCGGATCGAGGAAGGCCTTCTTGGCATCGGAACGTTCCGTCTTGCCGCCCCATAATCCATAGGTGTGCTGCATGATGCCGACGCCGTTTTGCCTGGCGCCGTTGAAATCCGGATTGTAGGGATGGCCGAGGCCCTGGGCTGCGAGCAGGAAATCCTGGGTCGTATCGCACGTATAGCCGGGTTCAGAGACGCGCAGGTTGCCTGCAATACCGTGATAGTCGTCGTTGAAGCGGGTATTGCCCTCGATGCCTTTGAAATGCGGCAGCATGTCCGCATAGGACCATTCCGTACCGTCACCGAGATGGGCGGCCCAGTGGTCGTAGTCTTCCTTTTGGCCGCGCATGTAGACCATGGCGTTGACGGCACTGCCGCCGCCGAGCGCCTTCGCAACGGGAACGATCGGGCCGCGTCCGCCAAGCTGCGGCTGGGCGATCGTATGATGCATTTCGAGGAAATCGTCGCGGGCGAGATATTTCATGTAGCCGGCGGGAAAGGCCATCAGCTTGGCAGTGTTGCGCGGGCCGCGTTCGATGATGAGCACGGAGAAGCCGAAATCGCGTACAAGCCGCATGGCTGCGACGCAGGCAGCCGAACCGCCGCCGGCAATGATGAAATCATATGTCTTCGCCATAAGACCCTTCCGGCTTGATATCGCGCATCGTCCTGGACAGGACAGGCGCACGGCATGAAATCTCCATCAGCAACTTTCCTCAAATCATCCTTGTTCGTCAAATGATTAGCGTGCCGATGCGATGGAAATATGCGGCTTAGCGAAGTCGCCCGCCCTGCTTGTCGAAATAGCGCCGCCGCTCGGGTGGGCAGCGCAGATAGAGCGTATCGCCGCGCTCGATATCAGGCCCTTCACGATATTCGGCGATCAGTGATTGGCCATCTTCCGTCTGGCAATAGAGATAGCGGGTGCCGCCCAGATATTCGGTGACGTCGACCGTGACCCGTACGGCATCCTCCCGATCGGATGCCACGATCAAATGTTCCGGGCGCATGCCGAGCAGCAGGCTTTCGCCGGGCGCCGGCCTGTGCTGTGCGAGATCGACCTTGATGTTGCCGTTGCCGACCTTCGCCATCCCTTCGCCAGACCATATGGCTTCGATCATGTTCATGCGTGGCGAACCGATGAAGCCGGCGACGAAGCTGTTGGCGGGATCCTCATAGATCTCGCGCGGACTGCCCACCTGTTCGATCCGGCCGTCCTTCAAGACGACGATCTTGTCGGCGAGCGTCATGGCCTCGGTCTGATCGTGGGTAACATAGATCATCGTATTGCCGAGCTCGCGGTGCAGCCGGGCAATCTCGATGCGCATGGATACCCGCAGTTCGGCATCGAGATTGGACAGCGGTTCATCGAACAGGAAGACCTCCGGCTTGCGCACGATCGCCCGGCCAATGGCGACGCGCTGGCGCTGGCCGCCCGAGAGCTGGCCCGGACGTCGATCGAGCAGATGATCGATCTTGAGGATCGCGGCGGCGGAGCCCACCCGCTGTTCGCTCTCGGCCGCATCGGCCCGGGCCATTTTCAGCCCGAAACCGAGATTGTCGCGCACGCTCATATGCGGATAGAGCGCGTAGGACTGGAAAACCATGGCGATGCCGCGCTCGGAGGGATCGAGATCGGTGACATCGCGACCCTTGATGGCGATCTCGCCGTCGGTGACTTCCTCCAGCCCGGCAATCATCCGCAGCAGGGTGGACTTGCCGCAGCCGGACGGTCCGACGAAGACCACGAAGGCGCCCTCCGGCACATCGAGATCGATGCCGTGAATGACCGCCAGCCCGCCGAAGCTCTTGCGGACGCCGGTGAGCCTCATGCCGTTCTTTGTCATGTCAGGCCCCATGGCTCTGACCGGCGCGGATCCAGACCAGCATTTCGCCCGGCTCACGATTGTCCCAGAGATGATAGGGAACGAAGCGCGCAGTGGCGGCGCGGCTCTTCGGCGGTGTCGTCCGATAAAGATCCGATCCCCAGTCAGCCTCATCACGCGTGACCGGAATATCGAGCGCAACGGCGCCTTCGAGGGCGGCGATTTCCGCCGTCTTTGCGGATGCCGGATCGCCGGCGAGCGAAATGCCGTTGAGATCGTGACCGTTATCCGTGGTCTCGACGCAATAGACGAGCGGGCCGCGCATCAGGGCAGCGCGCCCGGCATCCTGGCGAACCCTCGGATTGGCGAACAGGGTACGCGGGATCAGCGGAATGTTGAGGTCGACCTTGTCGCCCGCCTGCCATTCGCGTTCGATACGGGCATAGCCGTCGATGGTAACGGCCGGGAGATCGACGGACTTGCCGTTGACGGCAAGCGTTGCGCCTTCGGCCCACTCCGGTATGCGTAGCGACAGTGCGAAATCTGCGTTGCGATCGGGGTTGACCTCGAAATGGATGGCCCCATCCCAAGGATAGCGCGTCGTCTGGACAAGCGTCGCTGTCACGCCGCTCGCCAGCGGCACGCGGGCCTTGCTCTCGCCATAGAGATGCACTGCGATCTCGTTGTCTGCGGCGGCATACATGTAGGAGCCGACCGAAGCGAGCAGGCGGGCGATGTTGGGCGGGCAGCAGGGGCAATGATGCCAGGTCCAGCGATGATGCTTGCCGGCGCTCTCCAGCGGGTTTTCATAGAAGAAGGTCTTGCCGTCGAGCGACAATCCGGCCATCGCGCCGTTATAGAGCGCCTGCTCCATGATGTCTGCATAGCGGCGGTTCGGGCCGCGCCCGAGCATGCGGTTGGCCCAGAAGACGAGGCCGACAGAGGCGCAGGTCTCGGCATAGGCGCTCTCGTTCGGCAGGTCGTAATAGTCGGTAAAGCCTTCGTTGGAGGCGGCAGGCCCGATGCCGCCGGTCACATACATCTGCTTGGTCGTCAGATCGTCCCACAGCGTTTCCAGCGCCGAGGTCAGCGTGTCGTCGTTATACTCCGTGGCGATATCGGCCATGCCGGAATAGAGATACATGGCGCGCACGGCATGCCCCACAACCTTGGTCTGGTTGCGAACCGGCTGATGGGCCTGATTGTACTCATAGGTCTTCTGCACGAATTTCTTGGGGTCGCGCCCGTCACGCAGCGCTTCCTCGGTGAAGAAATGCGGTTCCTGACCGCGCTCGTCGATGAAGTATTTGGCAAGATCGAGATACTTCTTCTCAGCCGTAACGCGGGCGAGCTTGACGAGCGCGAGCTCCACCTCCTCATGGCCGCAATAACCGCGCAGCTGCCCTTCGCCGTGGCCGAAGACCGTGAGCATGTAGTCGGCAAAGCGGCTCATGATGTCGAGCAGCTTGCGCTTGCCCGTCGCCTGATAATAGGCGACGGCCGCTTCGATCAGATGGCCGGCGCAATAGAGCTCGTGATGATCGCGCAGATTGGTCCAGCGGCGACCGGGCTGGACGCGCTGGAACCAGGCATTCAGATAGCCGTCCTCGTCCTGCATCTTGCCATACATGTCGATGATGGCGTCCGCGCGCCCCTCCAGTTCCGGATTGGGCCGGCGGTAGAGCGAATAGGCGATGGTCTCGATCGATTTGCCGAGATCGCTGTCCCAGAACATCTGCGTCGAGCCCGACCATGTCTGTAAGGGAATGATGATGCCCGGGCTCGGCTGGTCGACATCGATAGCGCGGATCATGCCGGCCTCGACGCAGCGGTCGAGCAGGGTGGCTGCGGTCGAATTGCAGATTGCATCCTGGCGTTCACCGAACAGACCGGCGAGCTCGACATTCGGAACGGGCAGGGGGCGGAACTGGCGGCTTTGCTTGTCTGACATGACTTTCATCCGTTTGTTTGAAGGGATCATTTCACCGCGCCGGCCATCAGGCCGCGCATGTAGTAGCGTTGCAGAAGCAGGAAGACGATGACGCAGGGGATCGTCATGACAGCGATACCGGCCTGGACCGCCCCCCAATTGACGGCGCCGAGGCGCCCGGTCCTGACGGCGATCATCAGCACCGGCAGGGTGAATTTCTCGTTGCTGGAGAGAAGGATCAGCGCTGCCAGGAACTCGTTCCAGGCGTTCAGGAAGGCGAAGATCGCAACCGTTGCCACGCCCGGCAGCACCAGCGGAAACAGCACGCGGAAGAGAAGCCTGAGGTCACGCGCGCCGTCGATGCGGGCTGCCTCTTCGATTTCCTTAGGCACCGCGTCAAAGGCGTTGCGCATCATGAAGACCGAGAAGGGCAGTTGCAGCGTCACGTAGACCAGCGTCAGCCCGATCAGCGAATTGTTGAGGCCGAGCTTCGCGAGGATGATAAAAAGCGGCGTCAGGATCGACTGAAAGGGGATCATCAGCGTTGCGATGACCAATATGAACAGCGCACCCTTGAAGGGGAATTGATAGCGCGAGAAGCCGTAGCCGGCGAGCAGGCTGACGATGACGGTCAGCAGCACCGTGCCGAGCGAGACGAAGAGCGAATTCAGCGTGTGCTGCACGATGCCGGCGCCGAAGCCATCGAGCGAGCGATAGGCATCGAAGCTGAAGCTCGTCGTCGGCCAGGGCGGCAGCGGCGGAAGGCTCGCCTCGCTACCGTGCCGGAACGAAGACAGGAGCGCGATCGCAAAGGGTGCGAAGAAGAAGATGACGATGATGACGCCGATGCCGTGATAGCCGACACCGCCCCAAAGCTTGCGCCTTGCGCGGCGCTCCTTTGCGCTGATCATGGCCGATCCTCCCCGACGCGCAGCAGCCAGAGCTGGACGATGCTGATCAGCACGAGAATGACGAGCAGTGCGATGGAGAGTGCGGCGCCATAGCCGAGATTGAAGGACACGAAGGACTGGTTGAAGATGTAGTAAACAACGGAAATCATTCGGTTTTGCGGCCCGCCGCTGGTCATGATGTAGAACTGGTCGAAGGCGAGCACCGAGCCGGTGATGGAAATGATCAGCGCGAGCGCGATGGTGCGGCGCATCAGCGGCAGGGTCAGATGCCGGAAGCGCTGCCAGCGTTTTGCGCCATCGATGCGGGCGGCTTCGGTGAGTTCGGAGGGGATTGCCTGCAGGCCGGTGAGAAGGATGATCATGGTGAAACCGGCGATTTTCCAAACGACCATGACGATGATCGTGGCGAAGGCCATGTCGAAGTCGGCCAGCAGGTTCGGCCTCTTGTCGGCTAGACCGAGCGCCAGCGCCACCGGCGCGAAAAAGCCGCTGTCGACATTGGCGAGCCAGACCCAGAGCAGCGAGGCCGTCGCAAGCCCGACAACGACGGGAAGGAAGATGATGGTGCGGTAGAAGCCGACGAAAGGCCGCTGCTTCTCCACATAGAGCGCCAGCGGAAAGGCTATGGCGAAAATCGCGATGGTGACGATGACGGTGTAATAGGCGGTAAAGCGTAGCGCCGCCATGAAACGTATGTCGGAGACCATGCGCGTATAGTTGCCGAAGCCGATCCAGCGGGGATTGCCGAGCAGCGGCCAGTTATGCAGGCTCATCCAGACGGTGAAGATGACGGGCAGAATGAAGAAGACGATGACGAGCGCCATGGCCGGCGCGATGTAGAGAAATCCGTGCCAGCCGGCACGCCTTCGCCGCTTGCGAAGCCGCGCGGTTGCTGTAGCTCCAGGACCAGCCATGGAATGCTCCCGATGTTGCGATGGAAGGACCGGGAAGCCTCAAGGCTTCCAGGTGTTCACGCGTTTATGTTACTGGGCGTTGTCGATGATCGACTGCATCTCCGATTGGGCGCTGGAAAAGGCGCCGTCGACGTCGCTTCCGAAGATGGCGGCATTGGTGAAGCCAGCCCAGGGTCCGTTGGCGCTGTTGATCAGATCGTTGAACTGCAGCGTATAGGGCGTCTTGGCGACCGATATGGCCTTTAGGCCCACCTGCATGCGCGGATCGAGGCCTTGCAGCACCTGATCGGCGATATCGCCACGCGTCGGCAGGCTGCCGTACTTCGCCATGATCTTCTGTCCCTCGAGCGAATAGGTGTATTCGAGGAATTTTTTCACCGCATCGAGCTTCTTGGTACCCTTGGAGATGACGAAATTGTCGCCGCCGGCAAAGGAAGACGGCTTGCCGTCGACGCCGGGGATCAGCGTCACGCCGAAATGGATATCGGGATATTGCGTGATCAGCGTGCCGATCGAAAAGGCGCCGATGCTTTGCTGGCCGATCCTGCCGTTGCTGATGCTGAGGAAATTGGCGCCGTTGTCGCTGGCGGCTCCCGCCGGCACCAGATCCTTCTTGACCATGTCGCGGTAGATGCCGACCGCCTTGCGCATTTGCGGCGTGTCAAGCGTGGCGGTCTTGCCGTCTGCCGAAAGAATGTCGGCGCCCGCACCCCAGACGAGGGGGGTGAAAGTGAAGATCATGCAGCCGCCACAACCGCCGCCGGAGAAATAGAAGCCGTAGGTATCGCCACCGAGCGCGCGGATCTTTTCGGCATTCTGCTCGATCTCCTCCCAGGTGGCCGGCGCCTTTTCCGGGTCGAGGCCGGCCTTCTTGTAGAGATCCTTGTTCCAGGCGAAGACCGAGGTCTCGACCGACAGCGGCAGGCCGTAGACATGGCCGTCATAGGTGCCGAGCTTCACATGTGAGGGCGAGAGCGAGTTGAAGTAGGGCAGGCTCTTGGCCCAATCGGTCAGGTCCGCGAGCTGGCCGGCGGCGGCAAAGGCCGGCGTGTAGATAAGGTCCATCGACAACGCGTCAGGGGCCTGGCCGCCGGCGATGGCGGTTGCGTATTTCTGCACGAGTTCCGAGAACGGCACTTCCGTCAGCGCGACCTTGTCATCATGGCCGGCATTATAGGCTTCGACGACCTTCTTGAAGGAATCGCCGATGCCGCTGCGCACCCACATGGAGATGTTTTCGGCGGACGCGGCGGATGCAAGGCATAGGGATATGAGGCCGGTTGCGGCCAGAAAGCGCTTCATCATGTTTCTCCTCCCATGGGGCAACTCCCGTGCGCCCCTTTTTCCTCAATTAAAGATCGGGGTCTCCCCCGCACGACTGCCGCACGACGAGTTCGCAGGGCAATGTTCTGATCCCCGGTTCGACGGTGCGTCCCTCCGCAAGCGCCAGAACCGTCAGTCCGGCTTCTCTGCCGAGCGCCTTGAGATTCATGTCGACCGTCGTCAGCGGCGGCCGCGTTTGCGCCGCGACGATCTCCCAATTGTCGAAACCGACCACCGAGACATCCTCCGGCACCCGCACGCTGCGCTCGCGCAGCGCATCCACGACCGCGCGGGCGATCTGGTCGTTGCCGCAAAAAATACCATCCGGCTTTGCGCCGGCCGTGCTCCACAGTTGCCCCACTGCCTCATGTCCCCACGCCTCCGACCAGGAGCCGTACATGACCGGCAGCGTGTCGCCGGCAAGCTCGCGATAGGCCCGGGCACGCTCGCGCACCGAGACGAAGCTCTCCGGGCCGGTCACATGGGCGATCCGGTGGCGGCCAAGACCCTTCAGCCACTCGACGGCAAGGGCCGCGCCCTGAAAGTCATCGGCGCAGAAGGTGACGCTATCGGGCGCACCCTCGGTAAAGGCATAGACGACGGGCACGGGCAGGTCGGAAAGATCCACCGGCAGGCGGCGGTCGATGCGCTTTCCCGAGGCGATGATGCCGTCGACGTGCTTGTCCAGCATGGCGTCCACATGAACCTTTCCGAGCGCCGGATCGTCCTCGATCGTGCAGAGGAAGACCGAAACCCCGTGATCGACGAGCGCTTCCGTGATGCCGGCCATAACAGGCAGTGTGAAGCGGCCATATGTATCGTTGGTCAGAAGACCGATCGTGAAGGTGCGATTGCTGAGCAGTCCCTTTGCCAATGCGTTCGGGCGAAAGCCGATCTCGGCGGCGAAGCGTTTGACCCGCTCGCGAGTGTCGTCACCCATGCGACCGGTATTGTTCAGGGCTTTCGATGCCGTGGAAATGCTCACGCCCGCAGCCGCCGCAACATCGTGAATCGTTGCCCGGCCGCTTCTCGCACGCTGGTTTTCCAGATGTTTTCTCCCATTCGATTTTTCATGAGAAAAGCTTTTCTCATTATGAGAGTCAAGATGAGAAAAGCTTTTCTCAAATATTTTTGAGCGCAGCGGTTCATGGCGCTCGAGGCGCAAGAAGAGCGCGTGGCGGCGATTGCGCCGGGGCGAGTTTGGGAGGGTTTACGATCGAAGGCAGATCAATAAAAAAGGCGGCAGCCAACCCTCGGCAAGGGTTCGACTGCCGCATGCATCAAGGTTACGAAAGACGTTATCCGATGGTCATCAGGCTTGCATTGCCGCCGGCTGCGGCGGTGTTGATCGAGGTCGTCACTTCTTCCAATAGCCAGTTCAGGCAATAAGCGTCCGTGCTGTTGGCGATTTCCTCGCTCGAGGCGCCCTGCGTCAGCACCAGCGGGCCGGGCAGTGTGGCGATGGTCTTAACGGCCTGTGCGATGCGCTCGGCATTACCTTCGATCAGCGCGCCGGCGAAAGGTCCGTCCGCAGCCCAGTCCTTTGTCCAGGAGATGCGGCTCGCGACGGCGGCCGGCAAGTTCTGAAGCTCGTCCTGCAGGCCGGATAAAGCGTCGATGGCGATCGAATTGCCAGTCGCAAGCGCGGCGGCGATCTGGACATGCAGGCCAAGTGCGGTCTGGGGAATAAGCAGGATCCTGCCGCGGGGATGCAGCGCATAGAGGTTCAATTCGCCGACGGGGCCTGTCAGCTCGGCGTTGAAGCCCAATGATGATTGGCCGGCGACGGCGCGCGCCTGCTTTGCTGCTCCCTTGCTCTCGAGCCAAGCGAGAAATTCCTGGGCGGCCGGATCGACTTGTACAGTGGCGTCGCGCAACGGCTCTGTCGAAGAGGCGACGAGCCTGCGCAGATACATAGGTCCACCCGCTTTCGGGCCCGTGCCGGAAAGGCCGCGGCCGCCAAAGGGCTGGACGCCGACAACGGCGCCGATGATGTTGCGGTTGACATAGAGATTGCCCGCCCGCACGCGCCCGGTGACATGGGCGATCATGTCGTCGAGCCGCGTATGCAGGCCGAAAGTCAGGCCGTAGCCGGATGCATTGACATCGTCGATCAGCTTGTCGAGCCCCTTGCGCTTGTAGCGAATGATGTGGAGGACAGGTCCGAACACCTCTTTCTTGAGGTCGCTCAGCTTCTTCAGCTCGATGATCGTCGGGGCGACGAATGTGCCCTTGTCGGCACTTGCGGGAAGGTCGAGTTGCTCGACGGCGCAGCCGAGCTTGCGCATGCGTTCGATATGTTCATCGATGCCGCGCTTGGCGCTGTCGTCGATGACAGGGCCGATATCGATGGCGAGCCTGTCGGTTCGGCCAACGGACAGTTCGCGAAGCGCGCCTCGCAGCATGGTCAGCGTGCGATCTGCGATTTCCTCCTGCAGGCACAGCACGCGCAGAGCCGAGCAGCGCTGTCCGGCGCTGTCGAAGGCAGAAGCGATCACATCGCCGACCACCTGTTCGGCGAGCGCCGAGGAGTCGACGATCATGCCGTTCTGGCCACCGGTCTCGGCGATCAGCGGGATCGGCTTGTTGAATTTCGACAGCCGTTCGGAAAGCTGCGCCTGAATGAGCCGGGCGACTTCAGTCGAACCGGTGAACATGACGCCGGCAGTCTCCGGCGCACCGACGAGAGCCGAGCCCATCCTGCCGCTGCCCGGCGCGAATTGAAGAACGTCGTGCGGAATACCGGCTTCGTGCAGGATGCGAATACCCTGGGCGGCAATCAGCGGTGTATTGCCGGCCGGCTTGGCGACGACCGGGTTGCCGGCGACCAGTGCAGCAGCAACCTGGCCGGTGAAGATCGCCAGCGGGAAGTTCCAGGGGCTGATGCAGACGACCGGACCGAGCGGGACGCTGTCGGGCTTCAACACCTCGCGCGCTTGCGCGGCATAATAGCGAAGGAAGTCGATGGCTTCCCGGACTTCGCCGACGGCGTTCGCAGCCGACTTGCCCGCCTCGCGGATCGCCAAGCCTACAAGCAACGGCATCTCGCCTTGCATCAGCTCGGCGGCACGCTCCAGCATCGTTGCCCGCGCATCCGGGCTGACGGCGGCCCATGAGGCAGCAGCGCCGGCTGCAAGGCGCATCACCTCGTGCGCGTCCTCAGGATTAAGCTCGGCAACCTGACCGACGATATCGGAATGGTCGGCGGGGTTGAGGATTGGGCGCTTCTCGCCGCGTTCAGAGCCATCAGCGAGCAACGGCTTTGCAATCCATTCCCTGGCAGCGGAGGAGTGCAGTTCAATAGACAGATCGGAAAGCGCCGCTTCGTTTGAAAGATCTATGCCGACAGAATTCTTTCGAGCACCGTCAAACAGGTCGGCGGGCAGGGCGATCTTGTCGTGCTGGGCGCCCATGATGGGCATTGCGCGCACGCGTTCGACAGGATCGGCGATCAGTTCGGAGACGGGAACGGCGGGATCGGCGATCTTGTTGACGAAGGAGGAGTTGGCGCCGTTTTCCAGCAGGCGCCGGACAAGGTAGGCGAGCAGCGTTTCATGCGTGCCGACGGGCGCGTAGATCCGGCACGGGCGGCCGAGGTTTTCGGCGCCGACCACTTCCTCATAGAGCGGTTCACCCATGCCATGCAGGCATTGGAACTCATATTTGCCGACGGAGAAATCGTTTCCGGCCATCTGATAGATCGTCGCCAGCGTCTGCGCATTGTGCGTGGCGAATTGCGGGAAGACTACATCGGTTGCCGCGAGCAGCTTCTTGGCGCAGGCGATGTAGGAGACGTCGGTGTAGACCTTGCGGGTGTAGACCGGGAAGCCTTCGAGGCCATCCAGCTGGGCACGCTTGATCTCGGCGTCCCAATAGGCGCCCTTGACGAGGCGGACCATCAGCCGATGGCCTGAGCGGCGGGCGAGATCGATGATGAAATCGAGGACGAAGGGGCAGCGCTTGCCATAGGCCTGCACGACGAAGCCCATTCCATCCCAGCCAGCAAGATCGGGATCAAGGCAAAGCGCCTCCAGCAGATCGAGCGATAGCTCCAGCCGGTCGGCCTCTTCGGCATCGATATTCAAGCCGATATTGTATCGCTTGGAGAGGAGGGCGAGCGCTTTCACCTTCGGCAGCAGCTCGCCCATGACCCTGTCGGCCTGCGAGCGCGAATAGCGGGGATGCAGGGCTGAAAGCTTGATGGAGATGCCCGGCCCTTCGTAAATGCCGCGGCCGGCCGAAGCCTTGCCGATCGCATGGATCGCGGTTTCATAGTCGCGATAATAGCGCTCGGCATCGGCATGCGTCGTCGCGGCTTCACCGAGCATGTCGTAGGAGTAGCGGAAGCCCTTCGCCTCCAGTGTGCGGGCGCGCCGCAGCGCCTCGTCGATGGTTTCGCCGGTGACGAATTGCTCGCCCATCATGCGCATGGCCATGTCGACGCCGCGCCGGATGACAGGCTCGCCGCAGCGCGCGATCAGCCTCGTCAGCGATGCCGACAGCCCGCCGTCGTTGACTGTCGACGTGAGCTTGCCGGTCACCACCAGGCCCCAGGTCGCGGCATTGACGAAAATGGAGCGACCGCCGCCCAGATGCGACTTCCAGTTACCCCCGGCAATCTTGTCGCGGATCAGGGCGTCACGCGTCGCGGTATCGGGAATGCGCAACAGCGCCTCGGCAAGGCACATCAGCGCCACGCCTTCCTGGCTCGATAGCGAATATTCATGCACCAGGCCTTCGACGCCATCGCCCTTGTGCTTGGCGCGGAGCGCTTCGATCAGTGTCCTCGCCGTCTTCTTCGCAGCCTCGCGGACGGACTCCGGCAAAGTGGCCGCCTCGACCAGCATAGGGAGGCATTCCGTTTCCGGGCGGCGGTAGGCGGCCGTGATCGCCTTTCGAAGCGGGCTTTGCTGCTGGATAGGGGGTGCGAACTGCGCGAATGGGGCGGCGTCTGGCGATGGTTCTTCGGCGGCGAGTGCGGCAGTGACAGTCATGATAACCTCAAGGTGCAAGGGTCCCGGTAGCCTGGCAGGCGCGAGCGATTTCGCCTTCTGCAGCTCTCCCGTTGCTTCGATGCAAACATACTTCATTCCGGAAAGGCGTTCCGCCTTGAAACTGCGGCTTTCTAGTCATATTGGACTTCAATAGCCCGTATTTCAAATAGGAATGCCTGCAAAAATGATCAAATCCAGTGAAATAGACCAGTTCGATCAAAAGATCCTCGATGCACTGGTCGAAGACGGCCGCATGTCGATCACCGAGCTTTCCGAGCGGGTCGGTCTTTCCAAGACCCCTTGCCAGGCACGATTGAAGAAACTGATCGATTCCGGCTATATCGATGGCTTCAAGGCGGTGCTCAATCCAATCAAGCTCGGCCTCGACCATGTCGCCTTTGCCGAAGTGAAGCTGACGGATACGCGCGAGCAAGCTTTGCTCAGCTTCAACAATGCAGTCAAGAAGATCAAGGAAATCGAGGAGTGCCATATGATCGCCGGCCGCTTCGATTATCTTCTGAAAGTGCGGACATCAGATATTCGTCGCTACCGTATCGTCTTGGGCGAGAAGATTTCCAGCCTGCCTTTCGTGGCGAGCACATCGACCAATGTGGTGATGCAGTCGGTCAAGGAAAACTGGTCGTAGTTCGCACCGCAATTCCGCTGCTTGCCGCGCTGCGATCCTGCCTCATCCATCGCAACCATCTCGCCGGCTAAACAAGGATCTAGATTTCGCCACTCGAATCGGATCATTGCGAAGGGCTAAAATTAGTAAGGTGGAGTATGCATGGAAATGAATGCAAGCGACCGCGACCTCATTGAGGTCATGAAGCGGTACTTTGCGGTGAAGGCCGAAGTGGAGGAAGTAAAGTCCCGCCTGGAGGCTGCAAGACGGGACAGCGGCGAGGAGATCGGCGCATTTTACAATCCGCGCACCAATATCGACCACGCCGCCGATATCATCCGTTCGCATGCCCTCAAGCAGGAATTGGCCCGTCTGATGGATTGGGCCGAGGGCTGGGGGCGTCGCAGCTTGACGACGAACGAGGCCTAACGGCCGATTTGGTCGTCAGGCCCAATGATGATCGGATCGGATCTTCTCAGCCATCCGATTTCAGTTTGCCCGCCGTCGCCCAGGATTCCTTCGAAATCTCGGTAATGATGATTTCCACCGATTCCGGCGGGCAAACGAGCGTTTCGACGACGACCTTGGTCGCTTCGCGAACGAAGGCACGCTTCTGGTCCTGTGTGCGTCCGGGATGCATTTCCAAGCGCAAGATGGGCATGACGGCTCCTTGATAGAAGATTGCCTGAGATTAGGCATCTCCGACTATCTTGCAAAACCAGAAATCGATAAATACGCTGCCATTCGCTTCATTCCGAACCTATAGGTATGTAATCGTGGATAAGTTGGCTGGTATGGCGATGTTCGTCAGGGTCGTCGAGCATGGGAGCTTCGCAGCCGCGGCGGAGACCAGCCAGGTATCGGCCACCATGGTCGCCAAGCATATCACGACGATCGAACAGCGCCTCGGCGCGCGATTGCTCCATCGCACCACGCGCCGCCACCAGCTGACCGAGGTCGGTAAGCTCTATTATGAGCGATGCAAGACGGTGTTGACGGAGGTCGATCTGGCCGAGGCATCGGCGTCGGAATTGCAATCGGCGCCGCGCGGCCGGTTGCGGCTCGTCGCGCCGGTCAGTTTCGGGACCCAAAGTCTCGTCCCGGCTCTCGTCGAGTACCTGCGTCAGAATCTTGAAGTCAGCGTCGATCTGGCGCTCGACAATAACCCTCATGATTTGATCGGCGAGGGCTATGAACTTGGCATTCATATCGGAGCCCTGACGAATACCAATCTGGTCGCACGCCCGCTAAAACCCTATCGCCGGATTCTCGCGGCATCGCCCGACTATCTCGACCGCTGCGGCAGGCCGGAAAGGCCCGAGGAGCTCGCCAACCATATGTGCCTTGGCCATTCCTATTGGCGCACCCAAGGTCGATGGCATTTGGTCGGTCCCGGGGGCGAAACGCGCGAGATCGCTACCAGCAGCAGGTTCACCACGAACCAGGGGGCGGCTCTCCGCATCGCCGCCCTGCATGGCGCCGGTATCGCCTTGCAGCCGGAGCTGCTCCTGGCCGCCGATCTCGATGCGGGAAGGCTGGAGCCTGTGCTGCCGCAATGGTCGTACAAGCCGACACCGATGCATCTGGTCTATGCGCCGGATCGCCGTCCCACAGCGATGTTGCGGAGCGCGATCGATTTCCTTGTGGCCCGCTTTGGCTGAAGCCGAAGCCCTCTTTCGGCGGCTGCGAATCTATGATCAGATCTGATCATGGACTATGGGAGAAGATGGGGGAGACGTGGCGAAAGTTACGCTGAAGGATGTGGCTGCCGCTGCCGGTGTCGGTGCTGCCACGGTGGAGCGAGCGCTGAACGGGCGCGGCAATGTGCTGCCTGAGACGGCAGAGAAAATATTCATTGCAGCCAAGCGGCTTGGCTATCGCACACCGCCTGCCGGCACAAGGCACGGGCTGGTGCGCATCGAAGTTGTGCTGCTTCGGCCGGAAACCTATTTCTACTCCAGGCTCAATCGCGCCTTCGAACGCATCGCCGCCTTGCTCGACAAGGATATTCTCATCCAGCGGACCTTTGCGCGTGAAAATGACCCAGCCGATTTTTCACGCCATATCGCCACCCCGCAAGCCCGCCGTTCGGCGCTCATCGTCGTCGCGCCCGATCACCCCGATGTGGTCGGCAGCATCCGCAAGGCGGCCGCCGGCGGCATCCCTGTCGTGCAGATCATGACGCGGCCGGCACCGGAACTTGCCTATGTCGGCATCGACAACGAGGCGGCCGGACGCACCGCCGCCTTTTATATGGCGCGCATGCAGGCCGGGTGCGCGGGCACCTTCGTCGCCCTCTGTCACAGCGGGGCCTATGAGAACCACAAGGCGCGCATCCGCGGCTTTTCCGACTATCTGCTTGCGAATGCGAACCCGTCCCATTGCTTTGCCGAAGTCATGTTCGACGAGGATGACGAGATGAAGACGATGGAGCTCTTGTCCAGCGCCCTCGATCGCTATCCCGATATTGCCGGTCTTTACAGCGCCGGCGGCGACAACGCCGCAATCGCGACGGTTCTTCGCCGCCACCGCAAGCAATCGGTCTTCTGGGTCGGCCATGAACTTTCGGATGCGACGCGCGGCTACCTGAAGGAAGGCTTGATGACGATCGTTCTCGATCAGGCCCCGGAAGTGCAGGCGCGCCGCGCCATCGACCTGACGTTGAAGCGCCTCGGCCTGATCGATACCGATATCGATGCCGAGCCGGTACGCTTTCTGACCGTCACGGCGGAAAGCCTTTGAAACGGCAAGGGCGCCTCGTCGATCGCTTCGCTGCCCCGTTGTGCACGAGCCTCAGGTGCCCTGACTGTTTCGGGATGTCGGGCTTACTGCAATGAGCCAGTCGCGAAAGATTTCTGCTTCAGCGGAAAGGCGGTTGGCTTCGATGAGCCAATAGGATTTGTCCATGTCCGAAGGTGTGTCGAAGAGCGTGACGAGTGTTCCATTGGCCAGCTCGTCGGTAATCAGCGCGGTCGGGCAGAGGCCGATGCCCTGCCCACCGATGACCGATCCGATCATCAGGCTGAAATCGGCAAAGATTGGTCCGGGTTTCGGAGGCGCGCGGATACCGGCAAGCGCGAACCAGCGCGCCCAGGAGCTTGTGGTTTCGTCATGTAGAAGGTCCGCGTCGATCAGGTCGGTTGGTGCCGTGATTGGCCCATGACGAAGCTCGAACTCTGCCGAGCAGGTCGGCCGCGTCTCGCCGCTCAATAGCGCGATAGCGGCCGCTCCTGGTCTCGTCCCGTGGCGGATCAGCAGATCGACGCTTGCAGCCTCCGGCGTCATTGCATCAAGCGCATAGACGATGTTGATGCGAATATCCGGATGCTCTCTCCTGAATGCCGGCAATTGCGGGATCAGCCAGCGGGTGGCGACGGACGCGATGCAGGCGACGCTGACCGGCCGGTCATGGGCCTCGAGCTTCAATTGCCTGGCGGCGATATCGATATGTCCAAGGCCGTTTGCCACCGCCGCTCCGAATTCGCGGCCCGCTGCCGTCAGCGTCACGCCGCGGGCATGACGCATGAACAGCGAAACGCCGAGCCAGTTCTCCATCGACCGCACATGCTGGCTGACGCCGGCCGCCGTCAGATTGAGCTCTGCGGCCGCCTTGACGAAACTCTCATGACGCACGGCCGCCTCTAAGGCGCGAAGGGAGGCGAGAGGGATATGACGCATAGGTTATGGCTAAGTAAAACTTAGCCAGAGCGCAAGGACAATCGACGTTGTGCAATGGGCTGATCTCGCTAGAGTGCAGCCGAAACCGTTGCCTCGCTCGCGGAATGAAGCAGGTAGGTGAATCGGTAAAGGATGAAGGATTGTGATGCACAGGATTATCGACATGCCCGCTCCCTCCGACGCCGAAGAACGGCGCAGCAAGCCGCCGGTTGTCGTCTATCCGAATGAAACGCTGCCGCCGGCCGGTCTGGATGTGCTGCATGCCGCAAGGCGAACCATGAGCAAGATCGCGGAAATCATCGTGCCGCCGCGCGAAGCCGGCAGCTTCCGCGTGCCGAAAGGGCATTTCTTTCGCATCGTCAGCACGGAGGGTTCGCAGGTCGGCGACCTCAATCTCTGGAACGCCGCCGACCTCTCCGAACGCTTCTTCAGCGGCAAGACCCGCGCGCTTCATGCCACGCATGTCGGCGTCGGCGACCGGCTGTGGAGTACTCTGCCCTATCTGCGGCCGATGGCGACGATCACCTATGACACGCTCGGCTGGTATGGCTGGGACGCCGATGGCGCCGGCATCCACGATGTCATTGGTACGCGCTGCGATCCCTATACCAATCGTCTGCTGAAAGGCGACGACTATCACCACTGCTGCCATTCAAACCTGTCACGAGCGCTCGCCTCTGAAATGAACATGCCTGTCCGCGAGGCGGAGGCCCATGTCCATGACGTGCTGAACGTCTTCATGTGCACGGGCTTTACGCGCGACACGCACCAATATTTTATGAAGGCGAGCCCGGTGCGTCCGGGCGATTTCATTGAATTCTTTGCGGAGATCGATCTTCTCGGCGCACTATCGGCCTGTCCGGGCGGCGATTGCGGCAGCGGCCATTCGAGCGATTTGGCGCCGTGTTATCCGCTTCGCGTGGAAATCTGGCAGCCGGAACCGGAAAGTCTTGCCGGCCGCGCCTTTCCCGAGCGCAGCCCCTATTCGGGAACACATGGCCTTTAGGTCTGCAAACGGCTTGCGTCGTGAGGCTATAGAAACAGTTTGCCGGCGGTTTCGGCCGCCGGCAATCCAAGTTGGTTTATCAAGCCCGGCACCAGCCCGGAGGCCGATACCCAGTTGATTGCTTAATTGCAGACGCGGACGCGCTCGTAGTGCCAACCGTCGTCATACTGGTTTTGAACCTCGCGGTTCTCCAGCCAGCATCTCGGCGGAGGTGCCTCGTAAACCGGGCCGCGGTTGGCAAGTGCACCACCGACGATCAGGCCGCCGAGGAGACCTGCGGCGACGCCGCCGGCGATTGCACCACCATTGCCATGGTGATGATGGCGGCGCCAATCGTCATGTCCACGCCAGTCGCCCCGATAGGGCGGGCGCCCGTCATAATACTGCGCCTGTGCGTTGCTGACGGGCGCGAGTGCGCCGCCTACGACCGTAGCGGCCAGCAAAACCGTAAGAATTGTTTTCTTTATCATGACTACCTCCAAAGCAGTCTTCATGCTCAGCGAATGCGCGAGTCATTTATCTAACGTTCTAAGCATGATTATGTTCACCTGAATGTTTTATGAATGCGCCGTTCATCGGCGCTAAGCCTTTGAAAACCGGTCTCGGCGCTGTGATCTCGCGCCGCATTAATTGGTTGGAATGCGATCGTGCGTTGCCCTAATCCATTCGAGCGTCCGTGATTCGGGATCGGGATTGCGTGTGATGTCGGTGACGACGGCGGCGCTATCGGCGCCATTTTCGAATACGCCGGCAACGCGCGCGACGGTCAGCCCGCCGATCGCGACAAGAGGGATCTCGCGCAATTTGGCCTTCCATTGGCCGATGCGTTCCAGACCTTGCGGCGCCCAGGCCATCGCCTTGAGCACGGTGGGATAGATCGGACCGAGCGCGATGTAATCGGGATGCGCCGCAAGTGCTGTCGCCAGCTCCGCCTCGTCATGCGTCGAAAGGCCCAGTTTCAAGCCGGCCGCGCGGATCGCGCCAAGATCGGCCGCCGCCAGATCCTCTTGACCCAGATGGATGAAATCGCAGCCTTCCTCGATGGCGAGTTTCCAATAGTCGTTGACGATCAATTGGCATCCATGTGCCGCGCAGACGGCCTTTGCCTGCCGGATGTCGGCGCGTATCTCCGCCGGCGGACGATCCTTTATGCGCAGTTGCACCAGCTTGACGCCGAGCGGCACCAGCCTTTCGATCCAGGCGGCACTATCGACGATCAGGTAGAACGGATCGAGCGTCATGCGAAAACCGCCTTTCCGATCACGGGCGTCGACGGCACCGCCATGTCGCGCGGCTCCAGCATGCCTGCGCCGAATGCTTGCCTGCCGGCATCGATCGCCTTCGCAAAGGCTTCCGCCATGGCAGCGGGATCGCCGGCGCCGGCAACTGCTGTGTTCAGCAGCACGGCATCGAAGCCGAGCTCCATGACGATGGCAGCGTGGGAGGGCCGGCCGATACCGGCGTCCACGATCAATGGAATATCGGGGAAATGCGCCCGCATCGAGCGAAGGGCGGAAAGATTGAGCGGTCCCGCCGCCGTTCCGATCGGCGCGCACCAGGGCATCAGCACCTTGCATCCGGCTTCGAGCAGCCGTTCGGCCACCACCAGATCGTCCGTCGTGTAGGGAAAGACCTCGAAACCTTCGCCGGAGAGAATGCGAGCTGCTTCGACGAGCGCAAACACGTCCGGCTGCAGCGTGTCGTGGTTGCCGATCACCTCCAGCTTGATCCAGTTGGTCTGAAACACCTCGCGCGCCATCTTCGCCGTCAGCACGGCCTCGGATACGCCATGACAGCCGGCGGTATTGGGAAGAACGCGAGTGCCGAGCTCACGGATCATGTCGAAGAAAGCGCCGCCATTGCGCCCGCCGGCCGTTTCGCGGCGCAGCGACACGGTGAGGATCCCTGTCCCCGATCGCTTGACCGCTTCTGCGAGGACGATGGGCGAGGGATAACGCGCGGTGCCGAGAAGAAGGCGTGACTCTATTGGGGTTCCATAAAGATCAAGCATGGTTCAGCCTCCCTGCATTGGCGTCAGGATCTCGATCCTGTCGTTGTCGTTCAATGCATGGTCATCGCGGTCCTCTCGATGGACGACTTCGCCGTTGACGGCGGTCGCCAGCCAGTCGCCCTCATAGTCGAGTGCAGCCAGAAGTTGCGAAAGTGTGGCTGCGGCGATCGTCTGGGCTTCGCCATTGATGATCAGGCGCATCGGGAGCTCCTTTGCTTTGTCTGTTCGGAAAGGACGAGATCGGCAGCCTCCGCCGCCATTGCCGGCGCGAGCAGGAAACCGTGGCGATAGAAACCATTGATCACGACGACTTTGCCTTCCCGCGTCACGCGCGGAAGATTGTCGGGGAAGGCGGGGCGGATACCGGCGCCGGTTTCGATGACGGCGGCGTCCGCAAAGGCAGGATGCAGCGCGTAGGCAGCATTCAGCAGTTCCATCAGCGAGCGTGCGCTGACCGGTCCATCGAATTCGGTCTCGATCATGGTCGCGCCGAGCATGAAAAGGCCGTTGCCGCGAGGAACGATATAGACGGGAAAGCGTGGATGCAGCAGGCGGATAGGCCGGGCAAGCGCGATTTCTTCCGTGCGCAGATAGAGCATTTCGCCGCGTACGCCGCGCAGATCCGGGGTGTGCCCGATACGGGCGGCGCCCGTGCAATCGACGATCTCGGAGAACTCGTCCTCGTTCACATCGTCACAGGTAAAGGCGACGCCCTTCGCCAACAATCCTTCTTTCAACGAGTGCAACGCCCGACGCGGATCGAGATGGGCTTCCTCAGGAAAGAACAGCCCCTGTCTGAAACGTCCGGCAAGGGCTGGCTCGAGTGTCGCGATATCGCTCTCCTCCACCCAGCGATAGCCGGCCGTGCGGCTGGCGAATCGCTTTAGTTCGCCGTGATCGCGCGTCGGCGCGACGACGAGCGTCCCGTTGCGCACGACGTTACCCGGCAGGATCGCATCCCATCGGTCGGCGGCATCGCGGCCGAGCGTAAGCACGGCCTCATCGGCGCTTTCCCGCTCGCACCATGGCGCCAGCATGCCGCCGGCGAGCCAGGAAGCGGCATGATCGAAGTTCGGGCGGGGGTCGAAGATCGTCACTTCTGCGCCGCGAACGCGCAATTCATGCGCGACCGTGAGGCCGGCGACGCCGGCCCCTTTGACAAGGATACGCATCTCATTCGGCCGGATGCGCTGGCTTATCGATCGGCATGTAGAGATCGCCGCCTTCGCGATACTTTGCCGCCATCGCGTCCAGTCCCTCCTTCTGGGCCTCCGCGCGGATGTCGTGCGAGATCCGCATGGAGCAGAATTTCGGGCCGCACATCGAGCAGAAATGCGCCACCTTGTGGGCTTCCTTCGGCAAGGTCTCGTCGTGGAAGCTGCGGGCGGTGTCGGGATCGAGCGAAAGGTTGAACTGGTCTTCCCAGCGGAATTCGAATCGCGCCCGCGACAGGGCATCGTCGCGCAGTTGCGCCGCTGGATGTCCCTTGGCGAGATCGGCGGCATGAGCGGCGATCTTGTAGGTGATGACGCCGGTCTTGACGTCGTTGCGATCCGGCAGGCCGAGATGCTCTTTCGGCGTGACGTAGCAGAGCATCGCCGTGCCGAACCAGCCGATCATGGCAGCGCCTATCCCAGAGGTGATGTGGTCGTAACCCGGCGCGATATCGGTCGTCAGCGGCCCGAGCGTGTAGAAGGGCGCCTCGCCGCAGACCGCGAGCTGCTTGTCCATGTTTTCCTTGATCTTGTGCATCGGCACATGGCCGGGCCCTTCGATCATCACCTGGCAATCCTTGGCCCAGGCGATCTTCGTCAGCTCACCGAGCGTCTCGAGCTCGGCAAATTGCGCCGCATCGTTGGCATCGGCGATCGAGCCGGGGCGAAGGCCGTCACCCAGCGAGAAGGAGACGTCATAGGCGCGGCAGATATCGCAGATCTCCTCGAAATGCTCGTAGAGGAAGCTCTCGCGGTGATGATGGAGACACCACTTGGCCATGATCGAGCCGCCGCGCGAGACGATGCCGGTGACGCGATTGACTGTCAGCGGGATGTAGTGAAGCCGCACGCCGGCATGGATGGTGAAATAGTCGACGCCCTGTTCGGCCTGTTCGATCAACGTGTCGCGATAGACCTCCCAGGTCAGGTTCTCGGCAATTCCTTCGACCTTCTCCAGCGCCTGATAGAGCGGCACGGTGCCGATCGGCAGCGGCGAATTGCGGATGATCCACTCGCGGATATTGTGGATGTTGCGGCCGGTGGAGAGATCCATGACGGTATCGGCACCCCAGCGGGCGGCCCAGACCATCTTCTCGACCTCTTCCGCCATCGAGGAGGTAACGGCGGAGTTGCCGATATTGGCATTGATCTTCACCAGGAAGTTCCGGCCGATGATCATCGGCTCTGCCTCCGGGTGATTGATGTTGGCGGGAATGATCGCCCGTCCGGCGGCGACTTCCTGCCGGACGAATTCCGGCGTTACATGATCGGGAATATGCGCGCCGAAGCTCTCGCCGTCGCGGACCAAGGCTTCGGCCTTTGCCTTGCGGCCGAGATTTTCGCGAATGGCAATGAATTCCATCTCCGGGGTGATGATGCCGGCCCGCGCATAGGCAAGCTGCGTGACAGCCTTGCCGTCCCTGGCGCGCAGCGGCTGGCGGCGCCCGGGAAATTCGGGGGTCAGCCGATCGGCACTGACGAAGCCGTTGTCCTCAGGGCGCACATGGCGGCCCTCATAGGCTTCGACATCGCCACGAGCGAGCACCCAGTCACGACGGAGCCCGGCAAGTCCCTGCTCGATGCGGATTTCGGCGCCCTCGACAGTATAGGGGCCGGAGGAATCGTAGACGACGACGGGCGGCTCGCCTGCCGTCGGATGAACGCTGATCTCGCGCATCGGCACGCGGATGTCGGAATGGATGTCTCCCGGAATGTAGATCTTCCGGGATGCCGGCAGCGGGCCGGTGGTGACGGTTGGGGTGAGGTTTTTTGCGGCAATGGTCATGGTTTGAGGCTCCAAGTTGCATTTGGAGACCCAGTCAATCAGCCGGAATGATGAAAAGACGCCGGCTGTGGATTCCACGCGTGAATCCGAAGCCTTCGAGCGCTTGCACCGTCCCTACGCCAGTATGAACTGGATCAGGTTCAACGGGTCACTGCGCCACAACAGGCAAAGCCGTATTGTCCAGCAGTATCTCAGCCCCTTGTCGGGACCCCCCTGGTGAATATCGGGAGGCTATGCTCTCCCCTCCACCTCTGTCAACCCCGCAGCCAAGATCACGGTCGCTGTCTGTGATCTTCCTCCGGCCGCTCCGGCATAGACCCGCCTTAGTAGCGGGGCGCCGTGTTGCCAACGAAGCGATGAGCGCCGGTATGGGTAAGCTTGCTGGCGGTATCGAGCCAGATCTTGCCGCCAAGCGCCCGCCAGCGATGGCAGAAGGCGAAATCCTCGCTCAGATAAATGCCCGTCCCTTCCTCGATCATGCATTCGAAGAGAGCGTATTGAGTCGCAGGCGAACGTTTGGTGCCGGGATAGGCATGGATGGCGCTGTAGCGCAGATCGGGATAGGCTGCGGTCATCGTCTTGATGACTTCACGTTTGATGAGCAGCATGCCGGTGCCCGCATAGATAGCACTGACAAAATCACCATCGCGTTCGCTGCTCTGGCCGACCAGCGGCGTGCCGACATAATGCAGAGCTGCGGCATTGAGTGACTCGCCGGTGCGCGTGGTTGCGCGCGCCGCACTATCCCAGTCGTAATCCTTGATGGGGTACATGGCCGCGACGACATCCTTGTCCGCATTCAGCAGCCGCATTACCTGCTCGGGCTCGAAACTGATGTCCGCGTCGATGAACAGCATATGCGTCGCCGCCGTGTCGTTCAGGAAGGAGGATACCAGCGTGTTGCGGCTGCGGGTGATCAGCGCATCATTGCCGAGGAGTGCAAGCGTCAATTGTATGCCGGCCTGCGCGCCGACCTGCATCAGGGAAAAGATGGATTGCATATAATCCTTGGCAACAAGTCCGCCGAAACAGGGTGTCGCTATGAAGATCAGCCGATTCTCGGTCATTCGCTGTTGGGCCCTTTCCGGTAGCGCGCGAGTCGCAAGAATCTAGGGAGATTCAACATTTCTGTGTGTACCGAATTATTGAATTTTGTTTCTGGAGAGTTTCCGAACGTTGTTGACGGAAGCCGGGATGATTGCCGGGGCGTGCGAAAATGGCGGGTTAGGTCGCGGGGCTTCCGGATTGGCCACCGATGTCGATGCCGCGCTCGGCCGTGGGCACTTCCGCCGGCCCCAAAAACGCGCCTTTCCGCCATCAATGAATGGTCCACGCCTGTCCCGCTGCCCGCAGTTGCATTTAAGCAACAGATGCCAAGACTAACGCTATGGTCGGTTTCACATAATTGACAAACATACTGTCCGTTTGTAAATCGGATGCAGGACATAAGCTGTCTTACGGTCGAGTATTCGGCCGGATCGGTAGGGGCATTTCATGACCGTTGCCGCGAGATCAATTATGGAGGTGAGAGGGGACTCAAGCCAACATCAGGTGCGTATTTGCCGGGCTACTTGGTCGCGTTTAGACCGACCGGCTTTCGAGGTGATATTCCAGCTCTGCACTCGCGGAAAACTAGAAATGCATATTACAACCAGGAGTTTAATATGAACCTGAAAAGTCTTCTTCTCGGCTCGGCTGCTGCGCTGGCGGCAGTATCCGGCGCTCATGCGGCCGACGCTATCGTTGCCGCTGAACCGGAGCCGCTCGAATACGTTCGCATCTGCGACGCCTACGGTGCTGGCTACTTCTTCATTCCGGGCACCGAAACCTGCCTCAAGGTCGGCGGCCGTGTCCGTACCGAAGGCGAATGGTACGATGCTTACAACCCGAACAGCAAGGTCGGTACGCTGTGGCACACTCGTGCCGAGCTCAGCCTCGACACCGCGACCGACACCGAATACGGTCCGCTGAAGACCAATACGGTTATCCGTTGGGATTGGAGCGATGGCAACTCCACCTCCACGAAGCTGCTGTTTGCCAACATCAGCCTCGGCGGCTTCCTCGTCGGTAAGGCCGACTCGCAGTACAACTCCTACATTGGTTATGCTGGCGACGTCATCAACGACGACGTGATCTATGACGGCCCGTACGAACTGAACCAGTTGACCTACAACTACGATGCAGGCAACGGCTTCACGGCTATGGTCTCCGTCGAAGACAGCAACTCCAGCGGCTCGGGCGCTTCCTACGGCTCCAGCTGGTGGACGGACGACAAGTCCAACCACTACGCTCCCGACGTTGTTGCCGGTGCCGGCTTCAAGTCTGGCGCATGGGGCTTCAAGGTCGTCGGTGGTTATGACTCCATCGTCGAAGAAGGCGCTGTCAAGGCTCGCGTCGATGCCGACTTCGGTATGTTCTCGGCCTTCTTGATGGGTGGCTGGAACACGGACGGCGACAAGCTCAACAAGTATGCCGGCACTAACCTTGATCGTTCTGCTTGCCCCGTTAACGATCCGTCGAAGTGCGGCTGGGGTGACTGGGCAGTTTGGGGCGGCGTTGGCGTTCCGATCAACGAAAAGCTGAAGTGGAACCTCCAGCTCGCCTACACCGACTCGAAGATCTTTGCTGCGACCACGAACCTCAAGTTCAACCCGGTCAAGAACCTGCTTATCGAGCCGGAAGTCTCCTATACCGATTTCGATTCTGTGAACCAGGATCAGTGGGCCGGTATTCTGCGCTTCGAGCGCAGCTTCTAATCCTAAGTTACCTGGCCTCGTGCCAGGTAATAGAAGCCTGATGTTTCCAATCCGTCGGGCTTCTTACACTGATCGGTTGACCTCCGATCAAAGAGGAAGGATCCGGCTTTCCCTCCGGATCCTTCTTGATTTAAAGGGCCAATGTCGCCATCCCGCGCGTCTGGACCGACGGGAACCAGGTTTTCAATACCATCTTGATAAACATCTGTCCGCAAGGGACGAGCTGGAAATCGCCCCTGTCGAGCGTCCATTCCGTGATCAACCCGCCGATGACGGCGGTCAGTGAGGAGGCAGCCGTATCCGGCGTCCAGGGTGCGGGTAGCTTCGTGTTCGCATCCATCAATGTAAATATTCTCGCGAAGTGTTCGTGCATATCGTGCCGGAAGGAACTCGCGCGGTTCGTGGTTCCATCGCAGAACGCCATGTCGAGATGCATCATAACCTTCAGCATGCTGCGTTTGCGCGGATCGTACTGAATATCCTCGAACACCGTTGCGATCGCATCCGCCACAAGATCGAGCGGATTGGGCGGCAATTCCTTCGACATCCGCTCGGCCAACTCCTGGAATGGCTGCTGTGCCTCATCCCGGATCGCGAACATCAATCCCTGCTTGTTCTTGAAATGCCAATGAACCGCTCCCCGCGTAACACCGGCTGCTGCGGCTATCTCCTCCAGGCTGACATTTTCGTATCCCTTGTCGAGAAACAGAGCCTTCGCGGAATGTAGGATTTCGCTCCGGGTTTCTGCCGCCTCCTCCTTAGTGCGCCTCATTCGGTTCTCCACATAAGCCAATATTCAAGCTGTGCCCCTTTTTTATATGTCGCTCCATCAACGCCGTTTCGGTACTGGTCCTCCCTTATACCAGCAACAGCCACAACGCAGCAAAGCTTAGATATTCCCTAAAAATCGACGAAGGAAAACGTACTGAGGCGTATTCGTCAAGCTCCTATAAGCCACGCGCAAGTTTCCTTGTGCAGTTTGGGCGTGTTGGGAAGTGCAAAATCGAAAAATGTGCAGATGCCGATAGCGCCATGATGGCGATCGCTCGCCTTGGACATCCTTGAATTCATTACCCTCGGAAACGGCCCATTCGCCCGATCGCAGGGGCATGGCGAGTTTGATCTCCAGCATTCGGCAATCCCATCCGCCCATATCGATGTCGAAGTCAGGCCGCCGCAGTCACGCGATCCGGCATGACATCCTGTTCAAGTCGCGTACGCGTAAAGCATTCAAGTCCCTCTCAACGCTCGTATTCGGAGGCCCCATGACGAGCATTACCTCAGTCCTATCAAATAATTACTATCCATATCGGACATCTCAGTCGACGTCGTCCTCATCGAACGATTCGGTCGCGTCCATACTGTCCGGTAGCTCATCCAGCAGTTCTTCCGGCACGAGCTCGTCGTCATCAACCGACCAATCTCAGATCGCTTCGGCCGAGCAGCTGGTTGCCCAGCTGATGAATATCATCCTCAACTTGCAGTCTGGCAACGGCAGTGACAGCTCCAGGTCGGACTCGGAGAGTGATTCCACCAGCGCGACGTCGAGTACTCAGCAGTCTTCCGCGACCAGCAGCCAGAGCAGCAAGCAAAGCGATATGATCGGCGCCATGGATACCGATGGCGATGGCAATATCAGCGAGGCGGAATTCGTTGCCGCTCGTCTGTCCGATGTCAGCGAGGACCAGGCAACGCAGTTGTTCAAAAGCTTCGACACGAAGAACACCGGCTCGCTTACCGAATCGCAGCTGGCAAGCGCCATGCAGTCGGGCCAGCAGCCTCCTCCTCCGCCGCCTCAGGGCAGCCAGTCGAGTGACGACCAGCTCTCCAGCATGTTCTCCTCCATGGATACCAATGGCGACGGCAGTGTCAGCGAAACCGAGTTCGTTGCAACTCGCCCGTCCGACGTGAGCGAGGATCAGGCAACAGCGCTATTCAAGAGTCTCGATACCTCCGGTTCGGGATCGCTGACGCAGAGCCAGTTCGAATCGGCCATAAAGGCGCAACAGCAGCCGCAGATGCCTGATTTCGGCGGCCTTTATGCGTCCACTGACCAGGAGCAGACGGACGAACTGCTGTCCCTCTGATCGAAAGTGACCTTTCGCATCCGATCATGCGAACGGGCCGCCCGCTTGAACAAGAGACGTTGGGGCTTCCCTGTCCAAGCGGGCCGGCTTTTAAAGAACTTCCCCTATGAATGAGGCATTCCTGCAGCCCATCCTCTTATGGACGAGGGCCTGACGCCGCACGATCTCCGATTCTCTGGAAAGCCGCCTTGTTCTCAGTGCTGCCCGCGACAGAGGTGCCGCGCTCGCAAACGGAAAAGCAAAGATCGATGATATCAGAGCGACGGATTTCGTCGCGCGAAGCGTTCAACCATTGAGAACCTATGCTCGATATCGAAGGGAAGACACGCTGCCGGAGACGTTTCGATCGGATTGGCGTCGCCCGCCGGGACTGACGGATAGGCTAAGTCCCCTTGTCAAACGCAGGGAACGGGGGTGCTATGCGATCATTTCACGAAACCGGGACGACGGCGATTGTCGATGAAATGGGATCGCGTGCCCAGGAGTGGCGACCCGGACGAGGATCTGCTCGGTCGCATCGCTGCCGGTGACGTTCCGGCGATGCGCCTGATGGTCGCGCGGCAGCTGCCGCGGATTCTGTCCGTGGCCACCCGCATGCTTGGCGATGCCGCCGAAGCCGAGGATATCGCGCAGGAAACATTTCTGCGTGTGTGGCGAAACGCCGGAGGCTGGCGCCAGCGCGATGCCCTCTTCAGCACTTGGGTCCATCGCGTGGCGATCAACCTCTGCTACGATCACCTGCGTCGGCGCAAGGATGTGTTTGCCGAGCACCCGCCCGACCTCGAATATGAGGGTCCGGCGCCGGATGCCGGCCTGATGAGCGAGGATGACCCATCGCGGCGCGTGGAGCGGGCCATGCAGATGATTGCTCCCCGCCAGCGCGAGGCGATCGTCCTGGTCTACTATCAGGGGCTGTCGAATGCGGAGGCGGCGGCGATCATGGACGTTAGCGTGGATGCGCTGGAAAGCCTGCTTGCGCGTGGAAGGCGCTCCTTGCAGTTGCTGTTATTGAAGGAACAGAGCGATGGCTGAACATATCGCGGGTCCGATGAGTGCCGAGCGGTTCGCTGAAATGGTCGACGCCTATGGCGGCGACATCGGCCGATGGCCGCAAGATGAGCGCGCGGCCGCACGCGCCCATGCCAGGAGTGCCGAGGCAGCCGGCATGCTCGAACGTGCAGCGGACCTCGATTCGCTGCTCGACACATACGTCCTCAAAGCTGGCCACGAAGGCTTGGACGGCCGGATAGTCGCAAAATTTGTCCACCGCTCGAGGATGAGGAACTTGTTTCGCTTCGGTTCCGCCGGCATCGGTCTTGTCGGCATCGGCATTGCGGGCGCTCTCGCCGGCAGTATCGCCATCGCCATTTTGGCGCCCAACCTCACGTCGGACACCGTCATCGCATCGGATGGGACCGCCACCATGTTCGGCGATGTCGGGCCGGATGCGGCGATAAGGCAGGACAGCCAATGACAGACCGCAGCTTTCGAATATTGGTCATATCTCTGCTGGTGCTGAACACCTTCCTGATCGGAGCATTGGCAGGCGGAGGACTGACATGGATCCGCAACTCGCAGGCACGCGCCGCCGTGATGCCTTTGGCGGGCGAGCAACTGCCTTCGTCGCAGAGGAAAGCGCTGCGCGCGGCGCTGAACGAAGCGCGGAAAGACCAGCGCCCGACCATTCTCGAGGCGCAGCAGGCCAAAATAGATGCTGCGTCCATCCTAGGGCAGCCGACGCTGGATACGGAGGCACTGTCGGCCGCCTTGGCGCGAGCGCGCAATGCCGACATCGCCCTGCGGACGAAGCTCGAGGAACGCGCCGTCGATTTCGCGGCAACGCTTTCCTATGACGAACGCCGCGCTCTTGCCGAAAGCCTGATCCGCCGCGGCGTTCCCAAAGCCGCCGCCACAAAATGATCACACTTGCCCACCGACGGATCGGAAAGATGCTCGCGTTTAAGGAGCATGTCTGATGCAGGAGTTGGCAGGAACATGGCTCAGCAATCGAATGATGTTTATGCCGCGCTCGCTCTTTCCCGGTTCGGGCTAGGAGCGGATCATAACGGCATCGCGTCGATCCTGTCGGATCCGCGCGGCGCTTTGCTTGAAGAGATCACCGAACGCTTCGTCCCGGTTCCGGTCGGGTCGCAATTGCAGTCCACAGCCGATCTTCTCGTTGCTCTCTACGCTTTCCAGGAGCAGCGAAAGGAAGCCCGGCAGCAGGCCGTTGCGGCCGTTACACCGCAGCAGGGCAAACCGGCGCAAGCCCCGCAGCAGGGTCCTCAACTCCCCGGCTCGACGAGCGCCCAGCCCGGCGCCCAGGAGATGGCAGCGACAATGACCAAGGCGGTCGAGAAGCTGGAGAAGCCTTCGGCCCCCTATCTTCCGCAGCAGATTCTGCTGGCGGAGGCGGATGCACGTTTCAACGGCACCATCCGGCAGCCGCTGATCGGTTTCGGCGAACGGCTGGCCATGTTCTGGGCAAACCATTTCGCCGTCGCGATCTCCAAGAGCGAGGAATGCCACATTCTTGCCGGTGCGTTTGAGCGGGAGGCTATCCGTCCACATGTCTTCGGGCGGTTCTCTGAGATGCTGCTTGCGGTCGAAACCCATCCGGCCATGCTCGGC
Organism: Rhizobium sp. SG741; assembly: GCF_012275435.1. Taxonomy (NCBI): domain Bacteria; kingdom Pseudomonadati; phylum Pseudomonadota; class Alphaproteobacteria; order Hyphomicrobiales; family Rhizobiaceae; genus Rhizobium; species Rhizobium sp. SG741. The sequence continues at coordinate 567,837 of NZ_JAAZQP010000002.1, forward strand.
TATCTCGACAATCAGCAGTCGATCGGGCCGAATTCGAAGGCCAATGCCAACAAGAAGCGTGGCCTCAACGAAAATCTTGCCCGCGAGACGCTGGAGCTGCATACGCTGGGCGTCAATGGCGGCTACACGCAGACCGACGTGACGACGCTTGCGAAGATCATCACCGGCTGGACGGTGGCGCGGGCGGAGGGGAAGCTCGGCACGCCTGGCACGTTCGTCTTCAACGCGGCTGCCCACGAGCCGGGCGACCAGACGTTGCTCGGCTTGACCTATGCCGACAACGGCGTCGGGCAGGGGCGGGAGGCGCTGCGTGACCTTGCCCGCCATCCGGCAACCGCGCAGCATATCGCCACCAAGCTCGTCCGGCATTTTATCGCCGACGTGCCGCCGCCGGCGCTCGTGCAGACGGTTGCGGCAACCTTCACCAAGACGGATGGTGATCTCTCCACGGTCTATCGCGCCCTGCTCGGCTCTGAAGAGGCTTGGAATCCGACGCTTGCCAAGGTCCGCTCACCGCTGGAATTCATGGCCGCTCTTCTGCGGGCCAGCGGCGAGACGCCGAAGCCGAATGTCATTCTCGGCACCCTGACCGCCATGGGCCAGCCGTTTTGGGCGCCGGCCGGCCCGAACGGCTTTGCAGACACTGCCGATGTCTGGGCTTCCAGCGAGAGCCTTAGCATGCGGATGGATGTCGCCAATATGATCGCCAATGCGGCATCGCCGCAAGGAGATCCAAGGCGCTTCGTTTCGGACAGTCTCGGCCCGCTTCTCTCAAATGAAACGCTGCAGGCGGTATCGCGTGCAGAGACCCGCAACCAGGGCTTTGCGATCGCCTATCTTTCCCCCGAATTTCAAAGGCGCTGACCATGACTTGCGAACTCATGACTCCCACCCGCCGTGCCGTTCTTGGTGCTTCCGGCGCCTTGTTCGCCTGGGCTTTCATTCCACGCTTCGCCCATGCCGCCGGCGGCCGCGATCCGCGGTTTATCACCATCATCCTGCGTGGTGCGCTCGATGGCCTGACGGCCGTCCCGCCTGTCGGCGATCCGGACTATCAAGCGCTTCGCCAGGCGATCGCCATGACGACGAGCGGTCCTCATGCTGCGCTTCCGCTCGACAGCTTCTTTGCGCTGCATCCGTCGATGCCGAACTTTAATGGCCTTTACCGCGCAGGGCAGGCGGCCGTCGTTCATGCGAGCGCGACGCCCTATCGCGACCGCTCGCATTTTGACGGTCAGGATGTGCTGGAATCCGGTTATGAAACTCCAGGCCGCGTCGATTCCGGCTGGTTGAACCGCATGCTGGAAGGCCTTCCCAAAGGGGACAAGGTTTCGCCCGGTTCATCCGCCATCCATGGATTGTCGGTCGGCGCGAACGCACCGCTAGTCATTCGTGGCAAGGCGCCGGTGCTCGGTTGGTCGCCATCCAACTTGCAGCCTGTCAGCGATGACCTGCCGCCGCGCCTTATGGATCTCTACAATCACACCGACCCCTTGTTCGCGAAGATCCTCGCCGAGGGCATCTCCACCGGCAAGATCGCAGCCGGCCTCGACGTGAAGGCGCGAGGCGGCCCAGGCGATCCCACCGGGATGGAGCAGATGGCGAGGGGCGCCGCGCGCCTGCTGGCGCAGGATGATGGTCCGCGTGTTGCCGCACTCGCCTTCGAAGGATGGGACACCCATGCCGGCGAGGTGGATCGGCTGAACAAGCTGCTTGTGGGGCTCGACAATGCGTTGGCGGCGTTCCAGCAAGAACTCGGTCCCTCCTGGAAGGATACCGCGATCGTCGTTGCGACGGAGTTCGGCCGCACGGCGCAGGTGAACGGCACCGAGGGTACGGATCATGGCACCGGCACGACTGCCTTTCTCGCCGGTGGTGCGATCAAGGGCGGCCGGGTGATCGCCGACTGGCCCGGCCTCAAGCAGGCGCAATTGCGCGATGGCCGCGATCTTGCCGCCACGACCGACCTGCGCGCGGTGATCAAGGGCATCGCCGTCGATCTGCTCGGTGCTTCGCCTGTTGTATTGACCCGCGACGTTTTTCCCGGGTCCGATCATGTCCTGCCGATGAAGGGGCTGATCGTCTGACGACAGGCTGTCGTTATGGCCAATCTGCATAGCCCGACGACAGGACATGGCTTTCCGCGACTTCGCTCCTGCGGGCGAAGTCGCGATAGGTTGCCGGCGAGAAGCCCGTCTTCTTCTTGAAGAAGTGGCTGAAATAGGTGGGGTCACGAAAGCCGAGGCCGTCGGAAATCTCCTGGACTGTGCGGGCCGAGCGCTCCAGCCGCAATTTCGCTTCCTGCACCACCCGCTCGTGCAACAGCTGCACGGGGGAGCGGCCAAGCGCGCTGCGGCAGATGGAATGCAGGCGATCGGTGGTCACGCCGAGTTCGCGGGCATAGTCCGTCATCGGCCGATGCTGGCGGAACCAGGTCTCCACCAATTGCCGATATCTCTGCAGGATCGATGCGCCGCCGCCGCGCCCGCGCTGTTCGGCTGTTTCCGCGCCGCCTGCCCGCCAAAGCGCCATCAGGATCAGGCGCATATAGGCCGAGATCGCCATCCATGACGCCCGGGAGGGATCGCCAAGCTCCCGAACGAAGCCGGCGACGAGCGGCTGCGCCTCACCGACGGCATCGGCATCCGGCGCGGCCATGAACCAGGGCTGTTCGCTGAAGATTCTGAGCGCGTAGGATTCCGCCCGGTCTCCGATCGCGTCGACCACGATCTGCGGCGAGGCGCCGATGATGAAACCGGCAGCACCGGCCGCCATATGCAGCTCGCAGTGCGACTGCGGCGGCAGATAAGCAATGGTCGGCCCAAGAAAAGCCCTTTGGTCTTCGCCCTCGAGAATAAGTTTTGCTGTCCCCACCTGCAGCAGGAAAAGGTGGTGGAATTGGGCGTAGAGGCCCTTTTGGAAACGGATCGTGCGAGGTGTCAGCGAGGGCTCGTGCCAATCTCCGCGCGCATGAAGATGGATGCCGCTGTCGAAAACCAACGAGTCCTCCTTCGCATGGCATGACGAGAACGTGGCATGATTGCCAGATATTTGCAATATTAACCCAGAAAATCGCATTCAATCCTCGTCGCAACGACGTAATCTCTTCTCATGAGCCTTTGGGAGGAGGTCTCCACGCAAAAGATATGGTTGTTGCGGCTGCATCCCGGCGGCGCTCGACCATGCGCGCTTTCTCCCATTTTGGATGACTGCAGGCATGGCCTGCCAAAGAGCGGATGATCGCATGTTCGTGGCAAAACTGCTGATCGATGACGAAACGCTGGATGCGTCTGATGCATCCACCTTCGAGCGCGTCGATCCGGCGACCGGCGATGTCGCGACCATCGCGCCGGCCGCTTCGGCGGCAGACGCTGCCCGCGCCGCCTGCGCCGCAGCGGCCGCCTTTCCCGTGTGGTCGCAGACCGGGCCGGGCGAACGGCGCACGCTTCTGAACAAAGCTGCGGACATTCTGACCGCTCGCGCAGCCGACTTTGTCGAAGCAATGGTCGGCGAGACCGGCGCGACCGCGCTTTGGGCGAGGATTAATTGCGGTCTCGGCGCCGACATGCTGCGCGAGGCAGCTGCCATGACGACACAGGTCGCCGGCGAGATCATTCCTTCCAGCGAGCCGGGCAGCCTTGCCATGGCGGTGCGTCAGCCGGCCGGGGTCTGCCTCGGGATCGCCCCGTGGAATGCGCCGATCATCCTTGGCGTGCGCGCCATCGCCATGCCGCTAGCCTGCGGCAATACCGTCATTCTGAAGGCATCCGAACTCTGCCCCAGGACTCATTGCCTGATCGGCGAGGTCCTGCGTGAGGCAGGCTTCCCGCCCGGTGTCGTCAACGTCATCACCAACGCGCCGAAGGATGCGGCCGCGATTGTTGAAGCCTTGATTGCACATCCGGCCGTGCGCCGGATCAATTTCACCGGCTCGACGCGTGTCGGGCGCCTCGTTGCCGAGGCTTCAGCACGCCACCTTAAGCGTTGCCTGCTGGAGCTTGGCGGCAAGGCGCCGTTCATCGTGCTCGCCGACGCCGATATCGACGAGGCGGTGCGCGCCGCCGCCTTCGGCGCCTTCATGAACCAGGGCCAGATCTGCATGTCGACCGAGCGCATCATCCTCATGGAGGAGATTGCCGACGAATTCGTCGAGAAGTTCAGGGTGAAGGCCGAGACGCTCGTTGCCGGCAATCCACTCGACGGCAATACACCGCTCGGCACGATGATCAGCGCGGAGGCCGCCAGACGTGTTCGTGCGCTGGTGGAGGATGCGATGCAGAAGGGTGCAGTCGTGGTTTGTGGCGGCCAGGCGCGGGGCACGCAGATCGATGCCACGATCATCGATCACGTGACGCCGGCGATGCGGATTTACCGCGAGGAGAGTTTCGGACCGCTCGCCGCCATCATCCGGGTCGACAGCGTCGATGAGGCTGTGACGGTCGCCAACGACAATGAATATGGCCTGTCATCGGCGGTGTTCAGCCGCGACATCAATCAGGCACTTTCAGTCGCAAGGCGCATCGAGACCGGCATTTGCCACATCAACGAGGCAACTGTCGCGGATGAGCCGCAAATGCCGTTCGGCGGTGTCAAATCGAGCGGCTACGGCCGCTTCGGCGGCAAGGCGGCCATCGATGAATTCACCGAGTTGCGCTGGATCACGCTTGCATCCGGCAAACGGGAGTATCCGATCTGAACGGTCGCAAGACGGCAGGTCGGCAAAGACAAAGGCATGCGGAGTAAGAGGGCTCCGACAAAAAAGGGAGGACTATTTCATGACTGGTAATTTCAACAGACCTATATCCGGCGCCGCACTGACGCGTCGCAGATTCATGACCGCCACGGCAGCGGGCACCGCCGCGCTGGCCTTCGGCGGACGGTCGGCATTTGCCGCCGACGATACGCTGAAGGTCGGCTTCATCAGCCCCCGCACGGGACCGCTTGGTGGCTTCGGTGAGACGGACGGCTACGTTCTGGAGTTGGCGCGCAAGGCGCTGGCAGGCGGATTGCAGGCCGGCGGCAAGACGTGGAAGGTGGAAATCCTCGATCGCGACACGCAATCCGATCCGTCGCGCGCCGGGCAATTGGCGAAGGACCTGATCAACAATCAGGCTGTCGATCTGATGCTGGCGGTCTCGACGCCGGAGACGATCAATCCAGTCGCCGATGCCTGCGAGGCGGCGGGCGTGCCCTGCCTGTCGACGGTCATGCCGTGGGAGGCCTGGTATTTCGGCCGTGGTGCCAAGCCCGGCGCGCCGTCGCCGTTCAAGTGGACCTATCACTTCGGCTTCGGCGTCGGTGAATTCCTCAAGACCTATATTTCGCAGTGGAACCTCATCGAGACCAACAAGAAGGTCGGCGTCATGTATCCGAACGATGCCGACGGCAACGCGATCCGCGCCAATCTGGCACCGGCGCTTGCCAAGGCGGGCTTCACCATCGTCGACCCCGGTGCCTATGAAACCGGAACGACCGACTTCTCCTCGCAGATCGCGCTCTTCCGGCAGGAGGGCGTGGAGATCTTCAACAGCTTCCCGATCCCGCCGGATTTCGCAGCCTTCTGGCGGCAGGCGGCGCAGCAGGGTCTTACCCAGCAGATCAAGATCTGCCAGGTTGCCAAAACAGGCCTCTTTCCATCTGACATTGAGGCGCTGGGCGACCTCGGCATGAACGTCAGCAGCGCCGCCTATTGGCACAAGGCCTTTCCTTACAAGTCGTCGCTGACGGGTGTTTCCGGCAATGAGCTGGCCGATGGCTATGAGGCGGCAAGCGGCAAGCAGTGGACGCAGCAGCTCGGCGCCAGCCTGTCGCTGCTCGACGCCGGCTTCGATGTGCTGAAGGCAGCGTCCGACGTCAAGAGCAAGGCAGCGGTTGCCAAGGCGATGAGCACGCTGAAGACCACGACGATCGCCGGCAAGGTGGATTTCACCAGCGGCCCAGTCGCCAACGTCTCTCCGGGGCCGATCATCGGCACGCAATGGGTCAAGGCGCCGGCCGGCTCGAAATTCGCGCTCGACTATGTCGTGACCGAGCACGCTACCGATCCGAACGTGCCCGTCGGCGCCAAACTCATCGCTTACAACGGGTAACGGCATCGTGCAGGTCAAAGAGCAACAGCGGCCGGGACAGGACTTTCTGGCGGCCAAGGGGATCCACAAGCGCTTCGGGGCGCTTGTGGTTCTGGAAAACCTCGATTTTTCAATGGGCGATGGCGATGCCGTTGGCATCGTCGGCCCGAACGGGGCTGGCAAGACGACGCTTCTCAGCGTGCTGGCCGGTGCATTTCCACCGAATGCCGGAACCATCACCTTCGGCGGACAGAACGTCACGGCGCTGACGGCGGCCGACCGCTGCCGCTCCGGTCTCGTCAGGACGCACCAGATCCCGAAGCCCTTCAGCGGCATGACGACGTTCGAGAACGTCTTTGTCGCTGCTTCGCACGGCAAGACATCCGGTCGCGACGAGGCCTATGGACGCGTCGTCGATTCCCTGCGGCTCTGCGGCATGCTCGGCGTTGCCAATCGCCGCGCCGATACGCTTGGCCTGCTCGATCGCAAGCGGTTGGAACTTGCGCGAGCCCTCGCAACCGGTCCACGGCTGCTGCTGCTCGACGAGATCGGCGGCGGGCTGACCGATGGCGAGGCGAGTGAGCTGGTGGAGACCATTCTCGAATTGCGCCGCCGCGGCATCGGCATCGTCTGGATCGAGCATATCGTCCATATCTTGCTGCAGGTCGTCGAACGGTTGATCTGCATGGATGCCGGCAAGATCATTGCCGACGGCAATCCGAAGACTGTCATGAGCGATGCCGAAGTCGTGCGCGCCTATCTTGGAGGAGCGCCCGTATGAGCACGCTTTCCATTCGAGATCTGGATGTTCGCCATGGTCTGTTGCAGGCGGTGCGCGGCGTGAGCTTCGACCTTGCCAAGGGCGACGTGCTCGCGCTCGTGGGTGCCAATGGCGCCGGCAAGACGACATTGCTGCGCTCCATCGCCGGTGCTCATCTTCCGGTCGGCGGCCAGATCCTTCTCGACGGCGAGGATGTCACCGCCGTTCCCTCACACAAGCGCATCGTCAGGGGCATTGCCCTGGTGCCGGAGGGACGGCGGCTGTTTTCGCAGATGACGGTGGAGGAAAATCTGCTGCTCGGCAAAAGCGCCGGCCGCAAGGGGGAGTGGACGGTCGAGCGGGTCTTCGACGCCTTTCCGAACCTCAAACCGCGCCGCCATGCCAAGACCGGACATCTCTCGGGGGGCGAGCAGCAGGCGACCGCGATCGGCCGGGCGCTGATGAGCAATCCCGACATTCTGCTGCTTGACGAAGTGTCGCTCGGCCTGTCGCCGCTGGTGGTCGACCGCGTCTATCAGCAGCTTCAAAGCCTGTTGTCGTCGGGCACGACGATTATTCTCGTCGAACAGGATCTGACCCGGGCAATGAGCGTCGCAAGCCGTGTCATCTGCATGCTCGAAGGCCGCATCGTGCTCGACAGGCCGGCAGCCGGCGTGACGCGCGAGGATGTCACCCGGGCCTATTTCGGACTGCATCGGGCAGCCGCTGAAAGGAGCGCGTCGTGATCAACACCTTGCTTCAAGGCGTCCTGCTCGGCGGCTACTACGCCGTCATCGCCTGCGGACTGTCCTTTATGTTCTCGGTCATGCGCATCATCAATCTCGCGCATGGCAGTCTTGCCGTCGTTGCCGCCTACGGTCTTTGGCTGCTGGCGTCCAAACTCGCGATCCCACCCTTTGCCGGCCTGCTGATCGTACTGCCCGTCATGGCCATGCTTGGCTGGCTGTTGCAGAGGTTCGTGCTGGAGCGCAGCTCGCGCGGCGGCACGCTGCTGCCGATCCTGACGACCTTCGGTCTGTCGATCGTGATCGACAATCTGCTGTTCGAACAGTTCGGAGCCGACACGCGCTCACTCGCGCCGTTCATCGGCAATCTCTCCTACGCCTCCTGGCAATTGCCCGGCCATATCTTCGTCGGCAAGCTTGCCGTGCTGATGATGGTGACCGCCATCGTCATCCTCGGCGGCCTTCAGCTCTTCCTCAGCCGTTTCGCGCTCGGCCGTTCGATCCGGGCCACGGCGGAAGATCCGGATACCGCAGGGCTTGTCGGTATCAATGCCCGTAGGGTCAACGCGGTTGCGACCGCGATCACCATGGTCACGGTCGGCATCGCCGGCGCATTCCTGGCGATGCGGGCGACCTTCAATCCCTATTCGGGCGGGCCGCAATTGCTGTTTGCCTTCGAAGCGGCTGTCATCGGTGGCGCCGGCTCGCTATGGGGAACCCTGCTTGGCGGCATCGTTCTCGGTCTGGCGCAATCGATCGGCGCCCAGATTCATCCGCAAGGCTTCCTGATCGGCGGCCACATCGCCTTTCTGCTCGTCCTCTTCGTTCGGCTCCATCAGTTCGGCATGCCCGGACTCGGCAGGATCCGCGCTCTTCTTCGGAGCCCGACATGACCGTGATCGCACCCGGAATATCCGTCGAACGCTGGACGGCTTCGTCCCGCCTGACATTGGCTGTGATGACAGTCGTGGCGATCCTGCTGGCGGCCTCGCCTGCCTTCATGGGAGCCGGTGTCATCGACCGGATGACGGCTCTCTTCATCTACGTGATCCTCGCCGCCATGTGGAATGCCCTGGCGGGCTTCGGCGGCCTCGTTTCCGTCGGCCAGCAGGTCTTCTTCGGTCTCGGCGCCTATTTCACCATCCGCCTGGCTGATGCAGGGCTCGATCCCTTCGTTTCGCTCTTCGTCGCTGCGATCGTCACCGGCATTCTTTCGGTTCCGCTTTCATGGTTCATGCTGCGGCTGAAGGGCGGGGAGTTTGCGATCGGCATGTGGGTGATCGCCGAGCTCGCCCATCTGCTCGTCAATCTCGACCGGCTCATCCAGGGGGAAACGGGCACCTCGCTCATTGCACTGAACGCCTATGACAGCGGCACGCGGCGGGTGACGATCTACTGGCTGGCGCTTGCCGCCATGATTGCCCTGCTCGGCGCCCTCTTTGCCCTCATGCGCAGCCGCGCCGGCGCTGCGATGCAGGCGATCCGTGACAATGAGGATGCGGCAACCTCCGTCGGCGTGCGGGTTGCCGCCACCAAGAGATTGCTCTTTGTGCTGGCTGCCTTCGGGATCGCCGTCGCCGGCGGCCTCTGGCTGGCAACGGCCACCACCTTCCAGCCGAAGACCTATTTCAGCGTGCAGTGGACCGCTTATATGATCTTTATGGTCCTCGTCGGCGGCATCGGCAAATTCGAGGGGGCAATCCTCGGCGCTGTGCTCTTTTTCGTCATCGAGACCGTCTTCGGCGGAACGGGGGTCTGGTATCTGGTCGGCCTCGGGGCCGCAGCGCTGCTCTTCTCCCTCTATCTGCCACAGGGCCTCTGGGGCGCGATCGAGCGACGGTTCGATCTGCAACTGCTGCCCGTCGGCTACCGGCTGACGTTTTCAGATCTCTTCAAGGACAAACAGTAGCGGCGACGTCCGTCGTCGCATTTCATGAGAAAGGTGAAATCATGCTTTTCGGCAAGACCATCCTCGTCACTGGGGTCGCTTCGGGTATCGGCGCGCGCACCGCCGAACTTGCGGGGCAGATGGGCGCTGACATTATCGGCGTCGATGTCCGCGAGCCGTCGTCGGGCATCAGTTCCTTCATCAAGGGCGATATCTCGACCGCCGAAGGCGTAGCGGACATCGTCCGCCAATTGCCCAACCGCGTCGATGCTCTGGCCAATGTCGCAGGGCTTTCCGGAAGCACCGGCGTCGCGGCAACGCTTGCAGTCAATTTCTACGGTTTGCGTACGCTTTCCGAGGCGGTCGCACCCCGCCTGCGCGAGGGCGGGGCGATCGTCAATGTCGCCTCGATCGCGGGCTATGGCTGGCGCGCCAATCTGGAGCGAGCAAAGAAGCTGACGGCAATCGAAGGCTTTCCTGATGTCGCCGGTCTCGTCGCGGAGCATGGTTTGAAGAACGAAGAGGGCTATCCGCTGTCCAAGGAGCTGCTGCTGCTCTGGACCATGCGGGCCGCACATCAAGCGCTCTTCAAGGATCGCGGCATTCGCGTCAACGCCGTCAGCCCTGGTCCCGTCGAAACGCGGATCCTCAAGCAGTTCCGCGCCGTGCTTGGCGACGCCCGCGTCGACAGCGATATCACGCGCGTCGGCCGGGCGGGTACTTCAGCCGACATCGCCCCTGCCATCCTGTTCTTGTGCTCGGACGGTGCGCGCTGGATCAATGGCGCCAATCTCCCCACCGATGGCGGGCTTGAAGCCTCCATCAATGCCGACGTGCTCGGCTTCTAGATATCATTCGCATCAGGAGACAAGAGATGAACATTTCCCTTCTCATCAACGGCGTCGACAGGCCGGCCGCCAGCGGCCGGACCTATGACCGTCTGGACCCCTTTACCGAAAAGCTGGCAAGCCGAGCGCCGGCGGCCGGCCTCGAGGACGTGGCGGCTGCGATCGAAGCCGCATCCAACGCCTTCCCAGCCTGGGCGAGCACGGGCCCCGGCCAGCGCCGCGCGATCCTGGCAAAAGCGGCCGATATCATGGATGCCAAGGTCGGCGAGTTCACGACGCTGATGATGGAGGAGACGGGAGCGACCGCGCCTTGGGCCGGCTTCAACGTCATGCTTGCCGCCAATATCCTGCGCGAAGCGGCCGCCATGACGACGCAGATTGGCGGCGAGATCATTCCTTCCGACAAGCCCGGCACGCTCGCCATGGGCATCCGCCAGGCGGCCGGCGTTTGCCTGGCGATCGCGCCCTGGAATGCGCCTGTCATCCTGGCGACGCGGGCCATTGCCATGCCGATCGCCTGCGGCAACACGGTGATCCTGAAGGCTTCCGAACAATGCCCCGGCACGCAGCGGCTGATCGCGACGGCCCTGACGGAAGCAGGCCTGCCGGCTGGCGTCATCAACGTCATCACCAATGCGCCCGAGGATGCGCCCCGGATCGTCGAGGCCCTGATCGCGCATCCCGCAGTGCGCCGTGTCAATTTCACCGGCTCGACCAAGGTGGGCAAGATCATCGCTGAACTCAGCGGCAAGCATCTGAAACCGGCTCTGCTGGAACTCGGCGGCAAGGCGCCGCTGGTGGTGCTGGAGGATGCCGATATCGATGGTGCCGTCAACGCGGCAATCTTCGGCGCCTTCATGCACCAAGGCCAGATCTGCATGTCGACCGAGCGCATCATCGTGCATCAGGCGATCGCCGACGCCTTCGTCGCCAAGCTTGCGGCGCGCGCCAGCGCGCTGCCGGCGGGCGATCCGCGCGGCCATGTGGTGCTGGGTTCACTGATCAGCCTCGATGCAGCCAAGAAGATGGAGGAGTTGATCGCCGACGCGCAGGCCAAGGGAGCCAAACTGATAGCCGGCGGCAAGCGCAGCGGAACGGTGGTGGAGGCGACGTTGCTCGATTTCGTCACACCGGATATGCGCGTCTATGCGGAAGAATCCTTTGGGCCGGTGAAGCCGATCATTCGTGTGGCAAGCGAGGATGAGGCGGTACGGATTGCCAACGACACCGAATACGGCTTGTCGTCGGCCGTCTTCAGCCGCGACGTACAGCGCGCGCTTGCCGTTGCCGGACGCATTCAGTCCGGTATTTGCCATATCAACGGCCCGACTTTGAACGATGAAGCGCAGATGCCGTTCGGCGGCGTCAAGGGCAGCGGCTACGGCCGCTTCGGCGGTAAGGCTGCGATCGCCGAATTCACCGATCTGCGCTGGATCACCATCGAAGATTCCGCGCAGCACTATCCCTTCTGATCAAACGACGTTGCGGCGGCCAGTTCCCGCTGGCCGTCGCGAATTATAGCATCAATCCATGTATTCGCGCCGACAACGGCTACCGCTTGTAGGCACCGAGACCCGGCCGATAGGCCTTGTCGTCGAGGAACTGCTTGAGGCCCTCGTCGCGTCCTCCCGTTTTGTCGAGAAACAGCATCTGCTCGAGCTTGGCATAGATGTAATCATCGGCCAGATCCCAGGGCAGATTGCGCACGCGCTTGAACGTGTCCTTGGCGGCTTTGAGCACGACCGGGTTCTTCTTGAGGAGGATAGCGCAAATAGCGCGCACGCGGATTTCGAGCTGTTCCAGCGGCACGGACTCGTTGACGAGGCCCATGTCGCGGGCCTTCTGTCCGCCAAAGGTTTCTCCGGTCATGATGTAGTAGAGGGAGTCGCGGTGGTTCATTACTTCGGCAACGGCGCGGGTAACGTTGCCGCCGGGCAGGATGCCCCAGTTGATTTCGGAGAGGCCGAAGGTTGCTTCGTCGGCTGATATCGCGAGATCGCAGGCGACCAGCGGCGTGAAGGCGCCCCCGAAGCACCAGCCGTTGACCATGGCGATCGTCGGCTTTTCGAAATACATCAGCCGGCTCCACCAGCCGCCTGATTGCCTGCGGCTCTTCAGCGTCGCATCGCGCGGCTTGCCGTCATTGTCGCGGAAGTATTCCTTGAGATCCATGCCGGCCGACCAGGATGAGCCTGCTCCGCGCAGGACCAGAACGCCGCACCGCTCATCGCCTTCAAGATCGTCCAGGACTTCGAGCATGCGCCTGTTGAGCGCAGGATTCATCGCGTTGCGTTTATCGGGGCGATTCAACGTCACGAAGGCGATGCCATTGTCGAATTCGACAAGCACCGGATCGACCGTGGTCTTCTCAATTTCCGTCATCTGTCTCTCCTGCTCATCTTTGTTGTTTCAGTCATGCCTGCCGACCGTCAAAACGGCTTCGGATCGGTGTCGGTATGTGATTGTCTGAGGATATGCTTTTGCGCCTTGCCGGATGCGGTGCGCGGAATGGCTTCAAGGAAGATGACGCGTAGCGGGCGCTTGTAGGTAGCAAGGCGGCTGGCGCAATGGCTGAGAATGTCCTCGGCAAGCGCTTCGGGGGAGGCCGGTACGACGAAGGCCACGCCGCTCTCGCCCCATCGCGGATCGGGAATACCGATGACGGCGACATCACGCACGGCCGGATGCGTTGCGATGACAGCTTCGACCTCGGCCGGGAAGACATTCTCGCCGCCGCTGATATACATGTCCTTCAGCCGGTCGGGTATGTAGAGCAGACCGGTTTCGTCGCGCCTGCCGAGATCGCCGGTTCGATACCATCCGTCGACGAAGGCGCTGGCCGTTTCCTTCGGCTTGTTCCAGTAGCCGGGTGTCACCGCCGGCCCGCGCAGCCAGATCTCGCCGACGTCGCCATCGGCGGCATCGGTTCCATCCGATGCCATGAGGCGGATCTCGGTGAGCGGGGCGGCGAAGCCGACGCTGCCGGGATGGGCCGATATCAGGTCCTTGTCGAGCGGCATGTGCAGGACGGTGCCGGCCTCGCTCATGCCATAGCCGTTGACGAGGGCAACGCCGTCTTCGAGGAAAGACTCAATCAGGGCCGGCGAAAGCGGAGCGCCGCCGATGAAGATCGCTTTCAGAGCCTTCAAGGCAGCGGGATTCCAATGGGGCGATGCGCGCAATGCCGAGGCCATCTGGGGAATGGCGAAATAATGCGTTATGCCGAGGGCCGTATCGCCGAGGACAGAGAGGGTTCGCTCAGGCTGGAAGCGGTCCGAGATGACCAGCCGTCCGCCCATGAGAAGCGTCGTTCGTGCGATCGCGATGATGCCGATCGTGTGGAAGAACGGCAGGTCGCAGAGGGTGACGGATTGCGACGTCACTTCTCCGACTAGCGCGAAATTGATTGCCGAGAAGAAGGCGTTGCGCCTGGTGATGATCACGCCCTTCGGAGTACCGGTCGTGCCTGACGTGTAAAGGATGATGCAAGGCGTATCCGCCGCAATTCGCCCGCCGGCACGAGGGCGCGCGCCCTGCAGACGAGCAAGAAAACCAGCCTCACCCTCCACGACCAGTTTTGGTGGCAGGAGGGGACCGGTTTCGCCGGCGATTTCGCTGAATTCCCGATCCACGATCAGCATGTGCGGGCGGCAATCCGCGAGGATCTGCTGAAGTTCGGTTGCGCTCAAACGCCAATTGAGCGGCACGAAGACCGCGCCGAGGCGCTGGCAACCGAGGCATGCGATGATTTCGGCAATCGAGTTACGGCCGAGATAAGCGATGCGCGGATGATCCTCGCCGCCCGGCAGGACCTTTGCCAGCCACCCGGCGCAGCGTGAGCCCAGTTCATTCAGCTCGCCATAGCTCAAATGCCGGCCTGTCGCCACCTCGATCACCGCTGGCCGGTTCGGGCTGACTTTGGCCCGAAAGATAAGCGGATCGTCGGTCTCCAGCCCCACCGCGCCGATTGCCTCACCTATGTGCTGCGAGACCTGTTGCATTTGCTCCTCCACCTCGCCACTCCCATAGCGAAATTTGTATGCAACACATACAATATTTTACCTGCTCTCCTCAAGGGAAATTTGCTGCCGGCATGGAATTGTGCTTCTAAGACTGCCAGGCGCATTGACTGTGCCGGGCAGGGAGGAGTGATGGCGGTCGGAAATCGTGGGGAAAAGGCGCAGAGGCAGGATGGCGCTGACGACATGCGCCGGATTGACACCAGCTCCTTGGAGGACATCCTCGGATTTCACCTGCGCATGGCCAATGTTGCGCTCTATCATGATTTCTCGCGAGCCATGGAAGACCTCGGCCTGACACAGAAACAGGTCGCCGTGCTGGAACTGATCGCGCAGAACGAGGGGGCGAGCCAGATCGATATAGCGGCAACTCTCGGCATGGATCGTGCGACGATGATGTCGCTCGTCAATAGGTTGGAGGATCGCAACCTGGTTGCGCGCCGCCCGTCTCCCGTCGACCGCCGTCGCCAGCAGCTGATCCTGACGGGCGAGGGTCAGGAGATCCTTGCAGCGTGCCGCGATCTGATCGCGGCCCACGAGCGGAAATTCACCGGGCGCTTCTCCAAAGAGGAGCTGAAAACCTTTGTCGGCTTTCTGAAACGCGTCTATGCCGGCGACAGTTCGGGTTGAGGCTGGCGCGCCGGGACAGGGGCTGTCTTTCCAAGCCTCGTTTGTTGACAAGCATGGAATGTTTATAAAGGTTGGGTGTCATGAGTGAGGTGGCTGATTGGTTATCTTATACAAGGCCGATCAGTCGGAAGAACGCCGCTGAGGCGGTGTTCGACGATATTCGTTCGGCAATTACATCGGGACGGTTGGCGGTCGGGACGCGGCTGCCCGCCGAGTCGCAGCTTGCCGGACACTATGGGGTGAGCCGCCCCATCGTCCGCGAGGCGCTCCGCTCGCTGCAGACCTTGGGTTTCACGCAAACCCGCACCGGCAGCGGCACCTTTGTGGTCACGTCCACGCCCAGTCCGGAGTTGCACTATGGCGGCTATTCGGCGCGTGATCTGATCGAGGCGCGGCCTTTCATCGAGGTGCCGGCGGCCGGTTGGGCGGCGCTGCGGCGCACGGACGCGCAATTGGCGCGATTGCTGGGACTATGCGACGAGATGGACAGGCAGGAAGACCCCTATAAATGGGTGCAGCTCGACTCTGAATTTCACAGCATGATCGCAGAGGCCTCCGGTAATGCCGTGTTTGCAAAGATCGTTGCGGATGCCCGCGACGCGCTGATGCGCCAATCGGAACTGGTCAACATGATGGCGCAGCGGCGTGTGGCCTCGAATGTCGAGCACCGCCAGATCGTCGAGGCGATCGTGGCGGGCTCGGAGCAGGCGGCCATCGCAGCGATGGAGGCCCATCTCGGTCAGGTCGAGCGCGTGGTGACGACCATCATCGGCGAGGATCAGCCGCAGCGTTGACCACAATGGGCAGGTTGGCGAGCCTTTCCGGCCGGAGCGCCTCGAAAAGTTGCTCGGCGGTCAAATGGCCATGCTGCAGCACGATTTCCGGCACGGTACGGCCGGTTGCCAGCGCCTCACGGGCAACCTGTGTCGCCGCCTGATAGCCGATTAGTGGGTTGAGCGCTGTCGCAAGGCCGAGCGATTCCTGCAGACGCTGTGCCATGATGGCGGGATTGGCGGTGATGCCGTCGACGCAACGTTCGGCAAGGATATGGCAGGCCGCCGTCAGATGCGTGATGCTCTCCGACAGCGAGCGCACGATGATCGGTTCGAAGGCATTGAGCTGCAGCTGACCTGCCTCTGCAGCCATGGTCACGGTGATGTCGTTGCCGATCACCGAGAAGGCGACCTGATTGACCATCTCCGGGATCACCGGATTGATCTTGCCCGGCATGATGCTCGATCCGGCCTGCATGGCCGGCAGGTTGATCTCGCCGATGCCAGCTCGAGGGCCGGAAGACAGCAGACGCAAATCATTGCAGGTCTTCGACAATTTGACGGCCACGCGCTTCAGCACACCCGACAGATGGACGAATGCGCCGGGATCCTGCGTGGCTTCGATCAGGTCGCTAGCTGTCACAAGTGGACGTCCGGTCAATCGCGCGAGATGAGCGCAGGCAAGTGCTGCATAGCCGGCCGGCGCATTGAGGCCGGTGCCGATGGCGGTCGCGCCGAGGTTGACCTCGTGCAGAAGGGCAGCGGATTCGATGAGGCGGGATCTGTCTTCGCCGAGCATCACGGCAAAGGTCCGGAACTCCTGGCCGAGCGTCATCGGCACGGCATCCTGCAATTGGGTGCGACCTACCTTCAGGATGCTGTCGAATTCCTTGGCCTTGCGTTCGAAAGCCTCCTGCAGCATCTGCATCGCCGCCGCAAGCCCGTCGATCGCTTCGATCAGCGCGACATTGACCGCCGTCGGATAGGCGTCGTTGGTCGACTGGCTGAGATTGACGTGATCGTTCGGATGAAGGCGGGCATAGTCGCCCTTGGCGTGGCCGAGGAGTTCGAGCGCTCGGTTGGCGATGACCTCGTTGGCGTTCATGTTGGTGGAAGTGCCAGCGCCGCCCTGGATGACATCCACCACGAATTGCTCATGAAGCTCGCCGGCACGAATCTCGCGGCAGGCCCGCACGATGGCGTCGAGCCTTTCCTTGTCGAGCAGGCCAAGCTCGTGATTGGCAAGGGCGGCGGCCTCCTTGACGAAGGCAAGGCCACGGATGAGATGCGTGTAACGTCCGATCGGCGTGCCCGTCACCTGGAAGTTTTCCAAGGCTCTGGCGGTATGCACCCCCCAATAGACAGTGGCCGGAATATCCTTCGAACCCAGTAAATCATACTCGCTTCGCGTCGTGTCCACATTATCCTCCTATGGCGTAGATCGAGCTAAATCTGTCAAGCTGTATGACAGATTTAGGGAGCTGTTATCTGCTGCGGCAAACAACGTCAATAAGCCAGTGCGCGACTTGACCTCCGCCCCACAAAATGTCTATGAGGAAAATCTGTCATACAGCATTACAGGATGGCTGGCGATCATAACCTGCCGATCGATGGTCTGATCAACTGAAAGGCATCCTGTCGGGTACGAGACCCGGAACTGTCTACGGAAAAAATGGCTCAAGGGAGGAGCAATGTCAGTCGAACCTATTCAGAATGTGCCGGCGGACCGCCGGCCACCGGTCGATGAAGATCTCGGCTACCACAAGGCGCTGAAGCCGCGGCAGATTCAGATGATCGCCATCGGCGGCGCGATCGGCACAGGGCTTTTCCTCGGTGCTGGCGGCCGGCTCGCCGCGGCCGGTCCGGCCCTGATCTTCGTCTATGCGATCTGCGGCTTCTTCGCTTTCCTGGTGCTGCGTGCGCTCGGCGAATTGATCATGCACCGTCCGAGCTCCGGCTCCTTCGTTTCCTATGCCCGCGAGTTCTATGGCGAGAAGATGGCATTTGCGGTCGGCTGGATGTATTGGCTGAACTGGGCCATGACCTCGGTTGCCGATGTTACGGCCGTTGCCCTCTATATGAATTTCTTCAAGCATTATGTGCCCTGGCTCGCCGGCATCGACCAATGGGTATTCGCGCTGATTGCGCTCATGGTCGTGCTGTTCATGAACCTTTTGTCGGTCAAGGTCTTCGGCGAGCTGGAATTCTGGTTCAGCCTGGTCAAGGTCCTGGCGCTCGTCAGCTTCCTGATCGTCGGCATCTATTTCGTCGTCTCCGGAACCCCGATTGCCGGTCATTCGGCAGGCTTCAGCATCATCCGCGATAGCGGAGGCTTCTTCCCGAGCGGCATTCTGCCGGCCTTCGTCATCATTCAGGGCGTGGTCTTCGCCTATGCCTCGATCGAACTGATCGGCACGACTGCGGGCGAGACGGAGGATCCGCGCAAGGTCATGCCGCGTGCGATCCGCACGGTGGTCGCCCGCCTTCTCGTCTTCTACGTCGGTTCGGTGCTGCTCCTATCGCTGCTTCTGCCCTATACGGCCTATAAGGCAGGCGAGAGCCCCTTCGTCACCTTCTTCGGCGCCATCGGTGTCGAAGGTGCCGATATCATCATGAATCTCGTCGTACTGACGGCCGTGCTTTCCTCGCTGAACGCCGGCCTCTATTCGACCGGCCGCATTCTGCATTCGATGGCCGTCTCCGGTTCGGCGCCGGCAGCGCTTGCCAAGATGAACAAGGCCGGCGTGCCCTATGGCGGCATCGCGGTCACCGCCGCCGTCACCGTCATCGGCGTCGCGCTCAATGCCGTCGTTCCGTCGTCGGCTTTCGAGATCGCGCTGAACCTTTCGGCTCTGGGCATCATCTGCGCATGGGGCGTCATCGTGTTGTGTCAGCTCAAGCTGTGGAAGCTTTCGCAGCGCGGCGAGATGGCGCGGCCGGATTTCCGCATGTTCGGTGCGCCCTATACCGGCATTCTGACCCTCGTATTCCTGTTTGCCGTACTGGTGCTGATGGCGCTGGATTATCCGGTTGGCACCTGGACGATCGCCTCGCTTGTCCTGATCGCCCCGGCCCTGGTGATCGGATGGTATCTGCTGCGCGACCGTATCCAGCAGCTGGCGGTCGAGCGGGGTGAGGCGTGACCGCAGGAAAGACCAATCCGCTGGTGGTGGTCATTGCCACCGGCGGCACCATCGCAAGCGAGCGTGCCGACAACGGCGCCAGCAAGCCGTCTCTGACGGGAGAAAGCCTGCTGTCGCTGCTGCCCGACATGCCGGTGATGCTGAGGCCCATCGAGCTGATGGCGAAGGATTCGGCGAGCCTCACGCTCGCCGACATGCAGGAGATCAGCGACAGGGTCGGCGATTTGCTTGACGACGCCGATGTGAGCGGCATCGTCGTCCTGCACGGCACCGATGCGATGGAGGAAACGGCGCTGCTCGTCCATTTGCAGCATGAGTTGAACAAGCCCGTCCTGTTCACCGGCGCGCAATTCACGGCGGACCATCCCAAAGCTGACGGGCCTGCCAATCTCACAGCCGCCATTGCGGCCGCCGCCGATCAGGCCAATATGGGGCGCGGCGTACTCGTCTGTTTTGGCGGCAGGCTGCTGCCGGCCTGGGGGCTCTATAAATATTCCTCCGATGTCGTGGATGCTTTCCGACAGGCGCGACCAATCGACAATCCGGCAAGTCCGCGCTTCGCGACATCGCTCGGCAAAGTTCGCGTCGACATGGTTGCGATCTATCCGGGTTGCGATTCCGTGCACGTGGATGCGAGCCTGAGGGCAGGGGCCGACGGCATCGTGCTTGCGGCCCTCGGCTCGGGCAATGCCAATTCCCGCCTGGTCGAAGCCGTCAAGCGTTGCGAGGGCGCCGGCGTTCCCGTCGTCGTGTCGAGCCGGGTGCCGGATGGCCTGCTGATGTCGAGCTATGGCGGCGGCGGTGGCGGACATGATCTTGTCGAAGCCGGAGCTATCCATTCCTCGACGTTGAGACCCGGGCAGGCCAGGATCTTGCTTGCCGCTCTTATCGCTTCCGGCGCAACGGCCGAATTCACGGCGCAGGCATTCGATGATTTCAATCCGGGCGCAACCGTATAGGGCGCCAATGGTAAGCGGGCCGGCCCTCGGATGAGGTCACAGCCCGCAGATGGTTGACCGATGCTCCTGACCTAAGCCGGCCGTGCCGCGTTGGCGACGACGACGGGGATCAGCAGGTCGCCCCAGTTGCCATCGCCGCCATGGTGGCGGGCCGAGCGGACGAGCTCGACGGAGACGCCGGCGTCGACCGCATTCATGACCGCCTGGTTGAGGCGATGCAGCTCGTTGGCCAGCATGCGGATAACGGCCTGCTGGTCGGCATTCATGGTGAGAGATTGCTCCTCGGCTCTCTCGCGAACGCGTGCTATGGATGGCATGTCATTCTCCTCCTGTTGAGCTCAATATTACTCTGCTGCCGGCTTGAACTGGGCGTGTTCGGTCGATCCGTGCATGGCCGTAGTCGATGACTGGCCGCCGGTGATTGCCAGCGACACTGCATCGAAATAACCGGTGCCCACTTCTCGCTGATGCTTGGTTGCGGTGTAACCATTAGCCTCGGCGGCGAATTCGGCCTGCTGCAGTTCGGAATAGGCGGCCATCTGGCGGGCCTTGTAGCCGCGGGCGAGTTCGAACATGCCGAAGTTCAGCTGGTGGAAGCCGGCAAGCGTGATGAACTGGAATTTGTAGCCCATCGCGCCGAGTTCGCGCTGGAACTTGGCGATCGTTGCGTCGTCCAGGTTTTTCTTCCAGTTGAAGGACGGCGAGCAATTATAGGCGAGAAGCTTGCCCGGATGGGCGCGATGCACCCCTTCTGCGAACCTGCGCGCCTGTTCGAGATCCGGCTTCGACGTCTCGCACCAGATGAGGTCGCAATGCGGTGCGTAGGCGACGGCGCGGGCGATGCAGGGGTCGATGCCGTTCCTGACCTGATAGAAGCCTTCGACCGTGCGGCCGGCATCGTAATCGACGAAGGGCTGGTCGCGCTCGTCGATATCCGAAGTCAGAAGCTTGGCGGCCTCAGCGTCGGTACGCGCAACGACCAATGTCGGCACGCCCATGACGTCGGCAGCCAGGCGGGCGGCGTCGAGATTGCGTATATGGGCTGCCGTTGGGATGAGAACCTTGCCGCCGAGATGGCCGCATTTCTTCTCCGACGCCAGCTGATCCTCGAAATGGACGCCTGCGGCCCCGGCCTCGATATAGGCCTTCATGATCTCGAAAGCGTTGAGGGGACCACCGAAGCCTGCCTCGGCATCGGCAACGATCGGTGCGAACCAGGTGTCGACAGAAAGACCCTTGCCCTCGGCGGTCTCGATCTGGTCGGCCCGTTGCAGGGTCCGATTGATGCGCTTGGCCAGTTCCGGGCCTGCATTGGCGGGGTAGAGGGACTGGTCGGGATACATGGCCGAGGCAGTATTGGCATCGGCTGCGACCTGCCAGCCCGAGAGATAGATCGCCTTCAGCCCGGCGCGGACCATCTGCATGGCCTGATTGCCCGAGAGCGCGCCGAGCGCGTTGACGAAATCCTCTTCATGAATGAGCTGCCACAACCGGTTCGCTCCCGTCTCTGCTAGGGAATGGCGAATGGTGATCGATCCGCGCAGCCGCTTCACATCCTCGACCGTATAGGGCCGCTCAACACCATCGAAGCGTCCGCCAGGCGCGTTCGGAACCAGTTTGTAAAAATCTGTCATGCGAATCTCCCAAGGCTGTTCTGCTGATCGTTTGATCGATGTGGATTGCGTGACGATTTTTACAAGATAGCAGCGCCAGACACCAGAAGAACCGGAAGAACGCATTAGATAAAAGGGTTATGATGTGCTATCGTTGACGGCGGCTGTCAGTAAATTTGTAAATTTTGTAAAATTTGGGTGAAGCGAAAATTTGTAAAGGGAATGACAAATGGCTGAGCGCAAGATCTTTGCCGGGCCGCGGGTTCGGCGCATCCGCATGGGTCTCGGCCTGACGCAGACGACCATGGCGCAGGCGCTGGATATTTCGCCGTCCTATCTCAATCTCATCGAGCGCAATCAGCGGCCGCTGACCGTGCAGTTGCTTTTGAAGCTGTCTGGTGTCTACAAGATCGACCTTGACGAATTACAGGGCGAGCAGGGCGGTAGTGCCGGGCAATTGCGCGAGATCTTTGCCGATCCGCTGCTGGTCGGCGAGATTCCCGCCGATCAGGAGTTGATCGAGCTTGCTGAGGCCGCGCCAAACGCGGCAAACGGTATGATCCGGCTCTATCGCGCCTATCGCGAGCAGGCGGCCAGGCTGTCCGATCTCGCCGAACTCCTGGCCCGCGAAGGCCGGGTTGCTGATGTCGCCGGCCCGCGTCTGCCGCTCGACGAGGTGCACGACCGGTTGCAGGGGCGGCCAAATTTCTTTGCCCGCATCGAGGATGCCTCAGAAGCGTTCTACTCACGTCTTGCACCCGGCGACGACATGGCGGGCACCCTGAAAACGTGGCTGAAAAGCGAGCACGGCATTGCCGTGCGTCTGCTGCCGGTGCGCGCCATGCCGGGCCTGCGCCGGCGTTACGACCGCCATTCGATGCGCCTGTTTCTTTCCGAGCGCTTGTCGCCTTTCGACCAGCTACGGGAGATCGCAACCGAGGTCTCGCTGCTGGCATTGCGTGACGAGATTGCCGCTGAACTGGACTCGCTCACTCTCTCGACGCCTGAAGCCAAGCGGATCGCCCGTTTCGAGCTGGCGCGCTATGCTTCGCATGCTCTGCTGATGCCTTATGGCGCCTATCTTTCGGCAGCGCAGCGCCTGCATTATGACATCGATGGGCTCGGCACCCGCTTCGGGGTTTCCTACGAGCAGGCCGCCACGCGTCTGACGACCTTGCAGCGCCCCGGCGCCTCGGGCGTCGCCTTCTTCCTGATGGAAATCGACAGCGCCGGCCATCGCCTGCGCAAGGCGGGTGCGCAGGGCTTTCCGCAGGCTCGTTTCGGCGGAGGCTGTCCCAAGCTCAATATTCACGCCGCCTTCGCCCAGGCAGGGCAGATACTGGTCGAGGCGACGGAAATGCCCGATGGTGCAGGCTTTCTGACGATATCGCGCACCGTTGAAGGTCCTCAGGCGGACTTTGGCGAAAGGGTGCGCCGCACGGCACTTCTCATCGGCTGCGACATTGCCCATCGCGATGAGGTCATCTATGGCAAGGCGCTAGGTTCGACACCGGTGACGATCGGTCCGGCCTGTCGACTGTGTGAGCGTCAGGGCTGTCTGGCGAGAGCCGAACCACCCGTGACGCGCCCGCTTGGCCTCGACGAAATGGCGGCGGGCCTCAGTGTCTTTGATTTTCAATGATCGCATTGGCTGTCGTTATCGGCGCCGGCGTAATGGCAAAGGAAGCATGTTAAAATCTATGGTTTATATAGGCAATTGTTGCGCCGATCCCTCTATAAATAGCATTTGATTCCTCGCGTGGTGCGCTCGCCCTCTCTAGGTTCCGCGCAGACAAGGAGCCTGACATTCATGAATTTTGCCAAGCGAACATCTGCTGCCATTTTTGCCGCTGCTCTTTCCTGCGGCGCGCTTTTTACCACGATCGCCCACGCTGATGCGACGCTCGATCGCATCAAGGGGCGCGGCGCGCTGACGGTCGGCGTCATCCTGTCAGGTGCGCCTTTCGGCTATATCGATCCGGCAAGCCAGGAGCAGAAGGGGTATAACCTCGACATCGCCAAGGCGCTCGCCGACAAGCTCGGCGTCAAGCTGGAAACGGTGACGGTGACGCCGCCGAACCGGGTGCAGTTTCTGCAGCAGGGCAAGGTCGACATCCTGATTGCCAACATGCAGTACACGGAAGAGCGCGCCAAGATCCTTGATTACGTGCCGACGCCCTATGACCGAAGCGGCGGCGCCGCCGTCGGCCGCAAGGACAGCGGTTTGAAGGACTGGAGCGACCTGAAGGGCAAGCCGGTTTGTGTTTCTCAGGGCTCGAACTACACCCAGCCGCTGATCGAACAATACGGCGCCGAAGTGAAGGCGCTGCCGAGCCAGCCGGAATCGCTTCTGGCGCTGCAGGGCGGCAATTGCGTTGCGGCCGTGCATGTCGGTGCGACGGTCGGCCTGCTTCTTCAGGATCGCCCGGAAGACTGGAAGGACTACAAGATCCTATTCCCCACTGAGCTCGTTCCGTCGGATTCGGTGATCTGGCTGCGCAAGGGCGAAGGCGACACGAGTGCTGCGCTCGACAAGGCAATCCTTGAGCTGCATGCCAACGGCAAGCTTCTCGACTATGCCAAGGCGAACCGCCTGCTCAACACGACCTTCCTGGAAGAAGAACACAAGAAGCTCGAGGCCAAGTGACCTTGTCGGTCGCTTGAGGAGCTGATTGCATGGGGAATTCGATTCTTCAGACCTTCATCGACTGGACTGGCAAGATTGGGCTCCACTACGAGTTCCTGGCCAGCGGCTATGAATCGCAGATCTGGCGTGGTGGTTTCATCACCACGCTTTATCTGATTGTGCTGCTCATTCCGATCAGCCTGCTTTTTGGCCTGATTTTTGCCGCCATGCTGACGTCCGGCCGCAAGGCCTTGTCCGCGCCGGTCAGAGCTTTCATCGAAGTCACCCGCAATACGCCGACGCTGGTGCAGCTGATGTTCAGCTTTCTCGTGCTGAACACGCTCGTTTCCAATGGGCTCGGCGGTGCGCAGCATAATCCTTTGACGCCGTTCTTCTGGGTGGTCGCGGTCGTTGGGCTGCATGTGGCAGCGCTTCATGCCGATGCGCTTCGCGCCGGCATCGAGGCGGTGCCGGAGCAGACGGTGGAGGCAGCCCGCGCGATCGGCTTTACCCGCCTGCAGATCCTGCGCTTCGTAGCCATACCGCTTGCCGTCAGGGCCTCGCTGCCGGCGATCGTCAACAACATGATCAATCTGGTGAAGCTGACCACCGTCGGCAATGCGATCGCGGTAAGCGAGATCACCTATGCCTCGATCATGGTCTGGACCCAGCGCGACAACGTCGTCGAGCTGATGATCGTCATTCTGCTGTTCTTCAGCGCCATCAATCTTGCGGTAGCCAGGATCGGGCGCTGGGTCGAGAAGCGGCTCGCTGTGCCGGGCTTCGGGGTCGGCACATGAGCGTCGCAAAACTCTCCTCCGCTCCTTCGAGCAACTGGTTGGTCTGGGCGTTTGGCGCTCTGGTCGTGGCGGCTGTCGTTTGGCTGCTTGCCGATCTCTCGCTGCTGCATGTGCTGATCGAATGGCTGCCCTACCTCGGCAGCGGCTTCCTGATGAATATCCTCATCAGCCTACTCGCTATGGCGGGCGGGACCTTATTGGGCGTGGCGCTCGGCATTCTCGAGCTGACGCCGCTGAAGATCGTCCGCTATCCGGTCGTTCTCTATGTGCAGGTCTTCCGCAACGCGCCGCACTTGGTGCTGATCTTTGCCACGACCTATATCTTTCCTTTCGAAATCGTCGTGTTCGGCCACTATCTGCCCTTTCCCGACTGGCTAAAGGCGGTGATCGGACTTGCCATTCCGGCCAGCGCCTATGTCGCCGAGATCACGCGCGGGGCCATCCAATCGATCCCGACGACGCAATGGGAAGCGTCAAAGGGGCTCGGCTTTTCCCGGCTGCAGGCGCTGCGCTGGATCATCCTGCCGCAATGCGCCCGCCGCTCGCTGCCACCCTGGATGAACCTCTTTGCCTCGATCACCATGGCGAGCGCGCTCGCCTCGCTGGTCGGCGTGCATGAGTTGCTGCATGCCGCGACAGACGCCAGTACTGCCGTGCGCCGGTTGGATTTTACCGTTCTTGCCTATTTAGTAGTGATGACGGCGTTCTTTGCCCTCTGCTATCCCATTTCCAGCCTGACGCGCCGCCTCGAGCGTCGCCTCAAAGCATAAGGAGCCGGCATGAGCCAAGCTCAGACCAATCCGATCGTCGAACTGGCTAACGTGCATCTCGCCTTTGGATCCACCGAGGTCCTGAAAGGCATCGACCTGACGGTCGCCCGGGGACAGACTGTTTCGATCATCGGTCCTTCCGGATCCGGCAAATCGACGATCCTGCGCTGCATCAACGCGCTGGTTGCGCCGCAGACCGGACACATTACGGTCAACGGCGTGCGCGTCGATCAGATGCGCAACGAGGCCGAGCGCATCAAGCTGCGGCAGAAGATCGGGATCGTCTTCCAGCAGTACAATCTCTTCCCTCATCTGTCCGTGCTCGACAACATCACGATCGCGCCGATCCGCATCCTCGGCGTCGATCGGGCAGAGGCCGAACGTCACGCCAGGGATCTTCTGGCACGCGTGCGCCTATCCGAAAAGGCGCAGATGTTTCCGGGGCAGCTTTCCGGCGGGCAGCAGCAGCGCGTGGCGATCGCGCGGGCTCTTGCGATGCGGCCGGATCTCGTCCTGTTCGACGAGGTAACCTCCGCGCTCGATCCTGAAACTGTCGGCGAGGTGCTTGCCGTCATTCGCGATCTCGTCAAGGAGGGCATGACCAGCATCCTCGTCACGCATGAAATGCGCTTTGCCGAAGAGATCAGCGATGTCGTTGTTTTCACTGAGAACGGCCTGATCGTTGATCAGGGGTCTCCGGAGGATATCTTCCAGAAGTCCACGAACGCGCGTATCCGCCGTTTCGTCAACGGACTTGCCGGCGGGCGTGCCTCGCTGGAAGACGGCGAAGGCATCTGAAGGGATCGATGATGGAAAAGACCTTTCCGCTGACCACAGCTTTCGCCGAGGCCATCGTATCAGCCGAACCGCTGAGCGATGGAGCCGCCGTTGCGGCGGCACGCAAGGCGATCGTCGATTGGCTGGCCTGCGCTTTCGGCGGCGCATCCGATCGCACGACGCGCATCCTGCTGGAACAGCTGCCGGCGGGTGCGGGCGAGGCCGTCATTATCGGGCAGGGGCGTCGCACCGATGCGCTGACGGCGGCGTTGATCAATGCCCATGCTGGCCATGTGCTCGATTATGATGATGTGCATGCGAGCGTCCGAGGTCATCCGACGACCGTCATCGTGCCTGTGCTGCTTGCGCTGGCATCGGAAGAGCGCCTGTCGGCCGACCGATTGATCGCCGGCTATATCGTTGGTCTGGAAGCCATGGCGCGCCTCGGCCTCTCGCTCGGGATGCGCCATTACGAGAACGGTTTCCACGCGACCGCGACGCTCGGCACCATCGGCGCTGCGGCGGCCGTTGCTCATGTGCTCGGCTACTCGGTCGCCGAGACCGCCACTGCACTGGGACTTGCCGCCACCCATTCGAGCGGCCTGCGCCTGCAGTTCGGCCATGATGCCAAGCCCTATCACGCCGGCATGGCGGCTCGCTCGGGCCTGCTGTCGGCCAGGCTTGCCAAGGCCGGCTTTGGCGGCGCCAGGGATTTCCTCGACAATCCGATCGGCTTCTTTTCGGCCTTCGCGTTTGGCGAAGAGCGGCCGCGGATGGCGGTGGAGGGATGGGGTTCGCCATGGCAGATCGTCGCTCCGGGTCTGACGCTCAAGGCGTTCCCATGCTGCACCGCAAGCCATCCCGTCGGCATGATCGGTCTTCAGCTTCATGGGGAAAAACTGGATGCCGGATTGATCGACGAAGTCCTCCTTACCTTTCCGCCGGGCGGTGATGCGGCGCTGGTCGTCATAAACCCCACCACTGGCATCGATGCCCGCTTCAGCGCCGAATATGTCTTTGCCACGGCATTGGTCGATGGTGCGCTGAAGATCAGCCATTTCGGTGAGACGCCGGTGCGCGACGACCTGATTGCGATCGCGCGGCGTGTTCGCCGCCGGCACCATGAGGCGGCCCCGCGCATGTCGAATGATCCGAAGACACGTTTCGTGATTGCCGAGATCAAGCTCAAGGATGGAAGCCGTCTGGTCCGCGAGTTCAAGGGCTTGCCGGGCTTGAGCGATCCGACCGAAAAATTCCGCGATGCGACCGATAACCATCCGTCCGTATCGGCTATTCCCGACCTTGTGAGGACCATGCGCAGCGAGGACGATCTTCATCGCCTTATCGCGCTTTTGGCCCACAGTCTGAATTGATCTTCTTCCAAGAAACGCAAGGCATGTATCCATGAGCACGACACGCAAGATCCATCTCGGCCTTTTCCTACAAGGTGCTGGCCATCACGTGTCCGGCTGGCGCCACCCGGAGGCGGAAGCCGGCAGCGAGAACTTCGATCTCCTGCGCCGGGTCGCGCAGATTGCCGAGGCTGCCAAGTTCGACATGCTGTTCCTGGCCGACGGCCTGACGAGCGGCCTCGATGCCCATCCGTCGATGATCGCCCGTTTCGAGCCGCTGACCCTGCTTGCCTCGCTCGCCATGGTGACCGAGAAGATCGGCCTCGCCGCGACCGCCTCCACCACCTATGGCGAACCCTACCATCTGGCTCGCGCCTTTGCCTCGATCGATCATCTGAGCCATGGCCGCGCCGCCTGGAATATCGTGACGACGTCCTATGCGCGCACGGCCGCCAATTTCTCCAAGAGCCACCCGGAGCATGACGAGCGCTATGCTGTGGCCGAAGAGTTCGTCGACGTCGTGCGTGGCCTCTGGGACAGCTGGGCAGACGATGCCTTTCCGAAGGACAAGGAGAGCGGCGTCTATGCCGACCCCGCCAAGGTGCGCGTGCTCGATCACGCCGGCAAATATTATTCGGTCAAGGGTCCTCTCAACATCCCGCGCTCGCCGCAGGGCCATCCGATCCTGATCCAGGCCGGATCCTCGGGTCCAGGCCAGGATCTTGCCGCCCGCACGGCCGATATCGTCTTCACCGCCCAGCAGAGCCTCGACGAGGCGCAGGCCTTCTACAAGAGCCTGAAGAGCAGGGTGGTCGGCTTTGGGCGCAGCCCCGATGACGTCGCCGTCATGCCGGGCTTCCTGCCTGTCATCGGCAGGACCGTTACCGAAGCGCGTGAGAAGCTCGACGTGCTAAACCGCTGGACTGACATCAAGAGCGCCATGCCGCTGCTGGAAGAACGGATTGGCCATAGTCTGGCCGAGTATGATCTTGATGGCCCGCTGCCCGACCTGCCGATCTCGGACCAGCTGCGCAGCCGTGCGGAGCTCTTGACCGAGCTTGCCCGCCGCGAAAAGCTGACGATCCGAGAACTGGCGCTGCGCGTTGCGGCCGGCCGCGGCCATCACATCGTGCTCGGCACGGCCGAAGAGATCGCTGACCGCATGCAACTATGGTTCGAAAACGGCGCTGCGGACGGTTTCAACGTCATGCCGCCATTCTTCCCGGCCGGCCTTGAGGATTTCACGCGCGAGGTTGTGCCGATCCTGCAGGACAGAGGCCTCTTCCGCCGTGAATACGAAGGTACGACGCTGCGCGATCATCTCGGTCTCACGCGGCCTGCCTGGGCGTGACGGTCGCCGAGGCATAAAGCCTCGGCTCCAGGTTACATCGACAAGTCAGGCATAGAGGCCAAACTGCGCGTTATGCAGTCGGGCATAGGCGCCGCGACGGGCCAGTAGCTCATCATGCGAGCCCTGCTCGATAATCCCATTGTCGCCCATGACGATGATGCGGTCCGCATTGCGGATGGTCGACAGCCGGTGCGCGACGACCAGCGTCGTGCGGCCTTTCGCCAGCTCCAAAAGCGCCTGCTGGATCGCATATTCCGTCGCCGTATCCAGCGCCGAGGTCGCCTCATCAAGGATCAGGATGGGCGGATCCTTGAGGAATATGCGGGCAATCGCCAGGCGCTGCTTCTGTCCGCCCGAAAGTTTGACGCCGCGCTCGCCCGTCGGCGTATCGAGCCCAGCGGGCAAGGACCGGACGAACTCGTCGAGCGAAGCGCGCTGCAACGCCTTCATGATGTCCTCGTCTGTCGCGCCGAGCCTTCCATAGGCAATATTCTCGCGAATGGTCGAGCCGAACAGGAAGACGTCCTGCTGCACGATGCCGATCTGGCTGCGCAGCGAGGCCTGGGTCATGTCGCGGATATCGACGCCATCGATGGTGATGCTGCCAGCCGTCACGTCATAAAAGCGTGGCAGCAGCGAGCAGATGGTCGTCTTGCCAGTGCCGGAGGCGCCGACGAATGCCACGGTCTCGCCAGCCGCGATCGTCAGATTGAGATCCTTGAAGATCGTGGTCTGATCGGAATAGCCGAAGGCGACGCCGCTATAGGCGATATCGCCCTTCAGATGGTCGACCGCAATCGCATTTGGTCTGTCGGCAAGGTCCGGTTCCGTGTCGATCAAGGAGAGGAAGCGTTTGAAGCCGGCAATGCCCTTGGGGTAGGTCTCGATAACAGACGTGATCTTGTCGATCGGGCGGAAGAAGACGTTGATGAGCAACAGGAAGCTGACGAAGCCGCCATAGCTCAGCTCTCCCGATATGACGAACCAGGTTCCGGCCATCATGACGACGAGCTGCACCAGGCGCGTGCTGAAATAGCTGAGCGCAATGCTCGCCGTCATATAGGCATAGCCATCGAGCTTGGTCGCCTTGTAATCCTCGTTGTCGCTGGCAAACAGCTGGCTTTCGTATCTCTCGTTGGCGAAAGCCTTGACCACCCGGATGCCGCCTACGGTTTCCTGCATCCGTGTGTTGAAGTTGCCGACCTTGCCGAACAGGCTGCGCGAATTCAGGGTCATCTTGGAGCCGTAGCGGCTGACCAGCCAGGTCATGAACGGCACGATGGTCGTCGTCAGCAGCGCGAGCTTCCAGTGCACGCTGAACATCAGCAGGAAGGCGCCGACGAAGGTCATGATCGCGATGAACAAGTCCTCGGGGCCGTGATGGGCGATTTCGCCAACTTCCTCGAGATCCTTGGTGACGTGGGTGATCAGGTGACCGGTGCGGTTGTTGTCGAAATAGCGGAAGGAGAGCTTCTGGATATGGTCGAAGGCTTGGCGGCGCATATCGGACTCGATCGAAATGCCGAACGCATGGCCCCAATAATTGACCACTGCCGAGAGGCCGGTGTTCATCGCGTAGACGACAAGCAGCAGCGCGGCGGTGCCGAAGATCAGGCCCCAGTCACGGCTTGGCAGCAGCTGATCGATGAAAAGCTTGACCGCCAAAGGAAAGCCGAGTTCCAGCAGGCCGGCAAGCACGGCGCAGCCGAAGTCGAGGAAAAACAGCTTTCTATAGCGCGCATAATAGGAAAAGAAGCGACGAAGCATGAATGCCCTCCATGGGCACTGAAGAGGATATGAAAGGACAAGAAGGGACTGAACAGCAGCCCGAATTCGGCGTCGCCGTTCAGCGCTAGTGGGTGCTGAAATTTCTCATCTGGCGATCCTCCTGCTTGAGTCGCGGGAATTCATATAATCCACGCGTGCATCGGTGTCACCCTATAAACAAGGGGTGGCGGAGCTCTATCTCAAGAAGTGAGCGTTGCGATCTACTAGAGGCTTGATGCTTCATGTGAGCCCAAGCGCGCGATGACATCAGTGCGGGTCGGCGCCCCTGATCGCCCTCCAAATGCCTCGCATTTGATAGCCGCAGCTATGGAAGAGAGCTGGATGGCCTCCGCGGGCGTTTTCCCCTCGGCGATGGCAAGAGTGAAGGCGCCATGGAAAATATCGCCGGCGGCCAGCGTGTCGACGGCCTTGATGGCAATAGTCGGGCTGTGTCTGACGTCATTGCTGTGATCGTCGCACCAGAAGCTGCCGGCAGCACCCGCCGTGACGCAGATGAAGGAATTGCCGAACCTTCGCTTCAACAGACGCACCATCTCAGCGAAATCTTCGATTCCGGTGAGACGTTGTGCTGCGGGTTCGGAAAAGACGATGTGAGTGGCTTCAGGCGCCAACCGCTCGATGATGCCATCCGGCGCGACATCGCCGTCGAGGATGGCTGGCTTACCCATGCTTCTTGCCGCTTTCAAAACCCTGAGCGC
The DNA here is from genome assembly GCF_012275435.1 of Rhizobium sp. SG741. NCBI lineage: Bacteria > Pseudomonadati > Pseudomonadota > Alphaproteobacteria > Hyphomicrobiales > Rhizobiaceae > Rhizobium > Rhizobium sp. SG741. The sequence continues at coordinate 599,446 of NZ_JAAZQP010000002.1, forward strand.
CAATGCCGGCCAGCGGACATCGACGAGGACGGCATCGACGTCGGCCAAATCTTCCGGCGTGAAGGCTTTCGTCATGTGGTGCAGTTTCGGATCGTAGAAAGGGACGATCAGCCTTTCCCCGTCGTCATCGATCAGAATTGTCGAGACAGCGGAGCGGGCGCCTTCGACGCACAGCATGCCTCCGGTGACAATCCCGGCACTCGCGAGTTCGCGAATGATCCGTTCGCCGGTCTCGTCATTGCCGACGGCTCCCCATAGGCTCGCCTTGCCGCCGAGGCGTGCGACTGCGTAAGCAGCACTTGAGGCCATGCCCTCGGCGATCTGCAGCATATCATACGGCAGCACCTTACCCTGGCCGGTTGGAAGCGTGTGGACGCGAAAGAGGGTGTCGAGAACCGCGGCGCCGACACAGAGGACATGCTTCGGGGCGCCTGCCGGCGGATCGAAAACAGATGAGGACGTCAAGGCCGCTCCCCGCTCCCTATGTCTGCGGATGCCAGGAAAGGGATGCTGTCAAAAGGAAGATAGGTCATTTGACGGCGCCGGCGGTCAGGCCCGCGATGATCTGCCGTTGTGCGAACATTGTGAGGACAAGGACCGGCAGCGTGACGATCAAGGCGGCGGCCGCAAGCGGTCCCCAGCTCACCTGTTCGAAGGAGAGCATGTTGTAGACGGCGACAGGCAGCGTGCGGGTCTCGCGGCTGGCAAGCACGATGCCGAAGACGAAGTTGTTCCAGGAGAAGATGACCGAGAGGATGAAGGCAACGACGATGCCGGGCCGCGCGATCGGCAAGGCGATGAGGCGAAAGACCTGCCAGGGGGTGGCGCCATCGATGCTTGCGGCCTCCTCCAATTCCATCGGGGTGGTCTCGAAATAGCCGATCATGATCCAGACGACGATCGGTACGGTGACGACGAGATGGATGATGATTTGCGGCCAGAGCGTTCCCAACAGATTGAGCCATTGGAATAGCAGAAACAGCGGAATGAGGAAGGAAAGGCCCGGCGTCATGCGGGCGATCATGATGACGATCGCGGATTTTTCCGCCTTCAGCCGCGCGATGCCATAGCCTGCCGGCACGCCGATGATGAGCGCGAGCAGGGTGGCCGCACCCGTCACCAATACCGAGTTCCAGAAGTAGAGGAAGAAGTTGTTTTCCTGGAATACCTGGACGTAGTTCGACCAGGCGAAGCGATCCGGGATGAGGATCGGCGGATAGGCGCCGTTGTCGATCTCGTATTTCAGCGACAGCGAGATCATCCAGAGGAAGAACAGGACGACCGGCGAAACCATGACCAGGGCCACGAAGAGTAGGCCGATGCGGTTGAGTGTCGAGCGTTTCATGTCAATGCCCCTCCGCGTCGGTCCATTTTGTGCGCTGGCGCATCATCAGAAGCATGAAGGAGAGCGCGACGATGACGATGAAGAACACCACCGCCATGGCCGAGCCGTAGCCGATGTCGTAATAGGCAAAGGCGGTGTTGTAGAGATAGATGTTGATGGTCTCGGACGCCGTTCCCGGGCCGCCTTGCGTCATTGCATAGATGATGTCGAAGCTCTTGATCGCATCGATGCCGCGGATGATGACGGCGATCATCAGGAAGGGTGATATCATCGGCAGCGTCAGATAGCGGAACTTCTGCCAGGCGTTGGCGCCGTCGATCTCGGCGCTCTCATAGGGTTCGCGCGGCACGGAGGCGAGACCCCCGAGCACGATCAGCATGACCAGCGGCGTCCATTGCCAGACCTCGACCAGAACGAGCGAAGGAATGACGCTCACCTGATTGTAGATCCATTCCTGCGGCCCAATGCCCACAAGCGACAGCAGGTAGTTGAGCACGCCGAGCTGCGGATGAAACATCATCGTCCAGACCAGCGCCACGGCGACCGGCGTCGCCATCATCGGCATGACGAAGACGCCGCGCAGGAAGCCGCGCAGCGGAAAATTCGTATCGAAGATCAGGGCCGCCAGCGTTCCGAATATCAGCGGAGCGACGACGGAGAGTACGGTATAGAGGACCGTGTGCCAGAGCGATTCCCAAAAGCGCTGATCGGTCGCCAGCCGGACGTAGTTGTCCCAGCCGATGAAGCTCTGCGATTGGCCGAGCGTCCACTTGTTCACGCTCATCCACAGGGTGAAGACCCAGGGGAAGACGATGACGGCGGCGATCACGATCAGTGCGGGAATGACGAAGGGCCAATAATTTGGAACAAGCCTTTTCGGCTTGCTCCTCTTCTCAGCCTTCGTCGCCCTCGTATCTTCGATGCTCACGGAGGCCATTATCCCTCGCTTCGTGCCAGTACCGGCTCGAATTGCGCCGTTGCCGTTTTCAGTTCGCTTGCCGGGTCGGCGCCGCCGATCATGTTGGTCAGCGCCACGCCGTAGATGTCGCGAAATTCCGTGACCGGAATGATGACGGGCAGGGCGAGCTGCGAGACCTTGGCGGAGCCGGCGACAGCGTCCAGCCATGGGCCAGGCATCTTGACGCCCTCGCGGACCTTCTGATCCTCCAGAATGGACTGGCGGAACGGAACGCCGGCGCCGGCCTGCAGCAGGCGTGCGCCCATGTCATGGGAGATCGCCCATTGGCAGAAGAGATAGGCGGCTTCCTTTTTCTGGCTGGCGGCGGTCACGCCGATACCGTCGCCGGTCGTTGCCGCAGCCTGCGCGCTCGGTCCCTTCGGCATGACGCCGTAGCCGACCTGGCCGACCACGCGGGACTTTTCCGGATTTTCGATCGGCGGCGCGAAGCCGACGCCATCGAGCCACATGCCGATCTTGCCCTGCAGGAAGGCCGACTGTGCCTCGGCCCAGTTGAAGCCGGAAACGCCGGGAGGAGCCGATTTCGTCATCAGGCGCTGATAGAGCGTCGCAGCGTCCACTGCTCCCTGCGATGTCGTCTGCAACTTGCCGTCGGCCGAGAGGGGCGTTGCGCCATAGCCGAGCATGAAGGTCGTCCAGACCGGCGCATTGGCATTCTTCAGGCCGCGGGCGACGAAACCGTAGGTATTGGTCGACTTATCGGTCAGCGCCTCCGCGGCTTTCGCCATGTCCTCGAAGGTTTCGGGATAGGCAAGGCCCTTCTTTTCGAACAGGGTCTTGTTCCAGTAGACGATCCAGTAGTCCACCGAGAAGGGCAAGGAGCGCATGACGCCGGCGGGGTCCTTGGCGAATTTCAGGCCGGCCTCGGCAAAATCGCTTTCCGTGAGCGACGGATCGGTCAGCGACGGGTCCTTCAGGAAGCCGCTGATATCGGCAAGCCAGCCGCCTTTTTCGAACTGCCGTTTCTGGACGTGATAGCTCAGATGGACGACGTCGAAGCTTGGCTTGCCGGTGCTGAGTTCGATCGTCGTCTTCTGGCGCTGCTGCTGCTCAGGCGTCGCCTCGGCGTTGACCTTGATCCCCGTCAGCGCTTCGAACTCGCTCAGATATTTGAGGATCGTGTCGCTGCGCGGGCTTTTGATCAGGTTGACTTCGAGCGTCGTGCCGGAAAAGCGCTTCCAGTCGACGGCCGCCGATGCGGAGCGCACGCCCAGAAGGCTTGCCGCTCCAAGGGCAGCCGTGCCGGCCATGAAGCCGCGACGCGTCGGATTGAAAAATGATGATGACATCCTGTTCCTCCTCCTTTGGCCGAAAATCTCCTCATTTGCGGCCTTGTTTATTCAAATCTTCAATGCGCGGTCCCGTGCTCCGTTGATGTGGGAAGCGAGAGCGGCAACCGCCTCCTCGGCCGAGCGTCGCTGGATCGCTTCGAGCACTTTCAGATGTTCGTGCATCACGGGGCCCACATGTCCGTTGATGCGGAACCTGTCCTGGCTGATCAGGCGCATCTTGATGGAATTGACCCGGTAGGCGTTCGAAATGATGGTATTGCCGAGTGCGTCGATGAAGGCGTCGTGCATGCCCCAATCGACCGACTGCGCATGCAATTCGAGCTCCGGCGACGCGTCGCCGGCCCGGATGGCGTCGGCGATGTCGCGATGTTCCTTCATAAGCTTGGCAATCGTCTCGTCCGAAGCCGAATAGGTGAAAAGTGCGACCGCTTCCTTCTCCAGGAAGATGCGAAGCTGGAAGGCCTCGCGGATGAGGTCGAGATCGATGTGGGCGATCTGCAGCCCGCGCTGTGGAACCGTCTTGATCAACCCTTCCGCCTCCAGTCGGGGGATCAGCTCGCGGATCGCTCCGAGCGTCAGTCCCGTCAGCTCGACGAGCCGTCGCTGCGAGATGAACTGGCCCGGCCGAACGTCGCGCGCCAGCAGATGGCGCGTGAAGCTCTCATAGGCCTTCTCTCTCAACGTCGGCTGTTCGCCAGTTCCATCCATCGGCGGCTCCGGGCAATTCGGCTAGGCGGCCTTAGCGCGAAACAAGGCGCCGAAGACAGCAAAGAGCTTGTCAAAATCGTCCTTGCTCATTGGCACAAGGGGCGGGCGCACGGCAAGCCAGCTTTCGTCACCCGTCATGCGGGCGAGGATCGCCTTGATGGACGGGATGACGGGATAGCGCAGCAACTCCCCAACGAAACGTTCGACATTGGCATCATCGACCCCCTTTTCCGCCATGGCCTGCACTTCGCGGGGAAGCAGGTTCGCCATGCCGGAGATGGCGCCCTGTCCGCCGAGACGTACCCCGCGTGCCAGATGCCGCTCATCGCCAATGAGAATAATGAGATCGCCATGGGTCTTCAGCAGCGTTTCGGTATAGGGCCAGTCGCCGGAGGAATCCTTGACGCCGACGACGGTATCCGGAAAGGCGGCGCGCAAACGGCCGACGAGAGAAATGGAGAGCGACACCATCGTCACGGAAGGAATGTTGTAGACGATCACGTCGCGCGCATGTGTGCCCAGCATGGCGAAGACGGCCGCGAACCACTTGAAAAGCCCATCGTCGCTGACGTTCTTGAAATAGGAGGGGGGTGCCAAAAGAATGTTGCGGACACCATGCGCAAGAGCCTCCCTTGCCTGCGCGGCAGCATCCTCGGCTGCATCGACCAACACACCCATGACGATCTGCGAGGGAGCGATGCCTGCAGCCATCATCGCAGCCAGCACCTGCTGGCGCTCCTGCATGCCGATCGAGGCGCCTTCGCCGGTTGTGCCGAAAAGGGTGACGCTCTTGCAACCATTGGAAAGGCAGTGCCTGGCCTGCGCGATCACGCCCGAAACGGCAATCTCGCCATCGGCGTCAAAGGGCGTTGCCAAGGCGGCCGACAGGCCAAAACTCTCTCTCATCCAATCCTCCCGATCTTGTGAGATCAGGCGTATCACGCTGACATGTTAGTTGTAAAGCAAAGTTTGGTTCAGTTGGTCATGGCTGAGTTTCACTTTGTGAATAAGCATGCCGATACCAGTGCCGACCATGTGAATTCGGCCAGGGATTTCGGCGATCCGACTTGTGAGCAGCAGAAGGCGCGTCGGAAAGTAAGGTTTCCCACGCCTGCCGCGATGCAGCTAGCGCGCTACTTCTGAACGGGCACGTAGTCGATCCCGCCGTCGATCCGCGACGGTCTGCCGTCGAGGAAGAGTTCGCCAATGCGTGGCGCCGAGCGGGCGATCACCTTGCCGCCCTTGATGACGGCCAGACGATTGGGCTTCAGGCGCAGCGCCTCCACCGTGTCGACCGCCTGCAGCACCACGAGATCGGCGTTGCAGCCCTTTTCCAGCCCGTAGCCTTCGAGGCCGAGCGTTTTGGCGGAGTTCACAGTCAGCGCGTCGAAGATTTTCTTCTTGTCCTCGATGCCGGCCATCTGGGCCACGTGGATCGCCATGTGACCGACTTCCAGCATGTCGCCCGAGCCCATCGAGTACCAGGGATCCATCACGCAATCATGGCCGAAGGAAACGTTGAGGCCGGCGTCCATCAGTTCGCGCACGCGCGTCATGCCGCGGCGCTTCGGATAGGTGTCGTGCCGGCCCTGCAGCATGATGTTGATCAGCGGGTTGGGGATGACGTTGATCTTCGCTTCCGCCATCAGCGGGATGAGTTTGGAGACATAGTAATTGTCCATCGAATGCATCGAGGTCAGATGCGAGCCGGCGACCCGGCCCTGTAGGCCGAAGCGAATGGTTTCGGCGGCCAGCGTCTCGATGTGGCGTGACATCGGATCGTCGGTTTCGTCGCAATGCATATCGACGGGAAGGCCGCGGTCGGCGGCAATCCTGCAAAGCGCTTCCACCGAGGCCTTGCCTTCGTCCATTGTGCGCTCGAAGTGCGGGATACCGCCGACGATGTCGACGCCCATGTCGAGGGCGCGCGCCAGCGACGTCACACCGTCCCTGGCGCGATAATAGCCATCCTGCGGGAAGGCGACGAGTTGCAGGTCGATATAGGGCTTCACCTTCTCCTTGACCTCGAGCAGCGCCTCGGCCGTCACCAGCTTCGGGTCGGAGGTATCGACATGACTGCGGATGAAGAGCAGACCTTGCGTCACGGCAAGGTCGCAATAGCGCAGAGCGCGCTCAACGAGCTCTTCCTTCGTGACGATCGGACGCAACTCTCCCCAGAGGGCGATGCCTTCCAGAAGCGTGCCTGACACATTCATGCGCGGCAGGCCGAGCGACAGGGTCGCGTCCATATGGAAATGCGGATCGATGAAGGGCGGGCTCACCAGCCGATTGGTCGCATCGATCTCGTCCTTCGCCTCGGCGGCAATCGAGGCTTCGATGGCGGTGATCTTGCTATCCTTCACCGCGATATCGAAGCCCTTGCGGCCATCTGGCAGATTGGCGTTGCGAATGATCAGGTCGAACATGAAAAGCTCCTCGGATTATCTTTCGCCGCGGCGGTAGGGCTGCATCAGTGCCTGCGGCACACGGGCGCGCCGGCTCATGACGGCGAGCGCAACGATGGATAGGATATAGGGTGTCATCAAAAAGATCTGGTAAGGCACGCCCTGCACTGCAGTCTGCAAGCGTAGCTGGAAGGCATCGAAAAAGGCGAAAAGCAGCGCTCCGAACAGCGCTCGACCCGGCCGCCACGACGCAAAGACGACGAGCGCGATGCAGATCCAGCCGCGCCCCTGCACCATGGTCGGAAAGAAGCTGTTGAAGGCCGAAAGTGTCAGGAATGCACCGCCCATTCCCATCAAGGCGCTGCCGGCAACAACGGCGCCGTAGCGAACTTTCATCGGGTTGACGCCCTGGGCTTCGGCGGCATGCGGATTTTCGCCTGTCATCCGGATGGCAAGCCCGACCGGCGTGCGAAAGATGATGTAGGCCATGACGAGCGCCACGAGGATCGCAAGATAGGTCGGCGCGGTCTGCGTGAAAAGGGCAGGGCCGATGAAGGGCAGGGTCGAGAGCCCCGGAATAGCGATCGGCTGGAACGGCGTGATCGTCGGCGGCGTCCCGGCGACCGGCACGATCAGCCGGAAGACATAATAGCTGAAGCTGGAGGCGAAGAGCGTCACACCAAGGCCGGACACATGCTGCGACAGGCCGAGCGTCACCGTCAGCGCCGAATGCAGCAGGCCGAAAATGCCGCCGGCGAGCGCGGCGATCAGAAGTCCGGTCCAGAGATCGGCGCCGTGATAGACCGAGAGCCAGCCGATCATTGCGCCGAAGGTCATGATGCCCTCGATGCCGAGATTGAGGACGCCGGCGCGCTCGCACAGGAGCGCTCCGAGCGTGCCGAAGATCAGCGGTGTGGCTATGCGCAGTACGGCTGCCCAGAGCCCGGCGGAAGCGATGATGTCGACCAGCGTGCTCATCGGCGGATCCTGTATTGCGTGAAGAACAGCGCGATCAGCATGGTCAGCAGCGACAAGGCAACCGTGACGTCAGCGATATAGGTGGGAATGCCGAGGCTGCGGCTCATCCCATCGGCGCCGACGAACATCATCGCCGTGAAGATCGCGGCCAGCACCACGCCGAGCGGATTGAGATTGGCAAGCATGGCGACGACAATACCGGCATAGCCGAAACCCGGCGACAGATCCGTCGTGACATAACCCTTGACGCCCAGCACCTCGATTGCGCCGGCAAGGCCCGCAAGGCCGCCCGAAAGGCAGGCGACCTTGACCAGCGTCGATCCAAGCCGGACGCCGGCAAAGACGGCACCCGACGGATTGAGGCCGGCGGCACGAGACTGCATGCCGAAGACGGTGCGTGACTGGATGAAATACACGAGTGCTGCAAGCGCGATGGCGATCGCAAAACCGATATGCAGGCGGGAGCGGGCGATCAGTTTCGGCAGCATGGCATGATCGACGACGGCCTGGGATTGCGGCCAGCCGAAAGCGGTCGGATCCTTCAGCACGCCATCGATCAGCATGGACACGAAAAGCACGGCGATGAAATTGAGAATGAGGCTGGTAACGACCTCGTCGACGGAAAAGCGAAGTCTCAGCCACAGGGGAATGAGGATCAATACCATGCCGGCAATGGCGCCGATGACCAGAAGCAGCGGAATCAGGATCGGAGCCGGCAGGCTGGCAAGCAGTTTCGAGCCAAAGGCTGCGACCGCGATCGCGCCGAAATAGAACTGTCCCTCGGCGCCGATATTCCAAAGGCGGGCGCGAAAGGCGACTGCGGCCGCCAGCCCCGTCAGGATCAGCGGCGTCGCGCGTGTCAACGTCTCGGTCGCGGAAAGCCGCGAGCCGAAGGCACCCATCAGGATGCGCCAATAGGCTTCGAGAACGGGCGCGCCGGCAATGGCGATGAGTATCCCCGCCAGCGCCAGAGCCGCGACGATCGCCAGCAACGGCGCGAGGACCATCATGTAAAGAGGGCGATGTTCGCGCCGTTCAAACCGCATGGCCGGCCTCGCTCCCGCTTTTCCATTCTCCGGCCATCATCAGCCCCAATGCGCGCGCATTCGCCTCGTCCGCATCGATGGGCGCTGAGAGCTTGCCGCCGACGATCGCCTGAATGCGGTCGGCCAGGGCAATGACTTCATCCAGGTCCTCAGAAATCAGAAGCACGGCCGTTCCCTGCCGGCGCGCCTCCAATATGCGGCCGTGAACGGCCGCCACCGCCCCTTCGTCCAGGCCGCGTGCCGGCTGGGCGGCGACAAGGACGCGCGGCCGTTCATGTAGATTGCGGCCGAGGATCAGCTTCTGCATGTTGCCGCCGGACAGAAGCCGGGTGCGGCTCGCCGGGTTGCCGCCGCGCACATCGAATGTATCGATGATCTCCTGCGCAAAGGCCATGCCGGCCCTGCGGTCGACCAGCCCGTGCTTCGAGAAAGATGGCAGGCGCTCCAGCACGGCATTTTCCCAGATCGCCATTTCGCCGATCGCGCCGTCCCGGTTTCGGTCTTCGGGAATACGCCCGATGCCGGCGCCAATGATCTCGGCCACATCTGGATTATCGATGGGCTCGCCAAAGAGCAGAAGCTCGCCTGATGTGCGGGCCAGCGTGCCGGACAAGATTTGTCCCAGCGCCGCTTGGCCATTGCCGGATACGCCGATAATGCCGAGAATCTCGCCGGCGCGCAGGTGGAAACTGATCTTCTTCAATCGCTCGACATCGCCGATCTTCACGGTGATATCGCGCGCCTCCAGCGCAATTTCGCCCGGCGTGCTCGCTTCGCGGGTTGGCCGAGTGACCCGGTGGCCAACCATGAGTTCCGCAAGCTCTGCCTTGTTGGTCTCGGTCGCCCGCCGTTCGGCCTCAACCTTGCCGCCACGCAGGACGACGATACGATCGGCTGTCGCCATGACTTCATCGAGCTTATGCGAGATGAAGATCAATGACAGGCCCTGTGCTGCCATCTCCTTCAGCGTTGCGAATAGCCGTTCCGCTTCGATTTGTGTGAGCACTGCCGTCGGTTCGTCGAGGATCAGGATACGCGCATCGTTATAGAGCGCCTTCAGGATTTCCACTCGCTGTTGCTCGCCGACCGAGAGGTCACCGAGGCGTGCGTCCGGATCGACCTTCAGGCCGAAGCGCTCGGCAATCGCCATCAATTTTCTGCGCGCGGCCCCGGTCTGCGATCGCAGGGACCAGAGCGTCTCCGTGCCGGTCATGACGTTTTCGAGCACGGTCAGATTGGGCGCGAGTGAAAAATGCTGGTGCACCATGCCGACCCCGGCCCGAATTGCGGCGCGAGGTTTGCCGCGCGGCAGCTCGGCGCCATCGACAAGGATGCGCCCGGCGTCCGGCACATAATGGCCGAAGAGAATGCTCATCAGTGTCGTCTTGCCGGCACCGTTCTCCCCGAGCAGGGCGACAATTTCGCCTTTGGCGAGCGTCAGCGAGATATTGTCATTGGCAACGGTATTGCCGAACCGTTTGCTGACACCTTCGATCGTCAGAACAGGCGTGTTCATGCGGCCAGCCCCGCGATCGGATGGCGGTGTTGCCAGCGCCCATCGGCTTCAAGCTGAGCCGCAAGCGAGAGAAGCAGCGCGTCTTCGCCCATCGGCGCCACGAGCTGGATCGGCAATGGCAGGCCATTGGCATCGGCGCCGAAGGGAAGCGTAATGGCCGGAAAGCCGGAGACGTTGGCAAGCGACGCAAGCGGCGCGAAAGCCGTCATCCGCTCGAGATGCAGGTCCGTATCGCCATGATCCGTTGGAAAGGATCCTATCGGTGGAGCTGCCTTAGCCAGCATCGGCATGACGATGACATCGACCTTCTCGAAGAGGTCCCACAATGTGCGGCTTGCTCTTACCGCGCCATTGAGGGCGCTCCAAAGTGCCGTCGCCGGCATGGCGCGTCCGCGCATGATGAAGGCCTGCGTCATTGCCTCTGTCGCCAGAATATCCAGTTTGAGGTCGTCCATCAGGCCAGCGATATTGACGGAAACGATGTGGCCGAAGGCGCGGGCGCCGGCTGCGACCGCTTCGTCGACATCAGCCCAGGCGAGCGGGACAAGCCGGTGCCCCTGCTTTTCGAGGAAGCCGGCGGCCGCTTCGACCGCCTCCAGCCGATCGGCCGCGGTCGGGTAACGCTCGCCGGTATCTGCGAGCAGACCGATGCGAAGGCTCCCCGGCTTGGCGGCAGGCTCCGCGATGTCGGCAAAGGGTCCCTTCGTCATGCCGCGCAGGGCAGCGAAGATTCGGGCTGTATCGCGTACGGAACGGGTGATGGCAAGCTCGCTGGCAATGCCGCCGAGATGATTGCCGAAGGCCGGGCCGGCGGGCATAGCACCCCGGGTCGGCTTCAGGCCAACCAAGCCGCAGCACGCGGCAGGCACGCGGATCGATCCGCCCGCGTCCGTGGCATGGGCAATCGCCACGATGCCGGCGGCAACGGCGGCCGCCGCACCGCCGGAGGAACCGCCTGCGGTGCGGCTCGGATCCAACGGATTTCGGCAGATCGGACCCATGGCCGGCTCGGAGGCGAGCGATAAGCCGAACTCGGGGCTGGTGCTCAGCCCGAACGCGCAGAGGCCAGCCTCGCGAAATCGTCTTGCCAGATCGCTGTCGGCCTCACTGCCTTTACGCTCGAAAAGACGTGAGCCGGCCGTCACCGGCAGCCCTGCAAAGGGGCCACCGAGATCCTTGGCGATGGTCGGCACGCCCGCGAATGATCGCGCCGCAAAACGCTCGGGCCGCTCCAACGCTTCTCCATCCATCACTTGCGCGGCAGCAAGACCCATCCCGGCGTCGAGATAGGCTATGGCACCGAGATCCTCATGGACTGCGCAAGCGGCAAGAGAGGCCTGCATGGCTTCCGTGCAGGTGAGCTTGCCGGATTTGATGGCGTCGGCGAGGTCCGTGGCGTCGGCCGATGACGGGCTGCTCATGACCAGGCCGAATTACTTCGGCTGATCCATCATCTTCGGCACTTCAAAAGTGCCGGCCTTGATGTCGGTGCGGACCTTCTCCATCGCGGCTTCGGCGTCCGCCGGCGCGACACCCTTGACGTAGACGATATCGCTGCCGCCTTCCTTCATAAGGCCATAGGCCGTGTAGCTGCGGCCGACCGGCTTGCCGGCGGCGGCATCGGCGATGGCGGCATTGAGAATGGGACGGAAGTACCACATGGCGTTGGCGAAAACCGTGTCCGGATAGCGCGGCGTGTAGTCGATGAGCGACCCCACGGATTTGATGTGGCGCTCCTTGGCGGCGTCGGCTGTGCCGATGCGCTCGCCGAAGAGAACGTCGGCGCCCGCATCGATCTGCGCAAGGCCTGCCTCGCGCGCCTTGGGTGGATCGAAGAAGGTGCCGATGAAGGAGACCAGATGCTTGCAGTCGGGATTGACCGCCTTGACGCCTGCTGCAAAGGCGTTGATCAGCATGTTGACCTCGGGGATCGGGATCGCGCCGACGGAGCCGACGACGTTGGATTTGGTCATCTTGCCCGCCAGCATGCCGGCGAGATAGGCACCGTCATGGTTCCATGTGCCGAAGACGCCGAAGTTGCTGCCGGCCGCTTCGCCGCTCGATCCAAGCACGAAGGCCGTGTCCGGGTAGTCTGCGGCGACCTGGCGTGCTTCCTTCTCCACCGCATAGGCCTCGCCGATAATCAGCTTGTTGCCCTGCTCGGCATATTCGCGCATGGCGCGAGGATAATCGGTGCCCGAAACGCCTTCGGAAAAGACGTATTCGATAACACCCTCCTTGGCCGCGTCCTGGAGCGCCTTGTGAAGACAGGAATTCCAGGCGTTTTCGACGGGAGAGGCATGAATGCCGGCCACTTTGAGCGGCGCTGCGGCACGAGCGGCCGGCGCAAGCGCGCTTACCCCCAGCGCGATGCCCGAAGCGATGACGGCACGACGTGACAGTATGATTTCATTGGTCATTTTTTTGATCCCCTGCTTTTTGATCATTTGGTAAAAATCATAGGTGGGGGCTAAAAATGTGTCAAGCAATCGGCATGCTTAAATAATATGCGCGCAACCAGCGCCTTCTTGTCACGATCAGTTTCCGACCCTCTGAGACAGCTTATATCCACCCGGCACTGTGGTATCCGATGGGACGGCCGACGCGAGTAAAGTCAGCCAGTTATATGCTCGATCATATGGGCAATGGCGGCACGATAGCGCGCCGCGTCCCCGCCGGCATCCACGGCAAGGGCCGCACGATCAAACGCGGCAGAAAGAATGTCTGCCAATGCATCGACGGGAATGCGTGAGCCGTTCCCCGGGCCGAGCGCGGCTTCAAGGCCATGTTTCAAGGTGAGGGCGGTGGTTTCCTCGTCCAGCTGCTTCATTTCCACAAAGCCAAGCACGGTCGGTCCCTCGATCAGGAGAAGCCTGGTGCGGCCGACAACCCGCATCGCGTCGAGATAAGCGTTGCCGCCGGCAATCAGCGCGTCGAGCGGCGCGAGGCGCTTCGGGGCGGCCCGCTCTATCTCACGAGTCACCGCAAGGGCTTCCTCTCGCACGACGGCGCGAAACAGCGCGCGCTTGTCTTCGAAATGATGATAGAGCGCGCCGCGGGTGATGCCGGCCGCGGTGACGATCTCCGGCGTCGATGTTTCGGCATAGCCCTTTTCCACGAAGAGCGTCCGCGCGGCTGCGATCAGCGCCGCCTTGGTCTTCTCGGTTCTTTCCCGATTGGAGCGATAGTCTTGCATGCATGCAGCCTGTATGTTATTTGCTGAAATACAGGCAGACTGTATGTTATTTTAAGGGAGATGGGAAGCATGAAGGTGACGAGCTATTATCCTGTCATCATGACGGAGCGCGTTGAGGAGACCGCAGCCTTCTACATCGAGCATTTCGGTTTCCAGCAAAATTTCGCCAGTCACTGGTATGTGCATCTGCAGTCAGCGCAGGACAGTGGTATCAACCTTGCCATCCTGGACGGGCGGCACGAGACGATCCCGGCGGAAGGGCGTGGTCGGGTCGCCGGGCTATTGCTTAATTTCGAAGTGGAAGATGTGGACGCTGTTTATGAGCGCACACGCGAAGCCGGCCTGCCGATCCTTCTTGCCATACGCGACGAAGCTTTCGGTCAACGCCATTTCATTACCGCCGATCCGAATGGTGTGCTGATCGACATCATCAAGCCTATATCGCCGAGCGCCGAGTTTGCGGCGCTCTATGCGGATGACGCCTTGCCGAAGGGGGAATAGGGCGGGCAAACCGCAATGTATAAAATCCGTCGAAGCAATTCTATCTTTCGTTAACTAGGTCATTTCACTCAATGTTTTCAGTTTTTGTGCAACAAAGCGAAACAAAGGTAGGTGACCCATGCAAGAGCTTCCAGTTTCGTCAAAGATCATTAAATCCGTCTTCTTCCGCCCCGATGACGGGCGCCTTTTCATTCGCTTCAAGAATGGCGAGGAGCGCCAGTTCACCGGTGTACCGCAAAAGGCTGTGGCCGCCATGGTGAAGGCGCCTTCGCCGGGCCAGCACTATATCGAGCATATCCGCACGCAGTTCGAGCGCGTCGCTTAGGCTTTCCTGCCGGTATGGACGATGGAACCATGATGCGTTCGCCGCTTCATGAGCATGGTACTCTCGGTAGGCTTTTTTCGGATGGCAAAGCATGGGCTGCCGCCCGTTGCCGACTTTTCGCCGAAACCTGCATTGATAAACGCTGAGTTGCACTATCTACATCCCTCAATATCGTCTTGCAGGGAGGAAGAGACGTGGTTGATGAGAAGCAGCTTATCTCCAAGATTACCTGGAGGCTCATGCCATTTCTGGGGATTCTCTATCTGATCGCCTACATCGATCGCCAGAATGTCAGCTACGCAAAGCTGGAAATGGTCGGTGACCTTGGGATGAGCGAATATGCCTATGGCCTTGGCGCGTCGCTGTTCTTCATCGGTTATTTCCTGTTCGAAGTCCCGAGCAACCTGCTTCTCGACAGGTACGGTGCCAGCAAATGGTTCGCCCGCATTCTGGTGTCCTGGGGGATCGTCACGGTCGCCTTGGCCTATACGCAGAACGCGACCATGTTCTACATCCTGCGCTTCCTGCTCGGCGCCTGCGAAGCGGGCTTCTTTCCCGGCGTGCTCTATCTGCTGACCCTCTGGTATCCCTCGGCCTATCGCGGCACCATGGTCGGCCTTTTCATGATCTTCAGCGCATTCGCCAATGCGATCGGCGCGCCGCTCGGCGGCGTCCTCCTGGATCTGAATGGGCTCTATGGTCTCGCCGGATGGCAATGGGTTTTCCTCGTCACCGGCATTCCCGCCATCATTGCCGGCATCATCACGTTTTTCTATCTGCCCGATCTGCCTCTGAAGGCTTCGTTTTTGAGCGATGCGGAAAAGACCTGGCTCAAGGACAGGCTCGCGGCGGAAAATTCAGGCATGGAGCAAAACGCTTCCGACGGTTTCCGCGCGCTCATCAATCCCCGCGTGCTGCTGATGGCTCTTTGCTATGTCGGTTTCCCGCTGGCCGCCTATGGGCTAAGCTACTGGCTGCCGACCATCGTCAAGAATTTCGGCGTCAGCAACACGACCAACGGCTTCCTGAACATCATCCCCTGGCTCCTCGTTGCCATTGCGCTCTATGCCGTGCCAGCTGCGGCTGACAAGGCGACCTCGAAGACGCCGTTCATCGTCATTCCTGCTCTCGTCGGCGCCGCGTGCCTGGTTCTCTCAGCTGTTGTCCCCGACCATACATTGCAGTTCACCTTCCTGTGCATTGCAGCAGCCGGCATCTTCGCAGGTCAGCCGGTGTTCTGGAGCCTGCCGTCGCGCTTCCTGCAGGGCGCAGGTGCCGCGGCAGGCCTCGCCGCCATCAACTCCGTCGGCAATCTCGGCGGTTTCGTCGCCCAGAACGTCGTTCCCTGGATCAAGGATTCCACCGGGAGCACCATTGCGCCGATGTTCTTCCTTGCCGCCTGCCTGTTTGCAGCGGCTCTGTTGGTTCTCGTGATCGGGCGCATGGCGCCAAGCACGCCGAAGTCGCACGACCTTGGCAGTCCAGGTGCCGCACGGGTCAAGTAATCGCAGTGGCTGCACTGCTTGTTGACTGAGACGGGCGGCCATAGAGCCGCCCGTCTCGTTTAAGGTGAGCGAATTGTCGTCACTGCATCCGAGGAGCCGCTCTCCGACGAACGGTCAGGCGAAAGCGTAGGAGCCGTCCGGGCGCTTGGGCACGCGCCGCTGCCAGTGAATATAGCCCTCTTCCTCCATCGCCTTCTCGTCCATGTCGACGCCCCAGCCGGGTCTGTCGGGGCGCAGCTCGAGGTAGCCGTCCTTCGGCAGATAGGGATCGACGACATAGCGGGTCTCGCCCTGGCGCTTTTCGATATTGTTGCCGCCATAGACATAGGTTTGCCCCTTCGGCAGTCGGTATTCGAGGATCTTGAAGTTCTGGGCGGCGGCCGAGAAGTGGACATTGACGGCGGTTGCCAGCGGCCCCATCGGATTGTGCGGGGCGACGCCGACGAAGTGAGCCTCGGCAAGCGTTGCGATGCGCCGCATCTCGCTGATGCCGCCGACGACGCAGATATCGGGCTGGATGAGATCGGCACCCTTCACCTGCAGCAGGCGCAGGAACTCGTTGCGATTATAGAGCGACTCGCCCGTCGCCAACACGCAGTTGAGCCCCTGTTTCAGCTCGCCCCACATTTCGATGTTTTCCGGGCGCAGCGGCTCTTCGTAGAAGAGGGGGTCGTAGGGTGCGAGTGCATTGCCGAGCTGGCGCGCGGCAATCGGCTCGAAGATCTTCGCGTGGGCGTCGAAGGCGATCTCGTAATCGTCGCTCACGGTTTCGCGCAGCGAGCGGAAATAGTCGGCCGAAGCCTTGACGACATTGCCCCAGCGATGGGCATGCATGTCGATGCGCCACGGGCTGAGCTTGAAGGCGGTAAAGCCCCATTCGGCGTTCAGGCGGTCGAATTCGTCCCGCGCCGCCGGCGCATCCGGTGCGGTATAGACGCCGGCATAGACCTTGATGCGATCACGCACCGCGCCGCCGAGCAACTTGTAGACCGGAACATTGAGGGCTTTGGCTGAGAGATCCCACAGGCAATGGTCAAGCGCGGAAATCGCCGAAAGGCCAAGCGCGCCGGGCGGGAACCGGCTTTGCTGGATCAACAGGTTGACGAGATAGTCGATGCGGGTCGGATCCTGACCGGCGATGAAGGCGTAGAGATAGTCGAGCAGCGGCGGAAGCGCCTTGTCAGGGCCGTGATTGTAGCATTCGCCCCAGCCCGTCAGCCCATCATCCGTGTCGAGCGCGACGATGACGCGCGGGCGGTCCTTGTCGCGGGTCATGAACACCCGCATGCGGTCGATTTTCATCTCTATTTCCTTCTATCGATGCTTATGGATGCGGCGTGGGACGTGCCGCAGGTTTGGAAATCGTCGCCGTGGCGATCCGGTGCCCGACTGATCATCATCACGCTGCGCTTCCGTTTTTCAGGACTTCCGGCTCGACATAGCGGAAGCGTCCTGAACGATCCCGATCGCGCGGATCGGGGCGGGGGATGGCCGATATCAGTGCCTGGGTGTAGGCGTGTTCCGGGGCGTTGCAGACCTTCGCGGCATCGCCGACCTCAACAAGGCGGCCTTTGTACATCACGCCGACGCGGTCGCACATGTAACGGATGACGCCGATATCGTGGCTGATGAAGATATAGGCGAGGCCGAGCTCATCCTGCAGCCGCATCAGCAGATCGAGCACCTGCGAACGGACGGAGACATCGAGCGCCGACGTCGCCTCGTCGGCGACGATGATGCGGGGGTTGAGCGTTATTGCGCGGGCGATACCGATGCGCTGGCGCTGCCCGCCGGAGAAGGCATGCGGATAGCGCTCGCGCGTCTTCGGGTCGAGACCGACCTGCTCCATCAGGCGGCAGACCCGCTCATCGAGCGCCCGGCCGCGGGCAATGCCGTTGACGAGCAGCGGTTCGCCGATGATCTGCGCGACGGTCATGCGCGGATTGAGCGAGCCGAACGGGTCCTGGAAGACCATGCGCAATTCGCGTCGCGCCGCCGCAAGCGCGGATCCCCTGGCCGTTGCCAGATCGATGACTTCGCCATCCGTACGACGATAGAGGATTTCTCCGGCACTGGGGTCGATGAGGCGCATGATCGAGCGGCCCATCGTCGTCTTGCCGGATCCGCTCTCGCCAACGATCCCGAGCGTTTCGCGTGGCAGAAGCGATATCGAGACGTCGTTCAGGGCGCGGACTTCGCCGAAGGCCATCGATACGTTGCGCAGTTCGAGAATGGGGGCGACGGTCCGGTCGAGCGGTGGCCGCGCCAGCCGGATTTCGGCCTTCTCCTCGAGCTTCAAGACGGAGCCGATCAGCATGCGCGTATAGTCGTCCTTCGGCGCATGGAAAATCTGTTCGACCGGGCCGTACTCCTTGACGAGGCCATTATGCATGACGAGCACATCGTCGGCGATCTGGGCAACGACGCCCATGTCATGGGTGATGAACAGCACGGCCATGCCATAGGCTTTCTGCAGGCGGGCGATCAGGTCGAGGATCTCGGCCTGCGTGGTTACGTCCAGCGCAGTGGTCGGTTCGTCAGCGATCAGAAGCTGCGGCTTGCAGGCGAGCGCCATGGCGATCATCGCGCGCTGGCGCATGCCGCCGGAATATTGGAAGGCATAGCGGTCGATGGCCTTTTCCGGCGACGGGATTTCCACCTGCTTCAGAAGCGAGATCGCCTCGGCGCGGGCCTCCTTCTTGCTCATTCTCGTATGCAGGCGAAGCGCTTCCATGATCTGGTCGCCGACCGTGTGGACCGGCGAGAGCGAGGCCATCGGCTCCTGGAAGATCATGGCGATGTCGCGCCCGCGGATTGCCCTGATCTCGCGGCCGCGCGGATTGAGCTTGACGAGATCGATGGAGGTGCCGTTCGCGGTATTCAGGATGATCGAGCCGCTGCTGATGCGCCCCGGAGCATCGACGATCTGCAGGATCGAGCGTGCGGTTACCGACTTGCCGGAGCCGCTTTCGCCGACGACGCACAGTGTCTTGCCCGGTTCAATGGCGAAGGAGAGGTTGTCGACCGCGCGAAAGGTGCCTGTTCGCAAAGGGAAGTCGACGGTCAGGTTCCTGACCTGCAGCAGCGGGCGGGTGGTGGCCATGGAAACGATATCGGTCATACCCGCCTCATTTGTTGTAGGGATCGGCCGCGTCGCGCAGGCCATCGCCAAGAAGGTTCAGCGCCATGACGGCGACGACGACGGCGACGCCGGGCAGGAACAGCCATGGCGCCGTGGCAATCGAGCGGATGTTCTGCGCCTCACGCAGCAACACGCCCCAGGAGATGGTCGGCGGCTGCAGCCCGAGCCCCAGGAAGGAGAGGGATGTTTCGGCGAGGATCATCGCCGGCACGGCAAGCGTGATGGAGGCGATGATATGGCTGGCGAAGCTCGGCAGCATGTGGCGGAAGATGATGCGTCCTTCGCTCGCGCCGTCCAGTTTGGCGGCTGCCACGAATTCCTCGGTGCGCAGCGACAGGAAACGGCCACGCACGACGCGGGCAAGCTGCGCCCAGCCCGTCAGCGACAGAATGATGGTGATCATCATATATTGAAGTGCGGCCGGCCAGCCCTGCGGCAGTGCGGCAGCCATGGCGAGCCAGATCGGGATCGTCGGCAGCGACAGCACGAAGTCGATCAGGCGCTGGATGAAGAAATCGAGCTTTCCGCCGTAATAACCTGAGATGCCGCCGAGAACGATGCCGAGCAGCAGGGAGAAAAACACACCGACAAGGCCGATCGACAGCGAAATCTGCGCGCCCTGTATCGTGCGGCTGAAGACGTCACGCCCGAGCCGGTCTGCTCCGAACAGCAGCAGAGGCGTCGATTTGTCGGAGGATGCGAGCAGATGGATGTTGGTCGTAAAGAGGCCCAGCACCGAATAGTCGTAGCCGCGTCCGAACAGGCTGATGGAGACCCGCTTGGTCGTATCCTCCTTAAAGATCGCCGCGAGCGTTTCCGGATCGCGGGTAAGCTTCAGCGGATAGTAATGCAGGCCGAGGGAGACGCCGTTGTCGGTGTCGATGAAATGCACCCTCTGCGGCGGATGGAAGGTTGCCCGCGCATTCTGCAGAGTGGGATCGTTGATGGCGAAAAACCCTGGCACGAGGGCGACGATGTACATCAGTACTGTGACGATGAGAGCGACCATGGCAAGCCGGTGGCGGCGGAATGCCCACCAGATCAGCTGCCATTGCGATGCCACCGCAGCACGATCAGGGCGGAGGTTTGTGACGGCGATGTCGGCCATGGGCTGCTCCTACTCCAACCGTATGCGGGGATCGACGAGGGCAAGCAGGATGTCGCTGATCAGCGACCCGACCAGCGTCAACGCGCAGATCAACAGCACGAAGGCGCCGGCGAGGTACATGTCCTGTGCCATCAGGGCCTGTAGCAGCAGCGGTGCTGCCGTCGGCAGGTTAAGGACGATTGCGACGACGACGGACCCCGAGATGAGATTGGGCAGCAGCCAGGCGATCGTCGAGATGAATGGGTTGAGCGCGATGCGCAGGGGATATTTCACCAGAAGCCTGAACTCCGACAGGCCCTTCGCCCGCGCCGTCGTCACATAGGGCTTCGGCAGCTCGTCAAGCATATTGGCGCGCATGACGCGGATGAGGCTTGCCGTCGAGGAGACGGCGAGAATGATGACGGGCAGCCAGAGATGCGACAGCAGGTCCAGCATCTTGGCGATGCTCCAGGGCGCGGTCTCGTATTCGGAGGAAAACAGGCCGCCCACATCCTGGCCGAACTCCACCGCGGCGACATACATCAGCACCAGCGCCAGCAGGAAAGACGGGATGGCAAGGCCGAGAAAGGTGAAGGCGGTGAAGAGGTAATCGCCGATCGAGTATTTCTTGACTGCGGAATAGACACCGATCGGTAGCGCGATTGCCCAGGTGGCGATCAGGGCGGCGAGCGCCAGTATGAGCGTCAGCGCCATGCGCTCCCAGATGAGGCCGGAGACGGGCTGCTGCCATTCGAACGAAATACCGAAATCGCCGCGCGAAAGAATGCCCCACATCCATTTCAGATATTGAACGAGCATCGGCTGATCGAGACCGAAGCGTTCGCGCAGCTGGGCTGCCGTGTTCTGGTCGACGACCTCGTTCGAAGAGGCGAGGGTGGCGATATAGGTCGTCACATAATCGCCGGGCGGCAGCTGGATCAGCACGAAGGCGAGGAAGCTGATGGCGAACAGGGATGGGATCATCCACAAAAGGCGTTTTCCGATGAAGACGAGCATAGCAATCTCTCGCATTGAGCGCGGTCGCAGGCAGCGCCGCACGAAGGAAAGCGCCGCCCACGGAAGGCGGCGCTTGATCAGTCCAATCAGCTGGTGAAGAAGAACTGCTGCGGCATGGCAGGTCCCGGATTGGGCCATGACCAGCTGTCCGGCTGCTTTTCCGGGACGTTGCGCAGATTGTTGCGGATGATGCCGAAGCCGCCGACGGCAAGGCAAAGCCCAACGGTTTCGAATTCATCTGCGGCGATGTCGAAGATCTGCTTCATGACGGCGCCGCGCTTATTGAGATCAGCCGTCGAGCGCGCTTCGTCGAAGAGCTTCATGCGCTTCTTCTGGCTTTCCGGCGGTTCTTCGCCTTGCTTGCCGTTCGACGTGTACCAGACCGACCAAGGAATGGCGTAGCGCGAGCCTTGCGGATGGAAGGCGAAGAAATCGCGCGGATCGAGCATCGGGTCGAGACCACCGGGTCCTGGCCAGACCTGGGCGTCATGGGCATTGTCGTCGCCGCGCGTGTAATACAGCGCCCGCTCGATCGTATTGACCTTCATGTCGACGCCGATCTGCGCCCAATGCGCCTTGACGAGTTCCAGCGCGTCGACAAGGTCGGGATAGAGGGTCGGAATGACGTCGACGGCAAAGAAGATCTTCTGGCCGTCGGGCCGCAGGCGAAAGCCGTTCGCATCCTTCTTGCCGTAGCCGGCCTGATCCAGCATGGCGCCGGCCTTGTCGGGATCGTAGTCGGTGAATTGACGTGCCAGCTTTTCATTGTACCAGGGATGCTCAGGCCGGGGGCCGGCCTGATAGCCCTGGCTCTGGCCGAAATAGACGATGTCGATTATCTCCTGCCGATTGATGCCGAGCGAGAGCGCCTGCCGGACCGATTTGTCGGCAAACATCTTGCGCATGGCCGGATCTTTGTGGGTGATGTTGAAGTAGATCTGGCACTGCTGCGAGGTCGAAGGGATCAAGGTTAGAAGGCGATAGTCGCCCTTCTTCATGTTTTGCGACAGCGTCGGCTTGTTCGCGAGCACACTGATATGACGCTCCTGAATATCGATCTTGCCGGAGATGACGTTCAACATCAGCGATTCCACATCCTGTGAGATGCCGAAGTTGATCTCATCGACATAGGGAAGCTGGTTGCCTGATGTATCGACCTGCCAGAAGTACGGGTTGCGGGTCATGACGACGCGTGTGGCGCCGCCGGCATAAGGTTCCTTGACGACCCAGGGATCGAGCGTCGGCTTGTCCGGATTGCCCCAGCGCGACGGGATCTCGATATCGCCGCAGCGGGCGCGGAAAAGTTCGGGCCAGCTGTTGGAACCTGCCTTCTTGGCGTCGTCAGCGACATTCGGATTGTATTTCGGCAGGAACTGGCTGCAATAGTGCTTGGGAAACAGTGTCGGATGCTGGCCAAGCGGGGTCGCCAGGTTTTCCAGATAGAGCGCATTTGGCGCCGCAAAGGTGAATTTCACCGTATAATCATCGATCTTCGTGACATCAACGGCCTTGCCGGCGACGGAGAGTTGTGCCGGCGTCGCGCTGTAAAGATCTGTGTTCTTGACGCAATCCTCGATCGCGAAAACGACGTCGTCGGCGGTAAACGGATGGCCGTCCGACCAGCGGACACCCTGGATCAGGTGGAAGGTGAACTGCGAGGCGTCGGCATTGACGTCCCAGCATTCGGCAAGATTGGGCAGGACTTCGGTGAAATCGAGGTTCCAGCGCACCAGGCTCTGGTTGCCCACCATGCGCAGAATGCCGTTATGATCAGACGAGCCCCTGAGGCCGCGCCGCAGCGTGCCACCATAGGTTCCGACCTTTTCGTAAGGGGTGACGACCATGGGCTTTTTCGGCAGCCGGTCGGCGAGTGGCGGCAGTTTGCCTGCCTTGACCAGATCAGCCAGTGCCGGAGCTTCACCGCCATCGGCGGCGCTGACGCGGCCAGCTAAAGACAAGGCTGCCATACCCGCCATGCCTCCAAGAACAGCACGCCTGCTCACACCGCGAGACAATATCTTATCGCGCATCGAATCCCTCCCGTTGAACGCCGGCCCGACTTTGTCTGAACCGGCGCGACAAGCTCCCAACCCGTCGCAATGCACCGTCCTGGCGCAGCGGCACGACCATAAGTTCGTTCTCAGATAATTACAAGAGTTGACAGATATTTACAGATTATATAGCCCTAACGCGCAGGAAGTGCGCTATTGCTTGCCATCCGGCAACATCAAGAAGGACGATAATGACACTCTCGGTCGCCAACGATTCCAGCGCGGGCCCGACCCGTTTTGGCGACATCATCTACGAGAGGATCGTCGCCATGATCGCCGATGGCAAATTTCCGGTGAACGAGCGCTTGCCGTCCGAGGCCAAGCTTGCCGAAACCTTCGGCGCGTCAAGGCCCGTGGTGCGCGATGCGCTGGAGCGTCTGCGTGCCGACGGCCTGATCGTCTCTCGTAAGGGATCAGGTTCCTACGTTCGACAACGACCGGATTCGTCGGTGTTGAACATGGTGCCTGTGGGGTCGCTCGCGGATGTCCAGCGCTTCTTCGAATTCCGGGCAGGGCTTGAAGCGGAGGCAGCCGAGCTTGCCGCGCGCAATTGGCAGCCTGCCGATAAAGAGCGCATCACAGCGGCGCTCCAGAAGCTTGAGCAATGTCTTGGTGAAGGCAGGCTTGGTGCCGAGGAGGATCAGGGGCTGCACGATGCCATTGCGATCGCGACCGGCAATCAGTTTCACATTACCGTTCGCGAATGGTTCAAGCCGCATTTCGCCATCGGGCATTCGGTGACGCGCAGTCTGAGCCTCAAGCGCACGCCGGAGCAGATCCGCAGCGTGCAGGACGAGCATGCGGTGATCGTGGAGGCGATTTTCGCACGGCAGGAGGCCGAGGCCCATGACGCCATGAAGAGGCATATTTTGAATGCACGCGCCCGTATGTTCCAGGGCGTTTGATGGGATGTTCGAAGCGAGGAAGGTGAGGCGGTTGACGCCCCCTTAGAGCTTCGATTGACGATGAAGAGGTAAAGGGTAGGACCATGAGTATTGCAATCATGCGCCAGGCGCTGACCGGTGTGTCCGGAGTTCCCGTGACGGCCTATGACGGAAACGGCGAGGTGGAGCCACGCGTGACCGCTAAGGTCTATGAGCGGGTTGCCGTCGCCGGCATTCACAATATCGTCGCGGCTGGAAATACCGGCGAGTTCTATGCGCTGACGCCGGAAGAGATCCGCCGCGTCCACGAAGCTGCCATATCGGGCGTCGACAGCAAGGCGCCGGTGACGGCGGCGATCGGCCGCTCCCTGCACGAGGCGATCCGCATGGCCAAGGACGCGGCCGCGATCGGCGCCACCGCCGTCATGTCTCATCAGCCGGTGGACCCTTTCGCCGCCCCTGCTTCGCAGATCGACTATTTTCGCAACCTGGCGGAAGCCTCGCCGCTGCCGCTGGTCGCCTATGTCCGGGCCGACGGCTTCAGCGTCGACGACATGGTTCGCCTGGCCGGTCACGGCAACATCGTCGGCATCAAATTCGCCACGACGGATCTCATGCTGCTTTCAAGGGCGATTGCAGCTTCCGATCCGAACGGCGCGCTCTTCGTTTGCGGCCTCGCCGAAAGCTGGGCGCCGAGCTTTACGGCGGCGGGAGCGCGCGGCTTCACCTCCGGCCTCGTCAACGTCGCGCCGCGACTGTCGCTCGCAGTTCATGCGGCTTTGGCCAAAGGCGATTTCGCCTGTGCGCGCGCGATCGTCAACAAGCTCGAGCCCTTCGAGCGCATGCGCACGAAGTTCCGCAACGGCGCCAACGTCACGGTCGTCAAGGAGGCGGTCACCTATTCCGGCCTTGATGTCGGCCCAGTCCGCGTTCCGGGATTGCCGCGCCTCGACCAAAAGGATCGCGAGGAGTTGTTCGCGCTGCTTTGCGGTTGGCAGGAGACGGGCGATGCATTTACCCTCTAGTGCTTTGAGTTCCGCCGTTCATATGTTTGCGGCGTGCTGCATCAAAATCTGATTGCTCGTTCGATGATGCGCCGATCCCTCGGATAAGTGCAAACGCGTCAAGGGATTGGCCCTGCGCTGACTACGCGTCTTTTGACCGGGACTACAAGCGAGTGGAGCTGCTCCGCACCTCGATGTGGCGGGATATGGCAAAGCTTTTCGAAAGCTACGACGCGCTGCTGTGTCCGACCTGCTCGATCACCGCTCCACCATTGAACGAATGCGACGACGACTATGTCGCGACATTGCCGGACGGCAGCTTCGCGGGCCTTGATATGACCTGTCTATTCAACCTGCTGCCCCAGCCTCCCGCTCTATCGCTGCCTGCCGGACGCGCGTCCAACGGCTTGCCGGTCGGGCTTCAAATCGTCGGCCGACGCTTTGCGGACGAACAAGTCTTGTCTTTGGGCGCAGCAATGGAATCCTCTCTGTCACCGCCATGATCATTGGCGTCGTGTCCAGCCGCGATAGCTGATGCCGTGGACCTTGCCGGCGATCCGCACCGGGAGAGCACATTGCGCGGCGGTCATGGGAACCCCTGTCTGGTACTCAGACGATGATGTAGCCTCCGACGATGAGTGCAAGGACTCATACGGAGGAACTGTGCATGGCTATCGAGGAGACAATCATCATCGGTGCAGGCCCGGCGGGGCTGGCATGTGCCTCGGCACTTCGCGCAAAGAGCTGTCCTTCGGTCGTCCTTGAAGCCGCTGACAAGCTCGCAGCTTCGTGGCGAAGGCACTACGATCGGCTCCATCTACATACGGAAAAAAGGCACTCGGCACTTCCGGGAAGGCCGATGCCGACGGGTTTTCCAAAGTATCCGTCACGACTGCAGATCATCGACTACCTCGAGGACTACGCGCGTGCGAATGACCTTCACGTAATTGCTGGAAAGATGGTCACATGCGTTCGCAAGAAAGCGAATTGGATCGTCGAGACCGCGGACGGCGATGTACTCGAAGCGAGAACCGTCATAATCGCTACCGGACTGTCAAACTCGCCAGTCCGACCACACTGGACTGGCCAGGACACGTTCAAGGGGAATATCATCCACTCTTGTGAATACCGGAATGCGTTTGACCTCAACGCAGGTCGAATACTGGTGGTCGGCTTTGGAAACTCGGCGGGAGAGATCGCGCTCGAATGCGCCGAAGCGGGTCTTGAGGTCGCCATGTCGGTTCGCGGTCCGGTCAATATCGTTCCGAGGGAAATGTTCGGCGTGTCGACCGCGACAATCGCCATTGCTCAACAACACCTGCCGTACAGATTGGTCGATGCAGTCAATGCGCCTCTTCTGCATTTGCGCTACCGCGATATCGAGGGAATGGGGCTCACGCGCTCCAAGCAGGGACCTCTGACCACGATGATAGAGCGAGGCCGAACGCCCTTGATCGACATCGGTACGATTGCAAAGATGAGAGATGGCCGGATAAAGGTGTTCCCCAGCATCGAAATATCGGACGGTTCGAGCGTGCTCTTCACGAACGGCCAATCCGCGGAATTCGATGCGATTGTGCAGGCGACGGGCTACACGCCGTCTCTCGACACGCTATTGCCCGACCTGGCTGAACGACTTCCAGATGGGGGCAAGCCGGCAAGGAGCGAGCTACACCCGGCAAAGGATGGCTTGTATTTCTGTGGCTTCAATGCCGCCACAACGGGCCTCCTACGCCAGATAGGTATCGAGGCGCGGTTAATCGCGAACTCGATCGCCGAGACAAAGTCCGCGAGCATTTGATTGCGACATACGGCGTCGCCTCGACCCCTGCACGGCCTTTCTCTAGTCGACAGACGTCTCGTCTTTCGCGGATATCCTATGGCAATTCGCAGAAGGATGGCGCCACATTATAGTGCTCGGCCGTGGCACACACGTTGCAAGCAAACCGATGCGAACTGCCACCGGCGAGTTATGAAACGGCCTCGGTGATCTTCAATGTATTTCCGTAGTGGTCTTCAGCACCGAAAATGTCTCGCCTTTTCGCTCTTCTCCTTCTCTCGCTCGCCAACGTGGTCTTCCTCAGCGCGATAAATTGGCACGTTCTTCGTCACGGCGCGGCAGTATGGTCAAGATCGGCATAAACCAGATAGCGCAGCGGACCCGATGTCATGGCATCGAAGGGAAAGCACGTCGCGAGAACGAGATGAACGCCGCGCGCGTTCGGGTCGATCTCAGCTTCATCCCAACGCGCAACGGCCATGCGGGTGACGCGGAACGTGAAAACCTGACCGTCACTGCGCGAGATGCGGATGCGATCGTTCTCCTTTATGTTTTTCAGGAAGGCGAAATGCGTGTCACGATGTGCGGCGTAGACCGCCGTGCCCTCCTCGCCCGCCTCCGGCGTATTGTCGAGGTGGCCGGGACCGAAGGCCAGCGCCTGGCCGCTTGCACCCTTGAGCGCTATCGCGGAAGCTCCAAGCCGTGGAACCTCGATACGGGCCACGGGCCAGGTGTCGGCCCAGCTCCAGGGTTTGACCGGCGAACCTGACGTGAGGGTTTGCGCAAAGGCGCGCTCCAGCAGGATCTGCGCAACACCCGCCTTGGCATATATCCATCCTCCCTGGGCCGCGAGGAACAGACCTGTCGCGATGAGGATGCATGCTGCGAAGGCGGAGAGGGAGCGCGCTGGCGCGCTCCCCATGGCTTGGCGAGTACCGGTGGTCATGCTTTGCTCCTTCGTGACGCGCAGGCCAGAAGCGAAGCGCCGAGCAACAGAGCAAACAACCCCTGAAGAATGAGAAGCATCGCGGGCGTTGCGGTCTGTGGCAGCGGAACATTCGCCGAAGCCGGTGCCGAGATCGCCTCAATGTCCGCATCGCCGTCGAGGCTGCGTGGCTTGTCGGCCGCCTGATGGCGCTTGGTGTCCGCGTTGGCATCACGGGTAGTCCCGATGCCGAGAAGCGTCTTGTAATCCCAGCCGGCGGGAAGCTGCAATGGAATGTCGGCCTCAGCCAGCGGTGCGTTTGTCGGGCGCAGACGCTTGGTATCGACCGCAACAAGGCTGGTCAGGCGCGTGACCAGGTGATGCTCCAGGGCCAGCTGAAGGATGCGCTTGTCGGCGTCTGCCTGCGTGATCTTGCCAAGGGTCAGATTGACCTCCGCATCATCGATCTGGCGACGCGCCCAGATCTTGGAAATGCCTTTGGCACTGCTTGCCCGGTCAAGCGGCAGCGAAAGTGTCCACGGACGATCGCCAACCATCCCGCTGACGGTCAAAGTGCCCTCTGCCTTCCCCACACGGGCAGCCAAGACAAGCGGTTCACCGTGATAGATGTCGGGAAGGAGGCTCGGCGACAGGCTGACATTCTTTTCCGGAAAGACCGCCGCTATATCGGTGACGGCAGGGTTCTCCAGCTTGTCAAAGAGTGCGCGCATGCGTTCGTTCACCTCGGCCACTGATCCGATGTGGGTGAAGCTGCCGCGACCAAGTTCAGCGGCACGGCTCATCAGATAGGTGTTGGGCGCGGAGCCGATGCCGACCATGAAAATGCGCGAGCGTCCGCGCGATGCAGCGATCGCATCGAGAAGCTGCTGCTCGTTGTTGACCTCGCCATCGGTGAGGAAAACGACCTGACGTAATCCGCCCGCCTGATGGCTGTCATCGAGCGCGGCATGGAGCGGCGGCAACATTTCCGTTCCGCCGGCAGCCTCCAGGCCGGTGACGAAGCGGCGTGCCGTGGCAATATTATCAGCCGTCGCCATGACCGAATCCGGGAAGAACTTGGTCATCGTGTTGTCGAAACGAATGACGTTGAAACGATCATTCGTTTCGAGCCGGGACAGAGCGTAGTCGAGGCTCGCCCTTGCCTGCTCGATGGAGGTACCGCCCATGGAGCCGGAATTGTCGATGACGAAGACCACTTCGCGGCCGGCCTTTTGCGGTGTCGTCACTGCCGGCGGCGTCACATAGGCGAGCACGTAATCATCCTTGCCGACATGCTCGCGAAACAGGCCGACGCTCGGCACATCACTCGCGATGGTGTTCCATTCGAGCACGAAGTCGCGGTCGGCCGTCGTGTCACCGTCAAGAACGATCCGCCGCGCAGTATCGTTCAGCCTATCGATCTTGACCGTGTGGTAGAGGCTTTTGACTTCGTCAAGCGGAAAACCGGCATTGAGATTGATTTTCAGCGTGACAGAATTGGTGCGGTTGCTGCCCGGTGCCATCAACGGGGCAGAGACGGGCGTATCGCCGGAGTTGCGCGATGGGCTGTTTTCCGTCCGTCCCCAGCCGGCTTTCAGGTCAGCATGCTGTGTGATGGCGGAGGCATCCTGCGGGGAATAACGCGGCGCAACGACCAGCGGAACCCGCAGGGAAAAGCGGCCATCCGTCAGGCGCACCGCCTGTTGATATTCGATCTGGACGACGACCTTTTCATGCGGACCTATGTTTGCGACCGTGTTGGTGAACACGTTCGGTCGCTGCTGCTCCACGAGAGCCGCCTTCTTGCCCTGCCTGCGGGCTTGCTCGTAGACGGCGCGCGCCGCCTGCTTTTCCTTGATGTCGGCGACAACAACCCGATTGCCGACGATCATCTTGAGGGAATAAACGGCGCTATCTTCCGGAAGCGGGAAGACATAGAGGGCTTCGACCCACTTGTCGCTCGGGTTTTCGAAAGCCTGCGTCAGAACCGCCCGCGCCGTCGGACCATTGACGTCGATGTCGACATCGGTCGCAAGCCGCGGCGCCTCGACATACTGCCCGGCTTGCGTCGCCTGAAGGAGCAGGCTGCCTGCACCCACCTCGTTCGGCGTGACGAATGCTGCCGGCTGAGCATGTGACTCTAAGGGGTGCAGCAGCGCGAAGATGACCGCAAGCACCGGCAGCAGGATCGCATGGCTGAACCATAATAGCTGGCCGAATCTTGTGAGGACAGTCTCCCGGTATCGGCGAGATGAAATGCTTAGCGCGGCTGACATGACAGGCTCCTTATTCGCTGTGGAATGACAGAAGCCATTGTGAATAAAGGCTATTTTCTTGCCAGCGTAAGCTTTGCCCTGTTTCGTCCGCATCTTGCCGTAAACGGTATTGTCGGTGGCGGGTATGTGTGGAATTGTGAAGAAAATTACGCAATCAGGAAATGAACGAATGGTCCAGGGCGACCCGTATTTGTCGGACAGTCAAAATAGTGCCGTGGCGGCGCGGGTTCGCGAAGAAATTGCCCGACGGCGCATTTCCAGGCAGCGCCTGGCCAACGATGCACGCATCAGTCTTTCGACATTGGAGAAGGCTCTTTCCGGACATCGCCCTTTCACGCTTGCGACCATCATTCGCCTGGAGCAAGCGATGGGCGTTGTTTTGCGCGAGTCGGCAGGAGCGCAGCCGGCATCGGGCAACGAGAAGTCCGGGCATGCCCCGGAAGAGCTTGGTGCCTATTCGCGTGCTTCGGTTTCATGGCTCGAGGGGGTCTATCTCACGCTTCGGCCATCCTTCGGGGATCAGAATGCGATTTTTGCCTATTGCACCGAGATCGCCTGGAATAGCGAAAGCACGCGCCTGAGTTTCAGGGAGCGCGAGCGCAGCGACGCCTCATTTTCACAGCAGGGCTCGGTATCGGTTCCGCATCTATCGGGGCATATCTATCTCGTCACGAATTCGTCCGGGCAGTATCGTATGGCGATATTGTCCCGCCCAAGCATCACCGGCGAGATGTTCGGTCTTCTGACGACGTTGCGCGCCGGGCAGGGCTCCCACCTCACTCCTGTCTCAACGCCACTGGCCCTGTTGCCGATATCGACCTTTGAGAAACCGTCCTATGGTCGCGTTTCGACCAGCGACCAAAATCACGCGGTCTATTCTTCCATTCTAAGCAAGGCTATCGCTGAGAAGTATGCGGGATT
Organism: Rhizobium sp. SG741; assembly: GCF_012275435.1. Lineage (NCBI taxonomy): Bacteria > Pseudomonadati > Pseudomonadota > Alphaproteobacteria > Hyphomicrobiales > Rhizobiaceae > Rhizobium > Rhizobium sp. SG741. The sequence continues at coordinate 630,329 of NZ_JAAZQP010000002.1, forward strand.
TGTTGCGCTAGCCTGAATCGCCGTATTTCGCGCATGAAAATAGAGAACCGCGGAGTCGGCAAGCGTTCGATGGGCGTCGCACGCGCCGCAGTCGTGATGTGCTCCGATGGCAGGATGCCAGCGGTCGTTTTCTGTTGCCGCTCGAATGTCTGTTTCGGAAAAATCATTGCCCTTGAACGGCAAGGGCTCGCTGGTCAGCTTGGCTAGGGCTATGGTCGGCAGAGACCGCCACGATCTCGGCGTTGAGCCGATGGAGCCAAAGATCCAGCTCACTTCCCCCTGCTCTCCGAGTCGGCTTTCAAGCACCATTGACGCTTCAAAGACGGTCGCCGCCGAGATCAGTTCTCGCGCACGGGTGCAGAGTTGCCGGGTAGGGCAGGGAGGTATCCAATAAAAAGCAAAAGCGGTCCAGTTTAGGGAAATAACTGGGCCGCCTTCTGCTGGACTGGAGGTTAATCAAATTCAGCACGCTAATAATAAGCTTAGCTTATCAAATGTCAACGGAGATAAAACAGCGGGATGTATCCGCGCATCGAGCATTGGACTCTATCGATCGTCGAGGGTGCTGCCTGGCGGTGCCGGATCCGTTGCTGCTGCTTGCATTGCCGAACATTTGGGCGTCTAGATCTCTCCTGTACCTTGTCGCACGAACGCTGAGAAACGAACGGATAGGTAGAATACTAACCTCTCGATCTACAGCGGCTTAAGGCTTTGGCTGTATTGGATTGTGTGGAGGAACGCCCCCGATGCTCGTCAAGCTGCAGAACCAAATACTTGAGATGATTGCTTCCGGTCGGCGACTGGATACCACGCTTGACCGTCTGTGCCGCCTGATCGAAGAGCAGGTTCCTGGTATCGCTTGTTCGGTCTTGCTCGTGGAGGACGGTGTGGTTCGTCCGCTCGCCGGTCCGAAGCTTCCGGCGGCCTATACGCGCGCCCTCGACGGTGTCGAAATCGGCCCAAATGTAGGCTCCTGTGGAACAGCCGCATATCTTGGGCGACCAGTGGCGGTCCATGACGTTTTCCTGGATGAAAAGTGGGAGGCGTTCAGGGATTTGATCGAACCGCTCGGCTATAGAGCGTGCTGGTCGAGCCCGATAAAGAAGAGTGATGGAGCCGTTGTTGGCACCTTTGCCTTTTATTATGAGGAGGCACGCGGCCCATCCAAGATGGAAGAGAAGCTCGTTGAAGCCTCGGTTCATCTCTGTGCCATTGCCATAGAACGTCATACTCGAGCGATGGAGCGGCATCGGCTTGCCTACCACGATGTTTTGACCGGCCTGCCGAACAGAGCGGCCTTCGATCGCCATGCGAGCCAGATCACCCGAGACGGGCTGGGCCTCATACTGCTTGATCTCGATAATTTGAAATTTACGAACGACACCTTTGGCCATCGCGCCGGCGACGATTTGATCAAGGAAGTGGCAGTAAGATTGCGAGGCGTTGCCCACCGTCTGTTCCGCGTCGGAGGCGATGAGTTCGCAATTATATGCCGGGCCCGTAACGCCAACGACCTCAGGCAGGTAGCTGAAGCATGCCTCCAGGTTCTCAAGGCGCCGGCATGCTGCGGCGGGCACACCGTGCTGCCGCTCGCGACCGCCGGCGGAGCCTTGTGCCAGGCTGGCATGAGAATGGATGTTACGCGACATCAAGCGGATATTGCACTTTATCATGCCAAGGACGTCGCGAAGGGACTGTTTCAGATCTTCGACGATACGGTTGCAACGGCAATCACCGCCCGCTTTGACGCGATCCGTGATGTTACGCTCGCTCTGGCAGAGAACAGAATCGTACCGTTTTATCAGCCTGTCGTGGACCTGGAGACCGGGACGTTTGTCGGCGCAGAGGCGCTCTGTCGCATCAGACGGCCTGACGGAAGCCACGCATCAGCCGCTGAATTCTTTGAGGCGATGCATGACGCTCATATCGCCTCGGAAATCACGAGTCGCATGCTTGATCAGATGGTGTCCGATCTCGTCGGCTGGCGCAGGGGAGGCATTGACATCGGCCACATTGCCATCAACGTAACCGCGGCCGATTTTCAGGCAGGCGTTCTCAAGGAACGACTATTGCGTTTCGCTGATCGGGCCGGGCTTGAGCCGCAAAAAGTAATCGTCGAAGTGACGGAGACCGTCTATCTCGAACAAAGGGCGGAATCTATTCGCAACGCCATCATCGATCTGAGGGCGATAGGCTTCAAGATTGCTCTCGACGACTTCGGGACGGGATATGCGGCGCTTTCACACCTGTTGAAGGTCAAGGTTGACATCATCAAGATCGATCGATCATTCACCAAGCTAATGCAGAGTGACAACGGTGCTGCTGCAATCGTCGAAGGAATGGTCGGTATCGCACGACGTATGGATATCGATGTGATCGCAGAAGGCGTCGAGACATCTGTGGATGCTGCGCTGTTGAAAGAGATGGGATGCAAGCTGGCGCAAGGATATCTTTATTCGAAAGCCGTTGATGCCAAAACTTATGCTACGCTCTCCTTGCCGGCAAACTCGGGCAATTGGCACCAGCCAACAAGACATAAAGCGAGCCGCTCCTCAAGACGCTAGCGATTGCCGAGAAGAGACCCGCGCCAGGCGGCGATCCAGATCGGAATGACGGACAATATGGTGACCAAGAAAAAACAGATCCTGCTCAACACCTTCAACATGAACTGCGTTGGTCACATCAATCACGGATTATGGGCTCACCCACGGGATCAATCCGATCGCTATAAGACATTGAGTTACTGGACCTCGCTCGCCGCCACTTTGGAGCGCGGCCTCTTCGACGGCATATTCCTTGCCGACATACTCGGTGTCTATGATGTCTACCAGAGCTCGGTCGATCTGACATTGCGCGAGTCCATCCAGCTGCCGGTCAACGATCCATTGTTGCTCGTTTCCGCGATGGCGGCGGTGACGCAACATCTCGGTTTCGGCGTTACCGTCAATGCCAGCGCCGATGCGCCCTATATCTTTGCCAGACGCATTTCGACGCTCGATCACCTGACGAATGGGCGCATAGGCTGGAATATCGTTACCGGCTATCTCGATAGTGCAGCGCGAGGACTGGGCCTGGACGCCCAAGTCGAGCATGACAGCCGCTATGATCGCGCCGATGACTATCTCACCGTCCTCTACAAGCTCTGGGAGGGCAGCTGGGAGGATGATGCGGTTCTGGCGGATAAGCAGAAGCGTGTCTATGCCGACCCGACAAAGGTCCATCCGATAGACCATCAAGGGCAATTCTATCGCTCACAAGGCTATCACCTCGCCGAGCCGTCGGTGCAGCGCACCCCGGTTCTCTATCAGGCCGGTACCTCCGGTCGCGGTCGGCAGTTTGCCGCCCGTCATGCCGAATGCATCTTCATCACCGCGACCGACAAGAATGCGGCACGCGCAACCGCCCGCACATTGCGCGAAGCGGTCGCCGCTGCCGGACGAAAGCCTGACGACGTGAAGATATTTCTCGGCATGACCGTCGTAACCGACCATTCTGCCGCCGCGGCGCAGGAAAAACATGCCGAGTATCTGCGCTACGCCAATCCGGAGGCGGGTCTTGCACATTTTTCGGCGAGCACGGGCATCGATTTCTCGCGCTACGATCTTGATGAGACCATCGCCTACGGAGCGTCCAACGCCAGTCAGTCGGCTACGCAAATCGCGCAGCAGCGCGGCTGGACGAAGCGGCAGCTGCTGCAAGAGCTCGCCATCGGTGGTCGCTATCCGGTTGTTGTCGGCGATGCCGCAACGGTCGCCGACGAGCTCTCGGCATGGATCGACGAGGGCGAAATCGATGGCTTCAATCTTACCCGCACCGTAGTGCCGGAAAGCTTCGAGGATTTCATCGATATCGTCGTGCCGGCCCTGCAGGATCGCGGCATCTACAAGACAGCCTATGCGGAAGGCGCGCTTCGGCGAAAACTCTTTAGCGAAGGCGACCGGTTACCGGATCGGCATATAGGCGCGTCCTATCGCCGCCCCAGAGGATAACACGCCAGGAAGGGTCTGCCCGAAGCCAGACCCTTCCTGATTGCCAGAGCTCCCGATTGATGGTGCCTGGCGCTAGCCAAGCTCATCTCCGCTCAAGTCGCGGCTATCCGATGCCCACCGCTCGGCCGCCTTCTCGTCGGTAGTTGCCGAGGCGGCCTCACGCCGCCTCTTGCACGCGGTGGAAAATGTCGAGGTGCGAAAGACGGATGGTGTCGTCGACGGCCGAAATGCTTCCGATATATTCGTCAACCACAAACGCAACATATCCTTCCTTCATTTTCACGATGACGATCTGACAACTGTTCGAGGGCTCCCGGCCCAGCATGACCGCCAAGTCATAGACCGGTACCAATTCGCCGCGATATGAGGAGTGACCGAAGGCACGGCGCTTATCGTGGGTTTTGCCGAGCGGTCGCCAATTGTCCGCGCGAGCGACAATGGTTCCGTCAACGAACATATACAGAGTGTCGTGCACGCGCACGGCTGTGGCTGCGCGAAAATAGCCTGATAGAGGCATGGAAAACACCTGGACCTCTTTTGAGATTATCCGGTCAAAAGTGCAGCCGACTGAGGCAACCCTGCTTAAGGGCGCCTAGGCACAATCATGATGCCGCCGAACTTGTATCGGCCAGACACGCTCAAAATAGAATGCCCGCATTGATTAGTGTTTTATAATTTACATAGAAGTTTAACGACTGATTGCCTTTTCGGAAACGACCCGGCACATCGTCCCGGATAGTGGCCAAATCCTTCGGATCGACGATGCGTCCACCTCGTTCTCACCGATAGATCAGAGCTGTCGGCGGGTCGCGAGTTCGGCGTCATGTCGTCAGCGACATGGCGCCTCGCCGACCTTTTCGCCAAGAACGCTTTTCTTCTCAATGGGCTGGGTTGGGGCGGCATGCCGCTGCATACCGTTCAGCGCGATATCGCGAAGGCCGTTTGGTGGAGCTGTCGATCGAGGACGTGCCGCAGGGCAGTCTCAACTTGCCGATGTCTGCCGTCTATCCGACATCCGCACCGCCAGGGCCTGCCGGCCGCTGGCTCGTCGAGCGGCTCAAGCAGTGCCCGAGTAAAATGGCGAGCCTGCCCTAAAAGGACCGAGCCCGGTTCGTTGTGAAAAAGCATCCAAAAGTGCCACGATCCCGGCGGTTGGAAGCTATTTCGAGCCGTATTGCGGGTGAAGATTAGCCAGCCTTAGATTCAGGCGATGCCGCCGAGGCAGACATATTTGATTTCGATGAATTCCTCGATGCCGTAGCGGGAGCCCTCGCGGCCCAGGCCGGAGAGCTTGACGCCGCCGAAGGGGGCCTCGGCAGTCGAGATCAGCCCGGTATTGACGCCGACCATGCCGTATTCCAGTGCCTCGGCGACCCGGAAGACACGGGCAAGGTCCTTGGCGTAGAAATAGGAGGCGAGACCGAACTCGGTATCGTTGGCCTGGGTGATCACATCGGCCTCGTCCTTGAAGCGGAAGAGGGGAGCGACCGGCCCGAAGGTTTCTTCCTTCGCGACGGCCATGGCCGGCGTGACGTCGGCAAGTACGGTCGCCTCATAGAAGCGTCCGCCGAGCTGGTGCCGATGGCCGCCGGCAACGATGCGGCCGCCCTTGGCGAGCGCATCGGCGACATGCTCCTCGACCTTGGTGAGAGCCGCCTCGTCGATCAGCGGGCCGAGATTGATGCCTTCGTCGAAACCGTTGCCGGTCTTCAGCGTGGCGACGGCCTTCGAGAGCTTGTCGGCAAAGGCGTCGTAGACGCCGTCCTGAACATAGAGGCGGTTGGCGCAAACGCAGGTCTGGCCATTGTTGCGGAACTTGGCAATCAGCGCGCCTTCGACGGCGGCATCGAGATCGGCGTCGTCAAAGACAATGAAAGGCGCGTTGCCGCCCAACTCCAGCCCGAGTTTCTTGATGGTCGGCGCGCTCTGCTTGTAGAGCTCGGCACCGACTTCGGTCGAGCCGGTGAAGGTCAGCTTGCGCACAACGGGGCTTGAAGTCATCTCCGCGCCGATGGCACGCGCCGAACCCGTGAGCACGCTGAAGAGGCCCTTCGGCAGGCCGGCACGCTCAGCAAGGATGGCGATGGCGATCGCCGAGAACGGCGTCTGCGAGGCCGGCTTCAGCACCATGGCGCAGCCGGCGGCAAAGGCCGGACCGGCCTTGCGGGTGATCATGGCGTTCGGGAAGTTCCAGGGGGTGATGGCGGCAACGACGCCGATCGGCTGCTTCATGACAAGAATGCGCTTGTCCTTCTGGTGGCCGGGAATGATATCGCCATAGACGCGGCGCGCCTCTTCGGCAAACCATTCGATGAAGCTCGCCCCATAGGCGATCTCGCCCTTGGCCTCTGCGAGCGGCTTGCCTTGTTCGGCTGTCAGGATGCGTCCGAGATCATCCTGGTTTTCCATCATCAGCTCGAACCAGCGGCGCAGGATGCCGGAGCGTTCCTTGGCGGTACGGCCGGCCCATTCCTTCTGGGCGATCTCGGCCACGGCAATCGCCTTCTTGGTCTCGTTGGCGCCCAGATTGGGAACGAGGCCGATGATCTCGCCGGTCGCAGGATTGTCGACCTTGATCGCATTGGAGGGATCGGCTTCGATCCACTCGCCGCCGACCAAGGCAGCTTGCCGGAACAATGATGAGTCATTGAGATGAGAGAGCATTCTTCCTCCTCTGGGCGCTCCAGTTCCATGGAGCCTATTATGAACCGGGCGGCGGCAATCTGTTTGCCAGAGCCTTGCCGGACTTCATCAAATGCAGTGCTTGCCAAGTTTTGCCGACTTTACGCAGCTCTCTCAAGATGTCGAGCGGCACGTTGCCGGATGCCCTTGGCGTCCTGTTCATACTGGGCATATAGATGGGTTGTCGGCGCCATCAAGCTATATTCGTCCCAGATGCCGTGACACGTCAGCTTCGTCGGCATGCCTTCACTGGCGATCACCTCTGCAACCGCGTCTCCATGACCGCCCCGCACATTCGCAGCAGGGATGCAAAGTGCACGACCCAGTGATGGATCCGAATGATCGACGCCGATGCCGCGCTCGGCCATCATGTCCTTCAGGTCGCGCACGCACAACAACATCACAGGATTCTTGCCAGCCCGACGCTGGAGGTTCATTCTCGATGCAGACGTAGGCCTGCCAGAAGCGCCGAGGAATTGAGCCGGCGCTCCATGGGTCTTCGGGAGATTGGCTTCGATGGATTGCTCCGCCTGCGGTTTTGCGATTGAGAGCGGCTTTGCGTTTTGCCCGAAATGCGGGGCAAGGCAGCCGATCTCTTGCGCCAGCTGCGGCCAAGCCTGCCTGCCGGACTTTGCCTTCTGCCCGAAATGCGGCAATGCCGTTGCCGGTGGCGCACGCGCGCAATCCGTGGTTCCCGCCGAGGTCACAACGTCCACCTCGTCCGTTGGCCCCCTGCAACGGGCGGCGGCGTCCGACACGGAAGCCGACCGGCGCCCGCTCACCGTTCTCTTTGCGGATCTCTGCGGTTTCACCACGCTGAGCGAGAAGCTCGACCCCGAGGTCATGCGAGCTCTGCAGAACGAACTCTTCGACGAGCTGACCGAGGCGGTCGAAAGCTACGGCGGCTTCGTTGACAAGTTCGTCGGCGATGCATTGCTTGCCCTGTTCGGCGCGCCGGTTGCTCATGAAGACGATCCGGAACGGGCGCTGCGCGCCGGCCTCGACATGATCGTGCGGGCGGGACGCGTCGGGGATCGCTGGCAGTCTCGCGCCGGCGTACCGTTGCGCCTGCATGTGGGGATCAACACCGGGCCAGTGGTGACCGGCGGCTTCGGCGCCGCCAACGCCCGTTCCTATTCCGTGACGGGCGATACGGTGAACACGGCCCAGCGACTGCAATCCATGGCTGGACCGGATGAAATCCTCGTTGGCCCCTTGACGCACCGCCTCGCCCGTCATGGCTTCGCATTCGAAAGCCTCGGGTCTCAGGTCCTGCGGGGCAAGAGCGGCAACGTGCTCGTCCACCGCCTGCTTGCACCGCTGGAGGCGCCGAACACGGCACGCGGCCTCGAGAGCTATGGCCTCCAGGCGCCGATGATCGGGCGGGACACGGAGCTCGCGCGGATGCTCGGCTGCCTCGATCTTGCGTGCAACGGCAACGCCCAACTCGTCCGCTTGATCGGTGAGGCCGGTATCGGCAAATCGCGGCTTGTCGACGATTTCGTCGAGGCGGCGGCAAAGGACGAGCGCTTTCAGGCGGTCGTGGTGCGGCGCGCGACCTGCTCCCCCCTCGGCGAACAATCCTATGGCGCCTTGGCCGCTGTTCTGCGCAGCGCGTACGGCATTGCAGAACGGGACACGGCGGCGAGAACCGAAGAGCTGCTCGCGGCCGGTCTTGGAGAACTCGGCTTCGGCGTGGAGGATGTCGCCCGGCTGACGCCCCTGTTCTTCCACGTGTTGGGCTTAGGCGACCCGAGCGGCGCACTCAAGCATGTCGAACCCGAACAGCTGCGGCGGCAGATCCTCTATGCGACAAGGACGATTTTCGAGCGGCGCCTGTCCCGCAGCCCGCTGCTGCTGATCGTGGAGGACATGCATTGGGCCGACGCGGCATCGCTGGTGGCGTTGCGATTCATGCTCGACCGGCTGGAACGCAGCCGGCTGATGATGCTGACGACCTGTCGGCCGACGCTTGAAAGCGACGGGCTTGAATCGAACCGCACCAGCCTGACATTCCTGCGCCTTGCTCCCTTGCGCCATCAGGATGGCGAAGGACTGCTGAAGGCCTTCTTCCGTGGGGCGAACGGCATCCCGGCCGCAACGCGCAAGCGGATTCTCGATCGGGCTGGCGGTAACCCGCTGTTCATCGAGGAAATCGTCCGCGGATTGATCGAAACCGAAGCCTTGCGTTTCGATGGCAAAAGCTGGAGCGCGACAGCCGCCGATATCGGCAACGAGATCCCAATGAGCCTGCAGGCGATGTTGCTGACCCGCGTGGACCGCTTGCCGCCCGCGGTGCGGCGGATGGCGCAGGAGGCGTCGGCGATCGGCCCGCGCTTCGACAAAAAGCTCCTCGGCGCCATCGCGGCGGACCCGGCATCGCTCGACACCAGGCTCGATTTCCTTTGTCAGGCCGAGATTATCGATGAGGTAGCCGAGACCTCGGCGCAATCGTCGCCCGGCTATCGCTTCACGCAGACGCTGCTGCACGATGTCATCTACCACAACCTCTTGCTCGAACGCCGCAAGGAGCTCCACGGTCGCATCGCCAGCAGCCTGGAGCGTCTACATCGTGGGGCACCGGATCGGCTGGAAGACCTGGCGCAGCTCGGCCATCATTTCTGCAAGGCCGCTCAAACGCGCAAGGGCGCCGGGTATCTGATGGCGGCCGGCGATTTGGCCCGCAAGATCTATGCGAATGACGATGCGATGCGACTCTATCGCCAGGCGCTCGCCGCCTTCCCCGAGCAACCGGAGAGGATGCCCGAACAAGCGGCGCTCGACGAGCGGCTGGCCGATCTCTGCGGCCCCAACGGCGAGCGCGACGCTGCTCGTGATCACTACGGCCTTGCGCTGGCCGTCCATCGTGCTGCCGGTGACCGGGCCGCTGCCGCCCGGATCTTGCGCAAGCTCGGACGTCTCAACCTCGACACCGGTCGACGCGACCTGGCGGATGCCTTGTTCGCCGAGGCTGCCGGCCTGCTCGACGGCACCGACGAGCCGATCGAGCGCGCGCATCTGCTGCAGGAGCGCGGCCACCTCGCCTTCCGGATGGGAGACCAGGCGGTTGCGGCGCAGTGGGCGGACGAAGCCTTGATTTGCCTCGGCGCCGTATCCGCAGAGGCCTCGAGCCCCGTGGGCCTCGAGGCAGCACGGGCCGGTGCCGAGGCGTTGAACACCAAAGGCGTGGCGCTGGCCAGACTTGGCCGTCATCGCGACGCCGTGGCAGCCGTCGAGAAAAGCCTTGTGGTTGCCGAGGCTGCAGGTCTGCTGAGCGCCGCGTGCCGTGCCTATTCCAATCTCGGCGTGCTCTACACGATCGTGGACCCCAAGCAAGCGATCGCCGTGTGCCGACGCGGATTGGAGGTCGCCATCCGCATTGGCGATCTCGGCTTCCAGGCCCGCCTCTTCGCCAATCTTGCCGTTGCCTGCTGCACCTTCACCGACAATTGCGCCGGGGAGGGCATCCCCGCAGCCGAGAAAGCGATCGAGATCGACCGCGCTCTTGATCAGCGCGACCATCTCGCCGTGCCGTTGATCGTGCTCGGGCAAATCCACCAATGCCACGGTCGGCCGGATCTAGCCCGCAGGTATTACGAGGAGGCCCTCGACCTGGCTCGTGAAATTGGCGAGCCGCAACTGTTGTTTCCATGCTATGATGGCTTGGCGACATTGAATCTCGAACACGACGACATGGCCGAGGCCGAGCGGTATTTTGCCCTGGCGCAGGAGGTGTGCAGCCGACATCAGCTCGACCCGGGCGCGTTGGTCGTGTTGCCGTTTCTCGACTAGAGCCGACGGGACCTTGGGATCGAATGGACCTCGAAATCCTCATCGGATCTGGAATGAAAGAAATAGCGCATGGTGGCGTGCGAAACCGCTTCGTAGAGTTCGACATCATGCTCAAGACCGCCGTCGAGAGCCATTGCGTTCGGGCGGCATCACCCGCGGCGAATGATTTCGCCTCGATTGGAAGAGCTGGAGCGCCGTTTCCAAGATCATTTGAACAGGCGGCGCTCGGAGAGGGAGGATGACATGCCGGACAGCTTCACTGATAGGCCCCTGCAGCCGGGCGATCACGCGCCCAACGTCGTACTTGACGCAATTACCCGCCAGGGGAAGGTCTCAATCGACGAGTTTCGCGGGCAAAGGCCCGTGCTGGTCGGCCTGTTTCGCGGGCTTCATTGCCCGTTTTGCCGGCGCCAGATCACGTCCATGGCGAGCCTTGCCGGCGACCTGCGTGAGCTGGGCATCGACAGCCTGACCGTTGTCAACACGCCGATCGAGCGCGCACGTCTGTATTTCCGCTATCATCCGTTGCCCAACCTGTTGGCCGCATCCGATCCGGACCGTATCTCGCACAGGGCATTCGGACTGCCGAATGTTGAATTCACCGAATCTGAAACCGCGTGGCCGCACAAGGTGGGAATGGATGTGCTGACGTCGATGAAGATCGACATGCCGAAGGAACTTCCCGAGCCGATGGGCGTGATGGCTGCGACCGAGTATCTCGACAAGGCCGACGGCTACGAATTCACCGAGGACGACCGGCAGATGATCGCCGGCGGCGAAGGCCAGCTCGTCGGCGAATTCCTGCTCGATCGCAATGGCGTCGTCAGGTGGTGCTTCACGGAGGTTGCCGACAACGGTCGGCAGATGTTCGGCGTGCCGGCGGCGCAAGATTTGATGTCGGCCGCGTCCAACGTGGCCGCGTAGGTCATGGGGACTCTGGGGATTTCCAAAGCTGAACAAATCGGATTCAAGACTGTTTTTTAGGGGCAGTCACGGGTGTGTTGGATCGTCTGTCATGTTACGGACCGCCCCCAAGAAAGGCCAGTCGGGTGAGGAATGTGTAGTGCGATTCCGACACCATCAATGCGGCGAAGACAAGCACGAGCACCGGGGGGAGCAGGATGGCGTAGATCAACGCCAGCCGCTCCCAGGCCATGTGCATAAAAATCGCAACGATCAGCCCTGCCTTCAGGACCATGAAAAGGAGGATCAGAGACCATCTGAGATAGCTCTGGATGCCGAGGTAGTCGACGAGGTAGGAGAAGGTGCTGAGGACGAAAAGCAGCCCCCAAACGACCATATAAAGTCTTATCGGATGCTGTTGTCCCGAATGCGCCTGTTGTTGTGCCATGATGCCATCCTCACCACAGATAGAAGAATGCAAAGATGAATACCCAGACCAGATCCACGAAGTGCCAGTAAAGCCCCGTTATCTCCACGATCTCGTAATGACCCTTCCGGCTGGTGAAAAATCCCCGCCTTTCCTGATCGAAGTCCCCCCGCCACACCTTGCGTGCCATGATCAGGAGGAACAGGACCCCGATCGAAACATGGGTGCCGTGAAAGCCCGTGATCATGAAGAAGGACGACCCGAATTGCGCCGCCCCCCAAGGGTTCTCCCAGGGACGAACGCCTTCCCTGATCAGTTTGGTCCATTCGAATGCCTGCATTCCGACGAATGTCGCGCCGAGGGCTGCCGTCGCCAACATCAGCGCGGCAGTCTTGCGGCGATCGTGGCGGTATCCGAAGTTGACGGCCATGGCCATTGTGCCGCTGCTGCTGATGAGGACGAAAGTCATGATGGCGATCAGGATCAGCGGAATTTCCTTGCCTCCGATCGTCAGGGCGAAGACCTCGCTCGGATTGGGCCAAGCAACGGTGGTCGACATGCGCGCCGTCATGTAGGCCAGCAGAAAACACCCGAAAATGAAGGTGTCGCTCAGGAGAAAGATCCACATCATCGCCTTGCCCCAGGAGACGTTCTTGAACGCCCGCTGGTCCGATGACAGATCAGCGGCAACGCCTCGCAGTCCCGCGGACCGCAGATGCGGATCACTTACCGGTCTTTCCATGGATTCGGTCATCATCGAAACTCCTCAGGTGACCAATTGACGGCAGAGATCGACGAAACTATTCGCCCAGCCGGCAAAGAGCGCAAAAAGGATCAGCCAGACAGCGAGCATGAAATGCCAATAGATGGCGCATAGATCCACGCTCAGGCGAACTCCAGTCAGCACAGGACTGATCCGGGCGCGAATTACGGTCCGTCCGAGTACGAAAAGCCCGCCCAGAATGTGCAGACCATGCAATCCGGTGATCATGTAGAAGAAGCTGTTTGATGGGTTGTCGGCGAGCAGATAGCCTGCCGACACCAGTTGTCGCCACGCCAAAACCTGCCCGGCGAGAAAAAGAACGGCCAGCACGAACGCCACCGCAAGAGCTGTGTTCAGCATCTCGCCGCGATCAAGGCGGGCTTCGGTTTTCGCCCATTGCAGCGCCACGCTGCTGGCGGCGAGGGCCGCCGTATTCACCCATAGCAGCCGCGGGATCGGGATGGCCCACCAGTCGGCGCCGCCCATGCGGCTGAGATAGGCGCTGATAAGGAGCGTGAACAGCGCACCGATGACGGCAAGAAAAATGCCGAGCCCGAGTTTCGCTATTGTCGCCGATGATCCCTGCATCTCCGGCGCATCGCCTGCCAGACCCACTTCCAGCCAGGGCTTGGAGGTCAGCCGCTGCCTTGCCATCCACCAGGCAATGATGCCGGCGACCCCGGCCAGAAAAATGAGAATGGCGCTCATGGCGACACTCTCTCGGACGGCTCGCCCAAAGCCGGCTGGTTTTGCGGCAGGAAGTCCTGGTCCGCTCCGGGAACGCTATAATCATATGGCCAACGATAGACGATGGGCAGCTCCTTGCCCCAATTTCCGTGAACCGGCGGCGTTTGCGGCGTTTGCCATTCCAATGTCGTTGCCCGCCACGGGTTGCCGCCCGCTGGCCTGCCCCAGCGAAGGCTCCAGGCGAGGTTGAACAGGAACAGAATTTGAGCGGCGCCGACGACCAGCGCGGCGACGGTGATGAACATGTTCAGCGTGTGCGCCGATGGTGGAATGAAAGCAGTTTCGCCCAGCTCGTAATAGCGGCGCGGCACGCCCATCAGGCCGAGATAGTGCATCGGGAAGAAGATCGCATAGGCGCCGAGAAAGGTGATCCAGAAGTGGATATGACCCATCACCACGTTCAGCATGCGACCCGTGACTTTCGGATACCAATGGTGGATTGCGCCGAAGATCACCAGGATCGGTGCGACCCCCATCACCATATGGAAATGGGCAACGACGAACATGGTATCCGAAAGCGGCACGTCCACAACGACATTGCCGAGAAATAGACCGGTCAATCCGCCATTGATGAATGTGACGATGAAGGCCAGGGCAAACAGCATCGGCAATGTCAGATGGATATCGCCGCGCCAAAGCGTCAGCACCCAGTTGTAGACCTTGAGCGCCGTCGGGATGGCAATGATCAACGTCGTGGTCGCGAAAAAGAACCCGAAGTTCGGATTCATGCCGCTCACATACATATGATGTGCCCATACGACGAAGCTTAGTGCTGCGATGATGACGATCGCCCAGACCATCATCCGGTAGCCGAAGATGTTCTTGCGCGCATGGGTGCTGATCAGATCCGAGACGATGCCAAAGGCAGGAAGTGCGACGATATAGACTTCAGGGTGGCCGAAGAACCAGAACAGATGTTGGAACAGGATGGGACTGCCGCCCCCTTGCTTCAACTGTTCGCCCATCTCGACGATGGCGGGCATGAAGAAACTGGTACCCAGCAACCGGTCGAACAACATCATGACAGCGGCGACGAAGAGGGCCGGGAAGGCAAGCAGCGCCATGACGGTCGCAGTGAATATACCCCATACTGTCAATGGCATTCTCATCAGCGTCATGCCCCGGGTGCGTCCTTGCAGCACGGTGACGACATAATTCAGCCCACCCATGGTGAAGCCGATGATGAACAGGATCAGCGATGACAGCATCAGGATGATGCCCCAATCACGCCCTCCCGGCGTCCCCGATAAAAGAGCCTGCGGCGGATACAGCGTCCAGCCGGCGCCCGTCGGCCCGCCGGGCGCAAAGAAGCCGACGACCAGGACGATGACTGCGAGCAGATAGAGCCAATAGCTCAGCATGTTCGCATAGGGGAACACCATGTCGCGGGCGCCGAGCATCAAGGGGATGAGATAGTTGCCGAAACCGCCGAGGAACAGTGCCGTCAGCAGGTAGATCACCATGATCATGCCGTGCATGGTGATGAACTGATAATAATGTTCCGCGTCGATAAACGAAAAGTAGCCGGGAAACCCGAGTTGCAGCCGCATCAGCCAGGACAGCACCAACGCCACCATGCCGATCGAGATAGCGGTCAAGGAATACTGAATGGCGATGATCTTGGCATCTTGGCTGAAGACATATTTCGTCCACCAGCTTTTCGGATGATAAAGCTCCACGTCCTCGACTTCAGCGGGCTGGATGACCTGCCCAGCGCCGGATCCAATGTCGACCATATTCCATCCTCCCTGTTCCCTCCGATGCGGCTTTTCCCCTCAAGTACGCATGGCATTTATTTGGCCGCCGACTTTTCCGCCGACGCCAGTGATTTCGAGAAAGTCGGTTGCTGCTGCAGCCAGGCTTGATAGGCGGTCTCGGTATCGACGATAACGGTGCCGCGCATCTGCGGATGACCGACGCCGCACAATTCTGCACAGAGAACCTCGAATGTTCCTGTCCGTGTCGGCGTGAACCAATAATAGGTGACCGTACCAGGGATCATGTCCATCTTGGCCCGGAATTCCGGCACGTAGAAATCGTGCACGACGTCGATCGAGCGCAGAAGCATTTTTACCGGCTTGTCTGCGGGCAAATGCAGTTCACCGCCTTCGACGATGACGTCGTCCATTCCGGCGGGATCGCTCTTGTTCAAGCCGAGCGGATTGTCCGGGGTCACATCGCGCGTGTCCGCCCGACCGAGCCGCCCGTCGGCGCCCGGCAGCCGGAAGCTCCATTGCCATTGCTGAGCGACGACTTCAACCTCGCTGGCATCGGCCGGGACCGTAACGAACTGTTTCCACACGAAGAGCCCCGGCGCGAGCATTGCAGCCACCCCGATCGCAGTCCCCGCCGCGAGCCACCATTCCAACCGCTTGTTTTCGGGCTGGTATGCCGCCTGATTTCCGGCGCGGTGTCTGAAGCGGAGGACGCAATAGGCTATGAACAACACGACAGCCGTGAAAACAAAGCCGGTGATCCAGAACGTGATGACAATCGTATTGTCGATGTAGCTCCAGTTCGACGCGATCGGCGTCCACCACCATGGGCTAAGCAGATGGAACGCAATCGATCCCACCACCAGCAGAACGAGAATCACTACGACAGCCATCGTCTCCTCCGTGACCCGGCAGCGAATATTTCCACAATCCCATCGCGAAGCGTTTTAGTATTATCTCATGAACAAGTCAGGCGAGCAATTGCGGTAACGGCAGCGGTTCATCCCGGCAAAACGCCCGGGGCATATCGGCGCCGCGGGAACGGATCGGCGGCGTCAGGTTGCTGAGCCGAGCCCCCCGATCCAACCGGCAACGCGGGAAACAGCTCGTCCACGCTTGGCATTTCGCTATTTGGAGTACTGCTTCAGATAGGCGATCAGATTGGTAATCTCGGTATCGTCCTTCAGCCCGACGAAAGTCATTTTCGTGCCCTTCACTTTCGCCTTGGGGTCGTGCAAATAATCGCGGAGCGACGTCTCGTTCCATACGAGGCCGGCCTTGCCCGCCTCCTGCATCGCCGGCGAATAGGCGAAATTTGGATGTGTTCCAGCGGTTCTGCCGAACAGACCGTTCAGCGAAGGGCCGACCTTGTTCTGGTCGGTTTCGGCTATATGGCAAATGGCGCATTTCTTGAAAACGGTGGCCCCTGCGGTAGCGTCGCCCTCCTGCGCCGTAGCGTCAAGCGGGATGGCAATGGCGAAAAGCAGACAGATCGGAAGAAAACGGTAAGACATGGCAATCCTCATTCTCTTCATCGCTAACCCAACCAACACGACTCCCATCATGCAGATCGCAACGGCTCGGACGATGATCTCTGGGTAAATTTCCTTTGTGAATTCAAGGCATGCGGTTCGGATAGACGGGTGCAATCAATTTTCGATACAGGTGCCAGGTCGAATGCCCGAGGATTGGCATGACGACCGCAAGGCCGGCAAAAATCGGGATAGTGCCGACGACGAGCAGCGCCGCGACAATCAACCCCCAAAGTGCAACTGGTCCTGGATTGCTAAGCGTAGCGCGTATGCTCGCGTCCACGGCTGCAATTGCGCCGACATCCCGATCCAGCATCAGCGGGAAGGTCACTACCGTCGTCGCCAGCACTATTATTGCGAAAATGAAACCGGCCAGATTTCCCCAAAGCATAAGTGAGAGGCCTCGCGGGGTCGTCAGCACGTCTGACAGGAAGGTCGAGATCGAGGTGAGGCCTGCCTCGTCGAAGGTCATGGTGTAGATGCGCTGTGCGATAATCAGCCAGGCGACGAAAAGCGCCAACAGCATGAGGCCTACCGCAATGATCGACGGCAGCGCCGGCGAGTGACGGACCTCCAGGGCGTGATGCCATGAGCTATCCAATCCCTGCTCGCGGCGTCGACTGATTTCATAAAGGCCGAGGGCCGCAATCGGACCAATGAGCGCAAAGCCTGATATCAAGGGATAAAGCAGCGGCAGCAGGTCAGCGCCGGAACTCCACATGGCCAGAAAAATGCCCGCGATCGGATACATAAGACAGAGAAAAACGTAATGAGATGGCTTCTCTCCAAAGTCATTAAGCCCCGACTTCAGCGCATCGACAAGATCCGCGACACCTATCTTCCGGACTTCCGGGCGCGTAAATTCACCGCTCGCACCGGCCATGACATGGAATGTCGCCATAGCGTCTCTCCTCCTACGCCATAATCCGGCTAGCGGTGCAAAGACGCCCGGCAAATTTTTATCTACACGCCAAACCGCAACCGGCTATCGTAAATCTATCAAATCTTGTTGCCTTTGTCGCCTATTCTTTAAATTAGAAAAATTAAATACTCATCATTTCTTGCGCTGCTACAACTGGCGATTTCCGGCGTGGATACCTGGAAGACGATGCTTGCCTATCACAAGACGGTCTCGAATAGAGGGATCAAGGCCGCTCCGATTGCGCCAGGGGCATCAATTACCTCCGCCACGGCAAGCTTGGGGACGTCGCGTAAGGCGCCATGCCGAGGTAGATTATTAAATTCAGTCCGTTCGATAAGCATTCTTGCCAGTGAATGCGGGAGTTCACCGCCAAGGACGATCAAGGCGGGGTCAAATACCGCGCAGAGCGCGTTGACGGTGCGATTATGCGCCGGTGCGACGCGGTCGACCCACTCCGCAACACCCTGCCATTGCGCCAAATCTTCGCTTTTCAAGTCCTTCAGCGTCAAGTCCGGGCGGCCGTTGGCGTGAAGATGCCGAAGCAAAAGGCTAGGAGCAGGACGCTCCTCGTAGTCGTGCTGCCCAAAGAGAACGGAAAATTCGCCCGCGTTTCCGAAACTGCCGCGAAATGGCATGCCTCCGGAAACCAGGCCGCCGCCGTAGCCATGAAGATGGGCAATATAAGCGAAATCCGCGACCTCACGGCCGACACCGAAGATTGCCTCCGCTAAAGCTGCTGTTCTGGCGACATTGTCCGCCCAGATCGGCAAGCCGAGTTTTGCTCCAAGCAAAGGAGCCAGGTCGATCAGTGACCAATGGGCGAGCGGCAGGGGGCAATTAAACGCCGACTCCAGCATACGGTGACCGGCGACGGCAAGACCGACGCCGAGGACATCCCGCCGATTGGCGCTTCGGCGGGCGAGAATGTCTTTGACCGCCGCGCCTATTCGGTCCATCTCCTCGGACAGCGAGGATCCAGCCTGTGGAATTTCCGTGTTCTCCAAAGGCTCTCCGAATCCCATGAGGCAGAGGCCGATCGAACCGACATTTATGGAGATGCCGAGCGTCAAACACCAATCCTTTTGCAGGCTTAGCTCCGGACTGGGTGGTCCAGGGCGTCGGTTCTCTGACGGGGAAAAAGCAATCATTCCTCGGTCGTGAAGCCGCGCGACAATCCTGTGCAGAGATTGCTGGGTAAGGTCGAGCGGTTCGGTCAGGTCAGAACGCTCAATCCCGGGAGATTTCCAGATCAGCCGCAACAGGTCGCGTTCGTTGCGAGAGGCAACCCGTCTAGGTTGTAAATCCCGCAAAAAATGTGCCGCAACGTGGTCTAACGGATCATACTTCATTTTCAGATCATTTTGATTTACACGGCAAGCGTGAAATCCGCCTGGAGGTGTCTTGCTTCTATCAAACTGACGAATTCAATCGCTAATTTGATGGTCCTGCTTACCTCATCAAGAACGGCCGATCCAGCCGCGATGACTGCATTTTACGGATGGCAGAGGGGATGCTGTCCGAGTGTTGGGAGCTCGATATCGGCGTTGCGGCGATCTCTGGCTTTCGTCTCGAGATCCGACAGAACCTGCTCATTCAGGCCGCCCCTTGTGGCGAACTCTCGGCTGAGCATGCTGAACGTTTCCGCGTTTGGCCGGTTCGCCCGCTGTGCAAGACTTTCGAGAAGCGGAGAAAATGAGGAGATTTATCGAAAAACTTGCTGTAAGGACCAGTGGGGCGGTGGCATCGGGTCGGCGATTTCCCCGCCGGCGGGCCGATGAAGGCGCGCTGGTGGTCGTCACAGATGCCAAAGCTGTCACTGCAGTGGAAGTCGCGGCAACTGTCGAGGCAGGCGGCTGCGATTGCTTCCAGCTTGAGGCCTACACAAGAAATCAGGCGAATTCATTAATTTGTTCAGGGTATTTATGGCGTTCGCATCAATGATTTTTGTCAGGATTGGTGAAGAAAAGCGATTAACCGAGGGGGAGCTTATGAATTCCAATCGAAATTTCTGTAATGCACGCCGCAATCGTCATTGGATTAAACGTTCCATATCAGCAATTTTTCTGATTGCCTTCCCGTTAGCTCTGTCTGCCAATGCGAACGCGTCTGAACTTGCGCATGCAAAGCAGAAGACCATTCAACTGTATATGAAGAAATACGAAAAGAATAATGTCGTCTTCTATAGTGGAAGTTCACTGGCAAAGACGACCAAAATTTCTTCCGAGGAATACTTTAAGGGTGCGCCGTATGTTTGCACGCCTAGCGGCTTCGGCAGAACATCGCATTGTCACAATCGCAGTGCTTTTTGAGGTAAGCCCAGCGCTCCCGCAGACTGCTCTCGAAAGAGAATAGGGGTTGCTTCTCGGATGGTACTCGGACAGAACTGATAGCGAGCAGGCTGTCCATCTATCCTAGCGATGGCCCCTATTTGAGTATTCAACTTCAACCGGGCAGATGTTTGCGGACATTATCGCCCCGTCGCAGTTTCAGAACCTCGTCGTCATGCTTGATTGGATTATGACGGAACACATACCATTTTCCGCCTGACGCTCGTTTCTGATAGATTATCCCGGCTTTCTCACGATGCAGAAAGCAGGAAACATTGCGTGCAGCAGTTTTTCCGCTGTACCATAAGGCACTCATGCAGAGCTTGCCGCGATCGGTCACATACCAGGTGCCTTTTGCATAGGATTTTTGGGAACCCTTGTGCGACCAGGCGGTAAAATGGTTGTGGTTACGAGAGAAGAACCCTGCACCATCCTTCCAGATCCAGGAGCGCCCCGAATAGAGTCTTTTTAGAGCGGCGGCGCTCATCGGATCTGCTTGACTGGCCGCGCGTGCGGTCAGTCTATCGATTTGATGTTGTGTTGCGGCGTTTGCCGGGCCGGTCAGCAACAACATCGAGATCGCGGCGTTCAAGATGACGAAACGGAACGAAAACATTTTGTTTCTCCTTCAACTGTTCGCCGCGGCAGTCAGTTCAACAGAGGGCTGGCAACGCGCCAGTCCGGCCGACCCAGGCCATCCGGCCAGGGATAGACTTCACGGTCGTTGAAATAGACGACTGCTGTCAGGTCGGGAAATTCGGCGTGCGGTTTGGCGGCTTCCTCAGCCCATGCGTGAACATAGGCCTCATTTCCCTGATAACCCAACTCGGCAATAACGATCGGCTTCTTGAAGGCCTTGACGCGGTTGTAGCCGGGCTTGGTTGCTTCCACGAACGTCGAATCCCGTCCGAGCTTGCGTTGATCGAACGGTTGGTAGCCGAACACCGAAAGCCCGATGACATCAACATATTGATTGCCGGGATAGTAGGCTTCGAGCCCCTCTTTTCCCATTGGCGACCACATGTACTTGGCAGACGGAAGATATTGGCGGCATACGGTGATGGCGTGCCGATATGCTTTTATATAGCCGTCCGGCTTCCAGTAGGCCCAGGTGAATTGCCCGTTCTTTTCATCCATTTCCTGAGCCCAGCGGATGGTGACGGGCCTGTCGAGCTTGGCTGCCGTGGAGCATATCGCTGCCATGTTGGCATCGTAGCGACCCGCCAGAATTCCGTTGAGAAGATCGTCCGGTGCCACGCGCCAGTCGCGGGCCCAGGACCAGGGCTCAACCGTAATCAGCAATGAACGGCCGCGCTTGCGTGCATAGTCATTTGCCGTGCTCAGGGTTGAGAGATCGACATCCTCCCAAGGGAGGAAGAGATGCTCGATCTTGGGGTCGGGGTCATTGGTAAAGTCCCCATTTGGGTCATAGGCACCGGAAGCAAGCGATTGCGGTGTGATGATCGGCCTCTTGTCGTGGAACAGGCTCTCGGCCCGTGCGTCAAGAACATCGCCGGCCGCGTAGACCACGCCGCAGAGCGCGACGGTGCCAAGCATAGCTGCCGTTAGTTTGGTTAGGGTTCTCATTGGATTGACTCCTCCTTATTCGGTCTTGTGCGCGTCTAAGGTGGCTTTCACCACCTCTAGTCGCTGCGAGACCAGATCGTCGGCGATTAATTTCGCCGCCTCATCGGTTTGTTTGGCTACAGCATGGCGAAACACGTACCAGGCTCCGCCCGCCTCACGCTTCTGGTAGATAGTCCCATCCTGAATTCGATGAATGAAGCAGGTTTTGGCTGGAAACTTGCCGTTTGTCGCATGCCAGGCCGCCTCGAAGCACAAGAGGCCTGTATCCGTCACGATCCACCGACCTTCAGCCCAGGATTGGCCTCCTGTTCCGTCGACCCAGGCGGAAAACCGGCGATCGGTATTCTGCATTCGCCCGGCGCCATCGGGCCACTGCCAGGTTTTGTCACGATAGAGCGTGTAGAGTTCGAACGCCGTCATGAGCCTTGTACCTTCAGGCAGTTTTGTGCCTGCCACGGCGGCGGTAGCATTGCTCCACCCTGCAATTCCCATGGCGATAGCGAATGCCGTCGCTGTTACACGGGCAAAGGTGATCTTTTTGTTTGATGGCTTCATCTTATTTCCCCCGCATTGCAATTGAGACGAGCTCTACCGTTTCTGTTTTGACTGCCTGCTGTCTGTCTCGTCGCTTGACGATTTCCTGTAGGCTGCCGTCGGTACTGGCAGGCCGGCCCACGGCCGAAATGTGAAATCCGAGTTCTTCGGCGGCGTCCGCGTCCAAGGCGTTTCTCAGGTCTATGAGGACCGGCTGGCGCAGGTGATGTTTGAGCTGAACCAGGTCGATTTTCTTGATGGTCTCCCACTCCGTCACGATGACGGCAGCATCGGCATTCCATGCGCATTCATAGGGATCTTCAAAGAAGTCGACTCCGTCGAGAACCTTTGCAGCATTCTCGATGCCGACGGGATCGTAAGCCCGGATGCGGCCTCCCATACGCTGCAGCGCTTCGATGAGCGGCACCGAAGGTGCATCACGCATGTCGTCGGTGTCGGGTTTGAAGGTGAGGCCAAGGACAGCGATGGTCAGACCGTCTATGTCTCCGCCAAATGCCTCTGCTACCTTTAGCGCCATGCGCCGCTTGCGTGCGTCATTGGCAGCAACGGTTTCCTCTACGATACCAAGTGTTACCCCGTAATCCTCCGCCGTCCGCAGAAGCGCCAGGGTATCCTTCGGAAAGCAGGAGCCACCATAGCCGGGCCCGGCTGTGAGGAAGCTCGCGCCAATGCGTTTGTCGAGCCCCATGCCGAGCGCCAGGTCGCTCACATTGCTGCCCACCTGTTCGCACAGATCGGCCAGCTCGTTGATGAAAGTGATCTTGGTGGCCAGAAATGCGTTCGCGGCATATTTGATCAGTTCGGCAGTGCGCCGCATGGTGATGATAACGGGCGTATTCTGTAGCGTGACCATGCTCTCATACAGTTCGATGAGGCGCTTGCCTGCCCGCTCGTCTTCGACACCAATGACGACGCGATCCGGTGCGAGGAAATCACTGACGGCGACGCCTTCGCGCAGGAATTCCGGATTGGAGGCAATGGAGAAGGTGTCGGCCTTGCGGACCGAGCCGATGATCCTCTGCACCACATCCCCGGTTCCGACAGGCACCGTCGATTTCACCACCACAACCGTGTCGTCGGCAATGAGCGACGCGAGCTCGCGCGCTGCCATATAGACGAAGGAAAGGTCGGCATCCTCGTGACCGGCGCGTGTCGGCGTGCCGACGGCTATGAAGACGATGGCGGCTCCTTTGACTGCTTCGGCCAGGTCGCAGGTGAAGTCCAGCCGTCCCGCGGCGTAGTTTCGTTTGACCAGGTCGTCGAGGCCGGGCTCATAGATCGGCATCCTGCCTTGTCGGAGGCCGGCAATCTTTTGAGCGTTCTTGTCCATGCAGACGACATTGTTGCCCCATTCGGCAAAGCATGTGCCGCTGACCAAGCCTACATATCCAGTTCCAATAACAGCTATTTTCATCTGAGTTCGCGCCAGTGGCGTCCTTCTTGTCATGAACCGTTGTTGTCGGTGTCGCTCAGCCGCCAGCGCGGATTGAACGTCAGCCTGTGCAATCCGCGTCCGCCGATTCCGGCGCCCGCTACTGAGAAGCGATCTTCGAACAGCATGTAGCCGTCCGTATTCCAGGCCAGCGACCGGATGCCGTCATGGCCATGTTCGATGGTGCCCACACATGGCAAGGCGATCAGGGCGAGCAGACTGCTGGCGAGCACCGGACGATAGAAACGCCTGCTCACGCACACGGTGTTTTCGCGCGTGTGCTGTAGGATGATGACGAGCAGGAGCAGCGTGTAGATGGCGGCATTCAGCGTGGCGAAGATGTAAAAGCCGCCGGTTTCTTCCGCTGTAGCGACGGATAGTACCGGGAGGATGGAAATCAGCGACAGCAGACCGTAAGCCGCCAGGATTCGCAGAGGCAGCGGATCAACTTCGGACGTGCCCTTCGGCGTGACGCGAAAATCCACGAAAGATCCCGTTGCCCAGTCGCGAACGGCTGCCAGGCCTCCGGCGAGCGCCCACGGCCAGCGGGCGAACAGAAACAGCGTCATTTCCCAGCTGAGGATCTTGGCGTCCACCGGCCTGAACGTGCCGGTGCTGCGCCAGCGATAGGCGAACAGGATCAGCAGGACCGACTGCGGTACGAAGTGCAGCAGAAAACCGGGGTAGGAGACGTCAACGAAACTCCTTCCGCGGAAAAGCGCAATCACGGGCAGGATAAACATCAGCCCCATGAACAGCGAAAAAAGAGAATACCAGAGCTGGGAAAACAGGAACTGGGCCTTGAGGCGCAGCGGCAGTCGTCCGATCAGCTTCGGCGAATATTGCAGCAAGATCATCATCAGGCTGCGCGACCATTGGAACTCTTGCGTAATGAGATCGGCGAAGGTGCGCGGACCGTCGCCATGGGCTATGGCATCGAGCGCATGAACGCCGCGCCAGCCGTGGGCATTCATCATCAGCGTGGTCGAATGATCCTCGGCCAGTTCAGGGCCAAGGCCGCCGATGTTCTGCAGGGCGACGGTGCGAATGGCATAGTGCGAGCCGATGCATAGCGGCGAGAGCCCGCCATTGAAACCAGCCTGGAGCGATCCATGCATACTGGCTTCCGCGTAGAGGCGCCCACGCGCCGACCAGCTTTCCCGTGCGTTGTAATCGCAAATGCTGGGCGCGGACACATAGCCGACCGCCGGATCGGCGAACGGGCGCAGCATCTGGAAAAGATACCCTTGTTCGGGCACATGATCGGCATCGAGCTGGACGACGAAGTCATAGCCTTCATAACCGTAATGATCGTAGAAGAAGGCGAGGTTGCCTTCCTTGCATCGGGTGCGCCGCGGCCATGTCTGACGGTGATAATCTTCACGCCCCTTGCGGGTGGAAACATGAACGCCATGCCTATGGCACCAATCGAGCGTCGCGGGCGAAGGATCTTCGTCGGCAAGCCAGGTGTCGTGCGGCACCTCTTGCTCCAGCATGGCGCGCAAAGTCCGCGCCACCACGGCAAAAGGCTCCGATGGTGCCTTCGTCACCACCATGGCGACGCGGCTGCCAGCGGGCAGGCGCAAGCGCCCGTGTGGCTTCCGGGCACGATAGAATACCACGATAAAATAGGCGGGAATGATTGTGACCCAAGCCAACACCAGGGTCACCAGAATGGAGCCGGAGAGGTCCACATAATGTGCTGGTTCGAACCACCAACGCCAGAAATAGACGAGCGCAGCAGCCCATAATGCGGCGCCGACCAAATATTCGGCGCGTCGATAGCCTTGCAGGATCGGTGTCATCAAGGGTTCGTCCTGCGGGGCTTGAACCTGTGTTTTGTAAGGGTTCATTGCCGCACCTCCAGTCCGAAGAAGGGGGCAGCAGTTCGAATGATCGTCTCTATATCCGAATAGAGAGCCCGGAAGCCGAGCTTCTCGGCGGCAAGGTCCGAAGCTGCATAAAGTGCGGGTGGATCGCCTGCCCGACGGGCACGCATTGCGACAGGGACCGGGTACCCGCAAACGCGTCCGATCGCATTCACAATTTCCTTGATG
The DNA here is from genome assembly GCF_012275435.1 of Rhizobium sp. SG741. Classification (NCBI taxonomy): domain Bacteria; kingdom Pseudomonadati; phylum Pseudomonadota; class Alphaproteobacteria; order Hyphomicrobiales; family Rhizobiaceae; genus Rhizobium; species Rhizobium sp. SG741. Next base: position 655,759 of record NZ_JAAZQP010000002.1, read on the forward strand.
GAGGTTCCGTGTCCGGTGCCCAGATTAACGGCAAGGTCGGCGCCGCCGGCCAGCAGATATTCAACCGCCAGCACATGGGCCCGCGCAAGATCTACGACATGAATGTAATCGCGGATGCATGTGCCATCTGGCGTGTTATAGTCATCACCGTAAACTTCAAGAACGTCGATGGAGCCGGATGCCGCCAGCAGTGCGCGGGGGATGAGATGTGTCTCCGGATCATGCCATTCACCGAGTTCCCGCTCCGGATCCGCTCCGGAAGCATTGAAGTAGCGCAGCGCCACATAGTGCAGCCCATAAGCCGCCGAATAATCGGCGAGCATGTGCTCCGCGATCAGCTTCGTCCGGCCATAGGGATTTATCGGGCGCCTGGTCTCGCATTCGCGGATCGGCAGATGATCAGGAGTGCCGTAGACCGCGCAGCTCGACGAAAAGATCAGTTTGTCCGCACCCGCGCGCCGGCAGGCCTCCAGCAATGAATGCGTGCCGTTCACGTTGTTAGCGTAGTATTTTGCCGGGTTTTCGACAGACTCGCCGACATAAGCCGAAGCAGCGAAATGTATGACCGCTACAGGGCGATAGGTCTCGATCGTCTCGGCAAGAGACTGCGTGTCGAGAATATCCCCCTCGATGAAAGGCCCCCAGCGCACCGACGACAGATGGCCCGTCGAAAGATTGTCATAGACAATCGGCTCGAAGCCTTGCTTGTACAGGAGCTTGGCGGTGTGGCTGCCGATGAAGCCGGCGCCACCCACAACGAGTACTCTGCGTCTGGACATCACGCAACCTCGACAAGCTCGCCGCTGGGCCGAACCAGTTGACGTTCGAAATAGGAAACGGTGGACTTCAGGCCATCTGTCAACGCAACCGACGGCTCCCAGCCCAATTCCCGTTTCGCAACCGTGATATCGGGGCGACGCTGGCGGGGATCGTCGATCGGCAGTGTCTTGTAGACAATTTTCGACGAGGATCCCGTCATCGTGACAATCTGTTCGGCAAGCTCGCGCACGGTAAATTCGACCGGATTGCCAAGATTGACCGGGGTATGAATAGCCGACTGGTCACCCATCAACCGGACGAAGCCCTTGATCAGATCATCGACGTAGCAGAAGGAGCGTGTCTGCGAGCCGTCGCCATAGACGGTAATATCCTGCCCCTTGAGGGCTTGGACGATGAAATTGGAGACAACGCGGCCGTCGTCAGGGCGCATGCGCGGCCCATAGGTATTGAAGATGCGCGCAATCCGGATATCGACGCCATACCTTACGTGAAAGTCGCGGAAAAGCGTCTCTGCAGAACGCTTGCCTTCGTCATAGCAGGAGCGTGGACCGAAGGAATTGACGTTACCCCAGTAACTCTCCGGTTGCGGGTGCACCTGCGGATCTCCATAGACTTCCGAAGTGGAAGCCTGGAATATCCGCGCTTGATGACGCGCGGCGAGCTCCAGAAGATTCAGCGATCCGAAAACGCATGTTTTCATGGTATGGATCGGGTCTGCCTGATAGTGCGGCGGCGAGGCCGGGCAGGCTAGATTGTAGATCTCGTCCACCGGCACATCGAACGACGAGATGATGTCGTGGCGGATGAAGCTAAACGTGTCGAAGCGCAGCAGATGCCATAAATTTTCCATCCGTCCGGTCGAGAAATTATCTACACAAATGACTTTGTGACCGGCATGTAATAGTTGGTCGCAAAGGTGCGAACCAAGAAACCCTGCGCCTCCTGCAACAAGAATTGTGCGTGTTTCTGTATTTTCCAGAGACAAAGTCGTAGATTTGAACGCGATGTTCATCAAACCCTCCCAACAAACTTAACTATCGACCAGAGATCACAGGAAAAAAGACTTGATAGTCTTCACCTATATGTATCCGTGGCGGGAAATTATTGTCTCAATTTCCGATTATAATTTACTAATATTTAAGGAATGTGTCGTTATCCGGGAATTCTAAAAGTTTGCAATCTGTCCATTTATTTGTCTGGATTTGACTTAATTTAGATAGCCGCTTGAGCCGCATCAGTGCAATTTTATTGCAATTTTCGATGGTTAAAATGATAGCACATATTGAATTTATTATATAATTAGGAATAATTCGAATTTTTTACTATGAAATAGATCAATATTATTGCGTGACGTTTCTCAAGTTGAGCCACTACTCGATCAGATTGGCAATCCGATCGGACAATTTACTGTTCGACGGTGCCTATGACGGAAAACCGACATACGACGCAATTATCGATGATAGCGGGGCGGCGGCCATCGTCATTCCGGCCTCGCGCCAACGTGGTCAACCAATCGACGATGGACGTCTTGGACAAAGGGACCGGCATATCGCTGCTATCAGCAGCGGCGGCCAGATGAAATGGCAGGGTTCCCGCGGCTAAGGAAAACGTTGACTGCCCGAGACGGCAATAGGGCGATACAAGTCCGTCATCGGTTGCCGTCTGCGGGCGCGGTCGCTGACTGGTGAGCAGACCGAAATCGCCATCGGCTGCGCCGCCCTCAACCGAATGCTTGACTGCGCGCGCCCGAAATCCGTCCGTCGTAGGGTCGATTGCATAATCAGCCGTTTCAAAGGTCGCCATTCCCCTTAAGCCCCGATCCGTGCACCAGCGACCGGGACTAGGCAAATACCGCGACGAGAACGGACAGCCAGATCAGGACGACTCCCAGCGCCAACGCTCGCCTGGCGGCTACGACCTTCTCCTCGCCCTCTTCGGCAACAGGGGTCGTGACAATCCAAGGGACCGAGCCAAGCGCTGCAAATCCGATGAGCGCCAAAATCACGACGACATAGTCGAAGCTGCGCCAGTGCCCGGGCTCATACACACCCCAGTAGCCAAGGAACGCCATCCCTACCGCGAACATGGTGGCGGAGGCAGAACAAAGCCCCGTAACAGAACCTGACGGCGCGCGCATCTCGTATCCTTTCCGTGCCGGTCAATCCATGAGACGATTTCCATGACGGCGCAAATCGCTTTCGCAGATCGGTCCCTCATGCACTCTCGCTTGATACATCTGCTTCAACGAAGAAAGGCCTATAGGGCGCTGGGAGCATATGGATCATTGAAGAAAGTGTCATCAGCGGTACATCGGAATTTTGATGCCCTGTTCTGACAAAACGCTAAGTACAGGTCTCCTCAGACGGGCGTTGCTGAAGAACTTTGGCATGTCACGCCATCGGCTAGGGTGTGTAGACCGTTCGTCGAGAAGATTCAGTGAGAATACCAGCGGTGAAATACACGCGATTTTTGGCCAAACCCGATCTGGCAATAACTCAGTCTACGCCCTTTATACTCAGAAAGGATGATGAGCATTCCGGAATTACCTATGCTAAAACATAGATAAGCCTGGAGGGTGGGATGTTGTATCTGCGCCACGCCGCGACCGTTGTGCTGAGCGTCATGCTGCTCGCACCGTTGTCTTCGAAAGCCGCCGAGAAGGTCGGCCAGGCTGTGCTGATTAATACCGAAGTTACGGGCGCAGGCGGTCCGCTGGCGGTCGACGACCCCGTCCACCGGGACGAGCAAATTCGTACCTCCCTTTCGGGCCTTGGACAGTTCACATTTCGAGACGGCACGAGACTGGCTGTCGGAGCGGGGTCGTCCGTTATCATCGACAAATTCGTTTTCGATGACTCGGGCTCAGTCAAAAAACTTACCATAAATGCCGCAAAGGGCACTTTTCGCTGGATGAGCGGACATTCAAACTCTTCGGCGTATCAAATCGTGACGCCCGCCGGAACGATCGGGGTGCGCGGGACGGTATTTGATTTTTATGTTGGGGCTAACGGCACGACGGCGGTCGTTCTTCTGAATGGCGCCGCGCAGTTTTGCGGCGCGGGTGGCTGCAGGCAGTTGAAGCAGCAATGCGACTGCGTTGTCGCTAAACGCAATGGTCAGATAAGCGATCCCCGCCGGGTCAACCGCGACATTCTCAAGACGCTCGGCAACCAGCGAGCTTTGCCGTTTCTGTCCGGGGATCAACAACTTTCGGGACGAATGGGGTTTGGCGGCAACTGCGGTCTGTCGACGGCGATGAAAGATCGGCCCAACGGCGTATCTCCACGCAGCGTTCCGGCAAACAATCCTGCTCCGGCACAGCCCGATACGCCCAGCGTATCCCGTACGCCGGAATCGCCACGCACCGAGGCGCCTGCTGCTCCGCAGGAAACTCCCAGCACGCCGAATGTTCCAAATCCGCCAAGCACGCCTGACAAACCGCAAAAGCACGACGATGACGGCGATCATCATCACGATCATCATCATGGCAGAGGCGACCACGGATGGGGTGATCACAATCCGGGCGACCGAGACAGCGATGGCCATGACGGCGATCATGGCGATCACGACGGCGGGCACCACCGTCGGTAGCACAGGCGGAATTGCGGACGACGGCTGCAAATCAGCTAAATATCGGCCGCCTTGTCTGCGGGCTCGTCGACGAAGTGTCCGGCTCGGCGCGAAATCTGGCCGTAAAACTCCTGCAACAGTCCTGTCGTCACGACCTGCGCCTTGAGTTTTGCGGCGCCGACAAGTTTGCGGCTGCTCGTCGACCGTGTTCGCAGGGCAGCGACAAGTCGCCTGTGCATGGCCTCAAGTTCGACGAAATCAGCAGATTTTGCCAGGCGCGCATCACCGACCACCGCAAAAAGTTTGGTTCGCATACTCTTACCCTTCAGCATCAGCGCTCCCGCCTCGAGCAGGGCGCAATCGGGCAGCAGGCGTGCTGTCGGTTCGGATACCAGAATGTCGAAATTGATGTCCTTGCAGGTAGATTCGATACGCGCGGCAATATTGACGGCATCGCCGACCGCGGTGTAGTTGAAGCGTGTCTCGGCGCCCATATTGCCGACGCATGCAAGCCCCGTATGTATGCCGATCCCTATTCCGACCTGCCGCGCGTCTCCGAAACCGAATGCATCGCTGTTGTTGAGGCGGGCGAGCGTTTCCCGCATGCCCAGGGCTGCACGTACGGCCTTGCCGGCATGGTCGGAGACGTCGACGGGAGCGTTCCAGAAGGCCATGATCGAGTCTCCGATGAATTTGTCGAGCGTGCCTTCGTTGACGATGACATGGTGGCTCAGCGCATCGAGCAGTGTGTTCAGAAACGCGACGACGGCGCTCGGTGTCATCTCCTCGCTGATCTGGGTGAAGTTTCGCACATCGACGAACATGACGGTCAGCTCGCGCTCGTCTCCTCCAAGGCGCAGGGCATTGCGCGTATGCTCGATGCGATGGAGCAGCGATGGTGAGAGATAGTGGCCGAAAGCTCGCCGCACGTCGCGCCGTTCCCGATCGATCACGAGAAAGCGGAATCCCGTCGCAGCGAAATGCGTGATCGATCCGGCGACGATCGGTGCCAGCGGGTCGAAGAGAAGCCCCCCATAAAGGAAGGCAAGCCAGGAGGCCACAAGGGCAAAAGAGGTAATCAGCAGGCCGCACGCAAGTGCGACGGCCGGATTGACGAAGGTGGTGAGGATCACCAGAAGGCCGCCCAACACGGCGATGGACAGGATTTCCATCCCGTCTGCCCAATCCGGCCGGGAAAGGAAGCGGCCTGAAAGGATCTGCTCGACGATCTGCGCGTGGATGGAGACACCCGGCACGTTTTCACCAAGGGCCGTCGTGCGGACATCCTGGAGCCCGGAAGCAGAGGTTCCGACGAAAACGATACTGCCTTCGATAGCGGTTCTGATATCGGCGGAGGCGTCTCCGGTCGCGAGTACCTTGCTTGCCGAAATATACCGCTTTGTGGTGTCGGGGCTGACATAGAGCCACAGCTCTCCCGCCGCCGTTACCGGCACCACGAAATCCCCGATCTTGACCCGGGTCAATGTATTCGGCCTGTCCGGCGCGGCGTCGAGTACGTAGGTGGAGGCCCCCTGTGCGACGCGGAGCGCTTCGAGCGCTAGATTGGGGTAGAGCTGCTTGCCGTCGCTGAGGAAAAGCGGAACTGCGCGCACCACTGCCGATGATGCACCCGGATTGAGGCTGATATGACCGAGTCCGGCGGCATTGGCTTCCAATTGCGGCTGCAGCGGCGTCGCGGCCTTGATTGCGGGCGGCGCACCGAATGGACTTTCGCCGGTATAGGCAAAGCCTGCCTTCACCGATGGCAGATAGTTTCCCTGGTTGGAGAGGCCGAAACCCAGCACCATCGGCCTTCCCGACAGCGATCGGGAAAAAATCTCATCGTTGTCCGGTAGCTTGCCCAGCAGTGAGGGATCAATGCCGGTGACATCGCGAACGACATTGCGAGGCGACAGGCGGTCGGGCTCGGCGAAGAGGATATCGAAAGCGATAGCCGACGCGCCCATATCGGAAAGCCTGTCCACAAGAGCGGCAATCCGGTTTCTCGGCCAAGGCCATTGACCGAACTCGCGCAGTGACGCTTCGTCTATGTCGATGACCCGGACAGGCTGGTTCTCAAAGGTCCGGGGCACCAGGCGCTGATACTGGTCAAATGTCAAATCGCGGGCGAGCCTTAGCAACGGAGGATCGCTTGCCCGCAGGATCGTCAATGCTGTGACGAAGGCCAGGCCGATAACGACGCCAATTTGCTGCGCACGCGTCACCATTATGGTGTCAGCCCCTTTGCCCTGCACCCCTCGGCAATAAGTAGCGATTAGAAGAAATACGAAAATCTATTGGTCTGCTGCTGCGCCAAGGAAGAATATGCTGCCTTGTTCCAGGGAACGATGCAATGATCAAAGTATCGAAGGGCATCGTAAAGTTATCCGGTCGGCGATTGATCTGCGCGAATCTTTTAGCATGACACAAGCCGCGAGTGATCCACTTTATCGCTACCATCGGTTTCCGACTGATCGCACCAGACTATGTGTCTCTGAGCGGAGAAATCCCGCCGGCACTTTGCCGGAGAAATCCGCATGCGATCCGCCGGTCGGTTTGGCGACAAGTGGCACATTGATGGGGCCATCATCCGCCCCGGATGGGAAGAGAGTGCAGTTCGTCTCGTCGATGTTCTGCTCGCCGAACTATCCCGCAGGACGGCCGAGGACAGTGTCAGCTGTCGGAACGGTCCCGTCGGTCGAAAAAGCTTGTTGCCGTGTGCCGGCCCATGCATTTCAGTAGGACGGAGTAACGTGACGCAAGGCCGTAACGGCGGTGCGGTAGTAAACGCCGGTGAGCTGCGGCGGCAGCCGCGCAAAGGACGTCGAATGGATAGCTTGCCCCGAAGGATATACTCGTTCCCGCCGTGTTCGGTGTGTCGCTTGTCGTTCTCGCGCTGCTGGGCGCCATTGGCGCTGGGGCTGGAGGCGTCCAGATAGTAAAACCCACAGTCCGCGTTGCTTTCTGGGGTGCTATCGCGATGGCCGTTACCGCGGGTGTCGGTGCGCTGATAGGCAACTCCGTGTAACGCCGCTATTGAACTAGGTGACCGCCTCATAAGATCGGAGCCAAATTCGAATTGAGGCTAGCTGGACGGATGCGAGGAAGTTGTCGTCGCGTTTGTCGTATCGGGTTGCGACTGCTCTGA